>DASYRD010000123.1:0-102490 GCA_036004745.1 Gemmatimonadales bacterium | reverse complement strand
CGTCTGTTCGAAGGACGGCGAGAAGGTCGAAAAGGAGGACATGATCAAAGGCTACGAGTTCACCAAGGGCCAGTATGTCCTCTTCACCACCGAGGAACTCAAGAAGCTCGAGGAGCCGCGCGGCACGGGCGCGATCGAGATCACCGAGTTCCTGCCCGCAGACCAGGTGGACCGGATCTACGTGGACAAGACGTATTTCCTGGGACCCGACAAGGGGGGTGAGCGCGCCTACAAGCTGCTCGCCGATGCGCTCAAGAAGACGGGCCGCATCGCGATCGGTCAGTGGGCGGCGCGTGGCAAGCAGTACCTGATCCTCGTCCGCCCGATGGAGAACGGCATCGCGATGGAGCAGTTACGCTATCCCGAGGAGCTGCGCTCGATCGCCGATGTGCCGATCCCCAAGACCGAAGTGAAGAAGTCCGAGCTCGACATGGCGATCAAGTTCATCGATCAGGGGACGTCCGAGGAATTCAAGCCGCAGGCGTACAAGGACAACGTGCGGAAGCGGATCCTCGATCAGATCCAGCAGAAGGTCGAGGGCAAGGAAATCACCGAGGAGCCGACCGAGGCGCCGAAGACGCAGATCCTCGATCTGATGGAAGCGCTCAAGGCGAGCATCAAGGGTGGGAAGGGCGCAGCCGAGAGCAAGCCCGCGAAGGCTAAGCGAAAAGCGTCCTGAACTTCGCGGCGAGCTTCGGCCCCTCCCCCTTCCCTTCGTGTTTGAAGAACACGTAGGCGTCGCTCCACCCTTTCCCGACTGCCCGTAGCCTCTCGACCCACGCTTTGAGCGCCTTCGCGTCGTAGCCTTCGACACGCAGCCGCATGTATCCGAAGTCCGCAGTCGCCTCGAGGGGCGTCGTCCCTTCCTCGGTGTCGGCGATGCACAGCGCCGCGTTCCCCGTTCGAAGAACGTCATACGTTTCCGCGTCGAACCACGACGGGTGCCGGAACTCCCAGGCGCACTTCAGGTCGGGCGGAAACTGGGTGAGCACGTCTCCCAGCCGCTCGATGTCCTTTTTGAAGTTCGGCGGCAGCTGAAACAGGATGGGGCCGAGTTTGGGGCCGAGGGTGCGCGCCGTCTCGAGGAAGAAGCGGAGGTTCTCATCCACGTTCTTGAGCCGAGCGATGTGGGTGATGCGTTGGGGGGCCTTGAGGACGAAGCTGAACTCCGCCGGCGACACGGCATCCCACCCCGCGACGATCTTCGGCGTCGGCATCCGGTAAAAGGTGTAGTTGATCTCGACGGTCCCAAGTTTGCTGGCGTAGTACTCCAACCACTTGGAGGTAGGGAGCTTGGGCGGGTAGAAGCTCCCTTTCCACTCGGGGAAGTTGTATCCGGACGTCCCGACAAAAAGTCGCATGGGGCTAAGGTGCGCGAACTGTGGCATGTGAGCAACACGACCCGACGCGCGGGTCACCCGACCGAGCGTGACTTACGTCACCCGGAACCCAGCGTGCGAATGGCAGTATCAAGCCAGAGCCTTTCTCACCCCTTGGGGAGCAAACAACAATGACCGTCAAGCCCATCCTCGCGGCGATTCTCGTCGCCGCGACCGCGTGCGGCACGTCCGCCGAGACCGAGCGCAAACTCGCCGATCTCGAGCAGGCGAATGCGCAGCGGGACAGCTTGCTGCAGGAAGTGGCCGTGAGTGCCCGGCTGCTGAGCGACGTGAGCGCCGCGCTCTCGAAGGTGCACGTGCGTGGCCGCGCGATCCGCACGTCGTCCGAAACGCCGCTGCTCGCGCAGCGTGACTCGATGATGCAGAAACTGCGCTACGTCGTGGCGCGCGTGAGCGAGACCGAGACCAAGTTGACCGACGCCCAGAACCGCATCAAGGGCCTCACCAACCTCTCGGACAGCCTGCGCGCGACCCTCGACTCCACGGCAACGAACCTCGGCGCCATCATCGAGAGCCAGAAGGCGACGATCGCCTCGCTCACGGAGCAGGTGACGTCGCTCGAAACCGAGAACGTGGCGCTGCGCGACACCGTCGCCAACGTGACCACGCGCGAGAACACCGTCTACTACATCATCGGCACGAAGGACGAGCTGAAGCAGAAGGGCGTGATCGTCGAAGAGGGCGGCAGCCGCGTCCTGTTCGTGTTGTGGCGCACCGGCAGCACGATTTCACCGGCACGCGAGCTCGATCCCAGCCTCTTCACCCCGATCAACAAGCGTGAGGTCACGCAGATTCAGCTCCCCGACGCGTCGAGCGAGTACCGCATCGCGTCGCGGCAGGATCTCGAGTACCTGGCGACCCCCCGGACCGACAATGGCAAGGTCACGGGGACCGGAAGCCTCGACATCTCGGCACCGGAGCAGTTCTGGCGCAACTCGAAGTTCCTGATCATTGTCCAGGAAGGGCACACGAGTGGGGGCCCTAATACCGGGGGACGCACCGAGTAACCCCCCTCGGATCCGGTAATCGAGCCCCACATCACCCTGCGTGGTGTGGGGCTCTCTCTTTCTATGAGGATGGCGCGATGGCGCGGTGTAAGTGGGCGGAGTCGAGCGACCTGATGATCGCCTATCACGATCGCGAGTGGGGCGTTCCGGTCCACGACGACCGCCAACTCTTCGGCAAGCTCATCCTCGACGGCTTTCAGGCCGGCCTGTCGTGGTCGACGATCCTCAACAAGCGCGACAACTTCCTCTCCGCCTTCGACGGGTTCAACCCGGAGCGGATGGCACGCTATGGCAAACGGGACATCGCCAGGCTCCTCAAGAATCCCGGAATCATCCGCAACCGCCAGAAAGTCGAGAGCTCGGTGAAAAGCGCCCAAGCCTACTTGAAGCTGGCCGAAGAAGGAACTTCATTCGACGAGTTCTTGTGGGCCTTTGTGGGCGGCGCGCCCCTGCGCCACGCGCGCAAGACTACGCGCAGCGTCCCGGTGGAGACGAAAGAATCGAACGCGATGAGCGAGGCACTGGTCGACCGGGGATTCCGTTTCGTGGGCCCAACGATCTGCTACGCATTCATGCAGGCGGTCGGCATGGTGAACGACCACCTCGTCACCTGCTTCCGGCACGCCGAGCTGTGAACTACGACGTGATTGTCGCCGGGCTCGGCGCGATGGGGAGCGCCACGGCGTTCCACCTCGCCGGCCGCAAGGGCCTCAAGGTCCTCGCCCTCGATCGCCTTCACCCCCCGCATACGTTCGGATCGACGCATGGCGGCACCCGGATCATCCGCGAGACGTCGTTCGAGCACCCGCGCTACGTGCCCCTCGTGCGCCGCGCCTACGAGTGCTGGCGGCGCATCGAGACGGCCACGGGCAAGCGACTGCTGAGCGTGACGGGTGGGGTGTTCATCGGCGCTCGTAATGGGACCTTGGTCGCGAAGTCCAAGGAAAGCGCCGACATCCACAAAGTGCCCTACGAGATCCTGTCGCCCGCTGAGATCCGGCGGCGCTTTCCGGCCTTTCGGCCAGACGAAAGTGCGGTCGGGTTTTACGAGCCGGGAGCCGGGATCCTGCCACCCGAGACCTGCGTCCAGGCCTGCCTCGATTACGCGAAGGCGCGCGGAATCGACGTGAAGTTTGACGAGCCGGTCACGCGCTGGTCGGTCAAAGGCGGCGGCGTGACGGTGACGACGCCGCGCGGCACTTACAGCGGCGGGAAACTCCTGCTCGCGGCCGGCCCCTGGATGCTCGATACCTTGCAGAGCGTCGGCGTCCGCGTGACCGCGGAGCGTATCGTCATGCACTGGTTCGCGCCCACGGGAGATATCGCGCAGTTCGACGTCGCGCGTTGTCCTCTCGCGCTCTGGGAGTTCGGGCCCAACGCCGCGTTCGCGTCGTTCCCGATCGAAGATGGTGAGATCAAGACGACGATCCATCACGGCGGCGAGCCCACGACGCCGGACACCGTGCGGCGCGACGTCGGCGCAGACGAAGTGGCGTCGATGCGCGCGATGCTGAAGCGGTTTCTGCCGGGGGCGAATGGCACGCACCGCCGCGCGGCGGTCTGCCTCTACACAAACGTCGAAGGCGGGGATTTCCTCATCGACCGCCACCCCCAGCACCCTCAGGTGCTGCTCGCGAGTCCCTGCTCGGGGTTCGGATTCAAGTTCGCGAGCGCGGTGGGGGAGCTGCTCGCGGATCTACTGGTGACGGGAAAGACGGCGTGGGACCTGCGCCCCTTCGGGATCGCGCGCCTTACTTCGCCCGCTCGAGGTACTGGCCGGAGCGCGGGTCGACCCTGACCTTCTCGCCCGGACTGATGAAGTCGGGCACCTGCACGGTCACTCCGTTCGAGAGCTTCGCGGGCTTGGTGCTCGCGTTCTTGGTCGCCGTCTTCATGACGGGCGACGTCTCGACCACCTGCAGCTCGATCACGGACGGCAGCTCGATGGCGATGGGCCGGCCGTCGAGCCACTCGACCTGCACGACCATCTCCGGCTGCAGCCACTCCTTGTCTTCGCCCACCGCCCGCTCGTCGAGCGTGTACTGCTCGTAGGTCGACTGATCCATCACGTGCACCCCGCCCTGGTCCTGGTAGAGGACCTGCATCTCTTTCGTATCGAGCCGCGCTTCGTTGAGGAACTCGGTGGCGGCGAGGCGCTGATCGAACGTGTTGCCCGTGACGAGACTCCGGAACCGGACCTGCACGAAGGCGCGCAGGTTTCCAGGAGTCCGGTGCGTGAAGTCCATCACTCGGCAGGGCTGGCCGTCGATGAGCAAGACGTGCCCTTTGCGGATATCGGTGGCTTTCATCGGACGCGGATAATAAACCGGGAGACCCGGCCGTTGAAGGGGGGCGGACCGGGTCTCCAAGTCACTACTCACAGCGAGGTTACTGCTGCCAGGTCGCGATCTGCTCGACGAACGCCTTCGACAGGGCGACCAGATCCACCGGCTGCGCCGCCGGATCTTCCTTCAACTGCTCGACACGCGTCAGGTTCGTCGTGGCCGGACCGAACGTCCCCTCCACGCCGAGCGCCGACCGATAGGCTTCGGCGGCCGCCGTGAAGTGGCCTGTCTTCTCGAGCGCGGTCCCAAGATTGTTGTAGAAGATCGCCACGTGCTTCTCCAGCTCGATCGCCCGCGCGAGCGGACCGATCGCATCCTCCGACCGCCCCACCTTGATGTACAGCGATCCGAGGTTGTTCAGCGACCATACGTCCTCCGGATTCCGGATGATGGACTTCTTGTACGCTTCGATCGCCTCGTCGGTCCGGTTCAGGACCTGATAGGCCCGGCCGAGGAGCCGCAGCGACTCGCTCGACGTGGTGTCGAGATCGACCGCGGTTTCGATGTGCTGCAACGCATCTCCGGCACGCCCCGACTCGATCAGGATGCGGCTGAGATAGAGACGGCTACGCACGTGCGTCGAATCGAGCGCGATCGCCTGAACGAAAGCGCTTTCGGCACGCGCGAAGTCGCCGGCCTTGAAGGCCGTACGGCCGACCGTGTAGAACTCGGCCGCCGTCGTGGGCGTCGGCTCCGCAGGCTCCGACGGGGACGGAGGGGGCGCGGGAATCGGGGTCGGCGTGGTGACGACAGGCTCTCCGGCATTGGCCTGGTCGGGACTGCGGTCGCCACACGCGGCGAACACGTATCCCACGACACCGAGACTCATGAGTGCGACGACAGCGAGAGCAAGACCGCGGCCTTTCACCTGGGGCCGATCGATCGAGAACTGGTACCGCATGGGCTCCTCCTTGGAGCGGGTTCGCTCTGGAGGAAAGCAGGCCGCGGACCAGCGGCTAAGTCGTTGTCAATTCACGATTGTGTCAGGCAGACGTGGCCGGTGGAACACCGACCGTGAGAGGCCTACGTGTCGCGCTGGACACCGAGGCGGCGCATCACCTTCAGCAGGCTCGCGTGATCGGAGAGCCCGAGCTCCTTGGCGGTGTTGGTGATATGCCAGTCGTTGCGCTCGAGAGCCGCGACGATGATCTGGCGCTCGGCCTCCACCTTCTGCTCCTCGAACGTGCGTGGGGAGTCGGACGTGGGACGTGGCTTCCCCGCCTTGTGGTTCCGGATCTCGGCTGGCACGTCGTCCCGGCTCAGCTCCTCCCTGTCCGTCGCGATGACCATCCGCTCGATCACGTTGCGCAGCTCGCGCACGTTGTTACGGTGCCAGTCGTAGGCCATTAAAACCTCGAGAACCTCGGCGCTGGCCTTCTTGGGCCTCATGCCGAACCGGCTGCAGATCGCCGCGAGCAGGTGCTCGACGAGGGCCGGGACGTCGGAGAGGCGCTCCCGCAGCGGCGGTACGCGCAGCGGGTGCACGTTGAGCCGGAAGAAGAGATCCTCGCGGAACCGGCCCTCGGCCACTTCCTTCTCCAGGTCGCGATGCGTCGCCGCGACCACGCGCGTGTCGACCGCGATCGTCTTGGTCCCGCCGACGCGCGTGACGTGTCGCTCCTCGAGCACGCGCAGCAGCTTCGCCTGGGCAGCGAGGGGCAGGTCGCCGATCTCATCGAGAAAGAGTGTCCCGCCGCTCGCCGCCTCGAAGGCGCCCTTGCGAGTGGCCGCGGCGCCCGTAAACGCGCCGCGTTCGTGCCCGAACAGCTCACTTTCCACCAGGTCGTGCGGCAGGGCCGCACTATTCACCGCGATGAATGGCCCCTTGGGCGCCGCGCCAAGGCGGTGCAGCTCGCGCGCGACGAGCTCCTTGCCTGTCCCGCTCTCGCCGAGGATGAGCACGGGACTTGGGATCGGTGCGATGCGGGCGATGGTCTGCTGCAGCTTGGCGAGCGCGGGACTCGCGCCCACAAGGGGCGAGTCCACGCCAAACCCGCGACGGAGCGACGCCACCTGATCGACGAGGCGCCGGCGTTCGATGGCGTTCTCGACCTCCTGCCCCACCCGCTCCATCGGCTCCGCCTTGTCGATGAAGCTCACGGCGCCAAGGCGGATCGCCTGGGCGCAGCGATCGTAGTTCCCGGTCCCCGTGTACACGATGACCGGGACCCGCAGGCCGAGCCGCTCGACGGAGCGCAGCACCTCGAACCCGTCCATCCCCGGCATCTCGAGGTCGAGGATCACGCAGTCCACGGGCTCGGCGGCGAGCGTATCGAGCGCCGCCCGCCCGCTCCCGGCGACGATCGTTTCGTAGCCGCGCAGCCGCTTCAGATCGTAGGCGTACTGCTCCGCCATCGCGGGAACGTCGTCAACGATGAGGACGAGGGTCATGCGCTTGGGAGCTCCACGATGAACTTTGAGCCCTTCCCCGGATGGGACTCGACCCGCAGCGTGCCGTGCGCATCGAGCACCAGGCGCCGCACGATCGAGAGGCCAAGCCCCGTGCCGCCCTTCTTGGTCGTGTAGAAGTCGTCGAACGCGCGGTCGACTTCGGCTTTGCTCATGCCGCGGCCGGTGTCGCTGACCAGGAGTCGAATGGTTCCGTCGGGCCCGCGCTCGGTCGCGATCGTAACCGTCCCCGGCTTGCCATCGAGACTATCGACCGCGTTGCCCAGCAAGTTCTGGATCACGCGTCGCAACGCCAGGGCGTCGACGCGGACCGGGGGAAGGTGATCCAAGAGCCCCGTCTCGAGCTCGACGTTTTCGGGCCCCGGGGCATGGCGCAGGGCTTCGCGCACCACCGCATTGATGTCCGTAGGCTGTTCATTCACCTGAGGATAGAGCCGCGCGTAGTTCGCCGCGAGCGTCTCCAGGTACCCGATGCTCGACTCCACGGTGCCCTGACGCTCGGTGAAGACCTTGGGCAGGTTCGCGGGCTCTTTCTCGGCGACCTGCGTGAAATGGCGGAACACGTTGCGCAGAGGCCCGAGTCCGTTCTTGATGTCGTGGTTTACCTGCCGAGCCAAGTCGCCCATCACGACGCGCCGCTCCATCTCGGTCATCGGGCGGCTGAACCGCGTAGACAGCCACCCGGCGATGAGCACGGCGAGCAGAGCCGACACGAGTACCGCGACGGCGAACCAGGTGTTCACGTTGCGGCGCAGCGCCGCTAACAGACTCTCCGACTGCGTGACGATGATCCCCGCCGGGAGTGGCTGGGCACCCGCTGAGGCCACGTATGGCACGGTCACGTTCGCTACGACTTCGCCGGTCAATTGGGGCAGTGCGGTGTCGCCGGGAAGCACTACCGACACCGTCAGCTCCCGATCGCGCGCCAGCCGCGCGAGAAACGACGAGTCGACGCGCATGCCGCCCACGAGCGTGAACCGTCGCGCGGGGAGCCGCAGTGAGTCGCTGCGGACGAACGCGAGGAAGTCGCCCTCCGCAGTACTCGCGCGCACCAACGCCGGCCCACCGGGTGGCGGGATGGGCGCGGCCCGGTCGTACTCGTTGCGGAAGTGCCCCGACGAAACGACGTGGCCTTCATCATCCAGGACTTGCAACATGTCGAGGCCCGTCAGCCGCATGGCGTCGCCCGCGTAGTCGAGAACGTAGGCGCGATCCCCGCCCTGCACGGCGGCCGCGCGGAAACGGTTGTCGTTGGCGAGCGCGCTCTTCAACGCGGCGAGACGCGCCGCGATCCCGTCACTCTGCCGCGCGATGTCAGCGCGGATCACCGCGGCGAGCGCGCCCACGCTGCGCTCGTACTCAGCGGAAACCCGCCCCGACATTTCGCGGCGGATGCCGAGTCCAAACACCGCGAGTGGAACGAGCACCACCACGCCGAAGCCGGCGAGGAGGCGCGTGCGGAAGGTCATTGAGGGACGAAGTGCAGGGTTCCGTCCCCGTCCACGGCCCAGCGTGACTTGCCGCGGCGCACGACGGCGCGCGCGCGGGTTTCGACGAGCGGCGCGACCGCCGCGGGCCACGGCGGCAGCAGATCGCGCGCGGCGCGGCACGCTTCGGGGACGGTGCGCGGCAACGCGAGCACGTACCCGGCACCGGCGCCTCCGGTGAACGCGCGCGAGAACTCCGCCTGGCCGAGGCCCGCGGCGGTGCCGCCACCGAGGGCCGCGATGCGGCCCGCCAGGTCGCGCGCCGCGGGATCGCCGCGCACGTAGGCAATGCGGCGAGCACCGGTCGACGCGGTCGGTGTTCCCGCGGGCGACGGCCCGCAGGCGCGTAACTCCTCCCACCAGAAGCCTCCGCCCTGCGGGCGTCGCGCCTCACCGCGGACCGCTTGCTCCAAACCATCGAGCCGCGTGGTTGGCGGCTCGGCCGAAGCGAGCACGTAGACGCGGTCCCACGGCAAATCGACGACCGTGAACGCGCTTTGCGTCGCGGCGTAGTCGACGATCGATCGGTCACGCGTAATGAGAAGATCCACGCCGGCATCGAGTTGATCGCGAGCGTCTTTCCCCGAGGTCTGGCGGAAGACCAGCGTATCCCCTCCCGGCGAGTACGCGCGAATCTCTTCCGGTGTCGCAGTGCCGCCCGTGACCCAGTAGCGCCCGGTGCCGATGGGCCAGTCGCCACCGGGTGCGGGCTTCGTCACCGCGAGCGCCGGGTCGGCGAGGAACGCGGGGACATCGTCCGATCCCTTGGCGAGCCAGACGCCCACCGTGCGCGCGTCGATCGGATTCAACGTGTAGCCGACGCCTCCTCGTCCGACGACCACGTCGCGCGCGGTGACAGGCGCGCCGTCCCAGAACTGCGCGTCGGCGCGCAGCGTGAAACTCCAGCGCCGGCCGCCGTCGCTCGAGGTCCACGACTCGGCGAGCGCCGGAACGGCGCGCCCTTCACAATCGAACCGCACCAGCGTCTCGTACAATTGCCGGAAGACGAGCCGCTCGGCGTCATTGCGCGCAACGGGCGCGTGCGTGGGGTCGACCGAATCGGTGAGCGCCACCGTGACGACGGGCCCGCGCGCGGCTGCGGTGGTTTGGCCGGGCGCCGGCGCGAGCAGACACGCCGCTGCGCCACCGGCTGGGGTGAGCGGCGTGTGTGCAGGATGGGCGCAGGCGCCGGCGACTAGGCCTGCGATGGTAACGGCGAGACGGCGTGCGCCGAGGTACGCGCGCAAAGCGGGCTCCGTGAGGGGTACCCAAAAGAATACCCCCGGAGCCCGCTTATGTGGACTAGCGAACTAGGCGATGGGCTGCGTCGAGCGGCGCTGGGGTAGCGGGCCCGAGCGCCGTGTCGACGCGGGAGGGCGCGGAGCGCTCTGCCAGGCGTCGCGACGTTCGGCACCAGTCCGGCGCGCTGCGACCGACCGCCGGGTGGTGCTGCGCCGTTCGACCGCCGGCGATTCATCGCCCTGACGCCGATCCGAACCCTCGCGGCGATCGGCATCGGTCCGGCGATCGGTGCTGCCGCGGCGCTCCGTGCGGCGGCGCCCACCGGCGCGACCGACCTCGGCGTGCACGAGCACTTCACCGTCCGTAATCTCTGGGGGAATCAACTTGAAGGAGGGCCAATCGCTCCTGAACCAGCTCGCCGCAAGCGCCGCCGCGGCATCGGCGCCTTCAGGCGTCTCGCAAACGCTGATCGAGGCCAGGACGCTGTCACCGGCGTCGAGCAGGTAATACGCCACGAAGCCGGGGAGCCGGTTCATCTGCGGCACCAAACTCATCTCGGCGTGATGCGCCGCGCCGGCCACCGTCCCGAGCCTCACTTTATACCGCCGAATCACCGCATGCATCGCCTGCTCACTTTGTTAAAGAGTCTCGGTTTCAAGGGCAAGATTCGCGCCCTGAGCCTATGGGGGACCGCCCCTCCGCGCTAGGGCGAAACAGTTCCGAAACGGACACGAAACTGCATGCCTCGCGCAACACCCGCTCGGACGCTAGCCTTCTAAGTTGATGGCCTCCACCGCACTGCCCTCGTCCTCTGCTCGAGAGATCCGCGACTCCGTCGTGATCCGGTTCGCCGGTGATTCCGGCGATGGGATGCAGGTCACAGGAACTCAGTTCACACTCGAGACCGCGCTCGCCGGAAACGACCTCTCGACGTTCCCCGATTTCCCTGCTGAGATCCGCGCCCCCGCGGGGACGACCTTCGGCGTGTCGGCGTTCCAGATTCAGTTCGGGGCCGTCGACGTCATGACCCCGGGCGATGACGTCGACGTCCTCGTCGCGATGAACCCGGCGGCACTCACCGTCGAGTTGAAGGACCTGCGCATCGGCGGCACCGTCATCGTGGACAGCGCCGCCTTCAACGAGCGCAACCTCGGCAAAGCGGGCTACACCAAGAACCCGCTCGACGATGACTCGCTCGCGCCGTATCAGCTGCTCAAGTTCGACATCACGAAGCTCACGGCCGACGCCGTGAAGCCGCACGGCCTGTCGTCGCGCGAAGCGCATTTGTGCCGCAACATGTGGGCGCTCGGCCTGCTCCTGTGGATGTACGGACGCGAGCGGACCGCGACGGTCGAGTGGCTGAAGCAGAAGTTCGCGAAGAAGCCGCAGATCGCGGACGCGAACATCGCGGCCCTCAACGCGGGCCACGCCTTCGGCGAAACGGCCGAGATGCCAGAGCACCTCGTCGGGTACGTCGTCCCCAAAGCCGACGTCCGGCCCGGGCTCTACCGGACCGTCAGCGGGACCGAGGCACTCGCCTGGGGGCTCGTCGCGGGGATGCGGGCCGCGGGCATCGAGAAGTTGGTCTTTGCCGGATATCCGATCACGCCGGCGTCGGCGCTGCTGCATACGCTTGCGACGCTGCGACAGTACGGCGTGGTCACGTTCCAGGCCGAAGACGAGATCGCCGCCAGCGGCGCCGCGCTCGGCGCCTCCTACGCGGGCGCCCTCGGCGTCACGTCGAGCTCCGGTCCGGGCATCGCCCTGAAGACCGAAATGCTCGGCCTCGCGATCGCGACCGAGCTGCCGCTCATCGTCATCGACTCGCAGCGCGCCGGTCCGTCGACGGGCATGCCGACCAAGACGGAGCAGTCGGATCTGTTCCAGGCAGTCCACGGCCGCAACGCCGACGCGCCGCTCGCGGTTCTCGCCAGCGCGACGGCGACCGACTGCTTCGACGTGGCGATCGAAGCCGTGCGCATCGCCACGAAGTACATGACGCCGGTGATCGTGCTCTCCGACGGCTACCTCGCGCACGCCGCCGAGCCCTGGCGCATTCCCGTGGAAGCCGACCTGCCGCGTTTCCCGATCGCGTATCGTACCGACCCGGAAGGGTTCCACCCGTTCCTGCGCGACGAGAAGACGCTCGCGCGTCCCTGGGTGCGCCCCGGAACGCCCCAGCTCGAACATCGCATCGGCGGCCTCGAGCGCGATTACGACTCGGGCCACATCTCCTACGACCCTGACAACCACGCACGCATGACAGAGGCGCGCGCGAACAAGATCGCCGGCATCGCGCGTGACATCCCGCTCCAGGCCGTGAGCCTCGGCGAAGATCATGGCGCGCTCGCCGTCGTGGGCTGGGGCTCGACGTTCGGGCCGATCCATCAGGCGGTGCGCATCGCGCGCGAGGAAGGCCACGACGTGGCGCACATTCATGTGCGCTACATGAGTCCCTTCCCCCGCAACCTGGGCGACCTGCTCAAGCGCTACGACCGCGTCGTCGTCCCCGAGATGAACCACGGCCAGCTGGTGCGCCTGCTACGCGCGGAGTATCTCATTCCGGCGGAAGGCCTGAGCAAGGTGACGGGCAAGCCGTTCAAGGTGCGTGAAGTGTTGGATGCGATTCGGGGTGTGAAGCTATGACCGTTACCACGATCACCGACGCGCAGCTCGCGCCGAAGGACTACGCTTCGGACCAGGAAGTCCGGTGGTGTCCCGGCTGCGGCGACTACGCCATCCTCAAGGCCGTGCAGAAGGCGTGCGCGGAGCTGCAGCTCGATCGGGCGCGCACCGTGTTCGTGAGCGGCATCGGGTGCGCGGCGCGGTTCCCGTACTACATGTCCACGTACGGATTCCACACGGTGCACGGCCGGGCGCCCGCGATCGCCACGGGAATCAAGCTCGCGAATCCCGAGCTCGATGTGTGGGTGATGACCGGAGACGGCGACGGCCTGTCGATCGGCGGCAACCACATGCTGCACGTGCTGCGCCGCAACGTGGATCTGAACATCATCCTCTTCAACAACGAGATCTACGGGCTCACCAAGGGCCAGTATTCGCCCACGTCACGTCGCGGGACGCGCTCGCCGTCCACGCCGTTCGGATCGCTCGAGTATCCCGTGTCGGCATGCGTGTTCGCGCTGGGCGCCGGCGCGCGCTTCGTGGCGCGATCCGTCGACACGATGCAGGCGCACCTCGTGCCGGTGTTGAAGCGGGCGCACGCGCATCAGGGGGCGTCGTTCGTCGAGATCCTGCAGAACTGCGTCGTCTTCAACGACGCCGTCTTCGATCACATCACCGGCAAGACCGTCGCCTCCGACGCGCAGATCCTTGTGGAGCAGGGCAAGCCGCTCCTGTTCGGCAAGAACAAGGAGAAGGGGCTGCGGCTCGTCCCCGGCAAGCTCGAGTTGGAAGTGGTGACGGTCGGTGCGAACGGCGTGACCGCCGCCGACATCCTCGTCCACGACGAGGCCAATCGCGCGCTGGCCCAGCACCTAGCAGCCCTCGAGCCCCCCTTCCCAACGGCGATGGGTGTGCTCTATTGCAACCCGACCCTGTCGTACGAGCGTGAGGTGTATGCGCAGGCGGTGGCGAAGGGGTCAGCCGACCTGGACGTCCTCCTTCGCAAGGAGCGCACCTGGGTGGTGGAGGGCTGATGACGGCACCCAAGTTCGAGCGCCGGGACTCGGACCGCCGCATCGCGGATCAACGGGTCGAGAGTCTCCCCGTCGCGGTAGAACGGCGCAAGAGCGATCGCCGCATGGCGAGCGAGCGCCGGCTCGCGCTGCAGTCGGCCGCGGGTCAGCTGCAGATCGCCCTCGGCCTGCTCAACCAGATCGCCGAAACAGGCGCGCTGAACGATGAGTTGCGTCGCTCCTTGGATACCGCGACGATGCGGTTGCGCTTCGCGCTAGAGCGGATGGAGCGCGAGTAGCCGGTCCCACACCTCCGGGCGCACGGCGCTCCGGACCTCTTCGAACAAGTCCACCCAACAGCGTGCCAGCGCCTCGACCGGCGCCGCACGGTTCGGTTCGCTCGGCAAAAGCGCGCGAGCCACTGCTTGATGTCGTTCGACGATGTGCGCCAACTGCTGCTCTTCCACCGCGCTGGGACGACCGACCGCCCGCAGCAACGCCTCCACGTAGTTCCGGCCGCCGTCGCCCGCGGCGAGCGCCAAGGCGCGCGCCGCATTCGTGGGCGACCCCGGCAGCATCCGGTAGCCGAGGCGGGCGTAGGGCAGCGCCCAGTTGTCGGTCGCGAGGAGGCCGTCGGGATTGTCGAGCCAAATCCACGCGTGCAGGACAGCGATGCGCGGTTCCCGCTCGTGCCCGGGCATGACGTGCGTCAGGCCCGCGTGGCTCCGCACGAAGCTTTCCTCCTCGACGGTCCCCTGATGGAAGTGCCAGGCATCGGGCGGTACGGGGAGTCCGGCGGGGGGCACTGCGTCGCGCACGAGCTTCGCGTAGGCGACGCCGACCAGGGTCGGCCGGCCGTCGATCTCGGCGTACTCCAGGATCGGCGGCGCCGCGGGGTCCAGCGTGTCGCGCAGGATCAGCGCGGGGTGCACCCAATGCCGGCCCATCCCCGGGAAGTCGGGACCGACCGGACGGTATCCCGCGGCGCGCGCGGCGGCGACGTCGCGATAGGCGGCAGTGCCGGTGCGTGCCGCAGCAACGAAATCAGGATTCTGGACCAGCAGCAGCAACAGCAGCGTCATGGCGCCCAATCCGGGGCAGCCTGACCGTTCATGACCAGGAGTTTCGCCGTGACCTCAGGTGTCAGCCCGGCCGGGAACCGGCTTACGAGCTTCAGCCAATTGCGTGTCCGCTCCTTCATTTTGCCATCCTCGATCAGCGTTCCGCGCCGCGCAAACCGCCCGACTAGGATGGTGCGGATCGGTACGTGGACGATCCGGTTGGCGCTGCTGAGCAGGACGATCACGGTGTCCTGCACGTCCAGAAGTTCTCCCCGTACTCTCGGGCTCGTTCCCCGGAATCGAATGTCGGCGCCGATCCCCCGCGGTCCGATTGCGGGAGCGAAGGACCGCGCGCTTTGTCCAACCATGCACGCGCCAAGCCCAATCACCACGATGGGTAGCATCCATGAACGAAGCATAGGGACCCTCACCGTACGGGAACGCGCGTGGCCATGAACCGCGCTTCCAGCGTGTCTTGCGTGACGCGCCAGCGAGCAATGGCCTCGGCCAGCACGGTATCGGATGGAGTGAACGTGCGCTTGGCGCGCGGGGCGGTAAGCCAGCCGCGCCGGACCCACTCCGTGTAGTAGCCCTGCGACGCGAGCAGGAACGTCCGCTCGCCCGCGGCGGGCGCGGACCCGACGTCGAACGCCGCCGTGAACCGCTGGCCCGCCGTGGTCTCGAGGTAGCGACCATCGGCCGCGCCCATGCTCGCGCGCGCGGTCGTGTCAGTTTTTCCCGCGGCGTCGATCACCTCGGCCAGCGGATGGACGTCGGGTACCGGGCGACGGAAGTTCGCGGCCACGGTCACACGATCGATGCGCCAGTTGTCGGCGGGAAAGGTGAGCCGGACGCGCACGCTGTCGCGCTCGAGCACGGGTACGACGATCGCGACATCCTTCCAGGCGACTGGCCCCGTGTCCTTGAGGTGCGCGATCTCGCGGTAGCCGGCGGTCCCGCCGCGCACCGCGATCTGCATCCCCATCTTCTTCTGATACCATTGCGCCAGCTCGACGGCGGGACCCACCTGTTGCAGGTCGTAGCCCACCCAGTCGAGCGATCGCGCCCCCGGGTCGCCGAGCATGATGTCGTAGAAGAGAATCGTGTTGAGGAGACTGTTTCGCAGTCGCAGCACGACGACGACGCTGTCGCTCGTTGACGTGTTGGGCGGCACGGGAACGGTGAATTCGATCGCGTCCTCGAGGTCCCTCACCCGAGCGCGCTCGACCAGACGCGGATCGGAGCGGTACGCCTGGCCATCGCCCGCGGCCAGCACGGCGCGCACATCACGGCCCAGCCGGTCACGCGCCGTTGCCAACGGGACGCCCTCCCGCACGGCGATGGGGCGATTCAGCTCGTCGGGGAGCACGGTCTCCGCCGTCGAGTGTCGTACCTCGAGCAGCTCGAGATGATTGACGTAGTGCGTCTCGAACGCCTCATTGCGAACTTCGAGTCGCACGACGCCATCCACCGGCGCGCGCAGTCGCAGCCGGTCTACGTCGCGAGCCTCGAACAGCTGCGCGACGCTGTACGAGAACCCTTCCGCTTCGAGCACGAGGGTGCCCGAGCTGTCCGAGTAGTAGGTAGGACACGAGCCGAAGCATTTGGGATCGATGGCACACGCGATCCCGACGGCCGCCGCCAGGGTCCCCACCGTCGCGAGCGTCGAGACGAGGAAGGTCTTTCCCCCGTCGACCTCGGTCCGGAACGATTCCATCCCGATCACGCTGTCGAGCGTCAGCCGCGACACGGCCGTACTGTCGCGCAGCAGCAAGTCGTATCGCACCCCGTCTCCCGACGCGACGTTCCCCTGGACGCGCATGCCGCGCCGGAAGACGATCGTGGAGCCGTCGATCAGATGGATCTTCACAGGTGTCCTCACCACCACCGAATCGCCGGGCGCGACGGGACGTTCGACGGATTCGACGACGATGTTTCGATAGATGAAACAGGCGCTCACAACGAGTGCGAGGAGGGGCGGGATGACGCGGCGATCCATGGCGACTCCTATGCGGGACACACCATGAAACGGTACCACCGTCAAGGATGCGTCAAGCGGGAAGCCGGGATAGCTTGGAATTCATGAAACGACTCGTGTGGATGACCGCCTTCGCGGTCCTGCTGCCGTCCCGCGCCGCATCCCAGGGGTACGATCCCAACTTGTTCGGCGAGCTGCGCTGGCGGCTCATCGGACCGTTCCGCGGGGGGCGGACCGTCGCCGCCGTCGGGATCCCCGACCAGCCCAATGTGTTCTTCATCGGCGTGAACAACGGCGGCGTCTGGAAAACGACCGACTACGGGCGCATTTGGACGCCCATCTTCGATTCCCAAGCGACGGGATCGATCGGCGCGATCGCCATCGCCCCATCCGATCCGCGGACGATCTACGTCGGCTCGGGGGAGGGACTGCAGCGACCTGATCTCTCCGTGGGCGACGGCATCTACAGATCCACGGACGGCGGTGCCACCTGGCGACACCTGGGCCTGCGCGACGGCCAGCAGATCCCGGCAATCATCGTCGACCCGCGCGATCCCACTCGTCTCTTTGCCGCCGTGCTCGGCCATCCGTACGGCGCCAACGAGGAGCGCGGCATCTTCCGCTCCGCGGACGGCGGCGAGACGTGGCAGAAGGTGCTCTACCGCGACGAGAACACCGGGGGAATGGATCTCGCATTCGCGCCCAACAATCCGCAGATCGTGTTCGCCGTACTCTGGTCCGCGCGCCAGGCGCCGTGGGAGGCCGGCTGGGTCCTCACCAAGAACAACGGGCTCTACAAGTCGACCGACGGGGGCACGACGTGGCGACAGATCACCGCGGGTCTGCCGTCCGCCGAGGAGGGACTCGGTCGCATCGGTTTGGCGACGAGTGAATCCGAGCCCGGGCGGATGTACGCGATTCTGGGAGCCGGTCAGGGCAAGGGCGGGCTCTATCGGTCCGACGACGGCGGTGAGAGCTGGCGGCGTGCCAACACCGATGGTCGCCTCTGGGGCCGCGACGGCGACTTCAACGAGGTGAGGGTCGACCCGAAGAACGCGGACATCGTGTACGTGGCGAACGTCGTCACGTGGAAGTCGACCGACGGCGGGAAGACGTTCGTTGGATGGCGTGGCGCACCCGGCGGAGACGACTATCACCGTCTCTGGATCAACCCCAACAATCCGCAGATCATCCTCAACGCCGCCGATCAAGGCGCCGTGATCACGGTGAACGGCGGTGAGACCTGGAGCTCGTGGTACAACCAGCCCACGGCGCAGATGTTTCACGTCACGACCGACAACCGCTTCCCGTATTGGGTCTACGGCGGCCAGCAGGAATCGGGCTCGGCAGGCGTGCCGAGTCGCGGGCCAGACGGGCAGATCACGTTCCGCGATTGGCGGCCCGTGGGGCTCGAGGAGTACGGCTACGCCGCCCCCGACCCGCTGCATCCGAATCTCGTGTACGGCGGCAAGCTCACGCGCTTCGACTTCAACACGGGTGAGGTGAAGAACGTCTCGCCGGTGCCAGTGCGCGGCCCGGGAGATCCGGTGCGCTTTGTGCGTACGGCGCCCGCGATCTTCTCGCCCGTCGACCCGCACATCCTGTATTACGCGGGCAGCGTGCTCTTCAAGACGATCAACGGGGGCGAGAGCTGGACGACGATCAGTCCGGATTTGACGCGCGCCTCATACGACGTTCCGGCGAGCCTCGGCGCGTTCACGTCGCTCGACCCCGAGCAGGGGAAGCACCGCGGCGTGATCTACACCATCGCCCCGTCGTTCCGGCGACTCAACCTGATCTGGGTCGGCACCGATGACGGCCTCATCTGGGTCACGCACACGGGGGGGCGGTCGTGGCGCAATGTCACGCCGCCGGCGCTCACGCCGTGGAGCAAGGTCTCGATCCTGGAGGCCTCGCATTTCGATACGCTGTCCGCCTACGCCGCCATCAATCGGTTCCGGCTCGACGACGTGGCACCCCACATCTACCGCACCAAGGATGGTGGAACAACGTGGACCGAAGTCGTCGAGGGAATTCCGGTGAATGAAAACGTGAACGTGGTGCGAGAAGATCCGGTACGGCGCGGGCTCCTGTACGCGGGTACCGAGCGCAGTGTCTACGTGTCCTTTGACGACGGCGACCATTGGCAGTCGCTGCGCGAGAACTTGCCCCCCAGCTCGATGCGGGACCTCCAGGTCCATGACAACGACCTGATCGTCGGCACGCACGGGCGCTCGATCTGGATTCTCGACGACCTCACGCCGCTGCGGCAAATCGCCGCGGCGTCGCGGGCGACGCCGGCGTTTCTGTTCCAGCCCGCCGCCGCGTATCGCGTGCGCTGGAACGCCAACACCGACACGCCCCTCCCGCCCGACGAGCCCGCCGGACAGAACCCGCCCGACGGAGCCGTCATCGACTTTCACTTGGCGACGGCCGCGAGTGCCGTGGCGCTCGAGATTCGTGACGCGCGCGGGCGGCTGGTGCGCCGCTTCTCGAACACCGACACGGTGCCGGTCGATTCGGGGCTGAACATCCCCGATTACTGGAAGCGGGCGCCGCAGGCTGTAGCGACGACCGCGGGTATGCATCGCTTCGTGTGGGATCTGCACTACACACCGCCGGCCACGGAGTCGCACAACTATCCGATCTCGGCGATCTATCGCAACACGTGGCGCGAGCCCCGAGGACCCACCGCGCTTCCGGGACGCTATGAAGTGCGACTCACCGTCGATGGCCGCTCCGTGACACAGCCGCTCACCGTCAGGATGGACCCGCGCGTGCGCGTCTTCCCGGCCGCCCTGCAACAGCAGTTCTCGGCGGCGAGCCGGATGGCGGCGGCGATGGGGCGTTCCTACGACGCACTGCACGCGGTGCGTGCGCTGCGCGATCAGATCCGCGCGCTGAAAAGCGGCGTGATCACTGGACCCCTCGCCGACACGGTGACCGCCCTCGACCGGGCGATCGCGGCGATCGAGAGCGGCGGTAGCGGCGCGACTCCGACGCTCAGCCGAGTGCACAACGAGGCGGCGGGACTCCTCGACCTCATCGACGGGGTCGATGCCGCGCCGACGACGCAGGCGGCACAAGCCGCCACGAGGGTCGAGACGAAACTGGCGGAGCTGCTGACGCGCTGGAACGCGATCCGCCGGCGCGACGTGCCGCGCGTGAATGTGCGACTCAAGGCTGCAGGTTTGGCAGAGTTTGACTTCGACCGTGCGCCGTATTAGCGTTCTCGCGAGTCGAGGAGCAAACGTCAAGGCGGGGCTTGGCATTGCGCCGGTCCCGCTTTTTTCATACGCCGGGAGCATCATGGCCAAAGAAGAGGCGATCGAGATGGAAGGTACCGTCTCGGAGGTCCTGCCCAATACCACGTTCCGGGTGTTGCTCGTGAACGGTCACCACGTGCTCGCGACGATCGCCGGCAAGATGCGGCGGTTTCGGATCCGTGTGCTCGCGGGCGACCGCGTGACCCTGGCGGTTTCTCCCTACGACCTGACCCGCGGGCGCATCACGTACCGCCACAAATGAGCTCGCACGCGATGGAGCAGGCGGCCGCGGCAGTGTGGGCGGCCCGCCTCGCCCCCTACAAGGGCGCCGACCCGAAACAAAGCGTCTGGCAGCTGACGAGTGCCGCGGCGCTCTTTGCCGGGACCTGGGCCCTAATGTACCTGAGCCTCGCCGTCGGGTACTGGCTCACGCTGCTGCTCGCGGTCCCGGCTGCATTCTTTCTCATCCGGCTCTTCATTATTCAGCACGACTGCGGGCACGGCTCGTTCTTCCGGTCGAACCGCGTCGCGGACATCATCGGCTCGATCCTCGGCGTGGTCACGCTGACGCCCTACCACTACTGGAAGAAGACGCACGCGCTGCATCACGCCACGTCGGGCAACCTCGAGCATCGCGGCTTCGGCGACATCGACACGCTGACCGTGGACGAATACCTGGCGCGCTCGCCCTGGCAGCGCTTCAAGTACCGCGTGTATCGGCACCCGCTCGTGCTCTTCGGCATCGGCGCCGTGCTGCACTTCTTCATCCGCCATCGCGTGCCGACGATCGTCCCCGCCGAGTGGACACGCGAGCGCCGCAGCATCCTGTGGACCGATGTGGGTCTCGCCGCGGCGATCGTGCTGATGGGGATGCTGGTGGGGTTCAAGGCGTTCATCCTGGTGCAGCTGCCCGTCACCCTGCTGTCGACGTCGATCGGCGTGTGGCTCTTCTACGTGCAACATCAGTTCGAGCCGACGTACTGGGAGCACGACGAGCGCTGGGCCTACGACGCCGCCGCGCTGCAGGGCAGCTCGTATTACCGCCTGCCCAAACTGCTCCAATGGGCGACCGGTAACATCGGCCTGCACCACGTCCATCACTTGCTGCCGCGGATCCCGAATTACCGCCTCCAGCGGGTGCTCGACGAACATCCTGAGCTGCGGCAAGTGCCGACGCTCACTCTCCTCGACAGTCTCCGCTGCGTCAGCCTCACGCTGTGGGATGAACGCGCGAGACGACTGGTCCCGTTCGCAGCGGCGGCGTCTTGACGCGCTCGCGCTAGCGCCCTACAATCCCGGCACAATGCCACGCCGCACTGCTTTCGCGTTCTTCTTCTTTCTGGCGTCCCCTGCCACCTGCGGGCCGTGACCGGAGAAGTACGCCATCCAGAGTCACGAGCGGCCCGCCGAAAGCGGGCCGCTCTTCTTTTGAGGGTCGGATCATGACCGATGTCGCAGTCGCCATTCAGGGAGAAGCCGGATCGTTCAGCCACGCCGCGGCGCGCGAAGCGCTGGGGCAAAACCTGCAGCTCATCCCGTGTCCCACTTTCGATGAGCTGTTCCGGGCCGTCGAAACGGGCGAGGCCACGCGCGGTGTGGTGCCGATCGAGAACTCGCTCGCCGGGTCGGTCTACGAGGCCTACGACGCGCTGGGCGCACACGCCCTGCATGTCGTGGGGGAAACGCAAGTGCGCGTCCGCCACTGCCTCGTGGTCCGTCCCGGAACTGTGTTCGAGGCCGTACGACGCGTCGCGTCGCATCCGGTCGCGCTGGCGCAGTGCCGACGCCTCTTTGTCGATCACGAGGGCGTCACCCCGGTGCCGGCGTACGACACCGCGGGCAGCGTGCGCGACCTGCTCGCCGGCTGTCTCGAGGCCGACGCCGCGATCGGCTCGGCGCTCGCGGCCCAGCTCTACGGTGGTGAAATCCTGCTGGAAGGCATCGAGGACCACCCGGAGAACTACACGCGCTTTCTCGTCGTGGCGCGCGAACCGGGTCCGACGAGCGGTGCCTCCAAGACGTCGCTCGTCTTTCTGCTGCCCAACGTCCCCGGTTCGCTGTATCAAGCGATGGGGGTGTTCGCCAACCGCGGCCTCGACTTGGCGAAGATCGAGTCGCGACCCATCATGGGGCGGCCGTGGGAATACGCGTTCTATCTCGATGTGCTCGGCGATCCGCGCGGCGCCGTGGCCGAGGCGCTCACCGACCTGGCGAGCCTGGCGCGTGAGCTCCGCGTCCTGGGCGCATATCCCGCGCGCGCGGTACCTTCCTGACCATGGCTCCCCGCCAACCTCCGAAGGACCGCCGCAGCCGCACGATCACCGGCGGCGTACAGCGCGCCCCGAACCGCGCGATGTTGCGCGCCGTGGGATTCGGGGACTCGGACTTCGAGAAGCCCATCGTCGGCGTCGCCAACGCATTCAGCACGATCACGCCCTGCAACATGGGGCTCGATGGGCTCGCGCGTCGCGCCGAAGCCGCGCTGCGCGCCGCGGGCGTGATGCCGCAGACGTTCGGCACGATTACCGTGAGCGACGGCATCTCGATGGGGACCGAGGGCATGAAGTACTCGCTCGTGTCGCGCGAGGTGATCGCCGATTCGATCGAGACCGCCTGCAACGCGCAGTCCATGGACGGCCTGCTCGTCGTCGGCGGGTGCGACAAGAACATGCCCGGGGCGATGATCGCGATCGCGCGCATGGACATCCCGGCCGTGTTCGTCTACGGGGGGACGATCAAGCCCGGGCGCCATGCCGGCCGCGACCTCACGATCGTCAGCGTGTTCGAGGCCGTCGGCGAATTCAGTGCCGGCCGGATCGATGCCGCCGAGCTGCTCGAAGTCGAGCGACGGGCGTGCCCCGGCGCTGGATCGTGCGGCGGGATGTTCACGGCGAATACGATGTCGTCGGCGTTCGAAGCGATGGGGGTGAGCCTCCCCTACTCGTCGACGATGGCCGCCGAAGACGCGGAGAAGACCGAGAGCGCCGCGCGCTCGGCGGACGCGCTCGTGGCGGCGATCCGCGGCGACCTGCGGCCCAGTCGGCTGCTCACCCGCAAGGCGTTCGAGAACGCGATCGCCGTGACGATGGCGATCGGCGGCTCGACCAACGCCGTGCTCCACCTCCTGGCGATCGCGCGTGCCGCCGGTGTGCCCTTGACGCTCGACGACTTCGAGACGATCCGCGCCCGCGTCCCCGTCCTGTGCGACCTGAAGCCGTCTGGCCGTTTCGTCACCGTGGACCTGCATCACGCCGGTGGGATCCCTCAGGTGATGAAGATCCTGCTGGCCCACGGCGCGCTGCACGGCGACGCGCTCTCGATCACGGGTCAGGCGCTCAGCGACGTGCTCCGCGACGTGCCTGAAGTCCCCCGCAAGGACCAGGACGTGATCCGCCCGTGGGACCGGCCCCTCTACCCGCAGGGCCACCTCGTCGTGCTGCGCGGCAACCTCGCAACCGAGGGGGGCGTGGCGAAGGTCACCGGGGCGAAGGCGTCACACATGACCGGGCCGGCGCGGGTGTTCGACTGCGAAGAAGACTGCCTCGACGCCATTCTCGCTGGGCGCGTGAAATCCGGCGATGTGGTCGTGATTCGCTACGAGGGCCCCAAGGGCGGGCCCGGGATGCGCGAGATGCTCTCGCCCACCTCCGCGATCATCGGGGCCGGCCTCGGCGATTCGGTCGGCTTGATTACCGACGGGCGGTTTTCAGGGGGGACCTACGGCTTGGTCGTGGGTCACGTCGCGCCCGAGGCGGCCGTGGGCGGGATGATCGCGCTCGTCGAAGAAGGCGATCGCATCACGATCGACGCCGATCGCCGGCTGCTGCAACTCGACGTGCCCGATGCCGAAATCGCGCGGCGCCGCGCCCGCTGGAAGCCCCCCGCCCCGAAGTACACGGCGGGCGTGCTGTTCAAGTATGCGAAGCTGGTATCGAGCGCGAGCGAGGGTGCGGTGACGGACGCGTAAGACGTTCCGCGACCCGCTCCCCCATCTCCCGCGTCCCGATCGGCCGATCGGTCGGATTGGCGATGTCCCGCGTGCGGTACCCCTCCATCAGCACCACCTGAATCGCGCGGTCGATCGCCGCCGCGGGCGCCTCGAGACCGAGCCCGTGCCGCAGCAACATGGCCGCTGAGGCGATCGCGCCGAGGGGGTTCGCGATCCCCTGCCCCGCGATCCCCGGCGCCGATCCATGGATCGGCTCGAAGAGCCCGGGCCCGGCACCGAGGGACGCCGACGGGAGGAGACCGAGGGAGCCGACGAGCACCGCCGCCTCATCGCTCAGAATGTCGCCGAACATGTTCTCGGTGAGAATCACGTCGAAGGCGGCGGGCTCGGCGACCAACTTCATGGCCGCGAAGTCCACGTAGAGGTGCTCCAGTCGCACGTCGGCATACTCACGGCCGATGCGCGTCACCACGTCGCGCCACAGCTGGGACACCTCCAGCACGTTGGCTTTGTCCACCGATGTGACGAGGCCGCGCCGCTTGCGAGCCGCGTCGAACGCCACGCGTGCGACGCGCTCGATCTCCGCCGCCGTGTAGACGAGCGTATTGACGGCACGGTTCTCCTCGCGCGATCGCGGCTCGCCGTAGTACAACCCCCCCGTCAGTTCGCGCACGATCAGGAGGTCGACGCCGCGCAAGCGCTCGGGCTTCAAGGGGGAGCGATCGGCGAGCTCCGCCGTCACCGCGACGGGACGAAGATTCGCGTACACCCCGAGCAGCGCCCGCAGTGCGAGGAGGCCCGCTTCGGGCCGCAGGTGACGTGGCGCCTGATCGAGCGAGGGATCGCCCACCGCGCCGAGTAGCACGGCATCGGCACTCTGCACGGCGGCGCGTGTCACCGCGGGGAGCGGGTCTCCGGCGCTCGCCACGGCAGCAGCGCCGATAGGGTAACGCGACATGGCGAGCTGCAAGTCGAAGTGCTCGCTTACCGCCTCGAGCACTCGCTCTGCCTCGGTGATCACCTCGGGGCCGATGCCGTCGCCCGGCAGCACGGCAATCCTGAGGCGCGTCATGCGCGGCTCCGTTCGAATGCCGTGATGCGCGGCTCCTCGAGCAGCGTGCGGCCGATTTCGTCGAGGCCGCGGAGCAGCATCTCGCGCCGGTAGGGCTCCATCGTGAAGGACGCGCTGAAGCCGGCGTCGTCGGTCACGCGCTGCGCCTCGAGATCGACCGTGAGTCGGTAGTCGCCGCCGCCCCCTCGGCAACGGCGCGTCAGCTCGTCGATGCTGTCGGGCGACAACCGCACCGGCGCGACGCCGTTCTGACAGCAATTGGCGGTGAAGATGTCGGCAAACGAAGGCGCCACGATCGCGCGGAAGCCGTACTCGGCCAGCGCCCACACGGCGTGCTCGCGCGAGGAGCCACAGCCGAAGTTCGCCCCGGTGATCAGGATCGTCGCGTCTTTCGCTTCGAGCTGGTTCAGCTCGAACTCGGGGTTCGCGCGCCAGTCGTGGAACAGGGCGGGGCCGAACCCCGTGCGTTCCACGCGCTTCAGGAATTGCTTGGGGATGATCTGGTCGGTATCTACGTTGGCCCGGGGCAGCGCCGCGCATTTGCCCGTGTGACGCACGAAGGGTGTGAGGCTCATACGGTTTCGTGCTCCCATTCACGCACGTCGACAAGGCGGCCCGCCACCGCGGCCGCGGCCGCCATCGCGGGGCTCATCAGGTGCGTCCGCCCTCCCGCTCCCTGACGCCCTTCGAAGTTGCGATTCGAGGTCGACGCGCAGCGCTCACCACGCCGCAGCACGTCCGCGTTCATGCCGAGGCACAGCGAGCAACCGGCATTGCGCCACTCGAACCCCGCCTCGAGGAAGATGCGATCGAGCCCCTCGCGCTCGCCCTGAGCCTTGACCTGCTGCGATCCGGGGACGACCATCGCCCGCACGCCCGACGCCACTTTCCGCCCGCGCGCCACGTGCGCCGCGGCGCGCAGATCCTCGATGCGCGCGTTGGTGCACGAGCCCACGAACACACGGTCGACGGGGAGGCCGGCGAGCGGCGTCCCCGGCGCGAGCGCCATGTACTCGAGCGCCCGCTCGGCGGCCTGGCGCTCGTCGGCGGTCGGGAAATCGGCGGGGTTGGGGACGTATCCCGTGATGTCGGTGACCATGCCGGGATTGGTGCCCCAGGTGACCTGCGGCGCCACCGCCGCCGCGTCGAGGGTCACGCGGCGGTCGTACTGCGCCCCCGCATCGCTCGGCAGCGCGCGCCACGCGGCCACCGTCGGTCCCCACACCTGATTCCCAGGCGCGCGTGGCCGCCCCTCCAGGTACGCGAACGTCGTGTCGTCGGGCGCGATCATCCCGGCGCGCGCGCCCGCCTCGATCGACATGTTGCACACGGTCATGCGCTCTTCCATCGAGAGCGCGCGGATCGCGTCCCCGGTGTATTCGAGCACGTACCCGGTGGCCCCCGCCGTGCCGATGCGGCCAATGAGGGCGAGGATCAGGTCCTTGGCCGTGACGCCGGGAGAACGGTGGCCGGTGAAGCGGGCCTCCATGGTGCGCGGCTTCGAGAGGACGAGGCATTGCGTCGCCAGGACGTGCTCGACCTCGCTCGTGCCGATCCCCAGCGCAAACGCGCCAAACGCGCCGTGCGTCGAGGTGTGCGAATCGCCGCACACGACGACCATCCCCGGTTGCGTCAGACCCAGCTCGGGGCCGATCACGTGCACGATCCCCTGGCGTGGCGAGGCGAGATCGAACAGCTCGACGCCGAACGCTTGCGCATTACTCGACAGCGCGTCGAGCTGCGTCGCCGCGATCGGGTCGTCCAAGGGCAGCGAGCGGTCTCCCGTCGGCACGTTGTGATCGACGGTCGCGACGGTCCGCTCGGGGCGCCGCACTCGGCGCCCGGCGCGCCGCAGGCCCTCGAACGCCTGCGGCGACGTCACCTCGTGAACCAGATGGAGATCGACGTACAGGAGCGCCGGGCCCTCCGGAAACCAGTGGACCACATGTGCGTCCCACACCTTGTCGAACAGCGTGCGAGGGGTCATGCCCGCAGGGGTTTGCGGTCCGGGGCTCGGGACTGGGAAGGTACGGGCGCAGCATGCTGCGCCCCTACACCACCCGCCGCCACTTTCCCCTCTTCCGTCCACGGCATCATCGCCCGCAGCGTGGCGCCGACCTTCTCGATCGGATGCTCGCCCGCACCGCGACGGTACTCGGCGAAGCGGCGCGCGCCGCCACGCGTCTCCGCGATCCATTCGCGCGCGAAGGCGCCGCTCTGGATCTCCTCGAGCAGCTTCCGCATCTCGGCCTTCACCTGGTCGTTCACGATCCGCGGGCCCCGCGTGTAGTCGCCGTACTCGGCCGTATCACTGATCGAGTAGCGCATGAACTTCATCCCGCCACGATACATCAGGTCGACGATGAGCTTCAGCTCATGGAGGCACTCGAAATAGGCGATCTCGGGCGCGTATCCGGCGGCGGTGAGCGTTTCGAAGCCCGCCTGGACCAGCGCCGAGACACCGCCGCAGAGGACGGCCTGCTCGCCGAACAGGTCGGTCTCGGTCTCCTCGCGGAACGTGGTCTCGAGCACACCGGCGCGGGTGCAGCCGATCCCCGCGGCATAGGCGAGCGCGTTCGCCAGCGCCTGCCCGCTCGGGTTCTGGTGCACGGCGACGAGCCCCGGCACACCGCGACCTCCCTGGAACTCACTGCGCACCAGGTGGCCGGGCGATTTGGGCGCGATCATCGCGACGTCCACGTCGGCCGGAGGCACGATCTCCTTGAAGTGCACGTTGAATCCGTGCGCAAACAACAGCGTCTTACCGGCGGTGAGCGCCCCCGCGACGCTCGTCTCGTACACGGCGCGCGCCTCCTGGTCGGGGACGAGCATCATGATGATGTCCGCGGCCCGAGCGGCCTCGGCGACGGGGCGCACGTCGAGCCCCTCGGCCTTGGCGCGCGACCACGAAGCACCGCCTTCGCGGAGACCCACGACCACCCGGGCCTTTGAATCCCGCAGGTTCAGAGAGTGGGCGTGGCCCTGGCTCCCGTAGCCGATGACGGCGATGACCTTGCCTTTCAGACGGGCAGGGTCGGCGTCGGCATCGTAAAAGACGCGCACCTGTGGCGAGCTCATGACTGCTCCTTCGTGTTGGGTGGTGGTGATGTCGACGGTGTCTACGCCCGCGACCTTGCGGAGCTGCTGCACCACGCGGTCGGCGGTGGCGGCGTCGGTCTTCAAGGCAAAGGTCATACGACCGTCGCGAACGGTGAGCTGCGTGACGGCGATATTCCGCCGGCGCAACACGCCGACCACGCGGTTCAACGTCAACAGCGTGTCATCGAGCACGACGATGACCACGTGCGACGTCGTCAAAGCGCCGCCTCGATCGGCTCGGAGATCGAGCCGCCCGGTGGGATCATGGGGAACACATTTGCCTCCTGCTCGATGACGAACTCGACGAGCGTCGACCCGGGATCGGCATTGGCTCGACCCACGACGGTGGCCAGGTCACTCGCCTCGCTCACGCGGTACCCAGGGATGCCGTAGGCCGCCGCGAGCTTCACGTAGTCGGGACTCCAGATCGGCGTGCACGAATAGCGCTTGCCATGGAAGAACTGCTGCCATTGGCGCACCATGCCGAGGTAGCCGTTGTTGAACACGGCGAGCTTCACGGTCAACCCCTCCTGCACCATCGTCGCCATCTCCGCCATGTTCATCTGGAAGCCGCCGTCGCCCGAGATCGCCCACACCGTCTCGCCCGGCCGCGCCAGGTGCACGCCCATGGCCGCCGGTACCGCGAAGCCCATGGTGCCGAGCCCGCCCGAGGTGATGTGCGTGTTGGGCCGCCGGTAGGGAAACAGCTTCGCGACCCACATCTGATGCTGGCCCACGTCGGTGACGATGGTGCACTCCCCGTCGGTCGCGTCGCGGATGGCGGTGAGGATCGCCTCGGGCGACATGCCGCCGCGGAAGCTCGCGTCGGGAGGACGGCGCTGAGACTCGATCTCGGCGCGCCAGGCGTCGCAACCGCGGGCCGCGACCCTGGCGACGAGCTGGCGCGTTACGGCTTTCGCGTCTCCCACAATGCCGACGGTGACCGGCACGTTGCGCCCGATCTCCGACGGGTCCATGTCGATGTGCACGATCCGCGCGCGCGGCGCGAACGACGCGAGGTTTCCCGTCACGCGATCGTCGAATCGCAACCCGATGGCGACGATCAGATCGGCGCGCTGAATAGCGCGGTTGACGTGCACCTCCCCGTGCATGCCCGGCATGCCGAGGTGCAACGGGTGCCCCTCGGGGAACGCGCTGATACCGAGCAACGTCGTGACGACGGGCATGCCCGTCTTCTCGGCGAGCGCGCGCACGGCGGCGTAGGCGTTCGCGAGAATCACGCCGTGTCCCACCATCAGGAGGGGCCGCTCAGCGGCGGCGATCAGCTTCACGGCCTGGGTGACCGCGTCGTCCGACGCCTTGGGTAGGGGCGCAGCCGGTTGCGCCATTCCCGTCGACGGGATCGAGGCCTTCTGGTTCTGCACGTCCTTCGGAATATCGACCAGCACCGGCCCCGGGCGTCCGTGCTGAGCAACCGCGAGGGCCTCCGTCACCACGTCGGCGATGTCAGCGGCGTCCTGCACCAGGTAGCTCTGCTTGGTGATTGGCAGCGTGATGCCGATGATATCGGTTTCCTGGAACGCGTCCCGCCCGATCATGGGACGCGACACCTGGCCGGTGATCGCCACCACGGGCGAGCTGTCCATGTACGCCGTGGCCAACCCGGTGACGAGGTTCGTCGCGCCGGGGCCGGAGGTCGCGACGCACACGCCGACGCGGCCGCTGGCGCGGGCGTAGCCGTCCGCGGCGTGCGCGGCGGCCTGCTCGTGCCGCACGAGGATGTGACGCAGCCGCGGGAACTCGGGCAGCGCGTGATAGAACGGCATGATGGCGCCGCCGGGGTACCCGAACAGCACGTCCACGCCCGCGTCGACGAGCGTGCGGCAGAGGATGTGCGCGCCGCTGATGGATTCGCTCATTGCATCAGACTCCCCAGTAGTAGGCGGCATTCAGGGACCGATCCTCGAGCGCGTCGGCGTGACTGGACTTGTTGAGCGCGTGCACGAGCGCGCGTGTGCTGGCCTCGACGATGTCGGTCGACGCGCCGTGGCCCGAAAGGGTTTTGCCGTCGACCCGAACCTGCACCAAGACCTGTCCCAGGGAGTCCCGCCCCGGCGTCACCGACTGCACGGTCAGGTTCATCACTTCGATCTCTCGTCCGACGATCTCCCCGACGGCGGCGAAGGCCGCGGCGATGGGCCCGTTGCCGGTACCCGTGGCACGCCGCTCGGTCCTGCCCCCCCCCCACGGGCCTGCGAGCGTGACTTCGGCGCTCGCCGCCACCGTGCCGCAGCGCACTTCCAGCGCCCCGAGCCGGTACGCCTCGGGCGCGTCGTGGAACCGGCCGTGCAGCAAGGCGAGCAAATCCTCGTCGAGGATCTCGCGCTTCTTGTCCGCAAGCGCGGTGAACGCCTCGTAGACAGTGTCGAGCGTCGCCTCGTCCGGTTCATAGCCCAGCTGCTGGTAGCGCCGCTCCAGCGCGTGCCGGCCCGAGTGTTTGCCCAGCACCAAGGTCGAGCGTGGGACGCCGACTTCTTCCGGCCGGATGATTTCGTAGGTGAGCCCGTTCTTGATCATGCCGTGTTGATGGATCCCCGCCTCGTGCGCGAAGGCGTTGCGGCCGACGACGGCCTTGTTCGGCTGCGGGAAGATCCCCGTCAGGTGCGACAGGAGCTGACTCGTGCGGTAGATCTCGGGGGTGCGCACGCCGCAACGGAACGCCACCGCCTGGGGGCGGACCCGGGCGGCCACGACGATCTCCTCGAGCGCGGCGTTGCCCGCCCGCTCGCCGATCCCGTTGATCGTGCACTCCACCTGCCCGGCGCCGGCTTCGATCGCGGCGAGCGAGTTGGCGACCGCCAGACCGAGGTCGTCGTGGCAATGGGCGCTGAAGATGACGCCACTCTTGCCGTTCCCCGGCGCGCGCTCGCGAACAGCGCGGAACATCGCGGCGTACTCGGCGGGCGTGGCGTAGCCCACGGTGTCGGGGAGGTTGATGGTCGTGGCGCCGGCGGCGATGGCGGCCTGCACCACCGCACACAGGAAGTCGAGATCGGTGCGCGTCGCGTCCTCCGCCGAGAACTCGACGTCGTCGGTGAAGCCCCTGGCGCGCCGCACCGCGGCGCCGGCGCGGTCGATGCACTGCTCGCGCGTGAGCCGCAGCTTGTGCTCGAGATGCAGGTCAGACGTCGCGATGAAGACGTGGATCCGGCCACGTGCCGCGGGCCGCAGGGCTTCGCCGGCGCGGTCGATGTCCCGATCGTGGCACCGGGCCAGCGCCGCAATGACGGGACGCCGCACCGCTTCCGCGATGCTGCGGACGCCCGTGAAGTCACCCTCCGACGCGCTGGGGAAGCCGGCCTCGATGACGTCGACACCCAGGCGATCGAGTTGCTGCGCCAGTCGCAGCTTGGCGTCCGGGGTCATGGAGTTGCCTGGCGCCTGTTCGCCATCGCGCAGCGTGGTGTCGAAAATGATGACGTCTCGTCCCATGTGATCCCCCTGACACGTGAAAAAAAAGCCGCGGACCTTGGAGGGGTCCGCGGCGTTGGATTCGCGCTACTGCTGCTGCTATTCGATCATTGGACTCTTGCGCGCGCCGGCGACCCCCTGCTGAGTGAGATACTCAGCAGCAGGACGACCAGCAGGACGAGCACGAGTTGTGTGGTCATGGTTCGGACGGGGAGCCTACCACCCCCCACCCACCCTGTCAAGCACCGCTAGCGGCTCAGCCAGTACGAGACCTTCACCAGGAAGGTGTTCTCGGGGTGCTGGTCGAACAGCCGTTTGAAATCGCTCGACATCGGACGCGTGACATCCACGTCGTTCGGGTCGATCCGGCCCTGACTCCACACCACGAACAGCGTCGATCCGGGCCGATACTCCCAGCGCAGCACCAGGTTCGAGTTGAACGCCTTGAAGTTCTCGTAGCCTGGCGTGGCCGCGAACGGCTGGAACCGGTCCACGTACCTGTCGGCGCGGGGGTTCGTCAGCTCGCGAACGTTCGAGTACGGCCCCTTGCTCACGAACGGTGACGCGTAGGCCTGGACCGTCAGGGTCGGGCTCGCCGTGTAGTCGAGCCGGAGCGACACCGATGCCGTTTTCTGATCGAGGTGGGCGAAGGTGTAGTGTGTTCCCGTGCTGTCGACCACGGTGCCGTGATACTGCCAGTCGTTGATGTCGTGTGAATAGCTGACGCCGACCGATGCGGTGAACTGTGAGCCGACACGGAGGTCGACGCTCGGACTCACGTTGAAACTCGTCGAGCGACCACCATCCCCGCGGAACAGGTTGAAGAACACGACGGGGATAATGGGACGACGTCCATCGCCCACGACGCCGAACCACGGCGCGAGGTACCGATTGACGCGAACTGCGGGCCCGCCACGGGCCACGCGGTCATCGAAGACTCCGCCCAGCTGGCCGACGGTGCCGCCAAAATGCACCCACCAATTGTTCTTCAGTTGGAAGTGAGCGTTGGTGTTCGCGGCGCGCTCCGTGGGGAGGCCCTCGGTCGTCCAGAACTGCCACCAGTTGAAGTTCCAGAAGCCTTGCTGGAAGACGAAGGCCGGCTTTGTCCAATTCATCGCGGCCCAGGTGCTCCAGCTCTGCTGATCGGCGCGACGCAGGAAGCCAAAGTCATTCACCTCGAACCCCGCCGACCGCCGCAGATAGCTCGTCTCGAACCGGATGAAGCCGCTCGTCTTGCCGAACAGGATCTCCTGGGCATTCCCCGTGAGACTCGTCCGTGTCGTGTCGAGGTTCAAGTTGTCGTCGGGCCGCTGGTAGAGGTGCACAGAGCTGCGTTGCGTTCTCGCGATGACGGCGGGGGTGCCGGCGACGCGGCTGAAATCGATGGATCCCTTGAGCGTGTACTTTCCGCCGGGAAACCGGTGGCGGAAATTGAAGGCGCCGACGTAGGCGCTCTTCCGCAGGAAGTCCTCAGTCCATTGATCCACGCTGCGGTTCACCGACGTCACCATCACGCCGATGCCGCTCTCGCCCTTGCGGAAATCCTGCGTCAGCCGCAGCCCCCCGTAATTGGTGGTCGGCTGGAGAGTCTGCCCTAACCCGTTCGTCGAGTTGTTGGTCACGGCGTCGACCACGCCGACCGTGAGCCCGCTGGGAAGCCGCCCCGTCAACTTCGCGGCGCCGAGGATCCGCGACGCACCACCCACCCGCCGCGAGTAGAAGAGACCCTCTCCGCTGCAGTTGACGACGCTGCAGTTGACGTCGAACTGGAAGATGCCCGTCCCCTCGATGAAGAAGGGCCGCCGCTCCTGGTAGAACGTTTCGAATGGACCGAGATTGAGCACGGAGGGGTCCGCTTCGACCTGCCCGAAGTCGGGATTCACCGTGGCGTCGATCGTGATGTTGGATGTGAGTCCGTACTTGATGTCGGCACCGCCGTCGATCTTTTGGGAGCGATCGAACCCGTTCTCGGGCACATTTTTCGTCACGAAATAGGGCGCCACCTCGAGCCGACGCGGCGTCGCCAGTCCGTCGAGGCCCGTCACCTCGCCCAGCTGCGACATCAGGCCCGGGCGCGTCACGCGGTACAACGGCCAGCTCACGCGCTCGGTGTAGCGGTCGATGTCGCGCCACACGCCGAACCCGAACGTATTTGTCGGCCCGGGCGTGTAGCGCATCTGCGAAAGAGGAATCCGAAACTCCGCCGTCCATCCGAGCGAGTCGACCTGCGCGCCCGCCTCCCAGACCCCGTCCCACGCGTCGTCCTCGTTGCCGTCGTCGTAGATCGCGTAGTCGCGCTTCACGCCGGCGGGATTCACCGCGAATTCGTAGCCGGTGCGGCGGTCGTGATAGGAGTCGACGATGATCTTGAGCTGATCTGAGGCGGTTCGGACGTCGCGGCGGGCGAGCAACTTCAGGATGCTGTCGGGGTGCGGGTCGAAGGCACGGATGAAAACGTAAAAGTTGTGGGCATCGTAGGCGACCTTCGTCTCCGTCGCGAAGCGCGGCTCCCCGTCTTCCACCGGCCGGAATTGCCGGAACGAGCTGACCCCGGGAGCGAGGCTCCACACCGCGTCGTTGTCGCGTCCGTCGATCACCGGCGGCGTGGCCGCGAGTGTGGCGCGAATCGAGGCGGGCTGAGTTGCCGGCGCGGGAGACGCGGCGCCTTGCAGAATGAGCAGCAGGACCGGAAATGACGCCAACGCGGCCATGGGAGGCTTTCGGGTTGAGGGAGACCCTACGTTGGATGCTACGGGCGGGGTAAAGGTTGCGTTTCGTCAGGCTTGGGTGAGGGCCTCCACGAAGGCGACATAGACGCGATCCGACCACCAGGACCGGCAGCGTGTGATCTCCGCCATCCCCGCTTCCTTAGTCATAGCCTTCCGGTAGGGCCGGCACGTCGTGAGGGCGTCGTAGACGTCGACAATGCCCACGATCTGGGCCGAGAGCGGGATCTCCTCGCCACGGAGCCGGTCCGGGTACCCGGTCCCGTCGTAGCGCTCGTGGTGCCAGCGGATGATCGGCTTCAGGTCCCACGGGAACTCGACCTTGGCGAGTAGCTCGATGCCCCAGACGGGGTGCATCTGGACGACCTCGAACTCTTCGCGGGTGAGCGGCCCCGGTTTGTTGAGGATCTCGTGCGGGACGCGCACCTTGCCGAGGTCGTGGAGGTAGGCGCCGAGCCGGATCGCCGTCTGGAACTCCTCCTCCATGCCGAGGGCGCGGGCGACCGCGATGGCGTGCTGCGCCACGCGCTCGCAGTGGCCGAAGGTGTACGTGTCGCTCGATTCGATCGACTGCCCCCACTCTCGCACCACTGCCAGGTAGGTGGCCTCGAGCTCGGCCATCTTGCCGCCGACGTTCACCAGATCGTGGCGTGCCTCGAGGCGGCCGAAGAGCCGGTGGGCCGCGTTCAGCAGGCTCAGCGCTTCCTGGTTACGGCCGTTGCCTTGATAGTGGACGGCCAGCTCGCGCGTCGCTTCCGCCTCACCCAGCAGGGAGCCGGAGCTGACCGCGAGCTCCATCGCGGAGCGGAGCCGCGACTCGGCGAGCGCCCCGCGGCCCGTATCGCGGTACACCATGCCGAGTACCCGGTAGGCTTCGGCTTTGCTGCTGCGGGCGTCGAGCTGATCGAACAAGGCGAGGGCTGCCTCGGCATTGCGGCGCGCGTCTTCATACCGGCCGCGCGCGATGTGTACCTCGGCGTGATTGACGAGACACTGGCCCTCGAGGTGCACGTCGCCGGCGCGCGCCGCGATCTCGTGGCACGCGGTGAAGTAGCTGTCGGCTCGATCGAACTCCCCGCGGTCGGTGCTGACGATACCCAGGTTCGCGTAGGCGACCGCGCAGCCGTGTTCGTCGTTCGCCGCACGGCACTCTTCGAGCGAGCGCTGATAGTGCGCGAGCGCTTCGTCGAAGTTTCCCTGGATGTTGGCGACGATCCCGAGGTTCTGTTCGATGCGCGCGCCCAGCTCGCGGCTCTGACGTCCCAGCTCCACCGCGTCGAGGAAATGCGTGCGCGCCGCGGCGAGCGCCCCGGCCGCGAGATCCAACCCTCCAAGCGTGTTCAAGGCCTCTGCGGCGAGCAGATCGTTGCCGGCCTCGCGAGCAACGGCGAAGCTCCGGTCGCAAAGGGCGCGTGCGACCGCCGACTCGTTACGGTGATGGCGAACGACTGCTAAGCGCCGCAGGGCCTCGGACAGAACGAGGCGATCCCCGCCGCGATCCGCGGCGGCAATCGCCGCCTCGTACGAGGTAATCGCCTCGGGAATGCAGGCCGCGCGCTCGCGCGCGCGGGCGTCGTGCAGGAGATCGGCCGCAGGACGCGGCCGAAGAACCGCGGTCACCGCTTCCTCACCACGCGATCACGTACTCCGAGAAATGCGGGACGCGCCCGGTGACCTTCTTCGTGAACAGGTTGTCGATCGACAGCAGGTACTCGACGATGTCCAGCAGATCGCTCGTGTACGCGATCCGCTTGGGGAGCAGCGAACCCAGCACATTGCAGTTCGCGTAGCTCATCGTCAGATACGCGGGCGTGTCGAACTTTAAGCCTTCGGGCGCGAAGCGTATGCCGTTCACGCCGCGATTGTTGTCCAGGGACGCGGTGATCGTCGTCGGCTGATCGAGCGCGCCCGCAGGGATCCGCAGGGTGTGCGGTCCCACGGTGATCGTGCCACCGGCGGAGCCGATCGTTTGCGTGACCGACGCTGCGGGTAGTGCCGAGCACTGCAACAGGCCCGTCGGCTTCAGTAGATCGCCGAGGAGCGACGCATTGGGCGCCGGAGCGGATACCGGGGCGGTGGGCGCGCGGTCGCTGCAAGAGGCAATTACGCAGACGACCAAAGCGACCATCAGGACGCGGATGGCCTTCATTTTCCTACCATTCTCCTCGAGGGCGCGGGGAGTCTTTTAGGGAACTAGGGACGGCGAAGAACGTACTGCAATGCGGCCGATTTCGTCGTGATTGCGGTCACACCGGGCCGTCGGTTGCGCCGGCCGCCGTCAGACGACAGCGTTACCTCCATGCGCTACCACACCCTCGTTTTGATTTCCGTTTTTGCCGGTTTCGACATTTTTCCCGGCTCCGCCGCCGCGCAAACCGACACCGCCTGGGCACGCACCGACACGCTGATCCCGATGCGTGACGGAATACACTTGTTCACTGTGATAGAAGTCCCACGCGGCGTTCCAGGCCCTCTCCCGATCCTCATGACGCGGACGCCCTACGAAGCCAGCGGCAACGCCGGGATGGTGCGCCGCGCCAATGAATTGGGCCTGGGCGGCTATATCCTCGTCTTCCAGGACATCCGCGGGCGCTTCCGTTCCGAGGGGACCTTCGACATGAACCGTCCCCCCCACTCCGGCCACGCCGGCACCGACGAAAGCACCGACACCTACGACACGATCGACTGGCTCGTGAAGCACGTGCCGAACAACAACGGCCGCGTCGGCATTTACGGCGTGTCGTATCCGGGCTGGCTCACGTCGGTCGCCGGTATCGGGGCCCACCCGGCGCTCAAGGCGATCAGTCCCCAGGCACCGATGGGCGATACCTGGATGGGAGACGACTTCTTTCATCAGGGCGCGTTCCGGCTCACCTACGGACTCGAGTACGCCTGGATGATGGAGGCCTCGACGGACCTGAGTGTGACGCCGTCCCCCGCGCGCTACGACACGTTCGAGTGGTATCTGTCGTACCCGACCCTCGGCGCGCTGGCGCGCGCGGTCGGCACCGATGCGTGGCCGAGCTGGCGTCGCTTCGTCGCGCATCCCGCCTACGACACGGCATGGCAGGTCCGCTCGCTCCCCCGCTACTTCACGCACACGACTGTCCCGACCCTCACGGTCGGTGGGTGGTGGGACCAGGAAGACGAGTATGGCCCGCTCGCGAGCTACAAGGCGCTCGAAGGGAGCGACACGTCAGGAATCAATCACCTGGTCATGGGCCCCTGGTATCACGGACAGTGGTCCGGCGACTCCGGCACCGCGCTCGGCAACGTCCGCTTCGGCCGCGCGACGGGCGTCGAGTATCGGGCGCTGCAGACGAAGTGGTTCGGCTACTGGCTCAAGGGCGAAGGGGACGGCAAGATCGCCGAGGCGACGCTGTTCGACGCGGGCACGAACACGTGGCGCGAGTTCGACAGCTGGCCGCCGCGCAACGCGGAGCAGCGCAAGCTGTACTTCCACGCGAACGGCGTCCTCTCGTTCGACGCGCCCACCGCAGCCGTCGGCAATGATTCGTACGTCTCCGATCCGGCGCATCCCGTCCCGTACCGGCCGCGGCCCGTCGAACGGACGTACTCGCCGACGTCGCGGTGGCGGCGCTGGGAGACCGAGGACCAACGCTTCGTGGACGGTCGAGCCGATGTGCTGGGGTGGCAGACGGCGCCGCTCACGCAGGACGTCACCGTCGCGGGCGACGTGATCGCGCATCTCTACGCGGCGACGACGGGCAGCGACGCCGATTGGGTCGTGAAACTGATCGACGTGTACCCCGACACGGTGCCCGACCGACCGGTGATGGGTGGCTACGAGCTGATGGTCACGGGCGAGATCATGCGCGGACGCTACCGGCAGAGTTGGGAGCACCCGGCGGCGATTGCGCCGAACACGGTACTGCCCTTCACCGTCGACCTGCACCAACAGGCGTACACGTTCAAACGGGGACACCGCATCATGGTGCAGGTGCAGAGCACCTGGTTCCCGCTGTACGACCGCAACCCGCAAACCTACGTGCCCAACATCTTTAGGGCGGGGCCGGAGGCGTACAGGGCCAGGACGCACAGGGTGTACCGGACGGCGACGTATCCATCAAACGTGGAGGTTCGCGTGCTGCCCTAGTGCTGGGTCGTCCCGACGGGTACTTTGGGGGTGCCTTCCTCGATTCTCTTCTGAGCCGAGACCGCACCCCCCTGTAGTACCTAGAGGTAGACCCATCATGACCAAGTTGTCCCAGATCACGCTACTGGCGCTGTTGTGCGCCGGTGCTACTCCCGCGTTGGCCCAGACGCCGGGCCTCCCAACGTCTCAGCCGTCGCTCCTCACGATCGTGCGCGAAGAAGTGAAGGTCGGACGCACCGCCGAGCACGCGCGGATCGAGGCCGGTTGGCCTGCTGCCTACGAGCGCGCCAAGTCCCCCGATTATTACCTCGCGATGGTCTCGATGACTGGCCCGAGCGAGGCCTGGTACATCTCGCCCTACGCCAGCCATGCGGCGATCGGCGAGTCCATGAAGCGTGAAGCCGCCGATGCGGTGCTCAGCGCCGAGCTGGCGCGTCTCTCTCACGCTGACGGCGAAGTGCTGAACAATTCGCGAACGATCCAGGCTGTGGCCCGGCCCGAGTTGAGCATGGGCGCTTACCCTGACCTCGCGCGTCAACGGTTTTGGGAGATCACCACGTTCCGCGTCCGCCCTGGACACGAAGCGGAGTTCGACGCCGCGGCCAAGGCGTACATGGCGGCTGCTCAGCGCTTGGCACCGGGGACGACGTTCCGCGTCTACGAAGTCATCGCCGGCGGCCTTACGCCGACGTACCTGATCTTCTCGTCGATTGTGGCGTACGGGGAGTTCGACCAGATGCTGGCCAACGGGATGGCGACGATGCAGGGCGCCAACGCAGAGGAGCGCGCGGCACTGCAGAAGTTCTCGACCGACGCGCTGCTCAACGGGGAAACGAATCGCTTCCGGCTCGATCCCAAGCAGAGCTACGTCTCGCGCGAGACCCGCGCGACCGATGCAGCGTTCTGGGGCTCCGCGCCTCGGGCGGCGACGGCACGCCCGGCGACTGCACGGACGGCGACTACACAACCGTAAGCTGGGAAGGGCGGACGCCTACTTTCGCAGGTAGGCGTCCGTCTTGTCCAACCAGTCCTGGCGCGGGGGGCAGAAGATATCCAGGTCGAGGGTGTCTTCCAGCGCTTGCGCTGCGTGAGGGACATTCGACGGCAGGTGGAGTACTTCACCGGCCCGAATGATCTCCTTACGACCCCCGTCCTCGCCGATCAGAAACTCGAGGGCTCCCTCGAGGATGTAGGTGAACTGCTCGTTCTCGTGGTGATGCTTGGGGACGACGCAGCCCTTCTTCAGATAGACGTGCGCCAGCATGCCCCGCACGCCAGTCACGAGCCGACGGGACAACAGGTCGTTGAGCTGTTCCTTGGGGAGATCGTCCCAGCGGAACTTCGTGGCGTCGCTCAATCGCGTTTGGCCGTCTGAAAGATGCGCACGTATTTGCCGTACCCCTCGGCCGCGAGGCGTTCGACCGGAATGAACCTCAGCGACGCGGAGTTGATGCAGTAGCGGAGATGCGTCGGCCCCGGGCCGTCGTCGAAGAGGTGGCCGAGGTGCGAGTCGGCGTGCGCCGAGCGAACCTCGGTGCGCACGATGAAGAGCGAACGGTCGGTCTTCTCCGAGATGTTCTCGGCCTCGAGAGGCCGCGTGAAGCTCGGCCACCCGGTGCCCGACTCGAACTTGTCGAGCGAGCTGAAGAGCGGCTCGCCGGACACGACGTCGACATAGATCCCCGCGCGGTGGTTGTCCCAGAACTCGTTCTGGAAAGGCCGCTCGGTCACCTCGTGCTGCGTCACTTCATACTGCAAAGGCGTCAGCCGCTGCCGCAGCTCGGCATCGCTCGGCTTCGGGGCGATCTTCGGTTCCGTCATGGACGCTCCCTCCCCCCCACTTTCCGCATGCGTCGTATCGCTGCCCCAGATCTCCGCGAGGCGCCGGTCGCGGCCACACCCCGTCCGATACAAGCCGTACCGGATCGGATTCCGCTTCGCATAGTGCTGGTGGTACTCCTCGGCCGCGTAGAACGGGCCCGCGCGCCGGATCTGCGTGGCGATCTCGCGCTGGAACCGGAGGGCCAGATGGCGCTTCGAGTCCTCGGCGAGTCGCTGCTGCGCCGAATCGCGGTAGAAGATGGCGCTCTGGTACTGCGGCCCGTGGTCGCAGGCCTGCCCGTTCACCTGGAACGGGTCGATGTTGTGCCAGAAGGCGTCGAGCAGCTTCGCGTACGTGACCTTGCGCGGATCGTACACGACCTGGACCGACTCCAGATGGCCTGTCGCGCCCGTCGTGACGTCGTCATACGACGGCCCGACGGTCTTACCCCCCATGAAACCCACCGTGATGGAGACCACGCCGTCCAACACCTCGAATGGGTGCTCCATCGACCAGAAGCAGCCGCCCGCGAACGTCGCGGTGTCGAGCGCGGCAGGGGCGGGGGCGGGGGCGAGCCAAAAAGCTGCGAGTAGGAGAATGTTCATTGGACTAAAGATACGCTCTCAGGAACGACATCGGATCTTGACCACGCCACGGCCGGGGCCTAGTCTCCCGCCCCATGCTCGGCGCCCAAATCCCTCTCATCAGCGCTCTCCCCTTCGTTGCGCTGCTCCTGGCGATCGCGATTCTGCCCCTCGTCGCGCCGCACTGGTGGCACGCGAACCGAAACAAGGCCCTGGTGGCCACCGCGGTCTCGCTCCCCGTCCTGATCCAGTTCCTGATCGGGCTCGGAGCCCCCGGACGAGTGGTGCTGGGCGAAAAAACGCACGAGTACGTCGGGTTCATCGTCGTGATCGGCGCCTTGTTCGTGATCACCGGAGGCATCCACATCCGGGGCTCACTCTCGGGGACGCCGCTCTTGAATACCGGTGTGCTCGGTGTCGGTGCGGTACTCGCGAACCTGCTCGGCACCACGGGCGCCTCCGTGCTCCTCATCCGGCCCCTGCTTCGGGCCAACAAGCACAGGCGCCGGACGACGCACATCGTCGTCTTCTTCATTTTCCTGGTGGCGAACTGCGGCGGTCTGCTGACGCCCATCGGCGACCCGCCGTTACTCCTCGGATTCCTGAAGGGCGTGCCGTTCGAGTGGACGCTGCGGCTGTGGCCGCAGTGGCTCGCGGTGACGGCGATCCTACTCGTCGTGTTCAATTTATGGGATCAGTCGGTGTTCGATCGCGAGGAACGGGAACGGGCCGGCTCCCTGCTCGATCGGGTCATGGTGCACGCACCGCTACGCGTACAGGGCCGGGCCGCGATCGCCGCGCTCGGGGGCGTGCTCGTCACGATCGTTCTCGCCGGTCGCGCCGCCGCCCAGGGAACACCGTGGGCGACGGGCACGCAGGAGGCCATCATCGTGGCGCTCGCCGCCACCGAGTACTTCGCGACGCCCCACGACAACCGCAAGGAAAACACCTTTACGTTCGGGCCGATCATCGAGGTGGCCGTCCTCTTCGCGGGCATCTTCGTCACGATGGCCCCGGTCCTCGAGATTCTGAACGCGTGGAGCCAGGGCACGCGCACCATACTCGGCATGACCTTCGGCGTGTCGCAGCCGTGGCAGTTCTTCTGGACGACCGGCGCGCTATCGAGCGTGCTCGACAACGCGCCGACCTATCTCGCGTTCGCCGCGAGCGCCGCCGGACTCCAGGGAGTCCCGGCCCACGGGGCGTACGTCGGCGCGCTCGCGCTCCACCCCGAGGGCGCACGCCTGCTCGCCGCGCTCGCCACGGGATCGGTATTCATGGGAGCGAACACATACATCGGCAACGCCCCCAACTTCATGGTCAAGGCGATCGCCGAGGAGAATGGCATCAAGATGCCGTCGTTTTTCGGATACATGGCCTACAGCTGCGGAATCCTGCTGCCGATCTTCGTCCTCATCACGCTGGTCTTCTTCCGCCACTGATTCACTGCACCATCCCGAAGCGCTTGTTTTGGGCCGTCATCTTCATGAAGTAGCGCAAGCGTTGCTCGAAGGCCTCGCGCCGGTGGCGTGCGGCGTCGATCCAGCCGATGCGGATGCGTTTGTACGAGGCAGGAAACCGTTGGAAGTGTTTCCAGACCGCCGGCTCGGCTTTCAGGCGCCGCTCGATATCGGCCGGCACCTTCCACGCCGACTTCTGCTTCGTGTCTTCCTTCTGATCGAAGGCGTGCTCGATGCTCGCCAGGCCCGCTTTGGTCATGCGCTTCGCCGCGATCAGACGGCGCACGCGCTCGAGGTTCATCGCCGAGAGGCGGCTGGTGCGTTTGCGTGGTGAGTACCGCTGCGCCCAGCAGTCGGCGTCGATCGGCTTGAGCATGCTGTCGATCCACCCGTAGCACAGCGCTTCTTCTACGGCGTCGTTGTAAGAGACTCGGGGTTTGCCGGTGTGCTTCTTGTAGTAGACCAACCAAATCTCAGGAGCGGCGCGGTGGTTCTTGGCGAGCCACGCGCGCCACTCCTTGCGGTTCTTTGCGTAGAAGGTCTTGCCGAGCTTCACGCTTTAGTGGCGCCGGCCACCGCCCCCACCACCACTGCGGCTTCCGCCGCCACTTCGAGCCCCGCCCCCGCTGCGACTGCCGCCGCCGCTTCCGCGCATGGAGCCGCCACCGCGCGAGCCCCCCCCGGCACCGCCCGACGGGCGCGACATCGTCGGCCCGCGGCTCGAACCGCCACGCGGCGACATCGTGGGCCCGCGCCCTCGCGGCTGCACGATCCCCCGGTCGCGCGAGGCCCGGGACGTCGTTCCGGGATTCACGAACCCACTGCGGCTGCGCGGCTCGATCGCCCTCTGCCTGACCTGCGCGCGATCGCGCGGCATCACGAAGCGCGAACCACTGCCGAAGGTGCGGTTGATGCCCGCGAACCGATTGTACCCGTACGACCGAGAGATGTAAGGCCGGTAGACGTACGGCCGGCCGTAGTAGTACGGCGAGTAGTAGCCGAAGCCGCCGAAGCGCGCGCCGCAGTTCCAACCCCAGAACGGGTCATAGCAGAACGGATCGTATCCCCATGGATACCCAAACCCGACGCCGAAACTGTAGCGGTACGGGTGACCGAACCCGTAGGAGCCAAACCCGTAAGAGTCATACCCGTAGTAGTCCGACCCGTATCCGTATCGCGACGCGATCCGGTCGCCCACGACATACGTGGCGACGTCGTACTCGAAGTGAGTCTCACCTGCCATGCGCCGCGCGACGTCGAGCAAGGTGGCGAGGGGATCACTCCGCTGATCTTCGGAAGTGGGGGACGTGGGACCGAGGGACCGGTAATCCCAGTGATCGTTGCGGACAAACGCGTCGAAGTTCAGCGGGTCGGGCGAAAGGACCGCCACCACAGTGCCGGACCCGTCGCCCGCGTCGACGAAGAACGCATCACGGTCCGAGCGGCCCCGAATCTCCACTTTCCTGCCCCCGCGCACAAAATCGTCGTCTGAGGGGTCGAGGGGGAACAAGACGCGAATCCGTCCCTCAGGGTCGGCGTGCAGCACGACCAGGTGACCGTCCTCGGCCGTCTGGATGTAGACCCGGGCGCGGTCGCCGCGGGTGAATTGTTCGTGATTGAGATCGATGCGAACGGGCGGGTCGTCGGCCTTCTGGATCGGACCGGCCAGCGACAGCAGCAGCGGGAATATCGAGATCATTTGGGGGCGCCTCCTAGGGGAATGATATACCCCCGCGCGCCGTAGAAGGCTACGCGCCAGCACGGTGCGCAGCTTGCGCAGTCCCACAGGCAACGATACGTTCCCGCCCGCGACTCCCTAGAAAGACATGCTGACGAAGGCATTCCTCAGGATCCGGGCGGCGTCCCTGACGTGGCCCGTGCGGGCGGCAGCGCTGTTCGCCGCCTACTTCATCATTGCCAAGCTGGGTCTCAGGTTCGCGACGATCGGGGAGTCGATTTCGCCCGTTTGGCCGCCGACCGGTTTCGCCATCGCCTCCCTGGTCCTCTTCGGGTGGCGCTATTGGCCCGCGATTCTCGCGGGCGCCTTCCTGGCCAACGCCACGACGCCCATCCCGCTCCTCGCCGCGGCCGCCATCGGCTGCGGGAACGCCGGCGAAGCGCTGGTCGGCGCGTACCTGATGCGCGGCCGCGTGAAGCTCGACGAGCCGGGCGCGGTGCGGAACCTCGTGCTGATGGCCGCGCCGGGTGGGGCGCTGGTGAGCGCCGCGACGGGCGTCGCGTCCCTGGCCGCCACCGGTGCGCTCTCATCAGCCGGCGGGTTCCTTCCAGCGTTCGGCTTGTGGTGGGCGGGAAACTTCGTGGGCGCGCTGACGGTCGTACCGCTGCTCCTCACGTGGGCCGCGCCGTCGCCGGAGTTCACGGGCCGCCGCACACAGCTGGAGGTGGTCGCCCTGGTCGTGGGATGTGTGCTGCTGTCGTTCCTGCTGCTCGGCCGCCTGTTCCCCAACTCCTTCTTGCCGCCTGCCTCGTACCCCTACCTGCTCTTCCCGCTCGTGATCGCCGCCGCCGTTCGCGGCGGTCCCGGGGGCGCCGCGCTCGCGACACTCGTCGTCGCGTTGATCGCCGTCAGCCTCGCCGCGCAAGGCGGTGGCCCGTTCGCCCTGCGGACGCTTCCGGCGACGGCCACCGTACTGCTCGTCTACATCGCGGTGCTCGCGATGACGGGGCTCGTACTTGGCGCCGAATCGGCGCATCGGCGTCATGCCGAGAGCGCCCTGCTCGACGCGCACGAGAACCTGCGGGCGATCATCCAGAGCTCTCCCCTGGCGATCTACACGCTCGGACACGCCGGCACCGTGCTCACGTGGAACGCCGCCGCCGAGCGCCTCTACGGCTGGCGCGCCGATGAGGTGCTGGGCCGGCCGCTGCCGACGTCAACCGAGGGGGAGCAGCTGCTCTTGCGGGACCAGGTGTTCGGCGGCCAGGCGACGACCGGCATGGAGGTCGTGCGCCGTCGCAAGGATGGATCGGCGATCACGATCAACCTTACTCTGGCGCCCTTGCATGGACCGGGCGGGTCGATCATCGGCGTGCTGGCGATCGCCGCCGATCTGACGGCGCTGCGTCAGCTCGAGGTCCAGTACCGCCAGTCGCAAAAGGTCGAGGCCGTGGGACAGCTGGCGGGAGGGATCGCGCACGACTTCAACAACATTCTGACGGCCATCCTGAGTACGACGCAGCTGCTGCTCAAGGAGCTGCCGCGCGACTCGACCTCGGCGCGCCGCGATGTGGAAGAGATCGGCAGCTCGGCCCGCCGGGCGGCCGGCCTCACCCGTCAGCTCCTCGCATTTAGTCGCCGGCAGGTGCTCGAGCTCAAGGCGCTCGACTTGAACGCGCTGATTCACAACCAGGAACGGATGCTGCGGCGGCTGATCGTGGCGCACATCGAGCTGCGCACCGAGCTGGCACCGGACATCGGGACGGTGCGCGCCGATGCGGGGCAACTCGAACAGGTCCTGATGAACCTCGTCGTGAACGCGCGCGACGCGTTGCCGTTGGGGGGCGTCATCACGATCGCCACGGCGAACGTCGACGTCGAGCGTCCATACGTCGACAACCACGTCCCCGTTGGCGCCGGACACTACGTGCGGCTGACGCTGAGCGACACCGGCATAGGGATGGACGCCAACACGAAGTCGCACCTGTTCGAGCCGTTCTTCACCACCAAAGAGCCGGGCAAGGGAACGGGACTCGGTCTCGCCACGGTCTACGGCATCGTCAAGCAGACCGGCGGTTACATCTGGGTCGAAAGCGCGCCCCAGCAGGGGACGACATTCAAGATCCTGCTGCCCCGCACCGAGGTCCCCGGCCCCGACTACGAACAGCAAGTCGTGTCACCCTCGCTCGATGGGCAGGAGACGATCCTCCTCGTCGAGGATCAGGCGGACGTGTTGCGCGTCATGCGTCGCGGGTTGGAAGGACTCGGATACACGGTGCTCGCCGCGAAGGGGGGACCGGAGGCGTTGGCGTTGGCGGCGCGGCACGACGGGGAGATCGACCTGCTCGTCACCGATGTCGTCATGCCGGGGATGAACGGCCGCGACTTGGCGCTCGGTCTCGCTGCGACTCGCCCCGAAATGAGAGTCTTGTACGTCTCCGGCTATCCCGACCAGTCGATCGTGCACCAGGGTCTCCTGGCGCCCGGACTCGCGTTCCTACAGAAGCCGTTCGCGCCCGATGCGCTGGCGCGCAAGATCCGCGAGGTACTAAAAGCCGTCACCCATTGATCGTACGCATGGCCGCTTCGGAGTAGCGCGCTCCGGCCGCCACCCCTCTCGGCGCCACCTCGGCGATGCGCCGCAGATCCGAATCCTTCAAGGCCAAGTCCGTCGCGCCGGCGTTCTCCTCGAGATACGTGCGCCGCTTGGTGCCCGGGATGGGCACGATGTCCGAACCCTGCGCGAGCAACCAGGCGAGCGCGAGCTGCGACGGCGTGCACCCCTTGTCGTGCGCGAGGTGCTCTACTCTGGCCACGAGATCCAGGTTCTTTTGGAAGTTCTCACCCTGAAAGCGCGGATGCTTGGTGCGCCAGTCGTCCGCCGAAATGTCCTCGGGCTTCCTGATCTTCCCGGTCAGCCAGCCGCGACCGAGGGGGCTGTAGGGGACGAACCCGATGCCGAGTTGGCGGCAGGTGGGGAGGATCTCCTCTTCGGGATCGCGGCTCCACAGCGAGTATTCCGTCTGCAATGCGGCAATCGCATGCACCGCGTGCGCTCGGCGGATCGTCTGCGCCGACGCTTCGGAGAGCCCCAGGTACCGGACCTTCCCCTGATGCACCAGGTCGCCCATCGCGCCGACGGTGTCCTCGATGGGCACCGCGCGATCGACCCGGTGCTGGTAGTACAGATCGATGTGGTCGACGCTGAGCCGCTGCAACGATGCGTCGCAGGCGCTCCGGACGTACTCGGGGCGGCCGTTCTGGCCGAGGAACTCGCCCTTCGGTCCACGCACGTTGCCGAACTTGGTGGCGATGACGACGCTGTGGCGCCGGCCCTTGATCGCCTTACCGACGAGGACCTCGTTGGTGTGAGGCCCGTACACGTCGGCGGTATCGAGGAAGGTGATACCGAGGTCCAGGGCACGATGGATCGTGGCGATCGACTCCTTGTCGTCGCGCAGGCCGTAGAAATCCGACATGCCCATGCAGCCGAGACCGAGGGCCGAGACGACGAGTCCCGGCGAGCCGAGTGTACGTTGTTGCACACCTTGAAACTATCAGGGCGCCGCGCGATAGCGCAGGGCCAAGCGAGTCAGCTCCGCGTCGGTAATCGTCGCGCGGCCACTCCGCGCGATCGCGCGGTCGAGTGCCACCCACAATTCGCGGCGGTAAGGATCGTGCTGGATCGCGTCGGCGAGGCAGCCAATTGCGGCGTCCGCCGTCCGCTGTTCCGCGCACACGCGGGGCTGTTCGGGCGCGCGAAGATCGGGGCCCGAAATCACAGCGGCATCCAACGCGAGCGCGATCATGATGCCAAGCAAGTAGCGCATAGGGTCCTCCTCCCGAGGATCGAGAGAGAGGCACACCGCGCGCCAGGGGGATTCGTGAGGGGTTGACTGCCTTTCGTGTCAGGGGAGACACGGCGCGCAGAGGCGCCGCGTGTCCCGGCAGACACGGACTACGGCTTAGGGCGTATCCAGACGGGCACGATCGTGGTGCCCCAATGCAGTCGCAGCTGTGCCGAGTCGGGCGTCACGACGGGGAAATAGTACGCCAGCACTTCCATGTGCCCGCCCTGCTCCGAGGGAACCGTCACGCGCAACACGTCGGACGACTCTCCCGGGTAGGGCGTGTGCCACACGTTGAGCGCGCGACTGAAGATGACGGTCCAGGGTTGGGGAGATTCCGCGGGAATCGTCCAGAGCGTGTAGCGCCCGGCGGCGAGGTCGTGCCCTTCGATCGAGACGTCGCGGCTGAAGGAGATCGTCGTGGCGGAGTCGGCGCCGGGATGCCACACGCGTCCCCAGCGCACGATGCCGCCGAACAGCTCGCGCCCGCGGGCGACGGGGCGGTTGTAGGAGATGGAGATGTCGGTGGTGCCCACCCGTTGCGTGACCGAGCCGTGCTGGCTCCGCGGAACCTGCTGGAGCAGCACGGCCGCGGCCAACGCCACCGCAATGCTCACCCAGCGTTTTCCGCGGGTTTCTCGTCGGACTTCTTGTCCGTCCAGCGCTTGATCGCCCAGACGCCGAACCAGACGAGCGCGACGAGGAATGCGATCTTGAAGATCGTGAAGAGGACGCCGAGCAACACACCGGCGAGGAGCTTCCAGAGGATCACGCCTACCACGCCGAAGGCGGCCAGCTGGAGGATCGGCTTACCCATATACGCTCAAGGATAGGGACGCGAACCGTACGACGCGAGGGGTGGAGAGGTGTCACCCGGAACACCGGAACTCGGGAACACCAGGAACGACGGGGCCCGAAAGCAGTATGTTGAGGACCGTAACGACCCCAGCAAGGGAGCCCCATGCGGAAGCTCAGCGGTCTCGCCCTCGGCCTTATCGTGATCACCGGCCTCGCCTGCGCGAGGCATTACATATCGGTGCCGGCTCGGATGGATCTTCATCCGTATGGCAAGATCGGCATCGTGACGTTCAGCGTCGAGAACGCCAAGGGCACCCTGCACCAGTTCGCCACCGAGCGGTTCGCCGAGAACGTGCTCGAAGCACAGCCGGGGATCGAGATCCTCGAGCTCGGCAACATCGACACGATGATGCAGCGGTTGGGCGAGCGCGAACCGGGCATCGCGACGGCGCAGGAGCTGGGCAAGCAGCACGGCGTGGCGGCGGTGTTCGCCGGTCACCTCAAGATCACGAACCCCCAGGCGTCGGGCGGAATCGCGGGACTCGTGACGCCGCACCTCGAGGCGACGATCCGCACCGACCTGACCGTAAAGCTCCTGTCGGCGTCGTCGGGCGGGACGGTATGGCGCTCGAGCGCGTGGGCGACACAGAAGGTCGGGGGCGTGTCGATCGTGGGAGGGCAGCTCAACTTCGGGGCGCGCGACCCGAAGACGGCCTATGGACCGATGGTGAATACGATCGTCAACATCGTGACGCGGGATATGTGGCCGACGACGCAGCGGCAGTAGGCTAGAACGCCGCCGCGGACGCTCGGTTGACGCGCCCGCGCAGCTTGGCGGCGGCTTCGCCGCGGCGGCGCACGCTGAGTTTTTCGAGAATGTTGTGGACGTGGTTCTTCACCGTCGCGACCTCGATGCAGAGCTGACGGGCGATATCCTTGTTGGAGAGTCCGCGGTCGATCAGACCGACGATCTCGCGTTCCCGCAGCGTGAGCCTCGGTCCCTCCAACTCGGGCCCGCGCTCCCGTGCCAGGGCGGCGATGCGGCGCAGGAGGGTCCCGGCGATCTGCGGCGAGCAGAGCAGCTCCCCACGCCCGACGCTCTCCACGGCCTCGACGAGATCCTCGAGCGATCCTTCACGAGGCACGTAACCGGCGACGCCGACCTCGGCGCACGATAAGACCTCTCCCTCGGCCTCGATCAGCCCGATCGCGACCACTTTCACACATGCGCCGGAAGCCTGTAACTGGCATACGAGGTCTCGACTCTCGGCCATCGCGAGATCGAGCAGGAGGACATCGGGCTTGAGCGTCTCCGCGGCGGCGACGGCGGCCTCGCGATCCGCCGCCATCCCGACGACGAACAGACTTGGCTCGTGGGCAAGCACCTGCGCCAAGCCTTCGCGGTAGAGTCGAATGTGTGCGACGATCAGAACTCGAATCACAGAAGACCGCTTGGTCGGTGCCGTTTCTCCAGGTTAGGGCGTGAGGTGGAGGCGCGCTATGATCTTTTGAGCAGTCAGTGGCTGATCACTTGATGACAACGAAGTCCTTCGTACCGTAGCCACGAATGCGCTGACACACCTCGTACCCTTCCCGGCTCCCGTCATCGTTCGTGTTGCCCTCGATCGTCCGGATCGTCTCGGCGGCGACGTTCGTGACGATACCGGTGTGGACCCAGTCGGTCTCGGTTCTGCGGAGGAGAAAGAATGAGCCCGGCGTCAGTTTGGTGTGGTCGGTGGCTGCGCCTTCGGCGAGGAAGATTCTGCGTTGCTTGGCGCTCGCCGCCAGCGAGTCACAGGAGAATGAAGGTGTGATGGGGAGCGCCGCGTCGAGTGACGTGCAGGCTTGATTGAGGACGAAGCAGGCGAACCCGCCGCACCACGACCATTGCTCGCCTTCGTTCCCGTCCATGTACAGGCGCACCCAGGGCCCGCAGTTCTGACCGCCGATCTCGCGCGGCGCCTGGCGGAAGTGCTGTTGTGCGTAGAGGACGACCATTTGCCCGAGGCTCTTCCCTGTAGACGTGATCGGCTTCAAGGCGTCCGACATGGGCTTGATGAGTTTCGCGAAGGTCTTGGGTCCCACGACACCGTCGGCGGTCAGCTTGGCCTGTTTCTGGAACTGCTTCACGGCGGCTTCGGTGGCGGGACCGAAATCGCCATCGGTCGAGACCTGGACGCCGTTCAGGGAGAGCCATTCCTGGATGAGCTTGACCTTGGGGGCGTTGTCGCCGCGTTTGTAGGAGCGGTCGAGGTCGAGGTCGGTCATCGCGAGGGCTCCGGTGTGCGTGCAGGAACAGTCAAGCGTAGGAGCGGAGCGACATATGCACTAGGACATTTTGAGCGCGCGCTCGATCATCGGTACGGAACGATCGGAAGTCCCTCTAAGCCATAGTCTGCGAGCATCGACCTCATCTGAGCGAAGATCTCTCGTTTCGATGCCTGTGGATTCGCTTTCATGAAATCCTTCCAGATCTCGTTCCACCTGTACTCGTTATGAATCAACCGATGCTCGTCTGCGGCGAGCTTGATCGTGTAGCGGTCGATATCAAGCCCCTTGCTCTTGAACCACTTTCTCAGTTGCTGCACGAACAGGTGATGTTTTGCCCGCACTGCCTGAAGAGCCCTACTCGTCACTCCAGTTTCTTCTAGTGCTCTGGTGCCGACAGGGACCGTTGTTCCGGTCTCCTCCAGAATGTGCTTTTGAATCTCCTCTGTGGTGAATTGGCTTTCTCCTTTACCCAATCTGGTCAGCTCACATTTCGTGCACGCGATGAACGCTGCGGCCTCATCCTCGGGGACGGCCCGCCAGACGCTTTCTGCCTCGTCGAGGAAGTAGTACGCCTTCTTGCCTCCCACCTCACTCGCGCCCTCGGTCACGACCCACAGCCCGCGTTTCAGTTTGCCTGCGACCTTGCGCAACCCGCGACCGGCGAACGTCGCGGCGCCGGCTACGGCGCGTTCGATGGCCTGGACGCCCTTGGACCCCGCGCGGAACGCGACGCGCCCCACACGGGTGAGCTTCGCGAGTCTGCCGACCGGGACGTGCGGCAGGAGGTTCAACGCCGCTTCCTTCCAGTTTCCCTCGGCCGCGGCCTTGGAGGCCAGCGTCAAGTCGTAGAGCGGCCCCACCGGCGTGAGCGAGATCGCGATGTCAATCACCACGGTTATGAGCTCGACGAACGGTGCGACATCCTGTGCGGCCTTGATGACTGCCCCGATGATGATGTCCTCGGAGAAGCCTTCCAAGCTCTGCATGTAGATCTGATCGCCCAGCGAGAAGAACACGCCGGTCGGAGAGGCCCAGAGCAGGAGCCGGGGTTCCTGCTGCGAGGCGTAATAGGTGATGCCCGCCTTGGCGGTTCCGACCTGGATGCCGCCGGGACGCTGGAGCGGCACCTCGCGACTGTTCTTCCGAGTCGCGGTCTCGAGAAACTCGCCTAGAGAGACGGGCGTTGGCTCGTAGTGAAGCCAAAACAGCGGGTCGGCGTCTTTCAGCAGCGCCAGAATGCGTGTTTGCTCGTCCTTGCGCCGTTCGAATTCTTGGTGCTTAGGAAACCAGCGTAGCAACAGGAGGTCTCGCCATTGTCCGCCGCCGCCTCGCACGACGGCCTGATAGATCGGCTCCGTCTGCGCGGAAGCGCGGGCATAGCGTGAGAGAAACTCCTCGCCTTCGAGTTTCCCGTACGTCAGCTCGTGCCACAACGACAACAGTTCCTTGTAGCGCGCCGGCACCGCGTCAGCGGGCAGCTTCGATGGGTTGCCGGCATACAGTTCGTTGATGATCCGCAGAATCCAGCCCATCACCGTTTCGGCGGTCTTCAGGTCGACCTTGTCACTCGTGTGGCGGCGGGGCTTGCGCTGCAGCAGCGTGCCGGTTGCGCGATTGCCGGCGGCGTGTTGTAGGGCGAGAACCGTGTCGTGGCCCGAGGACCGGGTTCGGCCAGGGAATCCCGGCGCCGCTGGGGGTCGTAGCGGAACGAGTCGCGGACGGGTCCGTCTCACGGATTCGGCTCAGAACATGACGTCGAGCGGGAAGCGGTAGACGGAGCCGTGCTTCATCGCACTCACGGCCGACGCGGAAGTGCCACCTTGTGGGAATCGCGCCGAATGTTCGCCTAGTCGCACGTTGTATTTCGCCTCCGGTATCAACGCTTCTTCGAGGGCAAAGGCCTCTTGTTCCGCCAGATTGGATGTGACGGTAACGGTCCGCGCCTCTCCAATCCACTCCTTCTGAACGTGCTCGCCCCTCAGCCGATCGAGCCAGCTCAGCGGTTTCCTACCTGCTGCACCGCCGGACTTGCCGACATACAGGAGTTCTCCCGCCTTGTTGCGGTACTCATAGACCTGAAAGCCTCGCTGTGAATCGGCGATCGCCGCAGGGTCGCCATGGACGCGGTAGGTCCGGCCGAAGCGAGTCCCGCGTGGGCCCGCGCCGCGCGGCGGGCGCTCCGATGCACCCCCCTCGATGGATCGGAGCGACCCCTGCTTCGTCGCGCCTCCGCTCCCCGGCGGCTTTCCTGCCGACGCCACCGGCGCCTTTGTCGGATCGACGCCGGGGGGCTTTTTCAGTTCCACTTCGCCGCCCACAACCTCCACCGTTGCGTCCGTGCCCGTCTTGAGCTTCGGCATCTCGACCGGCTCGGGCGTCGGGGGCGGTTTTGGCGGGACGGGCTTCTGGCCGCCGCCTTCAATCGCTCGCAGCTTCCCTTGGGGCCCGCTCGTCGATTCCCCACCACCCTCGAAGACCTCGAGTCCGCCTTTCGTGCGGCGACCAATCGGTTTGGCTGCCTGCTTCGCGGCCTCCGCGGCGTCTGCGGCTTCCTTTGCCGCGGCCACGCGCCGAGCGCGCGCCAGTTCTTCGGCCGCCCGGGCAGCCGCGCGCGCCGCAAAGGCACTGCGCACGGCAACACCGATGTCGACGCCGGCGAGGACGAGGTCGAGAACCGCCAGATTGGTCGCCCAGCGGAGGTCCTCCGGCGTCTCGGCGGTGATGTCTTTCCCGGCCATCCCCGCCTTCGCCGCGACGTACTGCCCGCCGACGATGTCCGCGTTGTACACGGCAGCGACGGCACTGAGGATGGCGGGAATCAGCTGCGCCCCCGGCACGAACCAGAGCGGCGACAAGCCGAGCGCCAGTGCCGAGGTCAGAACCCGAATCTCCTCGTCTCGGCCCGTCTGCTCCTTGACCCAGGTATCGATCCGCTTTTCGGCATCGCCGCCGAGCAGGAGCTCCGCTTTTACGTCTGCAACGAGCGGTGCGAAACTGTACAAGCGAGCCCGCCCTGCCTCGACGTCCGCGCGGAGCATTTTGATCCCGCTCGACGCGACCTCGAAAACCTGTTTCTGAAGCTCCGCGAACATCTCACGGCGAAACGCGGCCACCGCCGACGCGTCGCTGCGTCCCGGCCCACGTTTCAACTTCGCGACGAGCGCGGGACGCAGTGCCTTGACTAGCGGTACGCGCTTCCGGATGCTCGCGCGCTGGTCGCGCACGGTCGCCAGCTGGCCCTCGTCCTCCTGCAACTCCGTCTCGATCTCCTCGACGTTCGGCGGATACTCGGCGCCGCCACCGCCAAACGGGAACTTGTTCGGCCGCCACCACGCTCCTTCCGGCGGCGTGCCGCGCCCCTCGGCATAATGGACCGCCGCCATGTCGTGGCTGCCCCGCTTGGCGCTATCGATCGCCTTTTTCGTGTGCGTGACCAGATCCGTCAACTTTTCCTCGATGTCGCCGAGTTGCGCGTACTGAATCGCCTCCGGCACCACGACATTTTGCAGGCGGTTCCAGGCTTCGCTGGACCCGCCTTCGCCCAGTGCGGCGCGTTGCTTGCGGACCGCGACCTCGTTTTCCTCGAGTCGCCGGAGGGCCTTCTCTTGCAGGCGTTTCTGGAAGACACCGAGCGGATCCTTCTCGGCCTTCCGCGAGCTCTCGACCTGCTCGATCACGCCCTGCACCTGCTCCGTGCGTCGCTGCGCCACGATGCTCTTGACTGCTTCGTCACCTCTGCGGTCGAGATAGACGGTCACAATGCCGGCACTGAGCCCGCCGAGCCGCTGCGACGCGGCGATGATTTCGTCGTACGCGTCGGCGACAGGGCCCGATGACAGGCCCAGCCCGAGGCTCACCGTGTGCGCGGCGACGGCCACCAGCAATGTCCGCTCATCGCCGCTCGACAGCGGGAAGTCGTCGGTGAGGTACAGGACGGGCGGAATCTGAGCTTTTGCCGCGGCCGCCGCCTGGACCTTACCCAGGAGCGCGAGCGCATTCTCCAGCCCTCCGGCATTCAGAATGTCGCGTACCCGCCCGGTGTCACGACTATAGACCGCGTCGCTCAACTGCTGGATGCTTGCATCGGGCGCGGCAGGCGGCGGGGTTTTCACCGGTGTCGTGGCCGCCGGCAAGCGCTTCACGAACTTTGCCTGCACGTAGATCCATTTCTGTCCGTGAAGCGCAGCGACGGCCTCTTTGGGCAGGTGCTCCACGAACAGCCACAACCCGCCAACGAATTCGTTTGTCACCGTCACTTCCATGCCGGCCGTGAGGACGTCAGTGCGGCAGCCTTTCGCATTCACATCCTGACACGTCTGAACGTCGGCCGACTTCCCGGCCGCGTCCGGGGGCGATACGATCTGCGCCCGGTATGGCGGCTTCACGGGCTTGCGGTGCAAGCCGCCCCCCTGCTGCAACACGTGCGTGAGCTCGTGCGCGAGCAGGCGATCGCCGTCCGGATCACCTGGTTTCCACTCGCCCGCGCCGAACACGACGTGATTGGCCACGGTGTATGCCCGTGCGCTCACCTGCGACGCCGACTCCGCGGCGTGTGAGTCGGTGTGCACGCGGACGTCCCCAAGATCATCCCCGAACCGCGACTCCATGTTCGACCGCGTGGCGGCATCCAACGGCCGGCCCGGCGCGCGGAGCACATCGTGGACGATCGGGGGCGCCTCGGGTCCCGCATGGCCGCCGAGTGCAGCACGCTGCACGACGGGGTGGCCATGGTGCTGACAATCATCGCAGGTGCCGCCGCACTGACATCCCGCCGATCCCGAGGTCGGCATTCGCATCACCTGCTCAGCCACCCGATCAGCTTCGTCTTCGTACGCATCGCCCGGCTCGGTGATCGGCAGCTTGGGTTGAATCCCAACCGAACGCAGGGCGGCCGCCGTCGCCCGATTACCGCCGAGCTGTCGTAGCCGTCGCGCGAGCGGGAGGGGACCGACGTTCCCCACTTCGGTAGGTACGCGCGTTCTTTCGCTCTTCGCGTCCCGGGCGCGTTCGGCGGAGATCCGCGTACGGTCCGCATTCATGCGTTCACTTCGCCTTCGTTCGAAAGTGCCAGATCCGCAACGTCCCGGGATACTGGCAGAACGTCTTCCAGTCTTTCTTCTTCAGGTCAGCGCGCCGCTTGGCGCATGCTGAGTCTTCGGCATGGATCTTGGTGGTCCACCACTTGTAGGTGATATCCTGAATGAACGTGTCGAACTTGGCCCCGTCGTCGTACTCACGAAATCCCGAGATGGCGCCTTTGATCTGCCCGTACTGCTCACCCTGCGCGATGTTCCACTGGTCGGCCCAGTAGACATGTTTGCCACCCGGCTGGTTGTCCACGACCACTGTCGCGCTGTGAAATCCGGAAAGCACGGAGACGCCGAACACGTGCCAGCCGTAGTCTTTGCCGACCGCGCCGATAATGGCGTCCCAGGCGCTGCTTTCCATCGTCTGCGGTGGATTGTTCTTCACGCCATTGCCGTCTTTGAATTTGATGTCAGTCGCCTTGCCACCGACGCCGAGGTCAGACAGTGCCGCGCCGGCGTGCGGCATGGTCAACGTGCCGCCGCTGAGCGTTCCGAGCTTCGCGCTGATTCGCTTCGCCAGCTTGGGGTCGGCGTTGAAGAGCTTCGGGACGAGGTCGCGCACGATGAGGATGCAGTTGCGCCGGATCTTGTGCTTCTGCTCATCCTCGATGTCTAACAGCGAGTTGCGGTGAAACTCGACGTACGCGTCCCGAACTGCTTCCTCGGGAAAGACGTGCCCCGGCGGCGCCTTGGTCGGCTTCGGGACGGGTCGCGTCCGAGTCGGGAAATGCGTCAAGAGAAACTCCGCGGCCGGCAAATCGAGATCGGTCAGGGGAACGTTCAGCCGTTTGCGGGTCAGCGTATCGGCGATCGCGACAATGCCGAGGGCGCCGTGCTGCTTCACGAGCTTCCGCGCATCCTTGTTTCCATGAATCAGCTCGATCACCCGCTCCAGCTCCGTGACACCCAGGGCATCGACCAACGTCGTGAACCGATCGATCTCCGCCACCAAGCCGAGGTGCGGGAGTATCTCGTCCATGTGCTTCTGCCAAAGCGGCTGCTCGTCCTTCTTTGGCTGCCGTTGTATTCGTGCCTCGCCACTCGCGGCTTGTTGGGCGACATGGGTCAGTTCATGGGCCAGCAGTTGCCCGCCATCGGGGGTGTGCGGGCGATACTCGCCCGCTCCAAACACGATGTCGGTGCCGTAGGTGTAGGCGCGTGCATTCAGCGCCAGGGCGGCGTGCGCCGCGTCTCGGTCGGCATGCACACGCACGCTGCTCAAGTCGCGATCGAATGTCCGCTCGTGCGCGTGCCGGACGGCAGGCTCCAGCGCCTGTCCCCCGCTCAACCGACCCACCGCGGCATTGCCCGCCGTCCGCCGGAGCTGCATAACCGGATGCGGGGGTGAGGCGCGGGCGCGGGAGAAGGTAGCCGGAGCCGGAGCCGGACGCTTCGGGGCGGCCTGAAGGGTTTTCATAGACTCGGCAGCGAAGTTACCAAAACATCGCGCACCGCTTTGACGATCTGGTCGCGAGCCGTCGTGAAAGCGGGGTCGCCGGCACCTTTTCCTGTGACCATCAGGCGCGGCGTGTGCAGATGAATCATCGGCACTACGTGCTTGTGCGCTCGAACGAGCAACAGGGTGCGGTAGAAGATCTCGTTCGATAGGAATCCGCCACCGCTTCCCGTCACGGCCGTCCACGATCCACTGGTCGCTGACGCGGCCGTGCCGGTACTGGCTTTCGACTTGTGCGGCGCCAAGCCACTGACTTCGGTTTCGGTTTTCAATGCTCCCGTGCGACCCAGCGCGCCGCGCATCGTGCCGAGCAACGCGGACGGAACGGTCGTCGTGAGGAACTCCGCTCCCGGGGCCAGTCCTGCAGGCTCCACCGGCGCTGAAGGGCTGCCACCGCCCGACAGCCCGAGGTTTTCGGGGAATGCGGTCGAGCGGCGCCGTCCAGCAGCCTCTTCGAGCTCGGTATCACTGGAGATGCCCATGCTAATCGTCATGAGCAGATCCGCCGGATGTTTTCCGCTCAGATAGGAGCCGAAGAAGCGCTCCACCGTGCCCGCATCGAAATCCGGATAACGGACGGGGAAGATCACACCTTCGATCCGCCCGTTGGTCTTCCCCGCGAGGAGCGGCTGCCCATCGAGCATGAGCACGGCCGCGCCGGACGGATTGGCTGCACGGAGCTCCGTGTCGAGTCCGAACGGGTCGAATCCACTGATGACGATGCGTTTGGTGCGAGCCGGGTCCGTGAACGTCGCGCTGGTCATCCCGCGCGAACCCTGCTCGAACAGGTCGATCAGACCCGCGAGGGTGCGGCGATGCGTATCGGGATCGAGCGCATCCAGCCAGGCAGGTGCGCTGCTGCGCAGCATCTGCTCCATGGCGAGGCGCGTCCAGTACAGGGGGCGGTCGTCGATATCGGCGGTCTTGCCGTGCGTGCGCGCCGTCGCTGTAGCCCACAGCGTCTTGGCGTGCGTCGCCACGACACCCCGCGCTCCGGTGAGACCCTTGGTCGCGCGATAGTCACGCGCGAACGGCGCTAGCAGCTTATCGAACGGCGGGGTGGCGACAAATCTCCGCGGCGTGCCGGCCGCGGGCTTGAGAGCGACTCCGCCGAGACGATGCTCCTCGACGGTTTCGGTCGGTACGCAGTGTGGGATCGCCCGCGCGACCGCGGCCAGGTCCCCCGCGGACGTGCCGAAGCCGTGTGTCTTTCCGCGCAGGTCTTCCACCCGGCGATTCAGCTCCTTCTCGTCGACGCCGAGGGCCCTACGCAGCTCGCTACGCGTTTCGGCGATGTGGTGAAGGGCTTTGGCGTCGAACGTTTCGCCGTCTTTCGGTTTCCGCCCGGCATCGCTGAAGTCACCGCGCCATTCCTTGTGGAGGGCCGGATGATCGCAGCGGGGTCGCGCCAACCCTTGTACCGCGACCGTCGTGGGAGTCTTGGACGTGGCGCGATCGCGCGACCCGCACCAGATCTTGATCGCGGCACCCTCGTCCAGGCGGACGCAGCCGTGCGACAGGGGCGTGCCATCGACCGGGGCGTACTTGTGCAGCGCCATGCCGCGGCCTGTGATGAACTCGGTCCAGAACTCGACCCCACTCGGACTCACGCGTAGGCGCCGCTCGACGGGATGCGCACCGACCGCCGTGCAATTACTTCCGTCGATACGGGACCCGGCTTCGGTGCACGCGGCTCCCTGCGTCGCCTCCGCACCGACGCAACAGTGCCCCTTTCCCGTCGAGCAGCGGGCGCTTGCCTTCTTACCGTCGCTCCATTCCCAATCGACGTGTTGTGGCTGCTCCTGGAACACATCGATGTGTTTGATCCAGCGTTTGGCCTCGACGCCTTTGCAATCCGATGTCGTCTCGGGAGCCTCTGGGGGCGCGGGTTTGCGCTGCAGCAACACCCCGACGCTTCGGTTCCCGATCGCATGCAACCAACCGTCAATCGGACGAGCGCGGCGCACCTCGGTGGGCGCTCGTCGCCGGGGCTGCTCCCCGGCCACCTGCGCGCGAACGGCGCTTCGGCTCATTCGGACCGGACCATCATGTCAGGCTAGAACTCCCATCGGATCAGCGGTAGACCAGGCGTCGCGGCAAAACTCTGGGGAGTCGTGGGCAACGTGGTCCACCGGCGCTCGTTCGCCATACCGGTCCCATAGGCAGCCTCGTCGAGAATGAAGCCACTGGTGAGGCGCTTGGCCGCACGGACCTCGCCGATCATGCGCAGGACTTCTGGATCACTGGCGAACGACGGGTCCTGGAAATACTCGGTGACGATGACGGCCTGCTGCTCCGCGGCATAGTCGCGAATCGACTTCCCCGGCTCGACAGTGAGTTGGCCTGCTGCGTGACGACTTCCGGAAAAGATGGCGCCGATCGACTGATGCCACGCCGAGTCGGAGATGTATCGCGTACCCTGTGTCTGGTACTGCCACACATGCGTCAGCTCGTGTACCAGCACCCAGTCCTCGAGCTTGTAGTGTGGTGGCACGCGGATGTAGTTGCCCAGCGTCGTCGGCGCCGCGGCGAGCGGTGACTCGACGATGCGGACCGCGTCGAGATCGACGGCGGCCTGGAAGACTGATGCCGCGGTCAATCGCTCCGTCCCGCTCAGGGCCCGCCCCGCCGACGCAAAGTCGCCGCCGTGCGTCGCGCTCCACACCTCGAGCGTCGGGAATCGCACGCGCCGGTCGGGCTTGCGAAAAAGGCCGAGGGACGCAGACCTCACTATGGTTTGCAAGGCACGACTGCCCGCGGGGAGCAAGCGCCGAGCAGGGATCGAGGCAACGATTGGCTGAGGTCGTCGCCGCACGCGCTCCGCGGAGCCCGAGGGCTCGACGGCGTGCTGCCTCACGTCATCTCATCGGCTTCGGCGCCGCCTTGTTGCAGCACATGAGTCAGCTCGTGTGCGAGGAGCCGCCGCCCGTCCTCGGTGCCTGGTTGCATGTGATGTTCACCCAGAACCACGTGATTGCCGACGGTATAGGCGCGCGCGGAGACGTCGCGCGCCGAGGCGAGAGCCTGCCCGTCACTGTGCAGGCGAACCGCCCTGAAGTCGCGGCCAAATCGGCTTTCCATGAAACCGCGAGTGGAGCCGTCGAGCGGTTCGCCGGGCGAACGCAGCGTTGCCTCCACACTCGGCGGTGCGTGCCCATCACCAAGCGCCGGAACGCTCGATGGTGTCGTCGCGCGCTGCACATGTGCGTCGTTGTCCGTCTTACAGTCATCGCACGTCCCGCCACACGCGCACTCGCGTTGCAGATGCGGCTCGGGCATCCGCATGATCTGATCGGCCACACGATCGGCCTCCTGCTCGAAGGCATCCCCCGGCTGATTGATCGTCAGCTTGGCCTGGAGACGGCCGAACGCGCGGTTGCCGGCAAGTTGGTGGACTCGCGCCGGCGAAATCCGCGGCGGCGCGCGTGACACCGTCGTCCGTTGGGGCGACTTGGCTGGGGCCGCCAGATACTCGTGATTCACACGGCACCAGCCGCGGCAATACGCTGGGCTGCGTTGGCCATCAGCCGCTCCACGTCATCGACCTCGCGCGGCTGCCAACGCGGCGGGCGGATGCGCTTCGCCGTCATCGAACCGGCGTGCATCGTGGCCACATAGAACCGCTGATCAGGCAGCGGCAGAATGCGATCTTGCGGGACGGCCCGGACGAAGCGCGTATCCTCCCCGCGATCGATATCGGCGAAGCGGTGCGCTTCCCACCACGCTCGGCGGTAGCACATGGTGCCCCCTGCCACCCACCGCGGCGCCGTTGGCTCCGGGGCGTACTCGAATGCTCGATGTTGGTTGGGATCGTAGAAAAGAATGCGCGCCAACCCGCAGATGTCCGCATCCGGATGCTCGCGCATTGCACGCACCTGATAGGCGATCCGCCACGAGGCCATCCAGTCGTCGTCGTCCCAATGAGCGATCAGCTCGCCGCGTGCCAGCTCGCACGCCGCGTTGCGCTTGGCGCCAAGCGCCAGGCGCCGCTCGTACCGGACGTAGCGGATCCGCGGGTCGGGCGGAATGAGATCGGCAACAATGTCCGTGCCGTCGTCGACGATGATCAGCTCGCGGTGCGCGTAGTCTTGCGTAAGAAACTGCGCCACCGCCCGCGGCACGAACACACGGCGGTTATGGGTCGGCATGATGCAGGAGACGAGTGGGCGAGCGGCAGCCGGCCGCGCGGGCAGATCCCCGACCTTTTCGACGACCATCAGGCTGCGCACGCAGGCGACTTTGCGGTAGGCGCCCGTATCGAGCAGCTCGTCGACAAAGCCGCGCACGCCGGGGAAGTAGTCCGCGTAATCGTGAAACAGCACGATCCCGCCACGCTTGACGAACGACTCGAAGTGGCGGAAGTCGCGCGCGACGTTGACGTAATCGTGAAGGCCATCGATGACCAGAAGCGCGATCGCCTGCGCCCATCCGACTTGGTAGGACGGCTTCCGGACCGACTCCACGAGGCTCGTGAGGCCGGCAGCCGCGATGTTCGCGGTAAACCGGTCGATCGTGGGCGGAGTCGTCCGGAGCCCGCGATCGACCGCGCCCACCACGCCGTCGTGGGTATCGATGGCGTACACGCGGCTGTCCGGGCTCAGGGCCTGGACCACGCCGCCCAGCAGCACGGTGCAGCGGCCGCAGTAGCTCCCAACCTCCACCACCGACTGCGCGCCCGAAAACCGTTGTAGTGCGTCGGCCGCGGCCGTGATGACGAGGTCCGCTTCGTCCTCTTCCAACCAGCCATCGATGGCCTTCATGCGGTCGAGGAGTGGTCGAGACAGGAGCAACCGTCTAGGCGCTGGCGGCGGCCGCGCCGGATCCTTTTGCGCAGCGGCGGCGCCGTACCCGCGCCAGAACGTTCGCAATCTGGCGCGCAGCGGGTCGGCGTACCGGCGTGCAATGGGATGCAGCCAGTACACGTCGCTGCGCGTCAGCGCCTCATCGATCTGTTGCGGCGCAAAGCGCGCACGGTATTGCACGAAATCGTAGCTGCACGGACTCTTGACGATGTCGAAGCCCAGCAGCGCCACCAGCGTGGGCAGGATGACTTCTTCGGTCGCCCAGATCTTGCTGCGCGCGAGGATCTCCTGGAGCTGCTGGTCCGCCGTGAGCTGCGTCAGCGCGACGGCGGCGTCCCGCGTGAATGTCGTCGCGGGCCAGAACGACCAGTGCACAAACTTGCGGCCGCCGTCTGGGAAGCGCTCGAGCAGCGGCCGCCATAGTTCCCGCTCACGCAGCGCCGCTGCCGCCGGTCCCACCCGCGTGCGCGCGACTTGCACCTGTGGCGTGTTGACGAGCATTCCCGCGCGCGGGTGATCCCGCAAAAAGGTGGCGATGCGTTCGGAGTAGCCCCGGCGGCAGGCGAGCTGGTCGGAATCGACGATCGTGAGCGTCGCGAACGGCCATCGCTCGAGCGCGTAGCGCATCGATTCGAGCGCGAAGTCGTGCAATCGTCCCCAGTGCAGGCGCTGCGGCCGTGGATGGATGTGCACGTCGTAGCGCTCGAGTCCCAGGCCATGGTCGAGTAGTGCGGGATCGGATCCGCCGTTGAACAGCAGGATCTCGGACGCGGGATCGAGGCAGCGCAGGTTACGGACGAGATCCAGCACGCATTCCGGGCTCTCGTGCACCAGGCAGGCGAAGACGTTGCGCGCGGCGGGCACGGTCAACTCGCGAAAACCACCTGATTCGAGGCGACGAAACTGCCTTTGCCGCCCGAGTACTTCGGCGTGGAGTCTGGAACCGGAGGGCTCGACGAGGACTTGGCCGGCTGCTGGACCTCGAATACGGCATCGAACTGGCTGCCTTTGAGAATGACTTTCTTGCCCTCGATCGTCGTACTCTGCGTCAGCTGATCGCTGTTCAGCTTGTCGATTTTGAGCGTGCCGGTGCCGGGCGTAACGTAGGTCGCGGTCGTGTACATGCAGTTTTGCGACTCGACGTTTTTCTCATCTCCTTCGAGGGCCGGTGCTTTCGTGCCGACTTTCGTGTTGCCCGCCGACCCCGAGATCGTCGTGGGCACGGGGACGACCGTCGCAACCCCAAAGCTGGGCAGGAAATTCACCATATCTCCGTCGACGATGATCACATCCGACATACGATCCTCTTCCTACGGCGCGTGTGACGCGAGCAGGTCGGCCATCGTTCGCCGCTTCAGCCAGCGTGCATCAAGCGCGACTTGGAGGAGACCGAGTTGACCCTGCAGCCGACCCAATGTGTCGACAGGCACCGACTCATCGGGCGTCGCACTGAGCACGTCGTCGATGGTTTTGTCGTTGAATGACGGGGCGCGCACGAGCTGCACCGCGGTCTGCATCGCGAGCTGCGCCTTCGCCCGCAGCTCGACGGCACGCGAGCGCGACACCCCCTTGGGCAGCCCATCGAGCTTCAGGGTGGCGAGCTCGCGCACCGTATCGACGCCGGTGTCTTTGAGGGCCGTCGCGACGGTGTCTCCCACGCCATCGATCAACGTGACGGGCTGATCGCCCAGCCAGTGCATGGGCACGCCGCCCGCTTGTTCGCCGCTCGCGCTCCCGCCCGGCCGGAAGTTCAGGCGAATCGTGCGGGTCAGCGTCTGATTGGCGCGCAGCTCGATCACGGGATGGACGGCGTAGTTGATGAGCCGCCCGCTGTTCGCGTTGCCCGTGGCGTCGCCGCCCACTAACCCGAATTCCCGCACCTGCCGCGGATTCGGCGCCGCTGGGATCACGACGGTGAGCTCGAGCCGGTGGGTCCATGTTTGAGCTGGCCGACCAGCGGCGTCGATGTACCGCATGTCGGCTACGCCCACGGGCGCGCGCGCGATCTCGCGCCGCAGGCGTAACGTTTCGGGGCTCGGCTGCGGCGGGGTGCTGTCCCAGGCAGGATCGCCCTCGCCCACGGCGCAGAAGCTGATGCCGAGGGCGTTGGGCTCCTTCCTTAGTAGAGCCGTCACCAGGGGCCAGGCCGAGGAGACGATCACGTTGTGCCGCCACCCGCCGGCCTGCCACCGGACGATCCCCCGTTCGGAGATCGTGTCACGGTAGCAGCCGACGGGAAGCGCAGCATTCACGTGTCAATGGGTTTCGTAGATGCTCATGTGGGCCTCGCCCAACTTCCCCAATCCCATGGCTTTTGCGTAAGTCTTCGGATCGACTTGCTCGGCTTCGTAATACGTGACCAAGTGAACCGAACTCAATACGTCCCATCCGTAGAGCCGGAATGGCCGATGCAACGGCGCATCGATGCCGGAGAAGTTCGCCGTCGGCAATGATGGACCGGAGGTGATGAGCCACTTGATGAGATACGCGCCGGTCGCCCGTCGATAGTCGAACGCAGACCCATTCACCGCGATCATCAATTGCTCGGCACCGCGGGGGACTACGAATGACGAATTCGTACCGATCAGAAAGCTCGTCTTGAAGCCATCGAACGAGCCGACGAGCGTGCCGACGTTCTCGGCGGGCGCGTACTCGCCGCGTCCCAGCAGGTACGTGACGGGGGCCGCAACGGCCACCGAGATCTGCGGGCGCTCGACCGGTCGGAGCACGCCGTTAGCATCCGCTGGAGGCAGGGGTCCATCGGGCCCATCCACGTCGACCTTGCCCAGGGCAAACACACTCACGACCTGGCCAGCCTTTGCCGGGACTCGCATCATCACCGGGCGACCCGTCGAGTCTGCCGCCATCCGCAGCGTGTCGCTGACCGTCCGATACGGGAGCGGCTGGCCGGTGAACTGGAACCGCGCACGCTTGAGTTGGCCGCGCCTCCCCGGCATGCGGTACCAGCCGGGCTGTCCTGCGATCGGCGTGAGACCCAGCTCGCCGGCGTTCGCCAGGCTCCAGCGTGCCGTCCCAATCGGCCCGGCTTGGCCGCCGGGTTTTGGACAGCCGCTGATGATGGCGACCATCCCCAGGGCGACACTGAGCGACGCCAGCATCCGGCGCCGTCGCCCGGCCACGGCCACGCCCAGCAGGAGCCCGCCCACCAGGATCACGGGCGCGCTGCCGCGCGGCGGGTGGCCGACACTCACACGCTTCGCAGGATCGTTGGTCGTATAGATGTGCAACACCAGGTCCGTGGAGCTCGCACGGGCCGGAACACTATCGACGCTGAGGTCGACTTCCTTCGTGACCTCCGACGTGCCGAAGGGGATGTAGTTGACGTGCACGTGATTGCTGCCATCGCTGCGATCGTCGTCCAGCGGCCAGTTACTCTCGACGTAGATGTCGGAACAGAAATCGGTCGACCCGCTCGGCGGCGGACTCGACATGGTAAACGTCGTACTGTGGGTCGAGTTGTAGGTCGACGGCCGCTGCTTCTTCGTATCGGTGAAGATCGTCTGCCACGACGTGGTGGCGGTGTAGCGGTACACCACGATCCGGACGTCTCCAGAGTCGGCACCGGACGTCTCGGTGTCTCCGGGCCCGTCGACGTAATACCACATCTTGAACGTCGTCGGCCCCGTGGCATTCACTTCCGTCATCGAATTGCTGGTGAGCGGCGCCGCCGTGAAGCGCACGTCGAAGCACTGGTCGCCGAACTTGAGGTTCGCCAAGGTCGCGGCGTCGAGGGGAGAAATCGTGAAGTCCCCGTCACCCATCGCCCGTTCGGCCAGGCTTTCCGGCCAGCGCAGCACATTGCCCTTCACGCCGGTTTGGCCGTGATTGTCGTCGAGAAACACGTAGGTCCCCATCGCGAACTTGCTGGTCGTCAGCCCGAACGGGGCCACGGTCAGGTCGATCTCGAGATTCCACAGGTTGTGCTCGGCGTCTATCGTCTGGTCGTAGTCGTACGCCGCCTTGGCGCTCACCGACGCCGCCAGGGGCCCATTCCCCTCCCACGCTGAACCAGTCCACTTGAAGACTTCGACCGTCGCGCTCAGGCTGCACCCGTTCGGACCGGCGGCCATCGGGTCGACGGGGGTCTGCTGGGGAGTGCCCGGTCCAACCGTGACCTTGAGGTAGAAATCGCCGGCGGCCCACGTATCACCGTCATTCAAGCGGTCGAAAAACACGAACACCTGATCGAAATCGGACAGATCGTGGTCATCGTGCATCGTGAACCCGATATACAAGTGCCCGCCGACGTCCGTGAATGAAATGGTCCCCCCCGCCGATGCGTTACCGGTTGGGAGCTTTGTCGTGTTGACCACCAGGTTGTAGGGAGCCGCGCGACCCCAGGCTTCAGACTGCGCCGACGACTGCGAGCACGTCGATGTGGTCACCCCTCCCGCGACGATGCCGTTGATCGCCCAGGTGCCCCTCATGGCAGAAGCGTTGCGTACGCACAGCGTGTCGCTCGCCGCGTAGGCAGTCCGCGGCGCTGTGAGCAGCAGGGCGAGTATCAGGCCTCGCACTCCCGCCGCCGGCGTGATGAGCGTGTGCCGGTAGTTCATGTGACCCCCAGTCATAGAGCCTTCGAGACGAGCTTGACGGCCAGCGCCGCAAGCGTGGTTGCCGCGAGATCTTTGACGGTCAGCGTGAACACCACATGATCCCCCGGTGCATTGGGCGCCTTGAAGGCGTACGTGAGATCGGCCCCGTTGTTGGCTGCGACGGGATTGGCCGGTACCGTCCCCTTCGTGATGGTCCAGGTGCCCGACGTGCTGCCTGTCCAGTCGATCGAAATCGGCTGGACGGTATGGTTTTCGAAGCGGAACGTGATCGTTTCCTGGGTGTTGACGGTAACCGGGAACTCGCCGCCACTCGGCACCAACACCGTGTTCTTGATCCGGACTTCGTACAGCTGCTCGGACGGCGGCGGGACATCGCCGACTTTGAGGATTTTCTGCCCGGTGAGATACGCGAGGCCACCGGAGTTGTGGCGGGCGTGCACCTCCACACTGTAGAGCGTCTGGCCGTTCGCCGGCGGGGTGACCGTGAGGAAGAACTGGCGCGTGAAGTCGCCCGGTCCCCCTTGCAGGGCAAATGGTGTGCTCCCATCGCCGTTTTTGAGGCCCGTCGCCCACTGCGGATCGATGAACACTTGCACGTCCAAATCGTCGGCTGGCGTCACCGAGCCCGACACCTCGTACTTCAAGTCGAGCGGCGTATTCCCGCTGACCTGCCCCGACTGCGAACCGAGGTACTTGAGGGCCAGGACGCCGACGGGTTTGCCCGCCAGCCCACCGATCTCTCCTGCGAGTTGTTCCTGTGACGTGACCGCGCCGTCCAGATCGGCCGCGGCAATCGCGGCCACGATCGGAACACTGCCGCCAAGGGGCGGACCGTCGAGGTATCCCTTGATCTTGAAGAACGCGTCGCCGAAGGTCGCGTTGTACACCTGGGAACCGCTCTTGACGAGCGGCAGCACGGTGGATTGCCACACCGTCACGAGACGCTTCTCTGCATCGTACAGCTGCTGCATGACGCGCAGCGCTGCGCGCGTACCGAGCGTCTGGGCGTTGACGGCGACCAACGCCTGATCCGCCGTGTTGGCAACCGCACTGAGGGTCTCGATTCCCAGGATCTCGGCGGCGAGGTACTGCGACGACGGCGCGACGAACTTGGTCATGAGAAACGTGATGAACGACCGCGCGCTATCGCGCGTGAGGACCAGCATGTCGCGGAAACGTTTGGTCCCGACGACGATCAGGCCACTGGTGTTCCGAAAGGCGATCTCGGAGCGCAGCGAGGCGTCCGTGTCGCGCACGTCCTCCAGCATCGCGGACCCGATCGAAGCGTTGTTGGCCGAACGATGCAGCTGCGCCAAGGGATAGTAGGCGTGGCCCACCGGCTTGGTCGCCAACGTGGCGGCATAGTTCGCCGCGGCGACGACTCGCACCGCCCACTCCCGTCGCAGACTCACCGCCGTCTGGATGTCGATTCGCGGATCGATGATCGCGGCGTCCTCCGCGCGGGCGACTTCGCGGTGCCACACGTCGATGAACACCGTCTGGACCTCGTTGACGGAAGGCGTAGGGATACTGCCCACCTGATCCACGCCCCAGACCAGCGCCAGCGCGGCATTCTCGAACAACGGCTGCTCGCGGTAACGCAGCCCGCGCTCGATCAGCGTCATCCACCCATCGACAAGGATCCGGCCCGCACCTGCCGTCGTCCCGTCGCCGCCCGTCACGAAGAAATCGTTCCCGGCCCCGGCTGCGGCCGTCACGCCCGTCGCCGCGGCATTGACCTTCGTCGCGACCTCGGCAGCGGTTGCGGCAGCGATGTTGGCGAAGTCCGCCGTCTGGAAGGTCACGGTCTCCGGCCCCTGGCCGTTCGCGCTGACCACCAGCGTCATCCCGTTCGCGAGCACGAAGGGGCCCGGCTTCGAGGTCAGGAGTTCCGCCCGCTGGTTCGCCAGACCCGCGGAGCTCGAGTTCGCGATGCCGAAGCCGAGCGCCGCCGCGCCGGTCGATGCCGTCACATCGACCGCCAGCGTCGATCCGCCGGCCCCCGGGGCAGCCGCCCGCAACACGACGGTGTTCACGCCGCCCCCGGGGAGCGCCAGGACTCGGAAGGCATCGCTCCCCACCGGCACACCATTCCCCAGCATCCAACGGCCCACCTGCTCCAGCTCATGGCGATGCAAACCGTCGAGCAGGTGCAGGTCGGCGTCGAGCAGCGGCACCCCCTGCTCCACGCGTACGCCGACGTAGTGCTTGCTCGTCGCGTCGTCGAGCCGCTGCTCAGGAGGCCGGGAAAAATTGCCCATGCGTCAGCGGCTCCTCAGGAATCCGACCACGTTTCGCCCACGAACGACCCCACGTCGATCGCCTCCTCGTGCGCCAGGTCCCCCAGCGGCCACACGTAGCGCACGCACGCGGGTCGGAACGGCGCGAGGAAATCATCGGCGCGCCGCGCCGCCACCGTCACGTCGCTCGCCGGCGAAGCAGGCTCGAGATACACACCCACCGTCCCGCGCGCGTACCAGTCGTCGGCCTTGTCCCCCGTGTCGTAGACATAGTGCCCGTGATCGTTGAACGTCCCGATCTCGGCGATCACGTGCAGGTCGTTGAGATCCAACGTGCGCGACTGGTACCAGCGCGTACGCCGCTGCGACGTCCACAGCACGCACAGCTGACCCGCCCCGTCCTCGTAGCCCGCCGGCTCGGTCTCTGCCGTCACCTCCGGGCTGAGGCGCTGCGCGCCGGTCGACCACGTGCCGTCGTACACATGCGTCCAGATCTGCCAGGGGCCGCCACGATTGGAGTGAAACAGCAGCCACACCTGTGTTCCCGTCGTCGTTGCCAGCGGGACGGCCGCGGGCGCCTCATCGCGGACGCCACCGCGGAGATCTTCGCTCATGGACTGCTGCGCCCCGGTGTTGCTCAGGTCCCCGCCTACAACGACGAGCCGCCAGATCTCGCGGCGATCCCCTTTGTCGCGGCACCAGAACAGCCAGATGTCGCCGCCGATCGCGACCGCGGCGGGCGACGAGTCGTGCGCGAGGTCCAACTCGGGGGGCTTGGGCATCCGCGCCGGTTCGCTCCACACGGCGCCGGCGCGCCGGCGGTACCAGATGTCGCGCACGCCGCGTCGATCCGAATCCCAGAACACCCACAGATCCGTGCCGTCGTGGACGGCCGCGGGACGCGCATCCTCTTTCGGATGATCGGTGAGCTTCTGGATCGGCCCCGCGGTCGGCGTGAGCACGGTGGTGTAGATGTCACGCGAGCCGCCCCGGTCCGACGCCCAGAACAGCCGGACATCGGTGCCGTCCAGCGCCAGCGCGGGAGACTCATCGACCCACGTCGGGACGTCCGCTCCGGGCGCCGGGGGTCCCATCACCCGCTGTGGCTCCGTGTCGACGCCAATCCGCTGGAACCACAGTTCCCGCTGACCACCGCGATCGGAATGCCAGACGATCCACACGGTGCCGTTGTCGCGCAGCGCCGTGGGTGCTCCATCCATCGACGTCGTGATCGACAACGGCGCGGGCGCGGACCACGCGTTCGGTCCGTTGCGTGTGACCTGCCAGATCTCCCAGATCGGGATGAATTCCGGCGCGTTCGTGAGCAGCACGTTGCGCGCGAACTCCTTCACCCGACTCGGCCACCCCGTGACCCGGTTCACCAGCGCCGGCGCGCTCGGCCGCGTGCCGAGGCCACCGAAAACCTCCGGCGCGAACCGGATGTCCTGGCGCTGCGTATGCTCGGGGACCGTGAAGTCGGGAACCCAGCCGATCATGCGAGCGAGATGGGGCAGGAAGTCGGCACGCGCCGTCGCAATCTCGTGACGCGTCGCGATCGCATCGACCTGGGCGCGGTAGTGGTCGACGCCGTGCCCGAATGCCTCGAGGAAACGAAACAGCGGCCGGCCGCCATCGATCTTGGTGGGGTCCACGTCCTGCACCTGATGCACCGGTGGCAACAGCCGATACATCAGGTCATGGGACCCGTAGTCGCCGCCCGCGAGGGCGCTGCCGCGCACCGGTGGATGGTTCGGACCGTCGCTGGCGCTGAAGAGGCGGTAATAGTAGAAGGCGCCAGGCTCCAAATCGCCGTCCTCGATGGCGAAGCGCCATTCCGTAACCCCGGCCTCCGGAACGAACTGGCTCTCGATCGCCAGGCGTCCCGCCGGCTCTCCGCCGCTCCCCGTGACGGTAAATGTCTGCCCCGAGGACGAGATACTCTCGCTGCGCCGCGCGGCGTACCTGACGCTACGCGGGGGGCCGATCGCCGGCACCCACAGCATTTCATTCGGCGTCCCTGGAGGCGCGGGCTCCTCTTGAAACTGTATGGTGCCGCGGTAGACGTCCCCCGCGACCTCATAGATGTCCCAATACCGCGCTCGCGTATATGGCGCGGCCGCCGGCCCAAAACCCTCCTGCACGCGAAAGACGCCTGTCAATTCGGTCGCCTGCATCGTCTCCGTGACGTCATCGAACATGTTCACGATCAGGCGCACCAGCTGCAGGTAGCCGTTGACGTCGAGCGTGTAAAAGCGCTCGACCATGCCCCGCACGAAACCGTCCTCGGCACGCGTGTTGACCGCGGTGCAGCGCTCGCGGTCGATCCTCGCCCACGGAGTGACCAGCGCCGGTGGCTGGAACAGGGCATCGACGTCGAAGACAGGCGCGCCGTCGCTCGCGGCGGTGGGGAAGTCGAACCGGCGGCGCAGCAGCTGGAATGTCGGCCGGCTCGTACCGGAGACGCGCTCCGCCCAGGAGATCCGCGCCCGCCCGGGCCGGAGGTCGGTGTCGACCCGGAAATCACGCGGCACCGGTCACCCCGCCGCTGACGTCGCTGAAGACGATGCCGACCGGATCCTGCGGCACCGGGATCTCATCCCACTCGAAGATCAGTTTGCCGGACTTGGGAAGGTCCGGCGGATTCGTGCCGAACAGGGGGTCGCCGAGACGGTACGGCCTCGAGAACTGCTTGATGTTAACCGAGCTCACGCCCTGCACGCCCTCGATGGCTTCGTAGATCTTGCTCAGGTGCAACACGTCCTGAAATCGGCGGTTCTTGAAGCTCATGAACTCCTGTACCGCTGTTTCCGCGGCGCGCCGCGCCTGCGCCTGAAAGACGTACGGTTCCACCTCGAGCTCGCCCACGATCGTCACCGGGGCGTAGTAGGGGTCGCGGACGTCCACGATGCTCGTGAGCATGCGCTTCTGCTCGAAGTAGCGCAGCAGATCCTGTTTCAGCGTTTCGCTGGGAAAGCCGCCGACGGGCGGGGCGACGAACAGCTCGATGCGATTCCAGCTCGCCGCCCGGGCTCTCGCCTTTCCGACGCCAAGGGCCTTCGCGTGGCTCTCGTAGTCCTCGGCGGTCACGGCGCGATCCATCGAGCGGAACTGCCGTGGCCCCCGAGCCGCCGCTTCCTGGACGGGCTCGATATCCAGGCCGCCGTTCGCGGCTTTGACGTTGGACACCAGTTGCAGGGGATCGGACACGTCGATGGACTTGACGATCGTGTCTTGCGGCACATTCCCCTTCGCTCCGCCGCCGACGAGGTAATCGGCGGTGATGTTGTTGAAGCCGCGCGCGGGCGCGTGCCCGTAGCGGTCATCGCCGAACGACACCCAGGTATACTCATCGGAGTCGTGGCGCACCGCGTAGTGCCGGTCGCTGGGTTTGCTCTGCAACAGGCTCGACTTGCGCGTCCAGGCGACCGGCCCGCCGCCTTCATCGACGCGGATCAGCAGCGTGTCATCAACGACGTGCGGTTTGACAAGGCGATACTCCTGACCGGGGGACGCGTCGGCGGACGCGACGATCTCACCGTCAACCTTCTGGTCGGCTTGGATCACCGGCAGCGTGTCGTAGCGCAGGTAGCTCTTGCCGTCGGTCCACACGACGGGGGGTTGCAAGTCGGTCAGTTTGATGGCCAGCGGCAGTCCCACATACCGGAACTTGACCGGTTCATTGTCGATCTTGATCGATGTTTCGAACGCGGCGCCGCTCGGAATCGTGACCGTGTCGGTCTTCGCGGGATCGAACAACAACGTCAAATCGGCGGCCGCGGGACGGGATGGCCGCAGCTCGCACCCGATGAGCCGCAGCAAGTTCACGAGACTGCGCGCCTCGACCGCCGTGTCCAGGAAACCCTCGTTCAGGGTGCGGTCGGCTGTGTACAACACCAGATCGCCCATGTACGCGAACAACTCCGTCAACACGACACCCGGATCGTTGGCGGACTGGTCCGTCCACTCCGGCAGCTTCGTGCGGCCAAGCTCGAGCAGGGCCCCGACCAATGCCTGGTAGTCCTTGCGCGTGTAGTCGATGCGCGGAGGCGTGATCGGCGTCGTCATGCGCCTCCGGCCCCCCCTCCCGCGCCAAGCGGGACCTTCATCAAGCCTTGCTGATGCGAGCGGCGAACCTCATACGCGATCTCGACCAGAACGCCGGCGCGGCCTGGATCGCCATCGTCCGACTGCACGGTGATCTGCTGCGCCCGAATGCGGGGCTCGTGCTCGGCGATCGCCGTGCCGATCCGGTGCTGCGCCAGGGCGCGCAGCACGTCGTCGTTGGGATCCTGCACGAGATCACGCAAGCCACCGCCGTACGCGCGGCGCATGACCCGCTCTCCTGGATTCGTCTGCAACAGGTGCATGACGTTGCCGTGCAGCTTGACCTGCCCTTCCGCCCAGGCAATCCCGCCGCTCAACGGATCGATCCGGAACGGAAACGCAAAGCCTCGCGGCTCGCGGTTGGGATCCTGTACGGCGCGGGTGAGATCCAGCCCGGGAGTCGTCATCGCTATTCGATCTTCACGGTGCTCGAGCTCACCGTGATCTTGCGGGAGTCGCCGCACGCGAGCACGACGCCACTGGAGTCCATCGTGACCGTGTTCTTGTTCGCCTGATCTTCGATTTTGATGCCCTTGTCGTCGAGCGTGACCCAACTGTCACGGGTGCGCACCACGACCTTCTCCTTTCCACTCGTGTCGTCGAGCAAGACGACGTGGCCGAACTTGGTGCGCAGCACGCGCTGATCCTTGGTCGGAGCCTTGCCCTCGGGGGTCTTGGGCGGCTCCTTGTCCGCATACCACACGCCCGACCAGATCGGCTCGTCGATCTCGCCCCCCCCAAACTCGACCCACACGTGCGCCTGCGGCTCGGGCAGAAAGAAGAAACCCGCCGGGAAACACGGCTTCGCCAGCACCTGCATCTTTCGCGGCGTCTGCCCTGTCGCATCCGACGGCTGCTCTTCCAGCAGCCCCTCGATCTCCACCAGGAGCTCGCCGCGATGATCCCCCTTTTTGGGAGGATCGTTCTTCAGCACCACGGCGGCGTACTTGCCGTAGTACTTCTTGGTCTCGGTCGACTCTGCGACGCCGGTGGTCATGGCTGGCTCAACGGCGGCATTCGAACTCCGTGCGAAAACCGCTGCGGTTGACCGTGTGACGCACCTGCGTCATGAACCACTTCCCGGAGAACTGGCCTCCCACGTCGAGCACGCCCACGGTCCGCTGCGCGCGCAGGCGGTAATTGCCCAGCGTCACGGCGCTCGCCTCCATGCCGAGCCGCTGCGTGCTGAACTGGTTCTGGCGCCGTTGGGCGAGATCCTTTTCCGTGGTGAACGTCGGGACCGTCTCTCGGATCACCGTGCCGAGCTCCTGTTCCAAGGTCGTACGCGTCGCCTCGGCAGTTCCGGCGAGGGCGTCGAGCTTGGGCCCACGATCGGGATAGCGCTTGGTGAAGGCCGCCATGTTTTCGTGCGCGAAGGGGTCCTTGAGATCCTTCACGTCGTCGCTGTCGGCCTTTCCGGCGGAGATCGCCTTGCCGCTCTCGTACTCCACACCGGCGAGGACTCGCGGGAGCTGAACTCGCCCGATGTCGCTCGACGGCGTAAAGCTGAGCAGGCTGTTCTCCACGTCGCAGCGTCCGTAGTAGAGCTTCACTTCCGGGTCGCCGTCGATCAGCTTCCGTTCGGCCTTGAACTCGAGCAGCTCACCAGACTTGGCGGGGGCGGCGGTCATCGCGCAGCCGTGCGCAGCCGCGAGGCGGATCAGAAACGCGAGATCGGTTTCCTCGCGCTGGCGGATGCCGTTGCCCGGAAAACTGGGGTCGCCTTTCACGTCGACCTGGACGCCAGCGAACTGGTAGGGCGGTGCGCCCGCCACTTCTTTCACGATTTTGGACAGCGTCTTGTCCGTAAAAACGCGGTTCCGCTCCTTCAGCCCCATCGCCATGGTTCCGTCGTAGGCGGAAATGGTGACCGTGGGAACGCCGCGCTCGGGAAACGTCCCGTTTACCTGGTAGATCCGGCCGGCAAAGACGATGGCGTGGGCGTCCGCGGTGCCGAGCTCGACGTCGAGCTTCATGCCCGGCTGAATGGCATGACCGAACACCTTGAACGGATCGCGCATCTCGATCGTGACCTTCGACGGTTGCGACGCCCGCTGCTCGACCGTGAGCGATCCCAGGTCGTTCGACAGGTCGTATTTCACGCCTGTCGACTCGATGCCGACGCGATAGAACAGGTCGTCGGCCATCGCTATGGACTCCCCGAGCCGAGCGTCGTGCGCGTCGCCACGCGCAGGGGCGGAATCGCGATCACCTGCCCCGGTGCAAGCGTGAACGGCGCGAGCGCCGGATTCGCGTCCGCGATGCGCCACCACAGGTCCTCGCGTCCGTAGTACTGAAACGCCAGCAGATCCAGCGTCTCCGTGCCGATGACCGTGTGGAGGATGCTGTCAAGCGGGAGCGGGTCCGCGACAGGCGGCCGCTGGGCGAGACTGATGCGGTCATCGACCGCGACCGGCGCGAGGCCGGCGTACCGGGACGAGAACGACTGCGGCACGGCCATGTCAGAAGAGGCTCACGTTGGCCAAACCCAGTGCCGCCAGGACGGTGCGGTGCGCCTTGTCGAGCTTGTAGAACTTGCCGTCCTCGATCACCGCGAGCGTCACCTTCACATCCGCGCGTACGGGGGCGAGGAAGCTGTTGAACTGCGTCTCCGTGATGGTGATGTCCGTGACGATGCATTCGAGGATCTTCGTGCCGAACCCGAAGATGCAGGTCGGCGGCGGGGGCAGCCGCTTCCCCTCCGACGCACCACCAAACAAATCCGCGAGGGCCGCAAACGGGTCCTCCAGCGGATAGAGAAACGACCGCAGCTTCGCCAGCTCAGTAGAGATGCCGTTGTCGAGACCGGTCGGAAGCACCTTGTTGGTCCCCTGCTCCATCCCGTGGAGCTTGATGTCGAACGTGATCGTGCGGTCCCCACCCCCGGTGTACGTCTTGCCGGGCGCGGTGCACAAATCCCCCTGCGTGTCCTCGTACCTCACGGCTTTGTTGTCGCTCACCGATTCCGGATTGAACTGGAAGGTGAGAATCAGCGGCGGCAGAACATCGAGGTTCGCCATGAAGCCGCGCAGGACTTTCTTCTCGTCCATCGCCGTCTACCGCAAATGCCCCGCCCGGAACCGCTCCTCGCGGGCGAGCGCGCGCATCCGAGTCATGAGTTGGCCGACCAGGCGATCCGTGATGGCGACCACCGGCGGGGCGGCGACCGGGCCGGCGCGCGGCGCGCCTGGCGTCGAGGGCGCGGCCGCGGGGGCGGGGGGCGCGTCGCTCGCTAGCAGGTGTCGCCTGATCTCCTTCTCGACGATCTCCGACACTCTGGTCCAGACCGTGGCGAGGGTCGGCGGCCGCCACGTCAGGTGATGCCCCTCGGCGGCGTCACCGCGGTGCGTGCGGTACGCCGGCGTCTCGCCGGTGATCCGAGACGCCGGAGCTGAGGAACCGGCGGGCGAGCTGACCCACCGCGGACGCAGCGGGTCGGGGAATGGAACGAGCCGCACCGTCAGCGGCGTCAGCTCGGAATTCCGGGAGTGCGATGGAACGGGATCGGGGCGGGCCCGCGCCGGAGGCGCCAAGGCAGGCGCATCGGTGACCGTCGCACCACGTGGGCGTGGGCCACTGGTGTTGTCCGGCGACGCGGCGACTGGCGGCGACCAGCGCGCGAGAAGCTCGTGTCGCCGGGTCCCGCCGCGGGCCATCTCGTCAGATCGCCGGCTCGCCGCAACCGATGACACACGTTGCACGACCTGACTGGGCGCGACCGGCGCGTGTGCGGACCGGCGGCGGCTCCGGCGCGCCGCGTTGCGCGGCAGCCTCGACCAGTCGGGAAGCCACGCGAACGACGTGATCGAGGTCTTCGCGCTCGTTGACGAAGCGACCGTCATCCGAGACCCGGCGTGCTGCACGACGACCCGTTCCGATGTCCTCGGCGCCTCAGACTGGCTGGGACTGTGCGGCAGACGCCACGGCAGCACGTATCCCGTGCGAGCGCTGGCGGGTGTTCCGCCACGCTGCGCGCGCAGGTCCAGCAGCGCGCACCCCGGCACGAGGCGCCGCCGGCGCCGTGCCGCGCGCCGAATCGAGCGTCGCAGCGTCCGCGCCAAGCGGAGCGGGACGTCGTATGCGGCAAACACACTAGGCTCGGCCACCGCTTGCCTCGAGCTCACGGTTCTCCGCTTCGATCCGCGCGGTGAGCAGCTGTACGTAGGCGCGGCGCTCTTCGATCTCCAGCGCCAGGACGTCGCGCCAGGACCAATGCAAGTGATAGGCCAAGTAGAAGACCTCTTGCCGGAGGCGATCGCCTCCGGCTAGCTCCCGACGAAAAAATCGGTGATGTCCGCAATGGCTTCGAACTCCATCCCACACGCCGCGCAGTTGACCGCGCGCTGGAACTCGACTCCCGGTGTCGCCGCCATCACCGCGCGCTGTAGGCGCTGCCGGTCGCCCAGTGTCAGCTCGCGCAGGATCTTGGCGCCGTAGCCTTCGAGCGCCGCGCGCGTCAGCGTACCGAACTGCTTGATGCAACGGACCAGCATCGCATCCCGTGCCTGAAACGGGTCGGTGTCGGCGAAGCGGGCGACGAATGTCTCGTCGCTCCCCCTCGGCAGGCGAGCCACGATCGTTTTGTGCGTAGCGCCCGCGCGATCCCGATAGCCGTCCTCCAGCTCGAGCTCGATGTCGCCCGGCTGCTCACCCTCGGCCAAGCGCCGCACGGCGAACGTGGATAGATCTTCAGTGCGGCGCACGAGCGTCTCGCAGACGGGACATGCGTACACTGCCTGCCATTCATCGCCGAACGTGGTGCGCCGCAACTCGTACAACAGGTAGTTCCGGTCGGCGGAGGTGAGCTGTTCGAACAGCGCCGGCACGACGGGCGACAATGTGCCGATGCTCACCACGCACGCGTGCAGCAGTCGGGTCACCAGCTCGGCGCCGCTGACGCTCGCGTCGTAGAGCAGCGCTTCGTCACTCCCACGCAGCTTCCGGAGTGCGACATCGCGGTGATTCCGGCCTTGCGCGTCGGTGTAGCCTACGGGCAGCCGCACCGTCACGGTGCGCGGCGGCGCTGCGTCGAGAACGTCCGTCCCGTTCGCGCTCACACGCGGTGCATCCGCTCGATCGCCAGCACGATCGTCTGGGTCAGCAGGCCGTCGCTCTTCGCGTCAAAGTCCGCGAACTTCGACGACTTGATCCACGCGCCTTCGAACGCGAAGCGCATCACTTCCTGCCCGAACTGTTTCTTGACGATCGAGCCGTTCTTGCGGATCGTGGCCGCGGTGCCGGACCCGTCGGCCAGGAACATCGTCTGAAACCACTCTTTGAACTTGGCGTCCGTGTCGGTGCCATCCATGTGGCGCTCGAGCGTGACGTCGCCATACTTGACGATCGTAGACGGGATCTTGTGCACGAACGGCGAGCCGCCGTCCGGTTGCTCGATCGCATCCACTTCGCCGTCGGTGAGTCCGCTGACCTTGGTGATCCCGGGGCTCGGGATGTTGTCGATCTCCACGACGAACTCGTGGGTCCTGTACGATTCGACGAAAGTGGGTGTGGTCATCGTCCGTTCCTGTGGTCGTTAGGCTTCCGACGCCGAGCTCTTGCCTTCCTGCTGTCCGACGATGATGACGACCGTCTCCGCCGGCCGGCTCGGATAGAAGTAGACCTCGAGCGTGAAGATCCCGAGCTGGATGTTGGCCGGTGGATTGTTTTCGCCATCACACTTGATCGTGAACACGTCGTCCGCTTTGCCCGGTCCGAAGGCGCCCTTGCGCCAGAGCCCCATCAGGAACGGGCGCACGCTGTTGATCGCCACCTTATTCCACAGCTCGTCGCTGTTCGGCTCCTGCACCACCCAGCGCAGCCCGCTGCGGAGCGTGCTCTTCACGTAGTTGAACAGCAGCCGCACGTTGACGTAGTACCACAGCGGGTTGGTGCTCAACGTCCGCGAGCTATCGACGATGAACCCGGCTCCCGTGACGTAGCGGATAGCATTGACGCTCCCGTTCTTCACGAGGTCGGTGTGATCGACGTCGCCGAGGCGTGTCTTGATATCGAGCACGCCGCGCACGCCCGCCTGCACGCCCGCGGGGGCCTTCCAGATGCCCCGCTCTGCCTCCGTGCGAGCGTAGACGCCCATGACGTGCCCCACCGGCGGCACCCAAATCCGGCCGCCGCCTTCCTTGCTCACCCAGATCCACGGGAAGTAGACGGCACCGTACACCTTGTTCTCGCGGAATCCATTGCCGTTGGTGTACGCGCTCGCACCATCCAACCCATCGTTGATGCCCGTGTGGCCGAGGTACATGCAGTCGCCGCGGCCTGCGCAGTAGTCGAGCGCCGCTCGCGCAACATCCGGTTCGTTCGACTCGGGACAGGCGATCAGCTGCACGTCATACGGATCGAAGAGATTCCAGCCGTTCTTGAACGCGTCGGTCAGACCTTGGCCGCTCAGCGTGTCGTCGAGGTTGTCGTTCTCGTGGCCCAGGCCGAGCGGCACATAGGCGGGTTGGGCTCCGCTGACGCTCGGAAAGGAGTCGAGGTCGTCTTCCGTCGTGGCGCTGGGATTGGTCGTGCCCGAGACCGCGATCATGATGTACTTCGAGCCCGCGTTGGGGTCGTTGATCGCATCGAGCGCCTTGCGCGCGGGAGTCGCCGGATTCGGCGCGTTGGTGAGCCGATCCCAGGTCTCGATCGGCGTCTTATCGTCCAGATCGCGCTTCACAAGAATGTCGAAGGTGTTCGGCACCGGGTCGTATGGACCGTGCTCGACGATTTGAATGGCGACCCGCTTGCCCCAATTCCCCGGGTCGGCCTTGCCCAGGTAGCCGGCGGTCACCGTGACGGTGTCGAACACGTGCGACGCCGCGGTCGCCTGACCGTTCCCCGAGGCCTTCGCGATACGCGCCACGTATGCGGTCACGCCACCGTTGTCGAAGAACCCCTTCAGCGCGTAATAGCCGAAGGCGCCGTCGATCGGGAAGCCGAAACGTTCGCGTACCTGCCCCATGCCGGTGATCTTGTAGATCGTGTTGGGAAGACCGCGAGCCGAGCGGATGAGGTACGCGCCGACGGAAACGGGCGCGCCCGCAAGCGCCGGTGTGGCCTTGCCGTCGGTCTCGAGGACGTTGATGCCTACGTTGAACGCCATACCGGTCTCCTCTTAGGGCTGCTCGTCGAAGTTCGCCGCGTTCACCACCACGCTCTCCACCACCGGCGCCATCACCGCATCCGCCGGCACTGGATCGAGCCACATGCCGAGCGTGACGACGTAGTTCAGCGCGGGCCGGAGTTCCTGATCCAATGCCTTCCAGAATTCGGGATTGTTCTTGGTGCTGTCGGGCGCGGCGATCACGGTGGGATACGGCCGCGGTTGATCCACCATCGCGCCCTTGAGATCGGCCGCGAGAATCCGGGGATTCTGTAGCAACACGAGCAGGATCTGACTGAGCAATCGGTGCTCCTCGAGCACCGCATCGGTGTTGGACACACTCCACGCCGTGACGCTGTACGCGCAGTCCACACGCACGGGCGGACGCCGCAACGCGGCTTTCTTCCCGTCCGCCGAGCGGTACAGCAGCGACTCGTTGCGCCGCATGTCCCGGTTCTCGCGGACGTCGTAGAGGTAGCAGTTGACCGTGACCTTGTTGAGTTTCTTCCGCCACGCGCTGTCCGGGAGGTCGAACGTGATCGCGGCGGTCGCCAGCGCCGAGCCGACCGGCGCCCGGTTTTTCAGCATCGCGGCGATCGTGTCGTCGAGGTCGCGGATCATGACGCCAGCAGCCCGAAGTAGGGACCGAAGTCGGCATCGGCGCAGGCTCGGCCCAGCTTCTGGTACTCGCGGCCGATCCCGCGGATCACGTGTGCCATCGTCACGCGGCCCCCGTTCGCCGCGGCGGCGAAGGCGGCCGCGAGGGCGGCATTACGGATGTCCCCGCCCGTCAGCTTGAATTGCCGCGCGAGGAAATCGAGATCCAGGTCGTCCGCGAGCGGCGTCGCCGTCGGCCAGCCGCGCGCCCAGATCGCCCGGCGTTCGGTTTCCTCGGGGTAGGGGAAGTTCACGATGAACGCCAGGCGCCGGACGAAGGCGTCGTCCATGTTGTGGCGGAAATTCGTAGCCAAAATCGCCAGGCCATCATAGTTCTCGAGCGCCTGAAGCAAATACGCCACTTCGATATTCGCGTACCGGTCGTGCGCGTCCTTGACTTCCGACCGTTTCCCAAACAGCGCATCCGCTTCGTCGAAGAAGAGAATGGCGCTCGTGCCCTGTGCCTCGCGGAACACCTGGTCGAGAGCCTTTTCCGTCTCGCCGATGTATTTGGAAACCACGGCGGGAATCTCGACGCGGTACAACTCGAGACCGCCGAGCGCCTCCGCGATGACCTGCGCGCCCATGGTCTTCCCGGTGCCCGATGGTCCGGCGAACAGGGCCGCGACCCCCTTGCCGAGCGGCAGGCGGCGGGCGAAGCCCCATGTCTCGAGTACCTGGCGCCGGTGGCGCACGCGGTCGCACAGCTCGCGCAGTTGGCGCAGCTGATCGGCGGGCAACACGATGTCGTCCCAGCCGTATGCCGCCTCCACCCGCGTGGCGAAGCGCGGCAGGGCTCGCGTGGCCTGTGCGCGGGCCGCGGCGAAGAGGTCGTCGCGCGTGATGCGGGGTTGGTCCGGATCGCGCCAGCGCGCCGCGGCGAGCGCACGCCCGGCAGCCCCGTGGACGGAACCGGCGTCGAACCGGAAGCCCTCGCCGAGCAGCGTGGCGTCGTCTCCGGCGAGGGTGACGCCGAGCGCCGCCATTTCGTGGGACCACAGCTCGCGCCGCTGTGCCGAGTCGGGAACCGGCAACTCCAACGTGACAAACGACGCGCTGTGTGGAGCCGCCCACTTGGCGGACGGCTCAGTCGAGGCGAGGAGGCTACGGGGTATGTCCATCGCTTCGAGGGCCTCGAGCCAGACAGCGCACCGCCCATCGCTCTCCGCTCCAGCGCCGAGGGCGTCGCCCCGGACCCAGAGCGGCAGGGCGCCGAGCAGGCGCACGGCTCGTGCCGCTCGCAGCATGGTTTCGGCGAAGGGCGCCTCGAGTCGCGAGAGCTGCTCGACGTCGATCACGAGCAGCGGCACCTCAAGGTCAGCGGCGGCGCGACGCGCGATGTCGAGTTTCAGTCGCTCGTTCGCGCCCACCAGGAGGATGTGGAGCGGACGCCCACCAGGCTCGATTAGTTGCCGGACCACGCGCGTCGCGAGGTCGACCGCCTCGGGCGCGGACGGCGCGATCGTGTCCCAGCGCGCCGCCCGAGCGAGGCGGCGGTCGATCCCCTCCTCACCCAACAGGAAGTCGACGAGACCATCATCGACCTTGAGCGCGTGGTCGATCGCCGGACCCTGAGGGCGTGTCGAATCGGTGACGAGTTGCACGAGGCCGTAGCGCACCAGGGCGGCTTCGGGGGCGAAGAGTCGGCGGCCGGCGACCCGCTCTTCAAAGGATCGACATAACAGTTGAAGCATCAGATCCACGGTCGGCCGGCGACGCGTCACGTCGTCCTGCAGGTAACCGTAAATGCGCTCGTAGCGCAGGTCGACTTCGGGCGCCAACGCGAGTGCGAGGGCGTCGATCTCCGCCGGCGTCAACGCGAACGCCTGTGCGAGGCGACGCCAGTGCGGGCCAGCCGCCTCGAGGTCGACCAGGGGCAGTTCCGCATCCACGCCCAGCGGCATCGGCTCGACGCCACGTTCGACGAGCCGCGCGGCGTCGGCGTCCGAGACGTAGAGCCCGCGGAACGGATCGGCGGCCGGGGCGGCGCCGAACGTCGCCGTCGCGGCGCGGACCGCGTGGCCGAGGAGCCGGTCCACCCGCCCGAGCACGCCGGCAAGCGCCGCTATGGCGTCGTTCTCGCGGCTGTGCGGCGCGACATCGAGCAACGTCTCATCGTGCGCGTTCATGTCCACCTCTGTCGGCCCCCGGATCGGGCTTACGCCGCATCGCGACCAGATCGTCGATGTGTGGCTCCGCGAACAGGCAGGTCCTCCCACCGTGCGGGCTGACGGCCATGACCCGCACGGCCGGGAACTCGACGAACAAACGGTCCCACTCCGGCCCCAGGTCCGAGGCCCGGAGCCCGATGACGACCAGATCGGGTTTTTGCTCCCGTACGGCGTCGAGCAGGCCCGTTCGTCCCGCCAACTCCGGCAGGACGACGCAGTCGGGATCGTCCCGGAGCAACGTCGCCAGGATGTCTCCCGTCATGCCCTGTAAATCCACCAACAGCACCCGAGTGCGCGGCACTACGGCCGTCCTCGTACAAGTGCGGGAACTTGCGTCCGGCGTGCAGGGCGCCGAAATGGACCGGCCGATCTGATTTGGATCTAGGAGAGAACTACGGGATGGTGTAGACCTACGACGCGCGTTTTGGAGGACGGGGCGGCGAAATGGTGACTATGACACTTTGAGCAGCGCCTTGCGCAGGTGAGGCCGTCGCGCAGAATGCACGCGATGGCGATCCAGCCCAACCCGAGTAACGCCTCCTCCTTCGCTCAGTCGGCGGCGCCTCCGAGCGAACCCGAGCAGCCTCGTGTCGTCACGCGGCGTAGCGGCACCACCGTGTGGGTCTCAAAACACCCGACGCCGTGGACCTTACCGCTCGACGCCTTCGTCATCCCGACGTCGACCAACGGGGAGGGCGGATCACTCGCCCACGCCCTGTTGCACGATATCGAAGCGCGATACCCCGAACTCAAGAACTTCGGCCCCTTGCTCGAAGAGCCACGGCACCTCACACCTGAAACGCCGATCGTCCTTCCCCGCTCCGACGAGTGGAAGGCCGCCGGGCTGCCGACGTGGCTCGTGATCGCGACGGCGGAACGGCGCGAGCGTGCGGGAGCGGCAAAGACGTCGCAGCGCTGGTCGGCCGCGAACTCGGGTGCCGCCGCGCAGGCCATCGTGCGCCTGGCCGATCGCGAGGGTTGGCGGCGCATCGCCATTCCGCTGCTGGGCAGCGGCGGCGGTGGAGTGCCGGCGATCGTGGTCGCCGAGGAAGTGCTCGGCGGCATCATCGCGGCGCTCCCGGCGAGTCACGTACACGACGTCACGATCGTCACGCTCGACGAGGAAGCGTACACCGGACTCGCCGAACGCGCGCACGCGCGGTCGCAACGGTTCGCCAACGACTTGCCGGCCGGCGAAGACCTGCTCGACGTCGAGACGGAGGTGTCGGCGGTCGCCGAGGCGATTCTGCTGCGAGACCTGGAGCCCCCGCTCGTCGTCGGCGTCCTGGGCGGCTGGGGCAGCGGGAAGTCGTTCGTGATGCACCTGATGCGCGACCGCATCAGCCAGATCCGTGCGCTGTGCATCGAAAACGCCAGCATGGCGTGGGGGGACAATCGGGAGACCCTCTTCCCCTACGTAGGCCACCCCTACGTGATCACCTTCGACGCCTGGACCTACGCGAACGCCGACCTGTGGGCGAGTCTGATGCAGACGGTGTTCCGGGAGCTGGGCCGCCAGCTCACACTGGAGGCCAAGCTGACCGAAGCCGGCGTCGATCCGCTGCTCGGCGGCGACGTCTGGAAAGCGCTTGCCCTGTTAAACGACGCCGAACAACTGGCGGTCCTCACGGCCGCTCTCAGCGAGCCGCAGCAACAGCTGCTGCGCGACGCCCCCGCGCAGACCGCGCTCACGGACGTGTTGTGGAGCCGGCTCATGCAGCTGAAACACGACCAGCTCAGGCAGCTCGAGGAGGCGGAGCGGCGCCGTCGTGAGACCGAGGCCGCACTCGCCGACGCGCGGCGGGCGCTCGAAGCTCAGGCCGACGCGAAACTGGACGAGGAGGCCCGACGCGCGGCGTGGCGTCCCTTCGCGAACCGCGTCGGCAAGGCGCTCACCTCGGCGTTGCAGACGATCGTCCCCGTGCCGAAAGGTGAAGAACCGATCGGGCCCGCGGATGTGGCACAGTTCGAGGCGCTCGCCGATCACGTCGGCTTCCTGCGCCGCCTGTGGAGCGCCCCGTGGCTCGACCGTCTCGCGTTCCTGTCGATCGCCGCGGCCGCAGCCGCCGTGCCGTTCCTCGACAAGCTCGCCACCGTGCGCCTCCCCGCCGTCGCCGCCGGCCTCGTCGCCCTGCTGCTCGACGCGCGGCGAGTCGCCACGGTCTGGGATCGCTCCATCGCGACGCTGCGCCATCAGTACGAAGCGGGGTGGACGAGCGAGAAGGCGAAGATCGCCGGCCGCCGTGAAGCAATGCTGACCGCGCTCCGGGCCAACACGCCCGTGCCAAAACTCGAGAAGGACCTCGCGCAGCAGAAGGCCGAGGAGGCCTCGTGCCGAGAAAAGATCGGGACACCCGCCGGATTCCTGTCGCTCGCGCAGTTCGTCCAGGCCCGACTCGAGACCGCGGCCTACGAGAGCAAACTCGGACTGATGCATCAAGTGCAGCGCGACATGGCGTCGCTGTCCGACTGCCTCGTCGTGCACGAGTACGACCTCCAGCACGTCGAAAAGACCGCCTTCTTCCCGCGGGGCCCCGCACGGGTGGTCTTGTTCATCGACGACCTGGACCGCTGCCCGCCCGAACAGGTGGTCGCCGTACTCGAAGCGGTGCAGCTGCTCGTGAAGACGCGGTTGTTTGTCGTGGTGCTCGCGATGGACGTGCGCTACGTGACACGCGCGCTGGAGAAACGGTACCAGGGGATCCTGTGGCGGCACGGCGACCCCTCGGGCCTCGACTACATCGAGAAAATCGTGCAGGTGCCGTACCGCGTGCGCCCCATCGACCCGCAGGCGTTCGCGCCCTTCGTCCGCTCCCAAATGCACGTCGCCGCTGGGACAGCATCGGCGGCGGGAGGCGCCTCGGGCCGGCCTTCGTCGGGGGACGTGGGACGACCGTCGGCCGCCACGCAGCGACCGTCTCAGACGTCCGCGTCGACGCCGGAGGTCGAACCCCTGACGCGCAAGACGCTCGATTTCACGCCGGAGGAAGCCGAGATCGTGCAGGAGTGTTGTGGCGCCGTGGAGCTGAGTCCACGCTCCGTGAAGCGCGTCGTGAACGTCTACAAGCTGCTCAAGATCATCTGGCATCGGGGAGCGCGGTACATCGAACCCGGCTGGGACGCGAAGCGCGCCGTCGTGATGCTCCTCGCGCTCGCCGCCAGGCACCCTGAGGCGATGCGCGACCTGCTCGACGAGTTGAGCGAAGCCGCGAAGGCGAACGATCAGACACCCTTGAACCGGTGGCTCCGGGCGCGCTGCCGGCGGCGCCCCGAGATCGCACGTGGTGCGGCGCATTGGGTCGAGCTGGACGCCGCGCTCGACCTGCACGCGCCTCGGCTCGGCCCGATCCCGGTCAACCGTCTGGGCCTCGCGTCATGCAACCTCGTGCGGTCCTTCTCGTTCCTGGGCGACATCGGCGCCGAGCCCGATGAGATGCTGTCACCAGGGGGACATCGCGGCAACGACCAGCATCAAGACGCCCAAGAAGGGGACGGTGCTCGCCTGGATCGCCGGCGCCAGCAATCTCGACGCGTACGGCCTGAGTGACATCAAGGAACCGACTCGTTCCGGAGGAGTTATGTCCGATTCCGTGACCATCACGAAGACCGAGGACTATGCAGTGAAGCCCAAGACCCCGATCACGCTGACGGTCGAGATCGGAGAGGGACAGGTGGGCGGCACCGCCGTGACGTGGAATAACACCATCGTCGGGTCGGGAGGCGACGTCACCGACCTGCCGATCGGAAAGAAGAACGACGACTTGCGGGGGACGTCGTTGGACTGCACGACGACCGTCAAGGACATCAACCCGAACACCAACAACACCACCGTGACCTATACGCTCAAGGGTGGCAAGCAACAACGCAGTTTCACGTACTCCGCGGACGTGAACGTTCCTGAAGCGCGCGCCATCTACTCCGTCACGTTTCTGCTCGACTAGAGGATGCCGATCATGCGTGTCCACCCATCCGGCGTGCTCGCCGCGATCGCTCTCCTCGCCACCGGGCGGCTGGCGGCGCAGGCGGGAGACTCCCTTCCCGCGTTCAATTCAGTCCGCACACCGGTCTCGCCGGCGTTCGTCTTGCTCGGCATCGCCCCCACGTCGGTAGAGCGACCCAACACGCCGGCCGATCTGGCGTTTGCCGTCCTCAATCGCACCGTGGGCCCGCCCGGTCTACCCAAGGACGTCGCCCTCGAGTTCAGCCCATACTGGCTCGTCAGGCACCCAAAACTCACGTGGCAGGCCGACACGATCCGGAGCCCGCTGACATCGCTGGCGCGCACGGCGACAATCTCGCTCGCCACCGCGGAGCTCGACACCGATGCCAGCCCCGTCACCGGGCTCGCCGTGGCGTTCCGAGGGACGATCGCATCGGGACGGTTGTCGCGCGAAACGATCGATCGCCTCAGGCAAGTGGAAGCGTCGCTGACGGAAGAGAGCGAAGTCCTCGAACGCCTGATCGGCCCGGCTCGGGCCGCCGCCGACTCCCTGATGCGCAGCGAACGCGCCGAAGCCAGGGCGCGCGGCGACAGCGCCGGTGCCCGCGCGGCCGTTGCGCGCTTCAACGCCACGAAGCAGCTGCTGATCGCGGAAGCGCAGATGTCTCCCGATTACGTCGCCGCCGTGGACAGCACCGAAGGCCTGCTGAAGGATCTCGCCGCGAACCGGCAGGGTCTCGTGGTCGAGTTCGCCGCGGGCGCCGTGTGGAGCGCCCCGGGAGGCGCCGTCGACAGCGCACGCGTCTCCCGCTGGGGCGCGTGGGTGACCGCGGGTTATCAGAGTCCGTCGTGGAGCTTCGTAGCCGTGAACCGCTTCCTGACCGCGGTGAGCGATACGGCGTCGGACGTGCTAGACGTGGGGTTGCGACTCATCCATTCGGAGCGGCGCTGGGCGCTGTCGGGCGAGGCGGTCTTCCGGGCGTTCACGGGGTCCGGCGGTCCCCCCAATCAACATCGCATCGCCGGGATCCTCGACTATGCCATCGGCAACGGCCTGTGGGTCACTGCGACCGTCGGCCGCGACTTCGACCCGGCGGCCTCCGGGAGCCTGCTCGCGCAATTCGGAATCTCGTTCGGCTTGTCTGGGGAGCGCGTGCAGACGCCCTAGTGACGGTGCGTGTGCCCGTTCCCGCCCGCCCGGAGTTCCTTGAGGAACTGGCGTTGCACCCATGTGGAGCCCTTCGCCCGCACGCGCTCCCAGGGGAAACCCGTCACTTCGCGAACCAGTCGATAGCACGCGCTGGGGTGCCGGCGTGAACGGAACGCGATCCAACACAACGACACGCCCTTCCGCTCGGCGTTAATGACCCACGACAAGACCGTCGCCCAACCCGCCAACCGGTGCAAGGGCGGCAACCCTTCACGCTTCAAGAGCCGAGCGAGTTTGAATCGGTTCGGGAGCCCCAACTCCCGCGCCACCGCCTGTGCCGTGCCGATCGGACCTTCGCTGAGGAGAACGGCCTCGATGACGGCGCGCGGGTAGAGCGTCATCGCAGGACGGGTTGCGCGAATTGCCGAGAGGGGTGTGCCGAGCATTGCGGACGAGGGCCGAGAAGACGTGGAATATGTGGCGTACAGGAAACACCTGCAATTCAGTGCTCAAAGTGTTACAACCATTTAGTAGTGCGTGCCGTCGTACACACACGACTTGATCGTGGGGCGCTGTTTGCTGATGGTGAAATGTCCATCCGGGTAGCCGTACACGCGAATCGTGCCGTGCCGGTTGGTGCAGTACAGGCGTCCGCCGGTCGCCGTCTTGTATGCCGCGACCGCGTCCGGCATCGGATGCTGGTAGCGCTCGACGACCCCCGCCGAGATGACGACCGCCTGCGGCGTCACGGCCGCGAGCCAGTCGGGGGACGTGCCGTTGTTGGCGCCGTGGTGAGCGGCCTTCAAGACGGTCACGTCCAGCAGACTGCGCTCGTTGGCCGCTAGCCAGTCTCGCTCCTCTTCATCTGCGTCGCCCGCGAACAACATGGAGAAGCTGCCGTACTCCATGCGCACGAGCAGGGAGTTGTTGTTCTCGTCGTCGGGGCAGGCGTCGTTGATCGGGTCTGGCGGCAGGATGATGAACCGCACGCCGTCGACGTCCAACGTGTCGGCGCCGACGGACTGCGCGGGAATGTGCCGGTCGTTCAGGGCGGCGCGAATGGCGTTGTCGGTGGTGCGATTGGGACAGTCGGCGAGATTCCCAACGAACCGGTCCACCGGCAGCGTCCGCAGCACGCGCTCGATGCTGGCATAGTGGTCGCTGTGCCGGTGCGAGACCACGATGAGCGCCAACCGCGTCACGCCGAACTGCGGCGTCAGCGAATCGGCGAGGGAGCGATCAGGACCGGCATCGATCAGGACCCACTGGTGATGCGGCGTGCGGATCAGGATGCCGTCGCCCTGGCCCACGTCCACGATCTGCACCCGCACCGACTGCGCGGCGCAGGGTGCCGCACCAAGAAGGAAGAGCGACGTTCCCACAACCTGGAGCATCTGTTTCAACATGACCCCTTCTCTCTGTCTCATCCTCGCGAGCCTCCTCACCCAGACTCCCGACTTGAATGCCCGACTCACCAAGACCCTCGACAGCCTCGCCGCCGCCGGCGAGTTCTCGGGTGTCTTCCTGCTCGCGAAAGACGGCGCGCCCTTGTTCGAGCGAGCCTACGGCTTCGCCGATCGCGAGGCGCGCACTCCGAACACGGTCGAGACGGCGTTCAACCTGGGCTCGATCAACAAGTTCTTCACCCAGATCGCGATCCGGCAGCTCGCCGACGCGGGAAAACTCGACGTCGATTCGACGCTGGCACGCGCCTGGCCCGATTATCCCAACCATGAAGTGGCGCGACGGGTGACGATCCGGCAACTGCTGCAACATCGATCGGGGGTGGGGGGCAACATCTTTGCCGCGCCTCCGGGCAAAACGCGCGGCGATATCCGGCAGCTTGCGGACTACCTCCCGCTGTTCGTGAATGAGCCGCTGCAGTTTGAGCCCGGTACGAATCAGCGCTACTCGAACGCCGGCTACATCGTGCTCGGCCTCCTGATCGAGCGGCTCTCGGGCGAGAACTACTACGACTACGTGCGGCGGCACATTTTCGAGCCCGCGGCGATGACGCGCACCGCCAGCTGGACCGTCGACTCGTTGCCCGCCAACACGGCCATCGGCTACACACGTGGCGCGCAGGATGCGCCGCCGTCGACGCCGCTGGGGCGCAACTCGGCGCTGCTACCGGGACGCGGCAGCTCCGCCGGCGGCGGCTACTCGACGGCGCACGATCTGCTTCGCCTCGTGAACGCGCTGCGCGCCGCCAAGATCCCGTCGGGCCCGCCGTCCGGGATCGGCATCGCGGGAGGCGCCCCCGGACTCAATGCCGCGCTCGAGGGCGATCTTCCCGGTGGGTACGATGTGATCGTACTGACGAACCTCGATCCGCCTGCCGCGGCGCGAGTCGCACGAATTGTGAGAGGTTGGTTAGGGGCCCGGGACTAGCTCTTGCCCCTCGCGGGACTGCTTGGCACTTTCAAACCATGCGTGAGTCTCGTTGGTCCGCAGCTCTGGTGTCTTCGCTGATCGCCGCCTGCGCCGCTCCCACGGACCTGCAGGTGACTCCACCCCTGAGCATGTCCGTCGTCTCGGGCGACAACCAACAGGGCCCTCCTGGGACCGAGCTGCCCGATCCGTTGGTCGTGCGCGTCGAAGACGCGCACGGCCGGCCCGTGCCGGGACAAATCGTCAACTTCCGGGTCGTGTCGGGTGGTGGCTCGGTGTTCGCGGGTGCCGCGATCTCGAACCGCAGCGGCCTCGTGCAAGAGCGCTGGACACTCGGCTTCGGCGGCCTGCAGCGGGTGGAGGCGCGCGCCATCGATCCGGCCACGGGCGTTGCGCTCACCTTCGCGGTCTTCACCGCGACGTTCGATTCCATACCACCCAGTGGTGACAGCCTGCCGCCCATCACGTCGAACGTGGTCGCCATTCCCAACCCGGCGAATCCCGGCGACAGCGTGACGATCAGAGCTCAGGTGAGCGACACCTTCACCGGCGGATCGAACATCCTGGGCGCCGACGTGCAGGTCGACAGCGGCCCGTTCCTCATGATGAATGCGAGCGACGGCGCCTTCGACCAGGAGAACGAGCTGGTATTCCGCACGCTGTTCGGGCTCAGCGCCGGCAGTCACAACGTGTGCGTGCGGGGACGGGACACGGCGGGCAACACCGGTGCGTTTGTCTGCATCGTGGTCACTGTGGGGTCGGGGACCAGCGGCGACACGCTGGGACCGGTGACACTCAACGTCAGCGCGACGCCCGACTCCGCGCATCCCACCGACTCGATCCTGATCCGAGCCGAGGTGCGCGACACGTTTACTGGTGGCTCGAACATCGCTGGCGCGGAGATGCGCGTGGATAGCGGCGGTTTCGTGCCGATGTTCCCGACCGACGGCGCCTTCGATCAACAGAACGAGCGCGTGAACCGGTTGGTGGTGGGATTAGCGGTCGGGGGTCATTCGGTGTGCGTGCGCGGCCGTGACACGGCCGGCAACACCGGCAATCAGACTTGCATCGGATTCACCGTCGTGGCGACGAGCCCTATCCCCGGAGCGCCGCGAAGAGCGCGACAACAGCCATAACGACGCCGATGCTGATCTTGGCGGCGGTGGCGGCGACTCGACCGACGAGCGCGCCCCACCCCGCCCGGACAGCGGTGCCGGCGTCGGAGCGTGAATACTCGAAGAGCACGGCGCCGGCGAACGCCCCCACGAATGCGCCGATCACACTGCCGATGACCGGCACCGGCACACCGACGATCGCGCCCACGAGCCCGCCGAGTAGCGCCCCCCACCCTGCTCGCTTCGATCCACCGTAGCGACGCGCCATCCCAAACCCCAGCCACGCTTCGATGACCTCGGCGATCGCGGCAAGCGCGACGACGATGATGATCGTCACAAGGCCGATGCCCTTGAAGCCCATCACCGCGCCGAACGCGACGACGGCGATCACGATCAACCAAAGCCCCGGCAAGCCGAGCGCAACGAGCGCCAGGCCGACGAGGGAAATGGCCGCCAGGAGGAGAGCGATGAGTGTGAGGCTCATAGTTGAATTCTAGACATAACGAGAGCACGTTGCGGGGTGATTCAAGTCGAAGGTTGCGTCGAGTCGGTCGACGCCGCGATGGCCGCTGCCCGTGGGGGCGCTCAGCGCATCGAATTGTGCGCCAATCTGGCCGTGGGGGGCACGTCACCCGACGCCGCGACGCTGGCGGCGTGTGTAGCCGGCCTGGCAATCCCCGTTTTCGTCATGGTGCGGCCCCGCCCCGGCGACTTCCACTACTCGGCGGTCGAGCACGCCGGGATGCTGTATGAGATCCAGCGCGTAAAAGATGCGGGCGCGCGTGGAGTCGTGACCGGTTCCTTGCGCCGGGACGGCAGCATCGAAGAACGTCGCACCGCGGAGTTGATCGCTGCCGCGGCGCCCCTGCCCATCACGTTCCATCGGGCTTTTGATGAATGCCGTGATTCAGCGCAAGCGCTCGAGAGCATTATCGGCCTCGGCGCCGCGCGGGTGCTCACGTCGGGCGGGGCAGCCAGCGCACCTGAAGGCGCTGCGAAGATCGCTGAGCTGGTGCGAGTCGCGGCGGGACGGATCGGGATCATGGCGGGCGGCGGGGTCAACGCCAGCAACGTGGCGGAACTGGTGCGCGCGACGGGCGTCCGCGAGGTGCACCTCAGCACCAAGGACGCGGAGAAGATTCGACGCGTCGTGGAGTCAGTGCGGGCCGGGTGAGCCGGTGGAGCGCTCGACGCCGCGCACGATATCGACTCGCAGCTCCGTCCACCCATCCACCTGGTAATACGCGACGCGCAGCTCGTGCCGTCCACCGGTCAGCGGTGCGACGTCGACCATCGATTCGTGCGGCGTCCAGTGATCGATGACGAGCGCACCGTCCACCCAAACGCGGATGGCGTCGTCGCTGATCGTGCGCAGCGTGTAGGTGCCGGGGGCCAAGGTCACGGTGCCGGTGGCATCGAGGGACCAGTGAGCGAGGGGTAGTCCCGCGAGCGTGGGACGGTACCACTCGAAGTCGAGACGCGTTGCAATAGCGCTGATCGGAGTCTCGAAGACACGCGCAGAATCGGTCCAGGTGAAGAACCTCGCCGTCCAATTGATCCGGGGCTCGAACCGCCCATACGAGAAGCGGATCATCCGGCCCACCCCGCCCGTCACACCCCGTGGGGACACCGTCGCGGAACCCCGGTACTCGAGCGTCACCTCCCAGTCGGCCACTGAATCAGGAGTGGGCGTAACTGCGATCGTATCGCCGACGCGTCCCGCAGTGCGCGAGATCGCGGCGACGCCGCGGCGAGTCACGACGCGCCAGGTGCCCGCGGGACCGAGCACCGCAAGCCGCAACGGGACGGCGCGGCTCGAGTCCACGGGCCAGAGCTTCGGCGATTGCCAGTCGTAGGGCCCCCATTCGTCCACGATGATCGCCGAGCGATCGCGGCGCGTAAGTTCGGAGGACGGTGGACCGCCGTGTGAGACGAGCCTCACTACCGGAACAAAGGCACTGTCACCGCTCGGGAGATTCTCGGATTCCCGAAACCCCGCCGTGTCGCGGACGGCAAACACGGTGTCGACGCCGAGCAGTCGATTCCCGGTCACGACCAAGCCACTCGTATTCCGGGCGCGCACGGCGACGCGATTCCCCACAAACAGGTTGCTGTCGACCGCGTAGTCTCGGCTGCGGGTGTCGTGGTGCTTCGGGTAGCCCCACTCCGAGGGCTCGATCGAATCGGCCCACAGACGGATCGCCGTCGAGTCACGCAGGAAGCGGTTCCCCCGGATGACGTTGTCCTGTCCATGCTCGATCGCGATGCCCCAACGGTTGTCGGCGAAGTCGTTGCGCTCGATCAGGGACGAGTAGCTGTAGCCGCCCCAAAGGCCGTAGTCGCTCCCCACCGCTCGATTGCCGATGAACTTGTTGCGGCTGAACGTCGCCTCCATGCCGTTTGCGGGCGCAAAACTGAAGTCGTTGTCGTAAAACACATTGTCGTTCGCGCCGGTGGTACCGGAGTCCATGGCGGTTTGGCCCGCCCACAAAAACAGTCCGTCACCACCATGAGTGACCGAGTTGGCGAGGACGTAGTTGCGCGAGCTCTGCTCGAACATCAGGAGCCCCGCGGAGTCCTGGCCGCGCCGGTAGAAACGGTGACTGTAGCCGCGGACATTGTAGTCGATGCGGTTCGCGATGATCGTGTCGTTGGTGGAACGGTACAGGCCGATGCCGAGCCCTGAATTGAAAGAGAAGTTGTTCTCGCGAATCGCGAGCCCGTTGCTGCGAGCGAGGAGCAATCCGTTCATGCCGCCAATGGCGTCGTTATTCCGTATGTCCCCGCCTTCGACGCCGTCTAGGTAGATCGCTGCGCCGTACCTGAGCCATTCGTTGTTCTCGTTGTGATGATACGACAGCCAATCGACCAGGCTCTCGTGCTCGATCAGACTGAAAAGCCTCGGCTTCCAGGTGTAACTCACGTCGTTGCCGATCAGGGCCAATCCCCGGGTGCCACGCGCCAGGATTCCGACGCGGTAGCCGCGAACCCGGGCATTGAGGATGCGCACGTTGCGGCCCCCTTCCACGCGGATCGCGACGCCGGTCGCGCGATCGGGGTCGGTCTCGGGGAGCATCCCTTCGAGCGTTGCGCCCCGGAAGTCGACGGTGATGTCGTCGCCGCGGATGGTGATCACTGCGGAATCGAGCGACGCAGGGGCCGCGAGGCGGTAGGTCTTGGGCACCACGCGCACGGACTGCGTGATGACCATACCGGGGCGCAGCTCGACCTGCGCGGTAGCGGCATTGACGACGGCGACCAAGGCAGCGGAGAGGAGAAGCACGCTGAAAACGTTAGCACTCTCTCGGCACCGCTGCTTAACGGTGATTTGCCTCACAGGGCGGAATTCGCAATTGTGCTACTCAAGAGCCATGATCACGCCCCTGATTCACCGCGCGCTGACGCGCGAAGACCTGGCCCAGCTCGTCGCCGAGATCGGCCGGCTGGACCAGGCCGAGGCGCGCGCCGCCGAGGAGGCGGTCCAGGCGGGCGCGGTGGACAACGTGCTCGACTCGCCCGTGGCACTCGAGGCGGTGCGCGGCCGCGGCGGCGTGCCTGCGGCAGTCCCGCTCTCGATCCTCTGGTACGTCCCGGTGCGCGCCGCGCTGCGCGCCCGCGGCGTCGCCGACGTGGAGCTCGCCGACTACACCGCGACGCTGCCCGTGGTGTTCGCGACCTGGCGGGCGGTGCGGACCGTTGCGCGCGGCGAAAACGGCATCGACGTGTGGTGGCGTTACGTGTCGTCCTTGCCGGACGGCACGACGGCGCAGGCCGAGGGCGCGGCCGACGTCGCAGCGCTGGCGTTGTGGTGGGCCGGTTGCTTCCCCGAGTGGGTGAGCCGACGGATGGGTGGTCAGGGAATGCTGCGAGCCTACGTGACGTTCGCGGCGCAGGCGCTGGCGCTTGCCGCCCGCATCTACGGTCCCAACGGGCCCCTCTACGGACGCGCGGCGCACCAGGCCGAAGCGTTACACGCCGCGCTCATCGAAGCACGACGTGACTATCTCGGCCGAGACGTGCATAGCACGCACAGCCGCCTCGAGCGTTTTCTAGGTCGGCTGAACTAGGGTCAGACGGGCTTCCCCCGCTGACGCGGGCCAGCGTGGCGTGTACGCGTACCCCTGCACCGTTTCTTCAAACCCCTTCTCCGATCGCGACACCGTGGCAAAGGGTACCGGCGTCACGTCGAGCGCCAGTTTCGCGGACACCGAGATCTCGGTACAGAAGAAGGCGTCGGATGGGTAGGCTGCCGGATCCCAGCGGTAGCTGACCGTCAACGTGCCCGATGGACCGAAGCTCAGTCTCTTTTCGAGCGACCCAGACCGCAGCACGAGCTCGACCGTCTTGCCAGTCGTCTTGACGCTCACGTCGAACGCCCCCCATGAAGCGATCTCGTGCGTCCCGTCGGCTGCGACGACCCGGTCGACGAACAATGCGCGGTCCACCTGATCGACTGGCGGCAACTGCTGCAGGCGGCTGGCACGCTCGATGTCGTGGATGCTGGGCGTGCCGTCGGCGGCGTGGGCGGCCTGCCCGTCGTCGGCGGGGATCGCGTGATACACCTCGCGACGGCGCGTGAGCACGTCACCATAGTTCACGCCGGAGGCGAAGACCGTATACTCCTCGACGCTGCCGCCCCGCCGCGGGCTGACGACCGCCGAGAAGTTCGCCGAGTGGATCCAGACCTCCTGCGATCCATCGCCGTCGAAATCCAACTGCTCCGCGGCGAGCGACTCACCCTTCCGCAGCTCCCGCTCCGCCTCGGCGAGGTTCCGCCAGATCGCGGCGCGGAGGTGTGGGAGATACAAGCCGCCGAACACGCCGTGCCAATAGGCATCGTTGCACTGGGCGCGGCCGATGGCGCGTCGCGCCGCCGGCGGATCGCCTTTGTCGCGGCACAGCGCGGAGAGCGCCAGCATCTTCTTGTGCATGCGGTTCGACTCTGGGTACTTCACGAGGAAGTTGCGCCAGTGCCCACCGCGTATCAGCGCGCCATCAGGCCCCGCCATGCGTGCCTCGCCGAGGTCACGCTCGAGCGTGGCAAGCCGCGCCGCGGCGGCAGGGGGTAGCGACCACGCTTCCATCTCGCGGTACGACGCCGTGGGGAGATAGACCAGGCCCGCGCTCGGCACGGACGTCAGCGCCGTACCCGGCGTCGTGAGCTGGACCTCTCCCCCCTGCACCAGCGCCGCCATGGCGTCGAGGAACTGGTCGAGCCAGCCGCGCGTGTACACCCAGTCTTTGGTTCCGGGCCAGCCGCCGAATTTTTCCCCATCGTCGACGAACACCGCCAGCGGGCGGCCGGCGGCCCGCAACTCGCGGAGATACTCCGCGATGCTCGCCGGCGGCTTGAAGGGGATGAGATAGCGCAGCCGCTCGTCGATCGGAAACACCGCGACCCGCTTGCCGCCGCTCTCGGTCCAGAAGGGCGCATGCAGCGTTTCGCGCTCGAAGCCACTCACCACAAAATGGCGATCGTCCACGAGTACGTAGCGCACGCCGGCGTCGGCCAGATCGGCGGCGAGGTCGGGCTCCCACACGCGCTCCGTGAGCCAGAGCCCAGTGGCCTTCACGCCGAAGCGCCGCCCGATCGCCTCCCGCATCCACCCGATCTGCTCGACGCGGTCCTGGCGCGGCAGCGACGCGAGCACCGGCTCGTAGAACCCCGCGAGGAGCAGCTCCACGTTACCGTCGGCGGCCAGGCGGCCGAGCTGGTCCAGGTACTTCGCGTCGTGCGCCTCGAGCCATTCGAGCAGGGGTCCCGAGATGTGCAAGGCGAACGGGAAGAAGCGGTGGGTCGCGAGCCGCTCGATCAGCGGACGATAGACGTCTTGGAGATGTTGCTCGAAGACGTGATCGAAGTTCCCGACGGGCTGGTGCAGGTGCACGCCGAACACGAAGCGGACAGGATCCATCAGGCCTTCACGCGTTGCAGGTAGAGCTCACGCCCCGAGCCCACGGCGGGATCGTTGCTGGGCGCCTGCGCGAGCCGTTCGAGGAGCCCCGCCTCCAGCCGCGCCTGCTCGGGTGGAGGGCCCGCGAGCTCGATCGCTCGAGCGGCGGAGCGCAGCACGATCACGGACTCGATCCCGGCGATGTCGTCGAAGAACCAGCCGCACGACGTGAACATGCGCAGCAGCTGGTGCTCGAGCGCGGTGGGCACTTCCCATCCTTCGCGCCCGAAGGCGCCGCGGACCTCCTCCGATAGCCAGTCGAGGGCGGCGCGCAGCGGCGCCCGCCAGCGTTGCTGCGTCGCCCGTTCGGGCGCGGCGCGGCAGCCGCATTCGGTGCGCCAACGTTCGACGCCGTGCGGGCAGCTCCACGAGCTGGGGGAGACGAGTCGCACTTCTTCCTCAGGGGGCCGGCGGGCGAGGAAGGAGGCGTAGTTCTCAGTCTCGATCGTCTCCAGGACTCGGGCGACGGTTGCGACGCCGCTCTTGTGGTGGTGTCCGTAGGTCTCGCCGTCGGTCGCGATCGACACGAGCTCCCCCCCAGCCGAGTTGAGACGATCGATCCAAGCACCCGCGTCGTTCACGAGCGGGCCGAACGCGACCCCGTGCGAAAGCCCGCCATCATAAATGAAGAGCGCGATGCGGCGGCCTCCGGTGGTCTTGTGCCAACCGGGGAGCCCGCCGGCGGGCGCGCGCTCCACCTGATGGGGCGCGAGGATCGTGAAGCGGATCCCTTCCTCGGCGAGCACGTCGAGGGTTTCATGGTCGACGGCCGTCTCCGGGAGCCACATGCCCTCGGGCTCACGCCCGAAGCGGCGCCGGAAGTCAGCGATCCCCCAACGCACTTCGGTCGTTTTGTCGCGGCGCGAGCAGAGCGGCAGGATCACGTGGTGGTACGGCATCGCCACGGCGTTGCCGCTGACGCGATCGGCGGCGAGCACGGCAGCGTACGTCTCGGGCGCGGCGCGTTCCATCCAATCGAGTAGCGTGGGACCGTAGTCGAAACTGAGAGACGCGAGCGACGGCGCGATGGGCGCGTAGCACTCCCGCTCGATCCGCTCGTTCCAGTCGTGATCGGGCGCGGCGTTGGGCTCGAGGGGAATCGTCCCAGTCCGCGGATCGTCACGCGGCGGCTGGTAGAAGTGACCGTGGATTACGATGGACCGCGTAGGGCCTCTGCCACCTGGGCGAGCACATCGGGGAACAGGTCGTCGCGCTTGGCGAGGTCGTCCGCGATGCGCGCGCCCGACTCGAGCGATCCCTTCGGCCCGAGCGTGGCGATCAGCCGTTCGGCGTCGTCACAGTGCAGCGTGAAGCGACGCTCCGCGTAATCGACGACGGCGCCCGTCGAGATGATGAACTGCCAGTCGGACGATTGCGCCAGCAGCAGCTCGCGCGCCGCCTGCGCCAACACGGGCCGGGCGGCCGGATTCTTGAGCGCCGCCGGCGCCACTTTCCAGAACTCGGCCTCGAGGGGCTTGAGGCGTTTCCAGGTCCACGCCGTCTGGTCGTTCAGCCACATGCTGTGATCGCCGTTCGCGCCCCAGGAACCCTCTGCCAACTGCAAGGCCATACGGGGCGGATGCGCCTGGAGGTGCTGCGAGGCGGTGACGGCGCGCACCGACCTGCCTTTCAACGCGCGGTATGCGGCGCTTAAGAAGTCGGGGCCCTCGAACCACCAGTGCCCGAACAGCTCCGTGTCGAAGGGCGCCACGATTACGCCGGCCTTGTCGTTCGGTTTTCCCTCCGGCAGGCTATCGAGCAGGTGCGCGAAGTGCGACGCGTGACCAGCCGCGCGCTCGAAGGCCCGCTGCGGCTCGTACGGGCGCTTCCCGCCGAGGTCGACGTTGGCGCCGGTGACGCGCCACAGCTTGATCCCGCCGGGCCAACGGATCTTGTGGAACTCGAGGTACCACTCGTCGCCGGGGTAGCCCTGGTGCCGGCTCCAGATCTGCATCGAGGACCGGGGATCGCGCACCAGGGCAGCGACCGACCCGCGGCCGGCGCGCTGCGAGACGCGATAGGCCTGGTAGGGCGACTTGTTCGTCTTCCCGTGCCACTCCGCGGTCGGATGCGGACCGTCGCCGTACGCGCGGAGCGGTGTGCCTGCATGCGCGAGGTGCGAATCGGTGAAGAAGAACCGGAACCCTGCCTCGCCCAGAAACTTCTCGATCCCGGGGCGATAGGCGCACTCGGGGAGCCAGCACCCTGCCGGAGCGACGCCGAAGAGCCGGCGATGCTCGTGCTGTCCCACGGCGAGCTGGAGACGGATGCTTTCGGGGCGCGTGAGCAGCGGGAGATAGCCGTGCGTCGCCGCCGATCCGATGATCTCGAGGAGGCCGCGGTCCTGCAGCCGTCGAAAAGCGCCGACGAGGTCGCCGTCGATCCTCTGGAAGAGTTTCTGGAGCCGCTTGAAGCGCGATCTCCAGAACTCGACGAGCGGTCCCACCGACGGCGGGACTTCATCGCAGGCCGTGAGGCGCTGCGCGAAGAACGCCTCCATCTCCTGCACGAACGCCGGGCTCGCCAACTGATTCGCGAGCACCGGCGTGAAGCCGATCGTCACCGGCGCCGGCGTTTTCTCGGCAGCGAGCGCCTCGAGCTCCTCGAGCAGCGGCAGATAGGTATCGAGCGCCGCCTCGCACAGCCAATCGCTGCCGTGGGGCCAGCGGCCGTGGTTCAGGACATACGGGAGGTGACTGTGAAGCGCGAGAACGAAGTCCATTACGGCTGCGCGAGCGCTCGACGATAAAGAGCGTGGTAGTGCTCGGCAGAGCGGTCCCAACCGAACTGCCGGCTCATCGCCTCACGCACGAGCTTCTTCCAGGCTGGGCGGTCGGCGTAGGTATCCACCGCGCGGCGAATCGCCTCGGCGAGCGCGGCGGGCTCGTAGGCATCGAACAGGAATCCCGTCACACCGTCCTCGATACTGTCGGAGAGCCCACCCACACGACGGGCGACGGGAACGGCGCCGTAGTGTTGCGCGCGCATCTGCGTGAGTCCGCACGGCTCGTATTGCGACGGCATGAGCAGCGCGTCGGCGCCGGCGAGCAAGCGGTGCTCGATGTGATCGGTGAAGATGAACTCGACGGCGACGCGATCTGGCGCGCTCGCGGCGATGTTCGCCAGCGCCTCGTGGTAGCGGTGCTCGCCCGCGCCCAGGAAGATGAATTGGGCGTCTGTGCCTTCCAGCAGATCGGCGCCGAGCACGAGGTCGAGGCCCTTTTGCGACACCATGCGCGCGCTCATGCCGAAAAGCGGCGTGTGTGGCTCGACCGCGAGGCCGTATTCCTTTTGCAGCGCCGCCTTGCAGCGCCGCTTGCCGGCGAGATCGTCACGCGAATAGTTGCCGGTGATTTCCGCGTCCGTCGCCGGATTCCAGAGCACGGGATCGATCCCGTTCAGGATGCCGGCCAGACGATCGCCCATGCCGATGAACGTGTCGTGGAGGCCGAAACCCCCATCGGGCGTACGCAGCTCCTTCGCGTGGGTCGGACTCACCGTCACGGCGACGTCGGAGTACGCGAGTCCCCCTTTCAGCATGTTCATCCTGCCATACCACTCGAACACACCGACGTTGTACAGCTCGGGCGGAAACCCCAGGTCGCTCACCGTCTCGGGAGGGAAGTGTCCCTGAAACCCGGCGTTGTGCACCGACAGCACCGTCGAGAGCGCGTCGTAAAACGCGTTCCCTTCGAATGCCGTGCGGAGGTACACCGGCGCGAGGGCCGCATGCCAGTCGTGGGCGTGCAGCACCTTGGTGTCGGGCGCGATCTCCGGGAGCGCGGTCAGTGCGGCAACACAAAAGAAAGCGAAGCGCCGGGCGTTGTCCGGATAGTCGGAGCCATTGTCGCCGTAGATGCCCGCCCGGTCGAAGAAATCGGGGCTCTCGACGAAAAACACGCGCGGGCCACCAGCGGTGGGCGGGATGCGGTAGAGCCAGGCGTGTTCGGTTTTCCCGCCGAGGTTGACGGTGAACGGTTGACCGGCGCGCTCGAGCGTAGGCGTCGTTTCGCGGACGAGCTGGTACAACGGCATGATCACGGTAGTCGGGTGGCCCGCGGCCGCCTGCACCGTCGCCAGGCCGCTCACCGCCTCGCCCAGGCCGCCGGTGCGGGCAAAGGGCCAGTACTCGGCGGTCAGGTGGGTGACGCCGATCCGCTCCTTGGCGGCCACGGGCGCCGCTGCCGTCGTGCCGGCAGACTTGCGTCGCGGCCGAGCGGCCCGCCGCTGCGGCGTTTTCGAGGTCGGCGTCGTCATGCCGTGGGCGGATCGTCGCGCATCTGGCCTCGGATCGCGGGCACGTAGTAGTCGGTCAGATACTGCCGCACCATGCGCTGCGCGGTGAAGCGCGCACCGGCGATGTGCATCGCATGCTTCATCTTCTTCACCCAACCGTGCGGGACCCCCTGGGCATCCCGGTCGTAATACAGAGGAACGACTTCTTGTTCGAGCAGCCGATACAACTGCTCCGCGTCGGTCGCGTCGTCTTGACCGGGCTGAATCGCCCAGCCATTCGAGGCATCGTAACCCTCGCTCCACCAGCCGTCCAGCGTGCTGAGTTGCGGCACGCCGTTGAGGGCCGCCTTCATGCCGCTGGTGCCGCTCGCCTCGAGCGGCGCGCGCGGCACGTTGAGCCACAGGTCCACCCCCTGCACCAGCCGGTGCGCGACGTGCATCTCGTAGTCTTCGATGAACGCGACGCGACCCTCGAAGCGCGCGTCTCGCGTAAACCCGTACACGCGCTGGAGAATTTGCTTGCCGGGCTCGTCGGCCGGGTGCGCCTTCCCGGCGAAGACGATCTGCACGGGGCGCCAGGGATTCACGAGCAGGAGCTGGAGCCGTTCGGCATCGCGGAAGATAAGATCGGCGCGCTTGTACGTCGCGAAGCGACGTGCGAATCCGATCGTGAGGGCCTCCTGGTCGAGCAACGTCCCCGCGCCCACGAGGTGGAGCGCCTCCTTCCACTGGTCGGCCCAGCGGCGGCGCGCCTGCTCGCGAATGTGGCGCATCAAATGCGACTTGAGCTCGCGGTGGACCGCCCACAGACCAGCG
>DASYRD010000122.1:0-1507 GCA_036004745.1 Gemmatimonadales bacterium | reverse complement strand
AGGACTTCGTATGGACTAATCTTAGTCCACTATGGAAAAGGTCAACGTGCACGATGCAAAGACGCATTTCTCGCGGCTCCTGGACCGGGCGCAGGAGGGCGAGGAGTTCGTGATCGCGAAGGCCGGCAAGCCGGTGGCCCGGCTCGGGCCGCTCGCGCGACAGGGAAAGAAGCGCCGGCTGGGTCTACTCGACGGCAAGTTCAGGATCCCCGACGACTTCAACGAGCCGCTGCCGGACAGCGTGATCGCCGCCTTCGAAGGCCGCCGGCGGTGAGGGTCTTGCTCGATACGCACCTGCTCCTCTGGTCGGTGGCGAGCTCGCGCCAGCTGCCGAAGGGAGCGCGGTCTCTCATCCTCGATGCGGCGAACGAGGTGTTTTACAGTGCAGCAAGCGTGTGGGAAGTCGCCATCAAAAGCACGCTGCGCCGCAGGGACTTCAATGCCAACCCGACAGTGCTCGTGCGCGCTCTCGCGCAAAGCGGATTCTCCGAGTTGCCGGTGACGGCGGCGCATGCGGCGTGGGTCGCCGGGTTACCGGCAATTCACCGCGATCCGTTCGACCGGCTGCTGGTGGCGCAGTCGCTCGCTGAGCCGATGACGCTTCTCACGAATGATGCGGCCCTCGTGCGCTACGGCCCGTTGGTTCAGTTTGTGTGACCCAGGCCCCTTGTCCTAGCGCGAAACGATGGCGAGCTCGGCCGGATCGCGCTGACAGACGTCGAGCGTGGTCACGGCCAGCACCTGCGTGACCTTCACCATCTCGCTCACGAGTACGCAGGCGTCGTCTTCCTCTGCGTTGCCGCGGATGGTGGCGGGACCGTACAAGAGACACGGGATGCCGGCCTTCCAGAGATGGCACGTGTCGTCGGCGCTATACGAGTGCGGCAGGACCGTGCCGATCGCCTTCGGCTCTTGCCCCGTCACCGCGCGATAGCTGCGCGCCACCGCCTGCACGATCGGCGCGTCGATCGGAATGTCGAACGGATCCATCACGAGCCGTCGCCGCCCTTTGAAGCTGCTGGGCGGGGGAATCTCGATCTCGTAGCGCAGCGCGGGATCACGCGCGGCGACCGGATCGAGCGCGCGACGGATGTCGGCGACGATCCCGTCGACGGTCATGCCCGGCAGGAAATGCACGTCGACGATGATCGTGCAGACGTCGGGCACGTACGGCGGCTCCACGAGTACGTAATCGCCGCCGCGCCCGCCGAGGATCCCGCCCACGTTGAGCCGCGGGAACGCGGGCAGGTCGGGGCGCGGTGTGTGGCGAAACTGCACGCGTTGCAATGCCTCGATGACGGATGTCATCTTCTGGACGGCGTTCACCGTGCCCTCGAGGCGTCCGATGTGTCCCGTCACCCCGTAGGTGTGGATGGCCATGTGCACGATGCCCGAGTGCACGGTCACGAGGTGATCGGCGCCGAACGGCTCCGCCACCACCGCGGCGTCGGTGCGCAGACCGCTTTGCATCAGGTAGTGCGTGCCCTCGCCGCCTTGCGTCTCGCCG
>DASYRD010000121.1:0-35915 GCA_036004745.1 Gemmatimonadales bacterium | reverse complement strand
CGGACCGCCGGAGACCTATGTCATTCGCCTGGAGCAGGAGAGCAAGGACGGGCGGAACTGGACCGAGAAGCTCTACATGATGAAGCCCGAACGGGTGCAGCACGTGGATGGGGCGACGGTGGAGGACAACGAAGTGGGGCTCGCGCGGGTGAACCGGTAGCCTAAGCCTTCGGCAACACCTCCCGCACCGCCGCTAAGAGCTCGTGCAGGGTCCACGGCTTGGGCAAGAACGGCAGCGTCCGCGTCACGGCCGTATGCTGCAGTGTTTCTTCACCGGTGAACCCGCTCGTCAGCAGGAACCGGACACCCGCCCGCTCGCGACTCACCGCCTCATACAGCGCGAGCCCCCCCATGCGCGGCATGATGATGTCGGACACGACGAGATCGATCGTATCCGCATGTTCGTGCCACAGTTTCAGACCTTCTTCGCCGTCGGCGGCGGCAAAAACACTATACCCGAAGCGCTTGAGTCCCCGCGTCGCGGCGCTCCGCACCGCTTCCTGATCCTCCACCACCAGAATGGTTTGTTTCGCGTGCGGGCGCACCGGGAGCGAGGCCTCGGTCACCACCTTGGCGACAGGGTGCGCGCTTACAGGGAAGTACAACCGCACTTCGGTGCCGACGCCCAGCGTGCTGTTCACCAGCACGTAGCCCAGATGCTGCTTCATCAAACCGTAGACCATCGCCATGCCGAGCCCGCTGCCACGGTCGGGCGACTTGGTCGTGAAGTAGGGCTCGAAGATCCGCGCCAGCGTCTCGGGCGACATGCCGGTGCCGTTGTCCCGCACGGAGAGGACGACGTAATGCCCCGGGGCGCCAAACTCCGCCGCCGCCATTTGCTTCTCGTCGGGCGTCGCCGGCTCCAGGTGGATCTTCAGACGGCCGCCATTCGGCATGGCATCGGCGCCATTGTTGGCGAGGTTCAGCAGCATGTGCTGCACGGCCCCGGCGTCGGCCGCGACCGGTTGCAGGTCCTTCTCCCAACTGACCACGACTTCGATCTTCGGCAGCATGCGCTGCACCGAGGGCACGATGTCGGCCACCAGCACTTCGAGGTGGAGCGGCGTCAAGACGAGACGCTCGCGACGGCTGAACCCGAGCAGCTTGCGGATCATCGAGGCGCCGCGGCGCGCCGCGCCCTGGGCCTGCGACAGGTCCTCGTGCAGGTCGCTGCCCGGGGGGAGGGACGTGACGGCCAGGTCGACGTGCGCCATGACGGCGGTCAACACGTTGTTGAGATCGTGGGCGATGCCGCCCGCCAGCCGACCGACGGCTTCCATCTTCTGCGCCTGTCGCAGCCCTTCCTCCGCGCGGCTCCGTTCCACAATTTCCAGCTGCAACTCCCTGGTGCGCTCGTCCACCAGCTCGGATAGGTGCTGCGCACGCCCCTCGATGTTGCGAACGCGCAGTCGCACGCCCCCCAACACGACGGCAACAGCCGTCAGCGCGACCACGACGTAGAACCACCACGTCTCGTAGAAATGCAGGCCCAGCCGGAACGCCAGCGCGGCGCCGGCCTCGTTCCACACGCCGTCGTTGTTCGCGGCGATGACGTGAAAGCGATAACGCCCGCCCGGCACGCGCGTGTAGTACGCCACGCGCCGCGTGCCCGCGTCCACCCAATCCTGGTCGTAGCCTTCGAGCCGGTAGCGGAACCGCACCCGCTCGGGGACGAGCAGGCTGGTGGCAGTGTAGTGCAGCTCGAGCCCGCCGCCGCCCGGCGGCACGGACACGGTGTCGCTTACCGGAACGGCGCGGCCGTCCACGACGATCTGCTCGATGTGGACGGGCGGCGGGAGCGGGTTGCTGGTGAGGTGCGCCGGGTCCACCACCACGAGTCCCTTGATGCTCGGAAACCAGAGCCGGCCGTCGGGACTCTTCCATCCGGCATTCTGCGATGTGCCGTTGAACTCGATGCGGCGGCGCCCGTCGAGCGACACCATCTCGTGGACCTGCACGCTGCCGCGGGCGCTGTCCGCCGCCGCGAGGAGTTCTCGCTGGCTCACCATGCCCAGGCCTTGATTCGAGCTCAACCACAGATTCCCGCCGTCGTCTTTGACAATCGTGAAGAGGTCGGTCATCAGGACCGCGAACTTGAGCGGCAACACGGTGATCCGGGCACCGCTCCCCCGTACCAGGTTCAGTCCCGCCTCCGTACCCACCCACAGGCCGTGCTCATCGGCGAAGAGCGACTCGACGACGTCATTCGAGAGTCCTTCCTTCGTCGTGTACGCCGTGAAGCGGTCGTTCTGGAGCCGCAGCAAGCCGCGTCCGTGCGTGCCGATCCACAGGATGCCGTCTCGATCCTCGACGATGGCGCGGACTTTGGCGGCTTCGACGCCCGCTTCCTTCGTGTAATCGCGGAGCACTCCACCCTTCCAGCGGTACAGCCCGTCGGTGCCGCCGAGCCAGAGAGCGCCGCTCGAGTCTTCGGTGAGGGCAGAGACGCTCAGGGTGGGGTGTGTTCCTGAGAACGTCATCGGTTCCCAGCGCCCGCCGCGCAGCTGCGCGAGCCCGTCGCGCGTGGCGGCCCAGAGGGCGCCGTCCCTCGTTTGCAGGGTGGCAACCACGGACTTGCCGGCCATGGAGTTGGTGAAGCGCCCCTGTTGCAACCGGTCCAGGCCGCCCGCCTCGGTCCCGATCCACAGCGCGCCCTGCCGGTCGCCGTACACCGACCAGATCACTTTTGACGAGAGGCCCTCGCGCGGTGTGTAGAGGGTGAAGACGGGTTGCCGGAACCGGTTGAGGCCGCCGTGCCGCGTCCCCACCCAGAGCGAGCCTTCGCGATCCTCGAGCAGGAACGTCACGGCATCGTCGGAAAGGCCGTCCGTCGCGGCGAACCGCTGGAAGCGGCGATTCACGAGCCGCGCGAGACCACTGCCGTCGGTCCCGACCCAGAGTTGGCCGTTGCGGCTTTCGAGGATCGAGGTCACACCGCCCGGGGGAAGTCCCGCCGCGGCGCCGAGGCGCTCGAGCCGAGCACCGTGGGAGTAGTAGAGCGCGTCGGGCGTCCCGAACCACCAGCCGTCCGCGCGATCGTGGTAGACCGTCCACACCGGTCCCGTGATCGTTCCCCACGGCACCCACCGATCCCCTTGCCAGGCGATGAGTCCGTTCCTGGTGCCCGCCAGCAGGAGGCCGCTCGAATCTTCGGCCATGCTGAAGACGGACCCTTCCACGCCGGCGGCCGGGTGGAACGCACCGTTCTCGAGGAGCAGGAGTCCGCCGGTCCGTGCCGCCCAGAGCCTGCCGGCCCGGTCGCGGTACAGGCCGTTCACGAACGCGCCCTCGGCGCCGGGAATCACGGTGGATGCTCTCGCCCCCAGACGGCTCACGCCGCCGACCCAGGTGCCCGCGAAGACATCGTCGGAGGAGTCGACCACGACGGCGCTGACGTAGTCGTCCTTCAGCGCGCTGGTGGTGGCGGTGGTGAAGGTCGTAAAGGTGACGCCGTCAAAGCGAACGAGCCCGGCCTCGGTGCCGAGCCAGAGGTAGCCATCGCGCCCCTGGGCGATCGCGAGGATGCCGTTTTGGGGGAGTCCCTGATCGATGGTCCAGATGTCGTGGACGTACTGACTGATGGGTCGCTGCGGGTCGAGGCCCGGCGCGCCGGCTTGGGCGTACGCGACGGTGGGGAAGCCCAGGGCAAGGACGATCCAGCGTGGCGACCACCACATCTTCCTGTGAACCTAGTACCGCTCGAACCGGTACGCGAGTTCGGGCCCTTCGTCTCCCTCGTACGCGAGCTGCGCGATCAGCAGCGTGAACGGCTCGGTGTACCGGGCGATCCGCAAGGGGCCAGCATCGACGGGATCGAACCCGACGTCGCGGATCAGCTCGGCGGCGATCTTCTTGCTCTTCGCGTCATCCCCGCAGTACACCAGACTCGGCCTCACCTTCCTGCGGCGAGCCGCGAAGACGTCAAAGAACACTTCGCTTGGCACCGTCCCGAACGCCGAGACGACCCGTGCCTTCGGCACCTTCTTGGCCAATTCCTCGGCGCCTGAAGAGGTGTGGGCGATCGCGAGGGCGCTGTCATCGGCATTCATCGGCAGGGAACAGGTGACAATGGTCTTGCCCGAGAAGTCGCCCGCTTGTTTCAAGACGTCGTCGACTCGGGACCAGTGCACCGCCAAGAGGAGCGCGCCGGCGTCGTGCGCGGCGTCAGCGGGCGTCCCTGCTTTTGCGTTTCCCCCTGCCGCGCGCGCGACCTTGTTCAGCTTCTGCTCGCTGCGCGCGTAGCTGAAGACCACGTCGTGGCCGGCTCGCGCCCAAATCGTGCCGAGCTTCGCGCCCATCAGCCCCGAACCCAGAATCCCGATGCGCATATTTATTCACCTTCCGATGCAGCGGTGGCGGCCATTCCCGAAGTTATGACCTGTGGGGCGCTTCGTCTTGACGCGCACCGTAGCACGCGCACAATCACTTACCACACAGGGACTTGCCTCCAAGGGATCACGCATTTAGGTACCACCCCCAGAGCCGAGTCCCGCTACCGAAGCGGGAACGGGGGACCCAGGTAGTCGGGGCGCAGCGCCGCAAGGCGTAGGGCAGTCCATCTCTTCCGCCCGAGCCCGTCAGCTAACCCCGTAGGCTTCGAGGAGAGACGAGCTCCACCCAACACCCCAACGATGACTCGCTCATCGCGCCTTTGGCGTATTCCGCCTCGGCGCGTCATGGAAGTCCTACGTCTCATGCGGGCAAGAAGGAGCTCAGTATGAACCAGGATCTATTCCCGTTGGTCGGGTGGGGCGCAGTCGCCCTGGTGGTGTTGATCGCGCTCATGGCCTACAAGAAAGTGCTGCGGCTCTTCGGCTTGTTCATCGTGCCGGAGGACAGCGTCGCGATCGTCACCAAGAAGTTCGTGCTGTTTGGCGCGCACAAGACGCTGCCGGACGGGCGCATCATCGCGCTCAATGGCGAGGCCGGTATTCAGGCGGATACGCTGGCCCCCGGGCTCCATTGGTGGCTGTGGCCGTGGCAGTACGCCACGACCCTGCAGCGGTTCGTCGTGTTGCCCGAAGGGATGATCGGGATCGTGGAAGCCAAGGATGGCGCCCCGATCGCCGTCGGCCGCGTGTTGGGCAAACGCGTGCCGTGCGACTCATTCCAAAACGCGCGCGCGTTCCTGGCAAACGGCGGCGAGCGCGGCCCGCAGATGGCCGTGATTCCGCCGGGCAGTTACCGCATCAACACCACGCTGTTCACCATCCGGTCCTGTCCGGCCGTCGAGATTCCGGCCGACAGAATCGGCATCGTGGAAACGATGGAAGGCGTGCCCTTGAGCACGGGATCCGGTGACATCGCCGGACCGGTGATCGAAGGCCACAACTCATTCCAGGACGCGCAAGCGTTCGTGGATCACCGCGGCCGCAAGGGGCTGCAGGAGGAAGTGCTCCTGCCGGGCCGGTACTTCATCAATCCGAAGTTCGCGTCGGTGGAAGTCGTGGACATGACCGTCGTCCCGATCGCGCAGGTCGGCGTGGTGATTTCCTACGTCGGGTCGCTGGGCGAGGACGTCACCGGGGCGGCGTTCAAGCATGGCAACATGGTCATCAAGGGGCAGCGGGGCGTGTGGGTGGACCCGCTCGACCCGGGGAAGTATCCGATCAATTACCGCACCACGAAGCTTGAAATGGTGCCGACGGCCAACGTGGTGCTCAATTGGGCGACCGGGAAGACGGAAGCGCATAAGCTCGACGAGCGTCTGTCGAGCATCACGGTGCGGTCGCAGGACGGGTTCACCTTCAATCTGGACGTGTCCCAGATCATTCACATTCCGAGGAACGCCGCGCCCAAGGTAATCGCGCGCTTCGGGAGCATGGCGAATCTCGTCACGCAGGTGCTCGAGCCGACAATCGGGAACTACTTCCGGAACGCGGCGCAGAAGTCGGACGTGATCGACTTCCTGAAGGAGCGGGTCAACCGGCAAAGCGAAGCGCGCCAGGCGATCACGGCCGCGCTCAGCGAGTACGACGTCGGGGCAGTGGACACGCTGATCGGAGACATTGTGCCGCCCGAAGCACTGATGAAGACCCTGACCGACCGAAAGCTGGCCGAGCAGGAGAGGGTCACGTATGACACCCAGCGAGCGGCGCAGGAGGTGCGCAAGCAACTGGCGCAAGCACAGGCGCAGGCGGACACGCAGCCGTCGGTCGTGAACGCCGAGCGGCAGGTGGAAATCGCGTCGTTCGAGGCGCAGACGAAGATCAAGAAGGCCGAGGGCGACGCGCGGTCGAAACAGATCAATGCCGAGGTCGATGCTCGGGTGTTGCTGCTGGTGGGCGAGGCCGAGGGCAAGAAGGTCACCGCGGTGGGTAACGCGGAGGCCGAGGTGCTGAAGCGGAAAGGGGAGGCGATTAACCCTGGAAACTACGCCACCATCGAGGTGGCGCGGGCCCGGGCGGCGAGCGGCATGAAGCTGGTGCCGGACGTCATCGCGAGTGGGAACGGGGGGAGCGGAGGGACCCTCGTGGATGTGCTGCTTGCGCAGCTGATTACGAAGAAGGCCTCCTGACGATCGAGCCCCACAGTCAGCACGACTGTGGGGCTCTTTCTCGGGTTATATATGCGTTTGGCGTTCATGAAAGGAAACCGCAATGAAGAAGTCGCCGAAGGCCAAGAAGACCAAGGGATTCACGCCTGAGGAACGACAGGCCATGAAGGAGTATGTGCAAGAGTTGAAGGGGGCCAAGGTGGAGGGGGCAGAGGTCGTGCTCGCGAAGATCGCCACGATGAAGGAACCCGATCGCACCATGGCCAAACGACTCCATACCGTCGTCATGGCGAGCGCGCCGAACCTCGTGCCGAGGACCTGGTACGGGATGCCGGCGTACGCTCAACCTGGGAAGGACGGGAAGGTCGTCTGTTTTTTCCAGGGTGCGCACAAGTTCAAGACGCGTTACGCGACCTTTGGCTTCAGCGACAAAGCCAACCTCGACGACGGCAACATGTGGGCGAACGGGTTTGCGCTGAAGGAGTTGGGTGCCGCCGAGGAGGCGAAGATCGCGGCGCTGGTGAAGAAGGCGGTGGGCTAGCGCGCCACCTTCACGGCCGCGAGGAATTGCGTCGCGCGCTTCCCGATCGCGTCGCCTGATGTCAGGTCCGTGCCCACACCGACCGCCGCGGCACCTGCCTTGAACATGGCCCCGATGTTCTCGAGGGTGACGCCGCCCGTCGGGACGAGCGGGATGTCGGGGAAGGGCGCGCGTAGCGCCCGCAGATAGTCCGCCCCGCCCACGGCCTGCACCGGAAAGACCTTCACCATGTCGCCGCCTGCGCGAAACGCTTCGAAGACTTCGGTCGGCGTGAGGGCACCAGGTAGGACGGCGACATTCGCGCGCTTCGCGGCTTCGATCACTTCCGGCACCAGGCACGGTGACACGATGAACGCCGCGCCGGCGCCCACCGCTCGTTTGACAGTCTCGGCATCGGTCACCGTCCCGGCGCCGATGAGCATTTTGCCCTGGAAGCGTTTCGCGACGGCGGCGATCGCGTCGATCGCCTTGGGAACCGTCATCGTGATTTCGACGACTGGGAGTCCGGCCTGCAGCAACGCTTCGGCAATGGGCACCACCGCGTCCGCGCTCGATGCGCGGATAATCGGGATGATGCCGACCTCGCGCAGCCTCGCGACGGTCACCGTAACACCTCCTCGACCTGGGTGCGAGTCACGAGACAGAAGTCGCCTGGGATCGTGTGCTTGAGCGCAGCCGTCGCACTCGCAAAGCGGAGGGCGTCGTCCCAGCCGCGACCTTCGAGACGGCTCACGATCAGCCCGCCGGTGAACGCGTCGCCGGCGCCGATCGGATCCACGGTCTCGACTTCGAAGCGCGGCGCGCTGTAGACCTTCCCGTCCACCGCTAGGCCTGCGGAGCAGGGATTATCCCGCAGCGTGATGGCCACGGCGTCGATCCCAAAACGCTTCGCGAGCGCTTCGGCGGATGCGGCACCGAAGATCAGCCGGGCGTCTTCCTCGCCGGCGACGAGCAAATCCACATGCTCCATCAGCGGCTCCTGCGTCGCGCGGGCCTGCTCGACGCTCCACAGCTTGCTACGGTAGTTCACGTCGTAACTCACCGTGAGGCCAGCCTTCTTGGCCGCAACGAGTGACTCCGCAGTAACCTTGGCGGCGCCGTCGCTCAAGGCCGGCGTGATGCCGCTGACGTGATACCAGCGCGCGCCCGCGAATACCGATGCCCAGTCGACGCTGCCGGGAGTGATCTTGCTGAACGCCGAGCCCCCGCGGTCGTACAACACGCTGCTGATGCGCGCGCCGGCGATCTCGAGGAAGTAGAGACCCACACGACCGTCGGCGGTCCACTCGATCCGTGCGTCGACGCCCTGCTCGCGGGCTTGGGCTTCGATCATGCGGCCGAGGGTGTTGGCCGGCAATCGAGAGACCCAGCGCGATTGGACGCCGAGTCGGGCGGCCAGCACGGCGACGTTCAGCTCGCTCCCGCCGACGGTGGCCGCGATGGCCCTGGCCGGGGAGAGCCGCAGCATGGCCTCACCAAAGGTGACGAGCTGCGTCAACGCACCTTCCCCCGCGCCGCGACTTTCCAACTGCCGTCTACTTGCCCGCGCCGCCCGTACCAGATCTCGTCGTGCAGATTCACCGTCGCGCAACAGTGACTCGGCACGACCCATACTCTGTCTCCGACTTTGGCCGAGCCATCAAACTCTACGTAGCCGTGCTCTTCGTTCATCTTGCGCATCGTCCAGGGGTGTCCAGGGAAGTGACCGAAGGTTCCCACGCCGACGGTCTGATCGCTCGAGAACGTCTTTGACCCCGCATCGATCACACACTGGCCCGGCACCTGGGTGCTGACGACGGTCGTGAGCACCCGCAGCGCGCAGTCTCCTTCATCGCAAAGCTTGGCGTGGAGGCTGCTCGCGTCGTAGAAGACGTATGTGCCAGGTCTGATTTCGGTCGTTTGCGGGATCAGCGGCGTCTTTGCGGCGCCGGGCGTCGAACCTCCAGAGACGATTGTCGCCTTGAGGCCCGCCCGGCTGAGCGCAGTGAGGACCGCATCGATCTTCGTGCACGCCACGCGGAACCCGGGATCATCGAGCCACGACGGCCAGTAGAAGATCCCTTGGAAGTTCGAGCACGCCTTGGCGATCTCGACCGCTTGCTCGGGTGTCTGCGCGCCACAGCGACCCACGCCGACATCGATCTCCACCAGCGTGTCGATCCCCTGAAGGTCGCGCGCGACGTCCACCGAATCGACGGCCACCTTCACGTGTCGCTCTTCCGCGAGCGCGTTCAACCGGGGCACCTTCGCCTTCAATAAAGGATAGGCGATGAGCACATCGTCGCCCGGCAATACCTCGGCTTCGCCCACCTTGGCGACGGTGATCCCGATCGCCCCGGCATCGAGCTGCAGCCTGGCGATCTCGGGGATCTTGTGCGTCTTCACGTGGGGCCGCAGCTCGACGCCCCACGCTCGGCACTCCTGCTGCATGCGCGCGATGTTGCGCTCGAGGACGTCGCGGTCGATGTAGAGCGCGGGTGTATCGAGGTCGAGCGCGTTCATCTTTTGGCGATGCACTCAATCTCAACAGCGATCCCGCCCGGCAGCGCGCCCGCTTGAATCGTCGTGCGCGCGGGGAAGGGCGCCGAGAAGTGGGTCAGGTACACCTCGTTCATCGCGGCGAAGTCGTTGATGTCGCGCAGATACACGTTGCACTTGACGACCGCATCGAGGGACGAGCCCGCTGCCTCGAGAATCGCCCGTATGTTCGCAAAGACCTGCTTCGTCTCCGACCGCACGTCGCCCCGTTCGAGTTTCCCGGTGGCTGGATTCGTGCAACCCTGGCCGGCGACGAAAATGAAATCGCCTTCGATGATGGCCTGCGAATAGGGACCGAGGGGTTTGGGGGCCTTCTCGGTCAGTACGGCGTTTCTCATGCGCTCCTCTTCAATCGTTTCCAAAGGTGATGAACGGGGAATCCTGCCGCCGCGATGCCCAGCCCGTAAATCGGCGCATAGTTGCCGACCTGAATCTGTCCCCACACGATCGCGGATAGACCAATGATCGTGCCCACCACGAAAAACAGGGGCACCCACGGATACAGAGGGGTGCGGAAGGGTCGAGGGGCCTCGGCCATCTTCCGTCGCAGCACGAAGACTGCACACACCGCGAAAATCAACGCGCCCCACTCGATGACCACAAAGTACGTGATGAGCGCGTCGTAATCCCTGAGCGCCAGCACCATGAGAATCGCGACAACGCCCACGATCGCCTGCGCCGCCCACGGCGTGGACCAGCGCGGATGGATCTTGCCAAGAAACGCGAAGGTGAGCCCGTCCCGTCCCATCGCATAGGCGACGCGCGGCTTGGCCAAGAGATTGCCGTTCAACGCGCCGAAGATGCTCGTCATGATCGCGAGCATGATGAGGGTGCCACCCGCGGGTCCCATGATCGCCGTCATCACCGTCCGCGCGATCGCTTCTTTTTGCTGCGCCATGACGCCGACGGGCATCATGTACAGGTAGGCGAGATTCGCGCCGATGTAGAGCGTCACGATCACCAGCATCCCGACGATGATGATGCGCTTCATCAGGCGCTCCGGCGCCACGACTTCCCCGGCGATCATGCTGACGGCGACCCAGCCGTCGTAGGTCCAAATGACCGCGGCCACCGCTCGCGCGAGACCGCCGCCCTGCACGGCGCCTCCCTCGGTGATGTTCGAGAAGCTGCCGTGGCCCAGGAGAAAGACGCCGACAATGATTGCGACCAGCGCGATCACCTTCACGAGCGTGGTCACGCCGCTCACCGCGGCCCCGACGCGCGCGCCGAGCACGTTGGCCGCCGTGAGGATGACGATCGAGGCGATCGCGATGAGCTGGACTCTCGCGTCGACGGTCGCGCCGAGGAGGTTGAGCAGGAACTCGGCGAAGACCACGGCCAGCGCGGCGACGGTGGTGGGCGTCGTGATCAGCACGTACAACCAGCCGAACACGAACGCGGCGGCATCGCCGTACGACTCGCGCAGGAACACGTAGACGCCGCCGGCCTGCGGCAAAAGCGAGGTCAGCTCGGCAACGGTGAGCGCGCCGCAGATGCTGATCAACCCGAACGCCGTCCACAGGCCCATGATGACGAGCGGGTTGGGGACGAGCCCGGCGATCGTGGGAGGCGTGCGGAAGATCCCGCTGCCGATCGTGATGCCGACGATCAGCGCGACTCCCCCGGCGAACCCGATGACTCGACGGAGCTCCGTCAAGCGAACCGCAGACAGACTGGGCTGGGGATTTCGAGCCGATTTCGCGTGGGGGACAACTCGCCGGTGTCCGGATCACGACGGAACACGATGACGGAGTTGGACCGCTGATGGGCGACGAGGAGCCACCGCTCCGTGGGATCGAGGCTGAAGTTGCGCGGCCAGTCGCCGAGGCTGGAGACGGTCTGCTCGAGCTCGAGCGCGCCCGCGGTGGTCACGGAAAACAGGGCGATGCTGTTGTGGCCGCGGTTCGAGACGTAGAGCGTGCGTCCGTTGGCCGCGAGGTGGATGTCGGCCGGGTAATTCGGGCCCCCCCCGGTCCATCCAGGCGGCAGCGTCGAAATGGCGCTCTGCGGAGTCAGTGTGCCGGCGCCCGAGTCAAATCGCAGCGTCGCGACCGTGGAATCGAGCTCGTTGGCGACGTACACGAGGGGCAGGGTGGGGTGGAACGCGAGGTGGCGCGGGCCCGCGCCGGGGCGCATGACGGCTTCGCCGACGTGTTGCAGCGCTCTCTCGTCCAGGTCCAGACGATAGACAAAGACGCGGTCGGCGCCCAGGTCCGCGGCGAGCGCGAAGCGGCTCGAGGGATCGGGAATGATGCAGTGGGCGTGCGGCCCTTCCTGGCGCTCGGTGTTCGGTCCTTTCCCCGTGTGCTGCACCATATGCGCGGGGGCGAGCGCTCCATTCGTCTCGATGGGCAGCAAGCCAACGTTGCCGCCGACGTAGTTGGCGATCAGGGCGACGCGGCCCGTTCGGTCCACGCTCACGTAGCAGGGCGCGCCGCCCTGCGACGGCTGCTCGTTCAGCTTGGTGAGGGCGCCGGTGGCTTTGTCAATCGCGAACGCGCTGACGCCGCCGTCCTTCTCCCGTTCGTTGACGGCGTAGAGCACGCGGCGATCTGGGTGGATAATAAGGAAGGACGGGTTGCCGCCGGCGTTGGCGGTACCGACTGCCGTCAGCTCCCCGGAACGCCGGTCCATGCGAACGAGATGGATGTTCTCGGTATACGTCCCTACATAAAGAAGGTCGGGATCCGTCGGCGCCTGGGTCATTGTGGTGCCCCCGCTCGTACCGCCTTTCCTGGTGAGACCCCTTCAACTGCTTGCCCGTTCTTGACGACCGACACGCCGTTCACGATCACGTGTTGAATGCCCACAGGTGGGAGCGAAGGCTCGCGATACGTCGAGCGATCGAGCACCGTGGCGGCATCGAAGATCGTAATGTCTGCGTCAGCGCCGACAAGGAGTCGCCCTTTCTGTTTCATGGAGGGGACTCGCGCCTCGAGTCGCTGCGCGGGCCAGAGGGTCATCTTGCGGATCGCGTCCATCAGACTCAGTCCGTGCGTTTCGCGCACGTAGCGGCCGAGGACTCGGGCGAACGTGCCCGTCGTCCGCGGATGACCCGTGCCGTCCTGCCAGTACGCATCGCTCGCAATGATCGTGAGCGGGCTCGTAATCGCCACGGCCACCATCTCCTCTGTGTTCGTATGAATCACGAGGGGACCGCCGGTCTTGGTGTAACGATCGAAGCTCTCGCGATTGAGCCGTTCGCCCGTCCGCGGCCATTCGAGCTCGGCCAGGCGCTCATCGGGAGCATTCTTGTAAACGTCTTGGATCACGGAGGATTGAATCTCCGTCATGCCGGCGTCATAGGGATATGCCTCCGTGCTGACGGCAAGTCCGTGCGCCCGCGCCTCTCTGACGGCATCGAGCAACGCGCGCGTCTCAGCTTGACCGCTGCTGTTGATGTGCACCACGTGCAATGGGGCGCCGGTTTCGCCGGCGAGCGCGAGGGCGGCTCTGAGCCCGGCGAGTCCGGGGATAATGTGCACGTGGATCGGTGTCTTGGTCTTGGCGGCGACGCGGAACACCGCGAGCAGCTCCTCGTGTGTGGCCGCGGGCGTGTACGGAAACCCGGCGCCGATGCTGACCGCGCCTTCGTTCAACCCGTTCTCGATGCGTTGCGCGATCTCAGCGATCTGTTCGGGCGTCGCCGGGCGATAGGCGCCGTCGGCCACCGGCATGCGGGTGCCGGGATCATGCATCACCGCCATCCGGACTTTGATGTGGCCGATCGAGACGCCGTAGTTGATGCGCTCACCGGCCTCGCGTTCGCGGTACCAGGCAGCGACGTCGGAGGTGCCGAGCTCGAGCTCGAGCGCTGTCGTCACGCCGTCGAGCGCGTAGAACCGATAGGTCTCGGGGGCCTGCCCGTGGGCGTGGAGGTCGATGAACCCGGGTGTGACGACCAGGCCCCGCGCGTCGACCGTGTCGCGACCTTCTACGGCACGCGTCGTAATGACGGCGATGCGCCCGCTCGAGATGCCGATGTTCCGGACGGCATCGAGGTTGGAGGCCGGGTCGATCAGGCGGCCGCCGAGGATCACGCGCTCGTAGACGGGCGGTGTGCCGAGCTGCAGGGCGAGGAGGAGTGCGGTAATCATAGGGTGACATCCTATCACCCAAAACAGCCTTCGGGCCAGGCGTGATCTCCGTCACAGATTCCAGGCGGACCCGTTCCTTGTTTGCGTGGTCGCGTTGACGTCAGATTGGTGACCGCACTCCGGTAGCGCCCCCCGGGGTTAAGGCCCGTGACCGAGCGTGTGATTTTGCGCTCTTCACACCCTGGTTTTTGTGATCGATCGCAAGGCGCCCCAATCTCGCGGTTTGCTGCGCCGTGGCTTCGCCGTCACGGGGCTGGCGACGCTGCTGACCACGTGCATCCTCCCATCCGAGCCCCCGACCCCTCGCATCCGATTCGTCATCCCCTCGGATACGGTGCTCGTCGCCACCGGCGGCACCGTCGTGGCCCCGATCAGCGTGCTGGTCGATGGGAAAGCGCTCCCCAACGCTCGGCTCCGCCTCGAAAGCCGCGACTCGTCGTTGGCCACGATCGTAGAGCCCAATCGCATCTTCGGCCGCAAGCGCGGCGCTGACTCCATTCGCGTGGTGCTCCTGACCGGGGCGAGCGGAGCTTCGCCACCCGAGACGAGCTTCGTGGCGCGGGTCATCGTGAGCGCGATGCGGCCACTCCTGAGCGATACGACGCGCGGCCGTGCAACATTGGCCGCGCTGGGAGACAGTCTCTACTTCCGGCCCGGGTACTTGGCGGCCGACAGCACGCCCGTGAGCCCCAGCGACTCAGCGACGATCACACCGCGCTATGAGCTCGCTGCCGGCGGCATCACCGGGCGTGCCGTACGCGTTGACCCCGCCTCCGGAAGGATCGTCGCCGTCGCGAATGGGACCGACACCATCCGCGCCAGCGTCGACACGGCGCACGCCTATTTCGTCGTGACGGTCCGCCAGCGCGCGGCGCGCGTCCAGGTGAGCCCGAGCGCGGTACAGTTCAACGCGCTCACCGCAACACAACAGCTCGTCGTGCAAGCGTGGGACAAGAGCGACAGCCTGATTGCGCAACCAGCCGTCGCGTGGAGCTCGACCAACCCCGGCGCCGTGTCGATCGGGCCTACTCCCGGATTGGCAGCCGCAGTCGCGAACGGCACGGCTGGCGTCACGGCGACCGTGGACTCGGTCTCCGACACCACGGGCGTGACGGTGCAGCAGGTGCCCAAGCAGCTCGCATTCGCGGTGCAGCCGAACCGCACGGTCGCGGGCGGAGTCATCTCGCCGCCGCTGCGGGTCGCCGTGCAGGACTCGCTGGGCATGCCCGTCGCGAATGCCACGACGCTGATCACGCTGTCGATCGGGACGAACCCCGGAGGCGGGACCCTCGCAGGCACCGTGAGCCGGAGCGCTGTCACCGGGGTCGCGACGTTCTCGGATCTGAGCATCGCGAGCGCGGGCACCGCCTACACACTTGTCGCCACCGCGAGCGGCCTCGCCGCCGCCACGAGCGGCGGTTTCGACATCGATCCGGGAGCCGCGGCGAAGGTCGCCTTCGTCGTTCAGCCGACGACGATCGTCGCAGGCGACACGATCGGTCCCGCGGTGCAGGTGGCGATCCAGGACGCGTTGGGCAATACGGTGCCGAGCGCCACCGCCCCGATCACCCTCGCCCTCGGGACGAATCCAGGCGGGGGCACTCTCCAGGGAACACTCGTCGGGGCCCCGGTGAATGCCGTCGCGAGCTTCGCGAACCTGAGCGTCCACAAGGCCGGGAGCGGCTACACCCTGGTTGCGACGGCGCCCGGCCTGGGATCGGGAGCGAGCAGCGGATTCGACGTCACGGCGGGCGCCCCGACGAAGCTCGGATTCTCCGTGCCGCCGGCCAACGCCGTCGCCGGAAGCGCGCTCGCGCCGGCCGTCCAGGTCGCGATCCAGGACGGGTTCGGAAACACGGTAGCGAGCGCCGGCGGGAGTATCACGCTGGCCATCGGCACGAATCCCGGCGGCGCCACGCTGACCGGAACGCTCACGCAGACCGCGGCGAGCGGCATCGCGAGCTTCTCGGATCTCAGCCTCAACAAGGCCGGGACGGGTTACACGTTGGCCGCGACGGCCAGCGGTTTGACCACGGGCACCAGCGCGGGGTTCAATGTCGCGGCGGGTGTCCCCGCGACGCTCGCCTTCACCGTGCAGCCGACGACGGCCGTGTCCGGGACGGCACTGACGCCGGCCGTGCAGGTGGCGATCCAGGATGCGTTCGGGAATACGGTGCCGAGCGCCACCGGGATCGTCACGCTGGCGATCGGGACGAACCCGAGCGGCGGGACGCTCGCGGGGACGCTGAGCCGGAGCGTCGTGAACGGGGTGGCGACCTTCGGAGATTTGACCATCAATAATATGGGCACCGGCTACACGCTGAGTGCTGCCTCGGGCGGCTTACCGGGCGCGACGAGCGGCAGCTTCGACATCACAGCCGGCGCCACAAAGCTCGCGTTCATCGTACAGCCCGGCACCACGATCGCAGGCGCGGCGATCCAGCCGACCCTCCAGGTCGCCATCCAAGACGAGTTCGGCAACACGGTCACGACCGCGACGACCCTGGTCACCGTGGTGATCGGCGCCAACCCGGGGGGCGGGACCCTCGCCGGGACGGCGAGCCGGAGTGCGGTGAACGGTGTCGCCACCTTCTCGGACCTGGCCATCAACCGGGCCGGCAGTGGGTACACGTTCGTCGCCGTCGCCGGGACCCTGACGACTGCAACGAGCACGGGGTTCGACATCACGCCGGGACCCGCGGCGAAGCTTGCGTTCACGGTGCAACCGACCGGCACCGTGGCGGGCGGCGTCATGGCGCCGAGCGTAGACGTGACCGTTCAAGACGTCTTGGGCAACACGGTCACCAGCTATGCCGGGAGCGTGTCGGTCGCGATCGGAGCCGGGAGCGGGAGCCCGGGCGCCACCCTGTCGGGCACCGCGACCAAGCCGACGGTGGCTGGGGTCGCGACGTTCTCCGATCTCGGCATCAACAAGTCGGGCGCGGACTACGTGCTGACCGCGTCGACCTCCGGTCTTCCCGTGATCACGAGCACCACGTTCAACATCACTGCCGGGCCCCCAGCGAAGCTCATCGTTGCCGTCCAGCCGGGCGCCACGATTGCGGGTGCAGCGATCAGTCCCGCGGTTCAGGTCGCCATCCAGGATGCGCTGGGCAACACGGTCGCATCGGCCAATCCGAGTGTGACGATCGCGATCACGCCCGGGACCGGCAACCCGAGCGGTACGCTGGGTGGCACGACCACCGTGGCGGCCGTGGCAGGAATCGCGACGTTTTCGAATTTGACGGTGGACAAGACCGGGACGGCGTACACCCTCACGGCGACGGCGAGCGGGGTCGCGAGCGCGATGAGCGGCAGCTTCGACGTCGGCGCCGGCGCCGCGGTGCAGCTGGCGTTCTCCGGGCAGCCGGGGCTCGTGGAAGCCGGAAGCGTGCTGAGCCCGGCAGTTGGGGTGGTGGCGGTGGACGCCCTCGGGAACACGAGCACCACGTTCACGGGGAACGTGACGGTGGGGCTCACCGTGGGGACGGGGACCAGCGGCGCGACGCTCGCGGGGACTACGACGCTGACCGCGGCGGGCGGCACGGCGAGTTTCACTACGTTGAGCGTCGATAAGGCGGGGTCCGGTTACACCTTCACCGCCACCGCGACGGGGCTGGGGAGCGCGACGAGCGCGGCGTTCGCAGTGGCCCCCGCGCCACCCGCGAGGTTGGCCTTCACCGGGGAGCCCAGCGCGACCCAGGCGGGATTCCCCGTCAGTCCTGCGGTGCGCGTCGCGCTGCAGGATGCGTTCGGAAACACGGTGACGAGCGCCACGACGCTGGTGACGGTGGCGATCGGGACGAACCCGGGCGGGTCGAACCTGACGGGAACGCTGAGCCAGAACGCGGTGGCGGGAGTCGCGACCTTCACCGACCTGAGCCTCGACCGGTCGGGGACGGGCTACACGTTGACGGCTACGGCGGCCGGCGTCGCGAGCGCGACGAGCACGACGTTTGGTGTGACGTTGGGGGCGCCGAGCCGGCTCGTGTTCGTCGTGCAGCCGAGCGCGGCCACGGCGGGGAGCATCATGGGGCCGACGCTGCAGGTGGCGGCCCAGGACAGCTTGGGGAACACCGTCACCGGGTTCAACGGGGCGGTGACGGTGGCGATTACCAGCGGTACGGGGAGCCCCGACGCCACCCTCAGCGGGACGCGCACCGTGACGGCGGCGAGCGGGGTGGCGAGCTTTGCCGATCTCAGTCTCGACAAAATAGGCGTGGGCTACACGCTCACGGCCGTGGCGCCTGCCCTCACCTCCACCGTGAGCGCGAGCTTTGCCGTTTCCTCGGGCCCGGCGGTACGGCTTGCCTTCACCCTGGAGCCGCCCAGTACGACCGCTTCCGGGGCGTCATTGACCCCGGCCGTGCGGGTGACGGTGCAGGACGGGTTGGGCAACACGGTGAGTGGACCCGCGAGCGTCACCCTGGCGCTGACCCCGGGCTCCGGGACGAGTGGGGCGATTCTCAGCGGCACGACAACGGTGGCGGCGGTGGCCGGCGTGGCGCTGTTCTCCGACCTGAGCGTCGACAAGGCCGGCACGGGCTACACGCTGAGCGCCACGGCAAGCGGTCTGACGGGAGCCACGAGTGTGGCGTTCGCGATTGTCCCCGCTCCCCCGAGCCGTCTCGCCTTTAGCGTCCAGCCGACCACGATTGCGGCAGGCGCCGTCATGACCCCCGCGGTTCAGGTCACCATTCTGGATGCGCAGGGGAACCCGGTCCCGAGCGCCTCGAACGACATCACGCTGTCGATCGCGAACAACGCCGGCGGTGGGACCCTCGCGGGGACGCTGACCCGGACGGCAGTGAACGGCGTGGCGACGTTCGCGGACTTGAGCCTCGACAAGGCCGGGACCGGCTACACACTCGCCGCCACGGCCGGCGGCCTCGCCACGGCGACGAGCATCGACTTCAACGTCGCGCCGGGCTCCGCCACGCAGGTCGCGTTCACTGTTCAGCCCAGCGCGACGGTCGCGGGAAGTGTGATCACACCGCTCGTGCAGGTCGCCGTCGAGGACGCTTACGGCAACACGGTCACGAGCGCGTCGAGCCTCGTCATCCTCGCCCTCGGCGCGAATCCAGGCGGCAGCACCCTCGCCGGTACGCTGACGCGGAACGCGGTGAACGGCGTGGTGACCTTCTCGGACCTGAGCCTCAACAAGGCCGGGACGGGCTACACGCTCGTGGCCACGACGAACGGCTTGGCCGGGGCGACGAGCGCGGGGTTTGCCGTAACCGCCGGAATGCCGAGTAGGCTCGCCGTCACCAGCCAGCCGAGCACGACCGCGGCGGGCAGTATCATCGCGCCCGCGATCCAGGTCAGCGTGTTGGACAGCCTGGGCAACGTCGACACGACCTTCGCGGGCAGCGTTGCGATGGTCATCGGGAGCAACCCGGGTGGGGGCACGCTTTCGGGGACGCTGAGCCAGACGGCGGTACGCGGCGTGGCGAGCTTCGCGGACCTGAGCATCGACCGGGCTGCGACCGGTTACACGGTCGCGGCCACGGGGAGCGGCCTCACGGGCGCCACGAGCACCACCTTCAACATCATTCCCGGGGCCGCGAGCAAGTTGGGCTTCACCGTGCAGCCGAGCGGCGCGGCCGCGGGCGCCACGCTCACCCCCGCCGTGCGGGTGACGGTGCAGGACGCGTTCGACAACGTCGTCACGTCGGCAGCGCCGAGTGTCACCCTCGCCATCACGACGGGCGCCGGCACGAGCGGCGCGACGCTGTCCGGGACGCCCACGGTGGTCGCCGTCGGCGGTGTAGCGCTGTTCTCGGACTTGAACATCGACAGGGCGGGCACGGGCTACGCGCTCACCGCGACGGCGAGTGGCCTCGCCGAAGCCACGAGCTCCGGGTTCGATATCGTCGCGGGCGCGCCCGCCAAGCTCGGCTTCTCCGTCCAGCCGAGTGTGGCGGCGGTCGGCGGCGTGATCGCACCGGCCGTACGCGTGGCCGTTCAGGATGCCCTGGGCAACACGGTGATCAACGCCACGTCGCTCATCACCGTAGCGATCGGGACGAACCCGACCGGCGGGACCCTCTCCGGGACGCTGACGCAGAGCGCCCTGAACGGAGTCGCAACCTTCGGGGACTTGAGCATCAACGCGGCCGGGATCGGGTATACGCTGACCACGACGGCGAGCGGCGTCGCCGGCACCACCAGCGCTCCCTTCACTATCTCATCTGGCACGCCCTCGCGTCTCGTCTTCACCGTGCAGCCGGCGACGGCCAGTGCGGGGAGCCTGATAACCCCCGACGTGCAGGTAACGGTGCGGGACTCCCTCGGCAACACGGTGACGAGCGCCACGACCCTCATCACGCTGGCGATCGGGACGAACCCGAGCGGGGCGACGCTCTCCGGAACCGTGAGCCGAAGTGCGGCGAACGGTGTCGCGTCCTTCTCCGACTTGGCTATCGCGCTCGCGAGCAGCGGCTACACGCTGGTCGCCACGGCGAGCGGGCTGGCGGGGGGCACGAGCGCGGCGTTCGACGTCACTCCCAGCACCGCGACGAACCTCGCCGTGGCGGCCCAGCCGACGGTCACGCAGGCAGGTAGCAACCTTGCCCCCGCGCTGCAGGTTCTGGCTCGGGACGCTTTCGGCAACACGGCCACGAGCTTTACCGGGAACGTCACGGTCGCGATCACCGTCGGGACGGGTGCCCCCGGAGCGGTGCTCTCTGGAACCACCACCCGTCCGGCGCTCGCCGGGGTGGCGCTGTTCTCCGACTTGAGTATCGACAAGGCGGGCAGCGGCTACACCTTGAGCACCACGTCGAGCGGGCTGGCCGGGGCCACCAGCGCGGCCTTCGGGATCGTCCCCGCACCCGCCAGCCGCCTCGCCTTCAGCGTCCAGCCGAGCAACACGGTGGCGGGCAGGGCGATCACGCCGGCGGTGAAGGTGACGGCGCAAGACCCATTCGGGAATACTGATACCACGTTCACGGGCAGCGTCACGGTGGTGATCACGGGCGGGACGGGCACGAGCGGCGCCGTCCTGTCAGGGACCAGGACGGTGAGCGCCGTGAAGGGTGTCGCCACGTTCAGCACGTTGAACATCAACCTGCCGGGCAGCGGTTACACGCTGACCAGCACCGCGGCCGGCCTGGTGGCGGCGACGAGCAGCGGCTTCAACATCACGCCGTCGACCCTCGCGTTTACCGTGCAGCCCACGACGGCGACTGCGGGGAGTGTGATCACGCCAGCCATTCGGGTAACCGCGTCCGACACCACCTTCACCGGCCAGATCACGGTGGCGATCACGGCGGGCACGGGCTCGCCGGGCGCCGTGCTCTCGGGGACCAAGACTGTGAATGCGGTGCTCGGCGTGGCCACGTTCAGCAATCTCAGCATCAACAAAACGGGCAACAACTATACGCTGACGGCCTCGAGCGCCGGCTTCACGTCCGCAGTAAGCACGGCGTTCAACATCACGCCCGGCGCGGCCGCCCGGCTGGTGTTCAGCGGTCAGCCGACAACCGCGGCGGCTGGGAGCGTCATCGCACCAGCGGTGCAGGTCACCGCTGCCGACGCGCTTGGGAACGCCGTTCCGAGCTTTACGGGCTCGGTCACCGTGGCGATTGCCAGCGGAACGGGTGCGGTCGGAGCGCAGCTGGGCGGCCCCAAGACGGTCGCGGCCGTGAACGGTGTGGCGACGTTCGCGAATCTCAACATCGACAAGGCGGCGACCGGCTACGCCCTGGCAGCATCCGCGACCGGCTTGACGTCCGCGACAAGCACGGCGTTCAACATCACGCCTGGCTTGGCCGCGAACCTCGCGTTTACTGTGCAGCCCGTCACGACCAGCGCCGGAGCAAGTGTGACGCCGGCGGTGCAGGTCACGGTACAGGACGCGCTCGGCAACACCGTCACGTCGTCGACGGCCCAGATCACCGTGGCGATCGGGACGAATCCCGGCGGTGCCACGCTCGGTGGGACGCTGACCCAGAGCGCCGTCGGCGGAATCGCGACGTTTGCGGGCTTGAGTCTGAACAAGGCGGGGACGGGCTATACGTTGACCGCTGCCGCAACTGGACTGGCCGGTGCCACGAGCGCAAGCTTCAATATCACGCCGGGCTCGACCACCAGCCTCGTGTTCTCGGTCCAGCCCAGGACCACGCCGAAAGGCATGAACATGACTCCCGCCCTCCAGGTCACGGCCCGGGACGCGTTCGGAAACACCGCCACGGGTTTCGCTGGCCCGGTCACGGTCGCGATCACGAGCGGGACCGGCGCGGCTGGTGCCATCCTGAGCGGAACCCTGACCGTGACCGCCGTGAACGGCGTGGCCACGTTTGGGGACTTGAACATCGATCGGCAGGGCAGTGCCTACACGCTGACCGCCACCAGCTCCGGGCTGACGGCCGCGACGAGCACGGTCTTTGACATCACGGTGGCCACGAGGCTGGTCTTCACCGTCCAGCCGACCACCGCGCCCGTCGGTGCGACGATCACCCCGGCGGTGCAGGTCACGGCGTTCGACGACTTCGGCAATGCCGTCACGAACTGGGTCGGCTCGATGACGCTGGCGATCACGAACGGCACGGGAACGCAGGGCGCGAGTCTGCGGGGGACGACTACGGTGGCCGCGGTGAACGGAACCGCCACGTTCTCAGACCTGAACATCACGAAGGTGGGGACTGGCTACTCCTTGACCGCGACGGCCACGGGCCTCGTATCGGCGATCAGCGCCGCGTTCAGTATTCAATGAACTGCCACGCTTGTCACAGGCCGCTTCCTCCCGACAGCGTATTCTGCGTGAACTGTGGGGCCCCGGCCTCGGGCCATGGGGGCTACGGTTCGGCCTACCTCCTGGACGAGACGGCAGTGCACGAGATCGAACTGCTCCTTCGCCGGGAGATGGCTGGGGAGTACGAGATCGAGCGCGAGCTGGGCCGCGGCGGTATGGCCGTGGTCTATCTCGCGACCGAGATCGCCTTGGGACGGCGGGTCGCGATCAAGGTACTGCCGCCGAGCCTGACCTTCGGTCGGGGTGCGGTCGAGCGCTTCAAGCGCGAGGCCAAGCTGGCAGCGGCGCTCGCGCACGTCCACATCATTCCCGTCTACCGCGTCAGCAGCGGCCGGTTGTTCTGGTACGCCATGAAGTACATCGAGGGCAGAACCCTGGCCGACATTCTGCTGGAGCGAACGCGGCTGCCGCTCGACCAGTCCATCCGGATTCTGGAGCAGACGGCCGACGCCCTGGACTATGCTCACGAGCGGCGCGTGGTCCACCGTGACGTCAAGCCGGCAAACGTCATGGTCGACGCCGGCGGGCGAGTCGTCGTCACCGACTTCGGGATCGCGACGGAGGTCGTGGACGGGTTCACCTCGGGGTCCGGAATCGTGATCGGAACCCCGTTCTACATGTCGGCAGAACAAAGCCGTGGGGAGATCTTGAGCGGAGCGGCGGACCAATACTCCACCGGCGTCATGGCCTACCACATGCTGTCCGGTCGCGTGCCGTTTGATGGAAAGACCGCGGTGGACATCGTCCACCAGCACTGTGTGGCGCCGCCGCCGCCGCTGGAAGGACTGCGACCCGGACTACCGCGAGAGGTGTACGGCGCCATAGACCGGGCGATGGCCAAGGACCCGCTGGATCGGTATCCCAGCGTTGGCGCCTTCGTCGCAGCGCTGAAGGGACCGGCCAACGCGCCCACGGTGCGGCTACGCGCGATGCCGTCCGCTGCCCGCATGCGTTGGCGGCGGTGGCTCGTGGCGGCTGGGATCTCAGCGCTTGCACTGGCAGCGGTGCCGGCCGCCAAGCTGTGGCGGCGGGATGCGACGGCACCGCCCCCGGCAACCACGGAGTCTCAGACGATCGCGTCTGTTGCCAGGCCCGACACCAACCGGACCGCCCTCCGCCCCACGGGCTCCGGACCGACAGCGGTCCGACCTGGTGCCCTCATCATCCAGACCGTGGGTGGATGGGCGCGAATCTCCATCGATGGAGTGGTTCGCCGCGAAGGTACGTCCCATCGGCAGTCGGTCAGGCCCGGCAAGCATCAAGTCCACCTGGAGCGTGAGGGATACGCACCAGTTGATACGACGGTGACGGTGCGAACCCTCGACACTCTCGTCCTGCGACTGACGCTGCGTCGGGAGCCTTCGTGAAGCGGAGCTTGCTCCTCGCCGTTCTGACCGTCGTGCTCGCTGGCCGTGCGGGAGCGCAGCAATCGCGCAACTGGCTGCGGCTGGGAGTCCAGGCCTACGACTTCGCTGATTACCAAACCGCGCTGCCCCTGCTTGCCGCAGGGATGAATCCCGCAGCTGGGCCGCGCGACAGTCTGTGGGTGGCGGGTCTCCATCGGGTCGTCTACATCCTGCTCGAGAGACGTCAAGACTCGCTCGCGGCGGTCTGGCTCCGCTGGGGGCTGCGTCTGAAGCCGGACATCGTGGTCGATACCCTCAACTTTCCGCCTGCCGTCGGGAACGCCTTCGCCCTGGCGCAGCGCGTCACCGCCGGCAGCCTGCGCGACACGACCACGGAGACCCTGTGGGACTGGCCGGCTACGCCCCCGAGCCAGCAGAGCGCTGGAGCGATTCGCCTCGAGCGTTCCGGGGCGCCCGTCAGCGTGTTCATCGAAGGGGTAGGCGTCTTGAATGCGGGAGAGCAACGCGCCCTGCCCTCCGGGAGCTACAGATTGCTGGCGTCGGCACCGGACTACGCACGCGTCTGGCTCCAGCGCGAAGTCCTGCCCGGCGTCACGACGGTGGTGCGGGTCCGGCTGCGGGGACCAGCGGCAGGTGGGTTTCTCTACCTCGCGACCGCGCCGTGGGGCAGTGTCTACCTCGACCGCCAGTTCGTGGGTTACACCCCGGTGGCCGCGTACCCGCTGGCGGTCGGGACCCATCAGCTGCGCGTCGAACGGCCCGGCTACGCGCCGTTCGACACCGTCGTCGCGGTGGAGCGAGACCAACGGCTCCGCCTGGGCACGATTCGTCTCAAAGCCGTAGTACCACCGTGATGAGAGTCGCCCTGCTGTTGGCCGTCTCGTTCCTCTTCGGCCTCGGGCCCCTGGAGGCGCAAATCAGACCCGAGGAGTTGCTCGCGCGCGCGGTCGCCATGTCGGACGCAGGCGAGCCGGAGCGCACGGTCGAGCTCCTGCGTCAACTCCTGAACGGGCTTCCCGCGGGGGCGGCGCCGCCGCTCCGGCGCGAGGCACACTTACGGCTGGCGATGACGAGCTGGTCACTGGGTCTCCTGGACTCGGCGGCAGTCCATTTCCAGGCGGTCGTGCGCGCGGACCCGTTCCTCCGGCTGGACCCCGACGACTACAATCCAGAACTGCTTACGGCGTTTGACGCGGCCAGGCGCACGGTGATCGCGGTCGGCGTGCGGCCGTCGTTGGACACGCTCGTCGATGCCCGCACAGGGCGGTGGCAGGTCGCCGTGGCGGTGTCGCAGCCCGGGCAGGTGCGGGTCCGCCTGGCGCCTGCGACGGGGTCGGGGGGGGGGCCGGAGACGCGCCCTGTGGTGCTCGCCGTCGAGTCGAATGCGATCGCGTCGTTCGCGGTCGCCGACAGCGACGGGCTCGCGCCTGGCACGTATCGCCTGCTCGTCGACTACTCGGCACCAGCGGGAACAGCCGCCAGCGGTTTGTCCTTCGAGGTCGCGCAGGCCACGACAGACAGCCTGGCCCACGAGCCGCCACCGGCTGATTCCCTGTTTCGTCTCGAGTTTCGCTGGGGGCCCCGCTCCCGCGGCCCGTTGTTGCGCGGGGTCGGCGTTGGTGTCGGCGCGGTGGCGATTCCGCTGCTGCTGGGTCACCACCAATTGCGAACCGGGAGTACGACAACCCGGGCGTTGTTCGTCGGAGCGACGGTCAGTATCGCGGGTATTGCGGCCCACTTCCTCGGGCGGCCGAAGCAGCTGCTCCCAGAGAATATCGAGTACAATCGTGCCCTCCGCTCGGCATGGGAGGAGCGGAACGGCTCGATTATCGCGACCAATGCGGCACGGCGCACGACGCCCATGCTGCGGGTTCACGTGGTGCCCGAGCCGTGAGCCGGGCGGCGCTGTACGTGGCGGCGCTCGGCGCCGGGTTTTTGTCTCCGGTTGTCGTGCGCGCCCAGGAGAGCCGGCGCATCGAGGTGTCGGTGCACGCGATCGCCGGAAGCGCGCGGAGCCGCGTGTTCTTCGCGGATACGCTCGAGGCGATCGGCGGGGGGTGGTTCGGAGGCACCGTGGCGGTCAAGGCGGGACGCTTCACCGGGTCGATCACCGGTTTCCGGGGAACGCTGTCGCCGATCGTCAATACCTCGTTTGAGCGGGTCGCGGGCCAAGTCGACGCAGCCGTGCGATTCGAGCCGCGGAGTTGGCTCGGCTTCCAGGCAACGTATTCCGTGCGGGCCTTCCGCTCGGCCTCCCTGTACCAACGCTGGACCATGCTGGGAACCGGCGTTCGCTTTTCAGGGCCCCTCGTGGATTCGACGGTGCGCGTGTACCTGAGCGCGTCATATCTGCCGTTCGTCAGCGCCCGCGTGGAAGCCTCCGCGCAGCACGGCCTCGGCGCCGACGCCGGCGTGAGCGCCACTCTGGCGCTCTGGACGCTCGCGCTGAATTACCACTTTGAGCGCTACGACTTCGCCGGCGGCGCGTCGGCCCGGCTGGAGGAGTTCGACTGGCTCGGGCTGCAGGTCGCGTATCGCATCCCCTGGCCGCCTCGGCAACGGTGACGGTGCCCGGGATCGACATCTGGAGTCAGGCGTCCAAGTTGGAGATGATAGTGACCGCGATTCTCGAGTCCCGCAACTCGATTTCCTATCCGCCCCGCCGCCACGCCGCGACGATCTCCAGGATGCCCTCTGCCGGCTCGGCCCCGGCCTCCCACTCTACCGGCGAGCCGGCGTCGAGCAGCAGTTTTCCTACGGCAGCGAAGTCCCGTCCCTCCCGCCCTTGCCGTGATCCCTCCGCCGCCCAGACCAGCGGCTGTCCATTGAACTCCCGGTCGCGCACGTGCACCGACGCGCCATGCGCCAGGAGGACCCGCACCGCGTCGGGCCAGCCCTCCATCGCCGCCGAATGCAGCGCCGTCTTTCCGATCCCCACGTCGGGGCGGTTCGGGTCGAACCCGCATGCCAGCATCACCTCGAGTGCCCGCACATCCCCGCGCTCGGCCGCTTGGTGCAACGCGATGTAGTGGTCGTCGGTGATCTCATTACGCAAGCTCGGATTCTTCGCGAGGAGCGCCGCCGCCGCCGCGCGATCGCCGCGACTGCACGCCCCGACGAGGCGGTCGAGCTCGGACAGCTCGGGTGACGCACCATGCTCGAGCAGCCAATCCGCCACCGCGCGGTTGCCATTCAGCTCGGCGACCGCGTACGGCGTCCGGCCGTCGGCGCGCCGGCGCCCGATCTCGGCCCCCTGCGCGACCATCGCCTCGGCGAGCGGCACATCCCACGCGCGCGCCACCACGTGCAGGGGTGTTTCGCCATTTTCCGCGAACACGGCGTTCGGATCGGCGCCGTGTTGGAGCAGCCACATCACGCCGTCGGCCGTGCGACTCCAATGGAGAATCGCATACAGCGACGTCGCGCCATCGCTGGCCCATGCCTGATTCACGTTGGCGCCGTGGGCGCGCAGCGCCTCCAGGACCGGGAGGTCGCCGGCGCTGGCGGCGAGGGGCAGGGTGACGCCGTCGTTGGGGTCGGCGCCGGCATCGAGCAATGCGTTGACGAGCGGCAGGGACTGCACGTGACGCGATGCGCCCCACAGGACCGGCCGGCGCACGTTGTGATGCACCCAAGGGAACCGCGTGTTCGGATCGACGCCGAGGCGTATGAGGCGGCGCGCGATGGCGGCAAGATCACCTGCCCGAGACCCCAGCGCCGTGTAGCAGACATAATGAATCGGCTCCCAGCCGCGCGGTCCGCCCGGCTTCGTGGCGAGTGACGGGTTCTGGTCGAGCCGCGCGTCCACGCGCGCCGAGTCGCCCAGCACAAGGGCGGTGTGGAGGTTGGCCGTTGCGATCTTCGGGTAGAGAGCGAGCATGCGTTCGGCGCGATCGCGGCGGCCGTCGGTGGCCGCTTCCAGGAATTCGGCCAAGGCGGCGTCGAACTCGAGCGTCACCGCTTCGACGTGATCGTGCAGTGCGTTCCAGGAGGGGAACCCGTACTCGCGCGCGAGCAGCGTTTGCGCATCGTGCAGGGCGTGCGCCTTACCCGCTTGGAGGAGCTCCTTCGCCTGGCGTTTGAGCTGGTCGAGATTGGGACGAGGGGGGAGCTGCTTGGCTGCCATAAAGCCTCCATGCTGAACGCCGGCGGTCCGCAAGCCGGCCAGCAGGGAGACAACCGAGCAATCACTCGATCGGGTGGGGTGGACTCAGTCCTTCGCGCGGACCCGCGTGCGCCCCGAGCGCGCTGGAACGATGGCAAAGGGCGGTCGCTTCGTCAAGCGACGCTCACTCGCCGAACCGCACCCGGCGGGTCTCCTGCTCCAGCCCTGTGGGCCGCGTCAGGGACTCGTACAGGTCGGGCCGCCGCGCCCTGAGCCAGCGTCTCCCCGATGACGTGGGCAGCACCGACGCGTCGAGATCGGCCAGCACCATGTCGTCCCCCAACGCGCGCGTCTCCGCAATGATCTCGCCATAAGGGTCGAGCACCATCGCGTTGCCGGTGCGGATCTCATCGTCGTCGGGTCCGATGCCGTTCGAGAACAGCAGAAACATGCCGTTGTCGTGCGCCCGACTCGGCAGCCAGCGCATCAACCAGCCTCTCCCCTTGGGGCCGCACAGCTCCGCCTCGCAGGCCGCGGGGTCCTCGTTGCGACGGGCCCAGATCGCGGGATCGATCGGCTTCATGCCGCGCGGACTCACGGAATTGCACCCGCCCGTCTGGTGCGGCGCGAGCAGGACCTCGGCGCCGAGCAGCGCGGTGGCGCGGGCGTTCTCGACGATGTTGTTGTCGTAACAGATCAGCACCCCCACGCGGCTGCCGTGCGGTGTGTCGAAGACGGTGTAGCGGTTTCCAGCGACAATGTTCAGGTGCTCGAACACGTGCAGCTTGCGGTGGACCGCCCATTTCCCATCCGGCATCGCGACGACGTACGCGTTGTAGACGCTGCCATCGGGCGCGCGCTCCAAGAGCCCCGCGCCGATCGTCATCCCGTGCTGCCGGGACAGGTTCAAGAGGTCCCGCGTGGACGGCCCGTCGGGAACCGGTTCGGCCAGGACTTCGAAGGCCGCGCGCGACAGCTTGCGCACGTGCCAGTAGCCCGTGAGACACATCTCGGGGAACGCGATCAGCTCCACCTTCGCGCGCTTGGCCTCCGTCACGAAGTGGCGGATGCGGCCGAGGTTGTACGCCTTGTCGCCAGGAGCGTGCTGAAACTGGACGGTCGCTACACGGATGTCGCGCATGGAGCAATCGTATCACCGAAAGCTCTGGAGGGTTATCTACAGCGCCCAGCGGAGCGACAGCGCCACCGAGCCGTACCGCCACTGACCGGCCGTCACCGCTTCGCGCGCCACCGCCGAGTCCTCTCCTTCCAGCTCCAGCTGCAGCGCGCGGCCCCCTCCCGCCGTGAGCGGCGCCACGATGAGTGCATACCCTCGCAACGCGTGGCTCCACGGGCCCACCGGCCCTCCCTGGTCCGCTACGCGCTGCGCTCCCGCGCCCGCATCTAAGCTGAGCAACCAGCCGCCGTCACTCTCGAGCTCCAAGTAGGTTCCCGCCTCCACGATTTGAATAAGACGGGGCGCGAAGTAACCCGCCGTGGTGGCGTGTGCGTAACGGATCTGATGAATCCCCCCAGACACCTCAACGACGGGCGACAGCTGGGCCGCGACGATGCCACCAAGCGTCGTGCGATGGTTCACGTCCGACGAGTCGCGCAGCGCCGCATTGCGGCCAATGCCGCGCAGCTTCAGTGAGCGTGCAAACGGGAGCTCCCCCACGACGCCGAGCTCTGTTCGCACGACACGGTTTGCCACGAGCTGCGGGCTCGCGGCGACGACGCCGCGCTGCGCGCGCACGTCGAGCGCTGGCCCATGAGCGGACGAGCGCCAGCGAGCGCGCACTCGGCCTGTGGGCATTACCGTGACGCTCCCTCCAAAAGCGATCGAGTCGAGCCGGGTCCCGCCGGCGGCGACGTCGAGGCTTGTCCCGGGACGTGGGCGCCATCGCGCCCGCAGCGCGAGCTGTTGGAGTTCCGCCCTGGTGACGCCGTCGCTTATGCGATCCCGCGCAGCTTCCACGCCGAAACGCAGGTGGCGGAGCTCGCCGAGCTCAACGCTGGCGCCCAGCCGCTCGGTCGTGTTCCCGTCCGAGTCGCGAGTCCTGCCTACGAGCGGCGTGATAGCCGGTGCCGCGAGCCGTGCCCGCGCGAGCGCGCGAGACCGGCCGGCGATCGCCTCCGGCTCCTCGGGCGCGACGCTCAGCGCGCGGTCGTACCAGTCCACCGCGTTCCCGTACTGGCCGGCTTTCGCCAATGCATCGGCCACCGCCAGGTAGCCCCAGGCGTCGGTCGGCTCGAGCTCGACGTAGCGCCGGAACAGGCGCAACGCCTCTGCCGGGTTATCGCGCGTGAGCTGGGCAAGGCGAAATGTCGCGTGAGAGTTGTAAGGATCTCCGGCCAGAACAGCCGCGAACTCCCGGGCGGCGAGCGCCGAATCTCCCGCGCCCCAGGCGGAGTCCGCGCGCGCCAGGTGCGGGTCAACGCTTTGCGCCAGTGCGCGAGTGCCAACCGCGAGGCCAAGCGCGAGCAGCAACGCCGCCCGATGCCACTCGCGCGCCGCGCGCTCCTCGGGGAGGGGCAACGGCTCTCGATCGGCGTCAAGCGCCGCCTGCCGGGGAAGGGCGGGGCGGGGATGCACGAACAGCCGCAGCACCTCGACGCCGCCCAGCACCAGGGCGAGCGTGCCGAACGCGAGCCCAATACTCACGCGGCCGAGCACGTGTATGGGAGGGAGCGTCACGCCGACGCCCACCAGGGGCCGCGCCGCGGCGAGGACGCGGCCGAGCAGCCAACCGATCGTCCAGATCCCCCCGAGGATTCCGCTCGCGATAGCGAACTGCGGCAAGACAGTCCGCCACCCGCCGGCCGAGCGCTTGCGCAGCCGCAGGTACGCCTCGCGCAGCGGCATCGCGAGTGCGCTCGCGAGGTAGAACATCCCGCCGATTCCCGTCCCTGGTAGTCCGGCCGTCACGTCAATGTCCCTTCTCGTATCGGCGGAAGGTCCGGCCGAGGAAGAGTTCCGCTATCACCGCGCGCAGGAAGCAAAGCGCATTGACGGTGCGCAGCACAAAGAACGCGGGAGCGCTCGCGAGCGCGCGGCCGATCTCCCGGCGCGGGGCGGCACCGGCGAGCACGGGGACAAGCACCGCCGGAGCGTCGATCACGTAGCCGAGCAGCACCCACGGGCTGGCGAGCAGCAGCGCGAGCACCGGCAGGGCGACGAGGTACACCGCCGCGGCGATGGTGGCGTCCCAGAACGCCACCGCCACCGTCGAGCGCAGGTACGGCACCGCGAGGAGGTCGCGCCAGTGCAGCTTGACGTTCTGGACGAAGCCGTGCGACCAGCGGCGTAGTTGCGTGCGCATGAGGCGAAAGTTGTGAGGCTCGATCGGATAACAGACGGCGTCCGGGATAAAGCGCACTTCGTAGCCGGCCCCGTAGAGCTGCCACGTCAGGTCCATGTCTTCGGCCAGCGTGCGGTTGGACCAACCGCCCTGGGCGCGCAGCACTTCCGTGCGATACATCGAGAAGCACCCCGACGAGATCAGCGGCTTTCCGTAGTAATCCTGAACGCGCTTGTAATATGTGAAGGCGAACAGGTACTCGATGTACCGCCCGCGCTCCCACAGGGTGCGGACCTTCCGTGGCACCACGAACCCACATGCCGCGGCGACGCGGGGCCGCTCGAACGCCGGCAAGAGCCGTGCGATCGCGTCCGGGGCGAGCACCGTGTCGGCATCCACCGCGATCGTGAGCGGCGTGCGGACATATCGAAGGGCGAACGTCTGGGCACCGGCTTTCGACCCGGTGTTCTCAGGGGGCCGAACCACGCTGACGCCGAGCGCGCGGGCCACATCGCCGGTGCCGTCGGTGGAGCAGTCGTCCACGACAATGATCTGGCGCGGGGGCGCCGTCTGTGTCTGGAGGCTGCGGATCGTGTCGGCGACGCTCGCCGCCTCGTTGAAGGCGGGTACGATGACGGTGACGTCGGTGGCGCGCATGAGTAAAGACGCGGGTGCCCGCGCCTAAGTAACATGTCGCACCGATCCAACAGGTGGGTCAGGTCATGTCACAGGCTGATACGGAGCCTCACGACGGGCTGCTGCCCGCGCGAACACGAACAACAGCACCGCCGACAGGCCCGAGCCCTCGCTAAGGATCCAACAATTTTGACGCTGAATCGGGTTGGCGGTAGCCTTCGGCATGGGCGACCGCCTCGGCCTGGATCAGCGTATCACCCGTCGCGACTTTCTCAACGGCACACTCCTCGCCGGCGCCGGACTGCTCCTCCCAGGGAAGGCGCCATCGATCTCCCCCGCCGACGCGTTCGACGGCTACGGCGGCATCGGCGACTACAGCCACGCGAACGGCAACACCTGGGATGTGCTGAGCGCCGGCCATGCGCTGCGCGACGGCACGTTCGAGCGGCGCGTCGCCACCGCGATCGACACCGGTGAGATGTACGACCTCGTCGCGGTCGGTGGGGGAATCAGCGGACTCGCCGCGGCGATCTTCTTCGCGCAACACAAGGACGGGCGCTGCCTCGTCATCGACAACCACTCGATCTTCGGCGGTGAGGCGAAGCGCAACGAGTTCGCCGTCGACGGACAACGACTCGTCGCGCACCAAGGCTCGGCGATTTTCCTCGTGCCACAGCGAGGCGGTTATACCGACCGCTTCTACCAGATGATCGGCATGGATCGCTCCGCGTTCAACTACCAGACGTGGCGCGGCCCCGCGCCCGAGATGCCGCTTGCGCACTCGCCGTACGACACACCGGCGAACTACGGCTTCTACTTCGGCCCCGCGTTCGGCCAGCGACCGGGCGTGTGGGTAATGGATCCGTGGAGACGGAAGCTCGAGGGCGCGCCGATCAGTGAGGCGACGAAGGCGGAGTTGCTGCGGTGGAGGACAAACCACGTCGCCTTTGCAGAGCCGCAGGCCGAAGGCGACGCCATTTCACGAGCGCTCGACTCCATCACGCTCGAAGACCATCTGATGGCGCGATACGGCATCAGCCGGGAGACGGTGCGAGCGTTCTTGTCGCCCATCGAAGGCGGTGGCTATGGGCTCGGTCCGGACGTGTTGTCGGCGTATTGCAACTATGCGATCGAGAACCAGTTCCCCGAGGATGGCGACGATGAGCTGGGTGACCAGCTGTTCCCGGACGGCAACAGTGGGTTCGCGCGCCTGATGGTGAAGACGCTCATCCCCAACGCCTTCGCCGGTCCGCGTACGGTCGATGCCGTCTGGCAGAATCGGGTGAACTTCCGGGCGCTTGATCGCCCCGGGCAGCCGACGCGGATTCGGCTGAAAGCCACGGTAATTCGCGTCGAGCACGTCGGGGATCCGGCCAACGCCCCGCACGTGGTGGTCACGTATGCGAAGGGGAACCGGCTTTACAAGGTGAGCGCCCGCGCGGTCGTGGTCGCGGGCGGCAGCTGGACGGCGAAGCACATCGTGCATGACCTCCCCGGCAGTCATCGCGACGCGTACGCGCAGTTCTATCGATCGCCGTGCCTCATGGCGAACATCGCGGTCCGCAACTGGCGCTTCCTCTACGACATGGGAATGTCCGGGTGTCGCTGGTTCGGCGGACTCGGCGACTACCTCTCGGTCCGACGAATGGCCCTCATCGGCGGCGGGCCCCGCACCATCGACCCGGATTCACCCACCGTGCTGACGATCAAGGTCCTCTTCGCGCAGCCCGGTCTTTCGATCGCGGAGCAGGGGAGCCGCGGCCGCGCGCAGCTGCTGGGCACCTCGTTCGCGCAGTACGAGCGCGCGTTTCGCGAGCAGCTCGCCGACATGTTCGCGCCGGGCGGATTCGATCCGCGCCGGGACATCGCCGGCATCATCCTCAATCGCTGGGGTCACGCGTACGTAAATCCGCAGCCGGGGTTCTTCTTCGGCACGAATGGCCAACCCGCGCCGCGGGACATCCTGCGGAATCGTCCGCACGGCCGGATCGCGTTTGCGAATACAGACCTCGCCGGGGCCAGCGATCATCGGAACTCGATTCGCGAAGCGGATCGCGCGGTGCAGCAGCTGCTCGGCGCCTGAGCGCATCATCCCATTAGGTAGCCATGTCCCTAGTCCCGTGAGGTGGTCTCACCTAGGCGACGAATGATCCTCCCCGACATAGGCAACGGCGAGCCAAGTACGCTCGCCGTTGTGAATACTCGGGGCCAGGGGGTGGGCTACAGCTTGGCGTCCCCTATAGCGACCGCAGGAACGCGACGAGGTCGCTCTTGTCTTGCGCGCTCAGGTTCATCTGGAACCGCAGGTTGTAGAACTCTACCACCTGCGCCAGGCTCGCGGCGGCGCCGTTGTGGAAGAACGGGGCGCGTGACGCCAGCCCGCGGAGAATCGGTCCCTTGATGCGATTCACGTCCGCGCAACGCCCTGTGATCAACGCGCGGCCGGGGTCGGAGGTGTATTTCACGGTTCCCGCCAACGCGCCCGTCGTGCATGTCACCTGGAAGACCGGCACCTCCGGCATGCTCAGCTGCGCGAGCGCAGCGGCGATCTGCCCGTCCGGCTCGAGCGATGCCACGTGACTGGTGCCGATATCGAGCGGGACCGGCAGCGAATGGTTGCCGACGTTGGGCGTATCGTGGCACGTCGTGCAGGTCCCGTTGATCGTCGGGGCACCGAGGGCATCGTTCAGTCCGGCCACATTGGTGATCGAAAGTGCGTGCGTGTTGAAGACCAGCTGGCCCCGTGCCACGGCTTGCCGCGCCGAGCTGCTCTGACTTTCCCACGGCGCATAGATCGTGAAGCCCTTGGGATCGAACGCGGCTCCCGTGGGATTTCCGCCGAGCGGATCGTTGATCCCTGGGAAGTACGCCTGGGTCGTGAGGGCGTCGGGCCCGCCCTGTGCTCCCTGGGCGTTGAGCACGCCCGCGTCATTATCGGACCGTTGCGCCGAGAAGAGGGCCAACTCGAAATCGACGATCGCGTTCTGCTGCGCCGCCGTGGGCGACAGTGCCGCCTGGGCGTGGCCTAGCGTGGCGTCCATCGCTTGATGGGCAAGGTTCGTCCGCAGGTTTGCTATCAACGTGGCGCCGCTCGTCAGCGGTTGAAGCGTTTCCCGCCCGTCGAACATCACCGCGCTCAAGAAGCGCAGGTTCGTCGTGGGGAGAGGGCGGCGGTACACCGACGCGACGGCCGGCGTCCCCTGCAAGGCGCATCCGTACGGATCGCGGACGGGCGCGATCGTGAACTCCGCACCCGCGGGGACCGTCAAGCCGACGCGGACGAGGGCATGGCTGATCATCAGACTATAGCCGGAGGCTCCAGCCGCCGGTGTGACTGAAGGACAGTTCGCGCCGTCCACGGCCGCGAACAAAGGGTCCGTGAGGCCCCTGCTCGCGAACACCGCCTGCGTCGCCGCGGCGCTCAAGCCCCATCCATCGGACTGTAGGTGACAGGTGCCGCAGCTCCGGCCATTCGTGCCGAGGCTCTGGAAGAACGCATTGCCGAGATCGATGGCGCCGTTCGTCGACACCGTGGCCATCTGGCCAGTCGCGTTGTCAGTCTTGAACTGCTGCAGGGCGGTCCGATCGGCCATAGGGGCCGATAGGGGCGATGGATCGTCGGGCGTGCAGGCCGGGACCGCGAAGGTGGCGAGCAGGGCAACGAGCACGAGCGGGACCCGGACGGGCGAATGCATGGAATCCTCCTGAACGGTGTTGGGGCTTTCAGGAGGGATATCGGAATCGGGCCGCCAAACCCGACAAATAGAAGGCTGGTCTAGCGCGTGGCGGCAGTGGCCGCCGCGCGGAGGATATACCCTCAACGCCCGGTCAACTTCTCCAACGCCTCCGGATACCTTTTCCCCTCCACGCTGATCCTCGCCGCCGCCTCATCGATCTCACGCAGCTCCTCTCGCGTCAGCTCGAGCGCCGCTCCTCCGATGTTCTCGTCGAGGCGTTCCAGCTTCCGGGTGCCCGGGATCGGTACGATCCACGGCTTCTGCGCGAGCAACCAACCCAGCGCGATTTGCGCCGGAGTGGCCTTTTTCCGTACGGCGACGGTGCGCAGCCAATCGACGAA
>DASYRD010000120.1:0-3487 GCA_036004745.1 Gemmatimonadales bacterium | reverse complement strand
GACGTGACGGTCAAAGGGATCGGCTTCATCATCACCCTCGGCATTCTGCTGGGGTCACTCGCCGCCGCTCTGACAGCCTGCTCACCCCACGGCTACATCTCGACTCTCGTGGTCCCGCCTGAGCGTGCGGCTCAACTTACCGTGATCCGTCTACCGCTCCTTGAGGGCTCTGGCCAGACATGGATAATCTCCGTTGATGAACATCACGTACTTGGGCTTCGCTCCGGGGAGCACGCGACCGTCACCGTTCCTGCTGGTGATCGCATCATCACGAGTGACTGCGTGACGGCGTTCCCGCTGATCCTGCCCGGCGCTCCTATCCGGGTGCCTGTGCAGGCGGGTGGGCATCATTACGTGACGTTGGGGTCTTGCATGATGGCGGAGATCACCGAGACGACTGCGGCGGGCTTGATGGCGCGGACGACGCCGTTGAGGCGCTGACGACTCCCGCAAACGCAACCGAAGGAGGCGAAGCGCTGTGCTGATGCGCGGTTAGGTGGGGGTGGTGACCCCGGCGGGATTCGAACCCGCGATCTCGACCTTGAAAGGGTCGCGTCCTGGGCCAGGCTAGACGACGGGGTCAGCGCGGTCAGTATACCGCGCCGACCCCTGCCGCTACGTTACTGCGCCTTCGAGATCAGGGTGCGGACCTGAACAGGTTGCGAGACCGTGTAGCCCTTGCCCTGCCCGACCCATACCTGGATCGGACCGGACGGAGACTCGACGATCAGCAGCCCGTTCGGATCGGCGCCGATGATGCGCCCGGTGACGACTGCATAGTCGCCGGGCTGGCTCGACGGCGACGCGGCGCCTTCGGAAGACGCTGCCGCGCCGGCCCTCGCAGGCGTCATGTCCACGGCCTGCACCAACATCATGAGTTGCACGCGGTCGCCGCGCGCGAAGCGCTGCTCGGCTCCCGGCGCCACCCACACGTGCAGTGGCCCGCGATCGGAGTCAATGGACACGCGTCCCGACGGATCGACCGCCGTCACCGTGCCCGTTGCGATCTGTTCCGTCACCGGCCCGCGCGGCACCGCCGTCATCGGTACGGCGGGCGTGATGAAGCGGGGCAGCTCGGCCGGCGGCGCGACTGTTCCGCGGATGGTGGCGATCTGATGCAGCTGCAGGCCTCGGATCTGCTCCGGCGCCACCTTGATCCGGATGTCCTCCGTGCCGCGGCGGAGCGTCACGGTGTTCTCGCGCTCGTCCCAAGTCCAGACTTCACCTGTGAAGGTGTTGACCGGCGCCTGGGCGGCGGTGGTGGTGCTCTGAGCGGCACAGCCGACGAGACAGGCGGACGCGAGCGAGAGCGTGGTGAGGGCGGTTGTGATCTTCATGCCGTGAGAAGGCTTACAAACGGGATGCCAGCAGCCGATGGCCTACTTCCACTGACTTTAGCGGCCTTGCGCCAGGCCCGGGTGTGGACGACTTTGCCCGCTTTGTAGACCCGAGGGAGAGGAGCCGTTTGACAACCGCGCCGTGCCGGTTGAAGGTAGGCGCCGTGGACGACGTGCGGCGGGCGTACGCGACGGTCGGCATCGCCCTGGACCAGCCGGCAACCTACGGCACCTATTACCGCCTGCTCTGCGCGGCGTGCGGGACGATGGTCGGCAACGTCGGCAACCGCCTGCTGCCCGGCATGGTAGACGCCCTCGTCGCTTCCCAGTCCGAGCTGTACGCGCGCGGGCTGCTGGGCTGCGCGTGCGGCCACCAGCGGAAAACGGTCGGCGGCAACGGCGCCGCCGCGCCCGATGGCCAGCGCCGCCCCGACGCAGCGCAGCAGACGACGCGCGCCGCGGTGGACAGCATCTGGCCCCTCTGGCGGCCCGCCTACGCCACCGGCGATCCGCTGCCGCGCTTCGAGGGCGCGACGCCCGCGCGCGAGCGCTTCGACGAGGGCGAGACCCTGCCGGCGGAGTATCACGACCTGCTCCTCAAGATGCTCCGTCACGAGGGCGAGCGGGCGGGCAACAAGTCGTTCCTTGGCTTCATGGGCACGTGCCTGGACCTCGCCGAGGCGCTCTATCCCACCGCCGAGGCGCGCCTGCTCAAGGCCGAGTATCTCGCCGAAGAGCTGAAGCACGCCATCATGTTCCACCGGCTGGCCGTCGGGCTCGATCCGGACTTCGCCCTGCGCGATGTGCCGTACGCGCACTACACCTTTCACCTGCCGCGCGAATCGTGGGCCGACGACGCGTTCTTTCATTTCTTCGTCGACCTCAACGGCGCGTTCCACGCGCGCGACTGGCGCGAGTCGAGCTACGTGCCGCTGGCGAAGATGTCGTCCACGGTCGAGCGCGACGAGCTGGGCCACTCGGAAATGGGCTACCGGTTCCTGGGCGAGATCGTCGCCGATGCACCGGGGCGCGCGCTCGTGCAGCGACTGCTCGTCAAATGGTATCCGGCCGCGCTCGATATGTTCGGGCGTTCGGACTCGTCGAACGCGCCGAAGTTCATCCGCTGGGGGCTGAAGTCCGTCGGCAACGCCGAGATCCGCCGCGCGTACAAGAGCTACGTCGACGCCAAGCTGGTCGCGCTCGGCCTGGACCTTCCCGACGAGCGCGCGAACCGACGCTTTCTCTAGCGCCCCAGGATTACCGGCGCGGGACGATTTCGGGAGCGCCGAGTGCACGATTTACACGCCACACCGGCGCTCCCTTGCGGCGGCCCGTTACTGCAGCGGCGAGAACGACGTCGCGCGCCAGATCTTGTTGACGACGCGCTCGACCAGTGGACCGTTGGCCTCGCTGGCCCGCTTGGCCGCCTGCCAGTCCGGGTCGGCGAGGAACGCCTTCCAGGCGCGCTCGCGGTGCGCCACGTCGTCGAACGCGCAGATGTACACCAGCTCGTTCGACTCGCCGATCACCGGCTCCCAGAAGCCGACGACGCTGATGCCGTGCTTGGCGAAGAGCTTCATCGTGATCTCCGCGAAGCGGCGCTGGATGTCTGGCATGCGGCCGGGCATGACGTAGTACGCGCGATATTCGTAGATCATCGGGCCTCCCCTGCTCGAGCTCCCGCCGCCTGGCGGAGGGGCGACGCGATGGTCGCAGAGGCCGGAGCGGCGCGCAACGGGGTCAGGCGGCGCTCAGATACTGCAGAGGACGTCGGTCTCGCGGCCGCACCGTCCGCAGTCGACCGGGAGCACCGCGAAGCCCTCCCCTGGCACGAGCCGGCGGGTAACCTCGCGCGCCTGCTCGAGGCTCGCGTTGATCTCCATCGCGAGACACGCCGCGCAGAGGCGACCCTCGTGGCGGCCGAGCACGCTGCGCACCGAGGGCGCGACGTTGTTGACTCGCTCCGTCGGCCGCAGCCGCGAGGCGCGCAGGCCGTCGAGACACCGCTCGTGCAGCCGCTGGTGAGCGAGCCCCCAGGCAATGGGCTCGCCCTGGCGCAATTCCTTGTGACAGACGGGGCAAGCCTCGTCCCGTGGTGCGGATTGCACGTCGGCGAGCGTGGTAGTTCGGCAGCGGGCGGGGCGCATCGG
>DASYRD010000119.1:0-11498 GCA_036004745.1 Gemmatimonadales bacterium | reverse complement strand
CCTCGATCCGCCCCGCGTCGAAGGCTTGGAGCGCCGCCACCGTCCGGAGCGCCGTCGTCTTGCCGGCCCCGGAGGCGCCCATGAGCGCGACGATCTCGCCGCGCTGCACGGCGAGCGAAAGCCCCTTCAGCACGTCGCGCTCGCCGCGGCGCACGCCCAGCGCGTCGATCTTGAGCAGCGCTGTCATACGACGCTCCAGCGGCGCTCGAATCGACGCGCCAGCCGCGCCAACGGCAGCGACATCGCAAGATAGACGGCGGCGCACAGGAGCCCGGGCACGATCCAGCTGCCCACGTTCGTCGCGTAGATCGCCGTCTGCTTCGTCAGCTCCACCACCGTGATGACAGACACGAGTGATGAGTCCTTGAGCAGCGCCACGAAGTCGTTGGTCATCGGCGCCAACGCGTAGCGAAACGCCTGCGGTCCGCGGATGAGCCGCAGGATCTGCATTTCCGAGAAGCCGAGTGTGCGCGCCGCTTCGAGCTGCGCCGGAGCGACCGCTTCGAGCGCGCCGCGATAGATCTCCGCTTCGTAAGCCGCGTAGTTCAGCGCCAGCGCCAGGATGGCGGCCAGGAAGGCCGGGAGCCGCACCACGCCCGCGAGTCCGTAGTAGATGACGAAGAGCTGCAACAGGAGTGGCGTGCCGCGCACGACCTCGACGTAGATGGTCGCGAGTATGCGCACCGGCGCGCGGCCGTACACCCGCGCCGCGGCGAGCGCGAGCCCGACGACCACCGCGATGCCCATCGAGAGGAAGGAGAGCAGCAAGGTGATCAGTGCCGCACGCGCCAAAGAAGGCAGGTAGGATCCCACCGAAGCCCCCTGTGGCGGCACAGCATGTCCCTCGACAACCTCCACAACCTCCACCAGCCTCGAAAACAGTTTTGCCTGCGCCCCATCCCACACGTCCCACCGTCTGTAGATCTGCTCCAGCGTCCCGTCCCGCATCGCCGCAATCAGCACGGCGTTTACCGAGTCGCGCAGTACCGAGTCCGCCCGCGCGAGGACGCCGACGTAATGGCCGGTCGCTGCGGCCTCTGGTTGAATCACGAAGCCGAGTGATGACCGCCGCTTCGCGATGATGTGATCGAGCAGCACCGCGTCGACGCGCCCGGCCATGAGGTCCGAGTACGGGTGCACGTCGTCGTCGTAGGAGACGGCGATCACGCCGAACGAGGCTTTGGCGGCGAGGAGGATGTCGTACGCCATCGTCGCGCCGAGCGTGGCGACGCGCCGGCCCTTGAGATCGCTTAGGCTGTGAAACCGGCCCGCGTCCTGGGGCCGCACCGCGAGCACCTCGCGGAACTCAAAGTACGGCACCGTGACGGCGTGCCGAGCTCGGCGCGCCGGCGTGTCCTCCATGCCCGACATGCCGATCGCGAAGTCGCCGCGCTCCACCGACTGATCGACCGACGACCACTGCACCTGCACGAACTGCGCTCGACGCCCAAGCCCGCGCGCGATTGTCTCGGCCACCTCGACGTCAAAGCCGCGGACGCGCGACGCGTCGGCCGGATCGGCCTCGACGAACGGCGCACCCCCCTCGGCGTCGCCGCCCCAACGCAGCACGCCGCCCTGCAGCGCAAGCCACACGAACAGCAGAGCCTTCATGCTTCCAGCTCCAAACGCATCTCTTCCAGGAACCGGCTCCCGCCCGCGTCCCTGCCGAAGCGTTGGGCCACACGCGTCAGCAACAGCCGATCGCGCGCCCGCGTCATCCCCACGTAGAGGAGCCGGCGCGACTCTTCGATCTCGTCCCGGATGTTGTCGACCGTGGTTTTGAAACCGGGAATCGCGTAGTCCTCGACACCCACGATGTAGACACGCGAGAACTCGAGCCCTTTGGTCGAATGCAGCGTCAGGAGCGTCACGCGATCGCGCGACACATCGGCCCCGGCCGAGGTCGAGAGCGCGACGCGCTCGAGGAGGTGGTCGATGCCCTCGGCAACAGTGGGGGCGGCATCCATGAGCGTGTGCAATCTCGCCAACGCCGCGGGAAACCGCTCCGCGGGGTCAGGATCGGCGGCGAGCTTCTCTCTGAGCTTCTGGCCGCCGAGCCGCGCGATCAGCTCGTCGACGGGCGGTGCCTCGGCGCGCGTCGTCTCGCGCTCGGTCTCGTAGAACTCGAGTGCATCGCTGTAACGGCCGAGCACGTGGTATTTCGCGCGCTCGAACAACAGCTGCTGCTCCGTGCTCCGTTCTCCGTGCTCTAGCGCCAACCCGAGCCCCAGGTAGTCCAGCAGATTCGAGAGCACCGCCTTGCGCGCGCGGAGTACGCGTTGTTTTTCGAGCTCGCGATACACCTTGGCCAGCGTCACCGCGTCATCGAGCGCGTGATGGGCGCGACCCACGTCGATCCCGAACCGCGCCGCGATGTTCTCCTGACTGCCGCTTTCGTTCGACAGCGACCGCACGAGCGGGAGCGTGTCGTAGAACACGAGCGTGTCCACGCCTTCACGACCCGCAGCGAGGCGGCGCAGCACCGGGATGTCGAAGTGCTGGCCGTTGTGCGCGATCAGCGTGTCGTCGCCGACAAAGGCGCGGAACTGCGGCCATACTTCGGCGAAAGACGGGGCTGATGCGACGTCGGCATCGGTGTAGCCGTGCACTTTCGCAGCACCGGCGGAGATGGGTTGATACGGATTCACGAGCGTGTGGAATCGATCCACGATCTCCCCATTCACCACCCGCGCTGCGCCAATCTCCACGACTCCACACGTCGCCACGTCTGTGTCCGTCGTCTCGAAGTCGAACGTCACGTAACGGGCAAGGCTGGATCCTTCCCCGGCGTGCAACACCTGCAGGGCCTTGAACAAGGTCAGCGCATCGACCTTTCGCAGAACCTCGGCTGACTTCGAGGCGGTGCCCCGGGGTAGATGCCTGACTCCTGCCGCGATGAGCATCCCCCTGAGCGCGATCTCCAAGCCCCCGTTCGGCTCGATGACGATCGGCGTCTCCGCCTCGATCGCCTTCTCGAGCCGCTCTGCCAGCGCCACCGCTCCCGGAAACTGCAGCGGATCGGTCAGCTCGTCGTGCCTGTCCTCGAGCACATTGCGATAGGGACCGATGCTCTGCGACAGGATCTCATCGACGAGTTCCTCGACCGAGTGCCGCGAGCGCGCCAGGGCGCGCAGGTTTTCGACCTGGTACACGAAGCGCCACAGTTTCTTCGTGTCGGGATCGTGCCGGTCGCGCCGCTGCGCGAGGGCTCGCGCGCCGGCCAGGAACTCGCCGCCCTCGATCGCCGCCACGATTTCCTGCAAGAAGTGCTCGGACAGCACCGCCCGCGCGAAAGCCTCGAGCGCTACGGGATCGTCGGGATAGCGCACCACGCGCAGACCGGTAATTACGTAGCGAATGACGTCGTCCTCGATCAATGACCGGCCGCGCGCCAGGCGGCACGGGATGCCGGCGCGCAGCAGCCGTCCCTCGAGGTGCTGCCCCACTTCGTGCTTGCGATAGAGAATCGCGTAGTCGCCCCAATCGAGGGCCCCCGTCGCCTTCCGATCGGCGAGCATGTCCTGGATGATCCACGTCGCCTCGGCGTCTTCGTCACGAAACCCTAAGGCTCGCACCTCGTGGTCTGACTGCCGGTCGGCGCTGAGCTGCTTCTCGAAGAGCCGCGGGTTCAGGGCCAACACCCGTCGCGCCGTCTCGAAGATCTGATGCGAGGAGCGGCAGTTCTTGTCGAGCATGATGGGGCGGACATCGTAGTCGCGCCGGAACCGCTCCAGCACGGCCGGATCTGCCCCCGTCCAGGAAAAGATCGACTGCTCGTCGTCGCCCACGGCGAAGAAGTTGCCTTGGGGCTGCGCGATGCGCTTCAGGATCTCGTACTGCGGCGCGTTCACGTCCTGGAATTCGTCCACCAGGAGATAATCCCAGCGCGCCGCCACCGCGTCGGCGATGGAACTTCGGTTCGACAGAAGCCCTGCTGTCTTAGAGATCATGTCGTCGTAGTCGATCATGTGCCGGCGCGCGAGGTACGACGTGTACTCGCGGAAGAGACTCGCCTCCTCGGCGGTGAGCCGGTACTCCACCAGCCGGTGCAGACCGAAGCGGGTCAGCACGCCACTGCGCCGGTCGGGGCCGACCTTGAGCCGCGCGAGAATCGTTTTCTGGTAGACCTCGTCGGCCACGCCGAATCCCTTGGGGAGCCCCGCGGCCTCGGCGTACTCGCGCAGGATGCCGAGGCAGAGCGCGTGGATCGTGCCACGCGTCACGTCGTAGTCGAGACGGGCGGCGATCTCTTCGGCCGCTTTGTTCGTGAACGTGACCGCGCAGATGCGAGCCGGGTCGAAACCGAATTGCTTGACCAGATAGGCGATGCGGCGGGTGAGGCAGAACGTCTTGCCGGCGCCGGGACCCGCGACCACGAGGACTGGGCCGAGGGGCGCTTCGATCGCGAGGCGTTGCTGGGGAAGGGGAGTGAGTTCCCCTGTCACTCGTACATCGCCCCCGGATCGGCCTTCGCCAGGTCGACGAGGAAGTCTCCGATCTTCGCCGTCAGCGCCTCCACGTACTTCTTCCCTTTCTCGGGTGTGGCCGCCGCCGGGTTGCCGACACCGGTGTCGTCGGTCACCTTGCGCCACAGCCGCGGCGCCCACGCCCACTTGTCGCGCAACGCGGAGATCTTGAACCCGCGCGCGCGTCCCGGCCCCGCCTCGGCGAGCGGGCGCACCAGCTCCGGCGTGAGGTGCAGCAGCACGCTCGTCTCCATCTCGCCCGCGTGGTCGCCAAGGTCCGAGAAGAACGGCTTCAGGTCCAGCGCCTGATACCAGTTCACCGTGCACACGAACAACGCCATCGCCCCCTGCAGCTCACGAATCATCTGCCGGAAATCGTTGCCGCCGTGGCCATTCATGACCACGAGCTTCTTGATGCCCTGACCCGCGAGCGACGCGGCGACATCGCGCAGCACCAGCGACTGCGTGCTGGGATTCATGTTGATGCAGAGGGGAATGTCGAGCTGCCCCGTGTTCACCCCGAACGGGACCGCCGGGAGCACGACCACCTTGGCCCCGCGCTCCCATGCATATCCGGCCGCGAGGGCCGCGATCCGCTCCGTCGCGATGTTGTCGGTCGTGTAGGGCAGATGATAGTTGTGCGCCTCGGTGGCGCCCCAGGGCAGGACCGCGACGTCGTAGCGCGTGTCTTTCACCGTCTTCCAAGTCACTTCGTCGAGGATGTACGGGCGTGGCGGCATGCCTAAAACTACCACGCCTCGCCACATCCGGCCGTCGAATCACCCTCGAGTTTCCAGGTCCGATTGTGGCACGACAGCCGTGCGCCTCGGCGGTACGGTTTCGCGTAACCCCCACCGGAGGCTCATATGCGTCCCTTGTCGTCGGTCCTGGTCATTGCGATCCTCGGCGCCTGCGGTTACGAGCCACAGGTCACACCCCCTTTCGACGCGCGCGTGCATCTCCCCACCGCGGCCGAAACGGGCCCCCGCTACTCGATCGCGTATCTGTCGACGCTCGGCGGCTCGCGCAATCGGCCCACGGGCATCGCGAACAGCGGCTGGATCGTGGGTTTCGTGAATCGTCCCGGCAACGCCACGCGCGTCGCGGCGGTCTGGCGCAACAACTCGCTCGACACGCTCGGCACCCTCGGCGGGCCCAACAGCATCGTGCAGTGGCCCGGTGTCTCGAGCAACGGATTCATCGCGGGGATCACCGAGCTCGCGGTGCCCGACACGCTGAACGAGGAGTGGAGCTGCACCGCGTTCCTGCCGTCCGTCACCGGTCATATCTGCCGCGGGTTCTTCTGGGACGGGACGATGACCGCGATGCCGACGCTCGGCGGCGAACAGAGTTTCGCGACGGGTGTCAACTCGCGCGGTCAGGTCGTCGGCTGGGCCGAGACGGGCGTCATCGATCCGACGTGCAACCTGCCCCAGGTGCTCCAGTTCCGCGCCGTGGTGTGGGAGCCGAGGAAGGGCACCCTGCAGGAGCTGCCGCCCCTTCCCGGCGATTCCACGTCGGCCGCGACGGCGATCAACTCGAAGGGTCAGGTCGTCGGTATCTCGGGCGCGTGCGACATCGCCGTCGGGCAACGCAGCGCTCGCGCGTCGGTCATCTGGAACGACGGCGTCCCAACCGAGATCGGCGACTTGGGCGGCGACTTCTGGCACACGCCCATGGATATCAACGAAGACGGCGACGTGGTCGGCTTCTCGAACCCGTCGTACGTCGCGGGGATCGACTTCCTGCCCCTCGGCTTCCTCTGGACGGCGGACGGCGGCATCCTGAGCCTCGGCAAACTCCCGGGCGACACGTCGAGTCAGGCCCTCGGCATCAACCGGAACCGCCAGATCGTCGGCGTGTCGAGCGGGGCGATCAATCGGGCTTTCCTCTGGGAGAACGGTGTAATGCGGAACCTCAATGACCTCGTCGGGCCCGGCTTCCCCGATCTCCTGATCGTGGCGCAACACATCAACGACGACGGGGTCATCGTGGGACGGGCCGTCCGGGCTGGGACAACCGCCCAGGTGCCGTTCGTCGCGACGCCCGTGCGCTGATCGGTTTTGACGTCCGAATCCGGCAAGACAGGGCGGCGGGGGCCGGGTAGTATTGAGCTATGGTCTCCGCCGCGCCGCCGCTCTCCACTCCCCCCGCCCATCGCGAGGCCTATCAGCTTGCGGTGGACGCGCGGGACCCGCGTTTCGACGGCGTCTTCTTTGTCGCGATCACGACGACGCACGTGTATTGCCGGCCGATTTGCCCGTCGCGCTTGGCGTATGACCGTCACCGCCGCTTCTTCGATTCCGCGGCGGCCGCAGAGCGCGCGGGCTTTCGGCCCTGTTTACGCTGCCGGCCCGAGCTGGCCCCGGGGGCCGGCAGAGCCGCGCTGAGCGAGGTCTCTCGCCTCGCGCAGCTCGCGACGCAACGCATCGCCGCCGGCGCGCTCAACCAGCGCAGCGTCACCGAGTTCGCCGCCGAGCTGGGCGTGAGCGAGCGGCACCTGCGGCGCGCGCTCGAGCGTGAGGTCGGCGTCTCGCCGCTCGAGCTGGCGCAAACCCACCGGCTGCTGCTGGCGAAGCGACTCCTCGTCGACAGCGATCTCAGCGTGACACGCGTCGCCTACGCCAGCGGCTTCCAGAGTTTGCGCCGGTTCAACGCGGCGTTCCGCGAGCAATACGGCATGCCGCCGCGCGCGCTCCGTCGCAAAGCCGCCCAGGCCGCGCGCCCCGCGGCGTCACTGCAGCTCACACTCAGCTACCGGCCACCCCTCGCGTGGAGTGCCCTGCTGGACAGTCTGCGCGCAGTGGCGACACCGGGGGTCGAAGTGTTTGACGGATCGCGTTACGGGAGGTCGGTCAGGATTGCTGGGCACATCGGGGTGATCTTTGCCGAGGACGTCCCCGCGAGTCATCACATCGCGGTGGAGGTCACTCCGTCACTCGTGCCGGTCTTGATGCCGCTGCTTGCGGGCCTGCGTCGTCTCTTCGATCTCGACGCCGAGTCCGCGGTGATCGACGCGCATCTCGCCGCCGAGGGTCTGGCTCGAGAGGTCGCCACGACTCCGGGCGTGCGACTCCCCGGAGCGCTCGATGGTCTAGAAGTCGCGATCCAGCTCTTGCTGGGCGGAAAAGGCGATCTCGGCGATCCCATCGAGACGGGCGTTGCCGGACTCACGCACCTTCCCCCGCGGGGGGACCAGGTGACGGGCACGGGCGTCCCGAAGCGCTGCGCGGAAACGGTCGCGAAGCTCGCCCGCGCTGTGGCCTCCCGGGGGCTGCGCCTCGAGCCGGGGAGCGACGTGGCCGCGACGCGACGCGCGCTGCTTGCGCTGGGCGGCATCGGTGAGCGCCTCGCGACGCTCATCGTGCTGCGGGCTCTGTCCTGGCCCGACGCGTTCTATGCGGAGGACCGGGCGCTGCTCGCCCGCGCGGAGGCGTGGCGGCCGTGGCGGGCGTACGCGGCGTGGCATCTAGTTGCGCGCCGCGGCCCGACTGCGCTCGATCCTGGATAGGTCCGTGAGGCCCGGCCACGATACGTATCCTGGCGGGGTTCCGTAGACGACCGACGGGATGCACGTGCAGAGCGCGCTGTGGGGCACCGCCGCGGCCGCCGCCGCCGCGCTGGACGGAACGCGATACGACACGCTCGTTGGGTCGGTGATGAACCCGCCGCAGTTGTGACAATGGATCTCGTTCATGCGCCGGCTCCTTCCAGAAACAAACGGGGGGCGGCTATGTGCCGCCCCCTCTATATGCTGCGGACCGCGGCCTAGTTCTTCGACGCGATCTTGTGGAACGTCGAGTTCGAAACTTCATAGGTCTCGACCTTCGGCGTGCCTTCGACAACCATCTGGAGGCTCGTCAACACGGCGGGATAGGTGTCGCGGCCATAGGCGTCCGCGTTCTCCTTGTTCTCCCACAGGCTGATGGCCAACGCTTCGGTGCCGTTCGGTGCGACGAACGTGATCTCGTCCTTGAAGCCGTTCTGCTTGCGCAGCACCGGCAGGACATCCGTCTCGAGCTTCCGCGTGAATTCGGGGGCGGTGTTGGTCTTGAGCTGCAGCGTGACGTTACGTGCGAACATGAGGCGACTCCCTTACGACTGTAGCATGAGCTTCACTGCGATCACTTCACCTGGTGCAACGTACCCGGGTGTACTATACTTGTCAAGTGAAACAGCAGCACGCTTAATGTGCTTAACCATGTTAGTTACATCGTGAGGAGATCGAGCCGTGGACGTGGCGTTCGTGATCCGGGAGCGTCTCCTCGAGCTGGGCCTCGAACAGCGTGACCTCGCGCGTGCCGCCCGCGTGACCGAGTCCTATATCTCCCAGTTGCTCACCGGCAAGAAGGCCTCCCCGGCGCCCGACCGCACCGACATCTACGAGCGCATGGACCGGTTTCTGAAACTCCCCGGCGGCGAGCTGGCGAGAGTGGCGGAGTTGGCGCGCAAAGAGGACCTGAAGCGGGAGCTGCGCGACGCGCCGGAGCCCCTCTTCCCGCAGGTCCGCGACCTGGTGTTGCGCAAATGCCGCGCGAAGGATGCGCGCGCGATCATCGCGGGTCAGCCCTTCGGGGAGCTCGAACGCCTCGTCGTCCAGCGCCTGCTCGACGTCGCCGGACTGGCGACGGACGTGTTCCACTTGTCACCCAAGCAGCTCGAAGCCCTCGATACGCTAATCGAATCATGGGACATCGATCTCGTGACCTTCTCGCTCGAAATCGTACGACGCCGGCGGCAGGGATCGAGCAAGGTGCGACGCTTCGAATTCGTGGAGCGGGACGCGGACGAGCAACGGGGACTGCGGCGCTTCCTGGCGGATCCGTCACTGAGTGGCAACGCCACGCCGTACGAGCTCGAGTTCCTGACGGGCCTTCGCTTCCAGGGCCGCCGCCCGACCGCCCTCTACTATTACCGGGAGTTACAGAACTTGAGAGACCCATTACACTTCGAGAGTCCATGACCACGTACTCCCGTCTTCTCACGCCTGTCGGCGAGCTGGTGCTCACCGCTTCCGATGCTGCGCTCACCGGCGTCTACTTCCCGACCTCGCGCCGCGGCGGTCCGCCCACCCATCACGCCGAGTGGATCGAATCGAAGGGTGAGGGGCCCGCGGGTGAGATTCTGACGCGCACGGCGCACCAGCTCACCGAGTATCTCGCCGGCCAGCGCACGACGTTCGATCTGCCGCTCGAAGCCCTGGGCTCGCCCTTCGAGCATCGCGTCTGGAATGCGCTGCGCCAGATCCCGTACGGCACCACCACGACATACGGCGACCTGGCGCGCCGCCTCGGCGATCCGAAAGGCAGCCGCGCCGTAGGGTCCGCCAACGGCAAGAATCCGCTTCCGATCATCGTGCCATGCCATCGGGTGGTGGGAGTAAACGGGGACCTGACGGGCTTTGGTGGAGGACTGGACCGGAAGCGTTGGCTCCTCGAGCATGAGGGGGCGTTGCTCAGAATTGGTGCGTAACTAGCCACGGTGGGTTAACCTCGGGGCCATGCCCCGGGGTTTTAACGGCCACGACCCTGACAATGCCCTATTAGTTTGTGGGGCAATGACACAAGCCCGACCCAACCTGCCGGACCGCATCCAAGGGCTATCGAGCGTCGCCGCCAATCTGTCGTGGAGCTGGAACCGCGACGCGCGCGCGCTGTTTCGCTCGATCGACCAAGCCCTCTGGCACCTCACCCGCCATAACCCGATCGAGCTGCTGCGCCGCGTGGACCCGGCGCGTCTCGCCGAGTGCGCCGAGGATGCGGAGTTCCTCAAGCGCTACGACACGATCGTCGAGTGGAACCGCTTCGTTGCTGCGACGCACGACACCTGGTTCGAAACCTCGTACCCCGACCTGGCCAAACATCGCATCGCGTACTTCTGCGCCGAGTTCGGGCTCCACAACTCGGTGCCGATCTACTCTGGTGGCCTTGGCATCCTCGCCGGGGATCACTGCAAAGCGGCGTCGGACTTGGGTGTGCCGCTCGTGGGCGTCGGACTCTTCTATACGAAAGGCTACGCCGACCAACGGCTGCGGCTCGACGGCTGGCAAGAGGACGCCGAGGAGCGCGTCGACGCCGCGGCGATGCCGATGGAGCAATTGAAGGGACCCAAGGGCGATCCCTGTCTCGCGACAGTGAAGATGTCGGGGCGCTCGGTCAGCATCGGCGCGTGGCGCCTCACGGTGGGCCGAGTGCCGATCGTCCTTCTCGATACCGGCCTCGAGCAGAACGACCCCGCCGACCGTGGCCTCTCGAACCGTCTCTACGCCGGTGGTCCGGAGCTGCGCCTGCGGCAAGAATGGATTCTCGGCGTCGGCGGCGTGCGTGTGCTCCGAGCCCTGGGCTACGACCCGGCGGTCTGGCACGCCAACGAGGGACACGCGGCTTTTATGCTAGTGGAACGCGTGCGCGAGCTCGTGACGAAAGGGACCCCGTTCGACGAAGCGGTGCGCCGCGTGCGCGCGACCAGCGTCTTCACCACCCACACGCCAGTACCGGCGGGACACGACACGTTCTCGCCGGAGCAGCTCGAGCAGTGTACGGGACCACTGTGGCAAGAGATGGGCGTGACTCGAGAGCAGATGCTCCGTCTGGGTCATCACCCCGTCCAGGACCACGGCCTCTTCCATATGCCTGTCGCCGCGATCCGGCTCTCGGCGGGCGTGAACGGCGTCGCGCGTCGTCACGGCGAAGAATCGCGGCGCATCTGGGCTCCTCTCTGGCCCGACCGCAAGGTCGAGCGCGTGCCGATCGGCCACGTCACGAACGGCGTGCACGCCGCCACCTGGATCGCGAACCCGCTCGTGACGTTCCTCGACGCGCAAATCGGTCCCAACTGGTTGCTGCGTCTCGACGACGCGGCGCTCTGGGACAAGGTGCTGGACCTCGACGACGCTGGTCTGTGGGCGGTCCACCGCGAGCTCAAGTCGCATTTGATGCGCCACATTCGCGAGCAGGCGCGCCGCCGCTGGGCCGACCAGTGGAAGGAGGCGCTCCACCTCGTGGGCGCGGGGACGTTGCTCGACCAGGAGGC
>DASYRD010000118.1:0-15522 GCA_036004745.1 Gemmatimonadales bacterium | reverse complement strand
GGGCGGCAGTCCCTCGCCCACGCTCGGCACGGCGAGCGCGGCAGGCGGGTAGTCGCACCACTGCGTGCGGCCGACGACGCGGTCGCCGGCGCCGATGGCGAACAGGATCTCGGTGAATGAGGGAAGGAGCGAAACGATGCGATGCGCCGGCGCTGCATCGTGCCGACGTGCCGACGTGTGGCATGCAAACAGGACGAGTACAACAACGGAGAGTCTGCGCAGCACCATCCCTCCCGCGAGGGAACTGCCTGGTGGCGCGAACGAAGACGTCTCCTGGCTCCGGGCGATCCGGTGCGGCCTTCCCGGGAACTGTCCCAGTGGCCGAACCGTGTAGCGTTGCCCGTTACAGTGGCGGGGCCGCGCCGGACTTGCACCGGCTTCCGTATCCCCGTTCGCGAATGAACTACTGGCTCAGTCTAGGTTCCTGTGGCCGCTTGCGCAATGCCCAGACCAACGCGATGACCATCCCGACTGCGAACACCGCGATGACATACGGCAGCAAGATCTGCGCGCGGAATTTCCCGGCCGGCAGCTGAATCTCGACTTTGTCCCCCGCGGCCAGCGGACCGGCGCGGTAGGCCGCGAAATGGCGCTGCTCGATTTCCTTCACGCCGAGCGATTCGATCTTGGGTGCACTGACCCTCGCGGTCGTGTCTTCGACCAGCAGGTTCACCTCGACGGTCGGCTGATCGATGGGAATGACGAGCGCGCGCGTGCCGGCGGCGAGTGTGTACGCGTAGCTGATTTGCTTCATCGGACCCGGCGGAATCGGCGCGAGCACCAGCACGCTGTCGTGACGGAACTGCATCGCGTCACTCGAGATGTCGCCCTGCCCGCCGCGGAACTGGCCCGCGTGCTGGGGGACGCGCCCGGCCCAGGTCGGTCTCAGCGTATCCGTGGCGACGCGCGTGGCCACACCGGTGTTCTCCAGCTCCAGGATCTCGAGGATCTCACGCGTGCCGTCTTCGCCGGCGCGCGCCACGGTGGCCAGCCGCCGCGCCAGCCGCAGCGGCGGGCCGCTGTTCGTGGTGGGAAAAGTGATGAGGTCCTCAACGTGGACGGCGGGCCGGCCGGTGACGTTCAGCGGCAGTGAGAAGTAGGCGATGCTGTCGTACAACACGCTCACGGCGTAGCCGCTGGTGCTGTCCGGACTGCGCAGCGCTAGGCGATAGCGGCCACGGGCGTCGCTGCGCACCGAGTCCAGGGGGCCCGCGCTCTCACGCGCCAGGCGATGCAGCACCACCCACGCGTTCGCGAGCGGGACGGTGTCCCGGCCGCCGCGCAACACACGGCCACTGACGCTCACCGCTTGGGCAAAAAGCGCCGTGGGGATGCCGACCAGCAGCAACAGGCTACGGCGTAAACTTGCCGAAATCTTCAGGATCGAGGTTCTGGAGGTACGACTTGAGCGTGTCAGCGTCGAGCGGACTGCCGCCGGTACCCGGCTGGATGGCGCCTTCACTCGTATCGACCGAGGTGAGCTCGAGCAGCGTCTCACTCGTCAGGATCGGCGCCTTGAGGCGCAGCGCCAGCGCGATCGAGTCGGAGGGACGCGCGTCGATCTGAATGACCGTATCACCCCGATAGATGTGCAGCTCGGCGAAGTACGTGTTGTCCTTCACCTGCGTGATGATCACCTTGCGCAGCTCGGCGCCCAGCCCGACGATCACCTGCTTCAGCAGGTCGTGCGTCAGCGGGCGTGAGAATTTGACGCCGGCCAGCTCCATGGCGATCGCGCTGGCTTCGGCCGGTCCGATCCAGATCGGCAGCACCCGCTGTCCATCGTTTTCCTGCAGGATTACGACCGGCGTGTTCGTCGTGCGATCCAGCCCGAGGTGAGCTACCCGAACCTGCAGCATGGCTCCCCCGGGCGTGCTCATCAGGTGCCCATATCCCAGGAGGCGAGATACTTGCGCTGTGCCGGCGTGAGTGTGTCGATCGCGACGCCCATCGCCTGCAGCTTGAGGCGCGCGATCTCCTGATCGAGCTCGGTGGGAATGCGGTGCACGTCCTTCGTGAGCTGCTTCGCGTTCGCGACGACGTATTCGGCCGCGAGCGCCTGGTTGGCGAACGACATGTCCATCACGCTGGCCGGGTGGCCCTCGGCAGCCGCGAGGTTGATCAGGCGGCCCTCGCCGAGCACGAAGAGCTTTTTGCCGCCGAGCTGAAACTCCTGGACGAACTCGCGCACGGCCACCGGTCCCTTCGCGACTTTCTTCAACCCTTCGAGATCGATTTCCACGTTGAAGTGTCCGGAGTTCGCGACCACCGCGCCGTCCTTCATCGCACGCATGTGCTCCACCCGGATGACCTCCACGTTGCCGGTCAGTGTGACGAACAAGTCGCCCACGGGCGCCGCCGCTTCCATCGTCACGACCCGATAGCCATCCATCTGCGCTTCGAGCGCTTTCATCGGGTCGATCTCGGTCACGAGCACGTTGGCGCCGGCGCCGCGCGCCCGCATCGCGAAACCGCGACCGCACCAGCCATACCCCGCCACGACCACCGTGCTCCCGGCGATCAAGAGGTTGGTGGCGCGGATGATGCCGTCGAGCGTGGACTGCCCCGTGCCGTACCGGTTGTCGAACAGATGCTTCGTCAACGAATCGTTCACCGCGATGACGGGGAACTGGAGCACACCATCCTTGGCCATCGCCTTGAGACGGATCACACCCGTCGTGGTCTCTTCGGTAGACCCCATCACACCGGCCAGGAGCGCCTTGCGCTCGGCGGCGGAGAGCGTCTCGACCCACTTGCGAACCGGCGGCGCGAGATCGTCGAGACGATTCAACGCGATCATGTGCAGCGCGCCGACCAGATCGGCGCCGTCGTCCATCGTGATGTCGGCGCGGTGCGCGAGCGCGGCGCGAATGTGCTCGTAATACGTCGTATGGTCTTCGCCTTTGATCGCGAAGACCTTGATGCCGTGATCTCGTACCAGATGCGCCGCGACATCGTCCTGCGTGGACAGCGGATTCGAGGCGCAGAGCGCCACATCGGCCCCGCCGGCCTGGAGCGTGACGGCGAGGTTCGCCGTTTCGGTCGTGACGTGCAGGCAGGCGGCAAGCCGCTTCCCGGCGAGCGGCCGCTCGCGCGTAAACCGCTCGCGCAGCTGCCGCAACACCGGCATCGAGCGCTCGGCCCATTCGGTCCGGCGCCGCCCTTCGTCGGCGAGCCCAATGTCCTTGATGTCGTTGCTTGCCTTCGCTTTGGTCGCTATCTCAGACATTGGCCTTCCGTGATGTACGAGACGCCCGCTCCGCCGCGACTTTCAGCTCTGCGGCGCGATCGACGTGCTCCCAGGTGAATAGCTCGACGTCCTGCTCGCCGATCTTGCGTCGCTCGGGCGCCCGGCCGAAATGGCCATAGGCCGCGGTGGGCCGATAGATGGGATGGCGCAGGTTGAGGGCCTGAATGATCCCACCGGGCGTGAGATCGAAGACTTCACGGACTGCGGCCTCCAATGCGTCTTGGGGCACGGTACCGGTCCCGAACGTGTCGACCATAATCGAGACGGGCTCCGCGACTCCGATCGCGTAGGCGACCTGTGCCTCGCAGCGCTTGGCCAGGCCCGCCGCAACGATGTTCTTCGCCACCCACCGCATGGCGTACGTCGCAGAGCGATCCACCTTGGACGGGTCCTTGCCGCTGAAGGCGCCGCCGCCGTGCCGCGCCATGCCGCCGTAGCTGTCGACGATGATCTTGCGGCCGGTGAGGCCGGCGTCGCCCTGCGGGCCGCCAACGACGAAGCGGCCCGTCGGGTTGACGAGCACGTGCTTCTCGCTGACATCGAACCCCGCTTCGCGCACGACCGGCCGAATCACATGGGCGATGATGCCCGCACGGAGCTGCGCGTTGTCGATCATGTCGGAGTGCTGCGCCGATACCACGATCGTGTCGATGCCGACCGGCTTCGACCCCTCATAGGTCACGCTGACCTGCGTCTTGCCGTCGGGCCGCAGCCAGGGGAGCTCCCCGCTCTTGCGCACCGTCGCGAGGCGCTCGGCGAGCCGGTGCGCGATCACGATCGGCAACGGCATCAGCGACGGTGTCTCGTCCGTCGCGTAGCCGAACATCATGCCCTGATCCCCCGCCCCACCCTTGTCCACGCCGAGCGCGATGTCGGTGGACTGGCGATCGATGGTCGTCAGCACCGCGCAGGTCTGCGCATCAAAGCCGAAGTTCGCGTCGGTATAGCCGATCGAGGTGATCGTGCCGCGCACGATGTCGGGGATGTGGACGTAGGTCGAGGTGGTGATTTCACCCGCCACGACCGCCATTCCGGTCGTGACCAGCGTTTCGCAGGCGACGCGCGCGTTGGGGTCCTCGGTCAGGATGGCATCCAGAATCGCGTCGGAGATCTGATCCGCGATTTTGTCCGGATGGCCTTCCGTAACGGACTCGGAAGTGAATACGTGGCGATGATTTGGCATGTTTTTGGTCCCTATAGTTTCAAACTACCGGAGCGCCGTCCTGCGGGCAACCGCGCGTCAGGATCCAGCAGCGTCACATCCACCGCTTCCGCGAGTGCAAATCGCAAGATGTCGAGCGCGAGCTCCGCCGAGCGCGCGGCGAGCGCGGCGTCGGCGGCGGCCCGCGCCTGCGCCGTGGTCACCTGGCGAATGAGCCACTTGATGAACGGCAGTGCCGGGGGCGCGACGGACAGCGTGTCATACCCCAGCCCTAGCAAGAGGAATGCCGAGAGCGGTTCCGATGCCATCTCGCCACACACGCTGGCCGGTTTGCCAGCGGAGCGCGCCGCTTCCGCAACGAGTTTGAGCAGCCGCAACACACTCGGATCGTGCGGAGTGAAACGGTCCGCCAGCCGGGCGTTGCCGCGGTCCACGACGAGCGTGTACTGCGTGAGGTCGTTGGTGCCCACGCTGAGGAAGTCGCTGACCTCCACGAGACGATCCGCCAGTACGGCGGCGGCCGGCGTCTCGACCATGACGCCCAGCGGCACCGTCTTGGCGGCGGCCACGCCCTCTTTCTCCAGATTGGCAGCCTCTTCGTGCATCAGCTCGCGAGTGCGCTCGACCTCGTCGAGCCGCGTCACGAGCGGAATCATGAGCTGCAGATTCGCGGTGACCGCGGCGCGCAACACCGCCCGGATCTGTGTGCGAAACATCGCCGGCTCGTCGAGGCAGACGCGGATCGCGCGCCAGCCCAGGAACGGGTTCGCCTCGGGGGGGGTGCGGAACGGCGCCGGGAATTTGTCGCCACCGAGATCATAGGTGCGAATCACGACCGGATAGCCGGCGAACGCTTCCCCGACGTGCCGAAAGTATTTGGTTTGGGTCTCTTCATCCGGCAACTCACTATGCCCCGTAATCAGGAATTCCGTCCGCAGCAGTCCTACGCCTTCGGCGCCGTGCACCTTCGCGGCCGCAACCTCGTCCGGGAGGTCCACGTTGCCCCGTAATGCGATGGGGACGCCATCCACCGTGACCGACGGTTGCGCAACGGCTTCTTCGAGACGCGCGGCGAGCTCGCGACGCCGCGTGTCCGCCCGCTCGGCCTCCTCGATCTCTGCCGGCGTCGGATCGAGCAACACGGTCCCGCTCGCACCATCGAGAATCACCTTGGTGCCGGAACGAATGCGCGCCACGGCGCCACGCACGCCAAAGATCGCCGGAATGCCGAGCGAGTGGGCGAGAATGGCGGCGTGCGACGTCCGCGTCCCCTCTTCGCTGATCAGGCCGACGATTTGATCGCGGTCGAGCTGTACCGTCAGCCCGGGCGACAGCTCGCGGGCGACGAGAATCGACGGCTGCGACAGGCTTTCCCACACTTTGGCACCACTGCCGCGGTGCGTGAGGTGCAGGATGACGCGGATGGCCACGCCCGTCAGGTCGGCGAGCCGCTCTTTGAGCAGCGGGTTAGCGGCCGCGGTCCAGAGGTCGCGCACCTCGAGGGTTTTGAACTCGAACGCCTTTTCGGCCGTCAGGTGGTTTTCCCGGATCAACTCGGCGACGCCGCCAATGAACTCCTTGTCCTCGAGCATGAGCAGCTGCGCATCGAAGATTCGAGCTTCGTCCACGCCGGCGCGATCCTCGGCACGGGCGCGGAGCTCGCTGAGCTGGCCACGCACGTCTTTGAGGGCGGCGCGGAGCCGCCGCACCTCCTTTTCGACCTGGGTACGCGGCACGACGCGGTGCGGGACCTCGGGCAGCGCCCACCGGACCGTCACCGTCGGTCCCATCGCGATCCCGGGCGAGACGCCGATGCCTTTGAGGAGGCGGTCCCCGGGACTCACGCGTCCTCCTTTTCCTTGGCTTGCGGCTTCAAGTGCATCTCGTGGAAGCCCGCCGCGACGAGCTCCAGCAGCGCCGCCATCGCCTGCTCCGCGTCGTCACCATCCGTGCGGATCCGTATCGAGGAGCCACATTCGGCGGCGAGCGTCATCATGCCGAGGATGCTCTTGCCGTTCACCACGGCGCCATCTTTATGAACTTCGACGGTCGCCTTGAACTTGTTCGCCACTTTGACGAACTCCGCCCCCGGCCGCACGTGCATGCCGAGCGGGTTCACGATTTGCGCGTCGCGCTCGATCACCAGAGCAACCCGACCACGAGGGCCAGTGCCGCGATTCCCAGCGCGAGGCGCAGCCCGTTGAGACGGTCCCCGCGCCAGCGCAGCAGCAGGAAGCACACGCCGGCGGTGAGCAGGACAGCCCATTGCGCCCAGCGCGGGAAGGGGACGGCGAGGGAGCTCGCCGAGAGCGGCAGCGCCGCACCGACGGCGAAGGCCATCGCGGGGCCCAACAGCGCGCCGGCCTTCTGTAACACGGGGTGATGCAGCGCCACGCTGACGCGCGTGCCGTACTGCCATCCCGCTCGTAACGCCCACCACCGCAGTGCGACGTGGCCGATGTTGTAGATCACGAGGAACGCCGCAACCGCGTACCATCCGGCACCCAGTGCGATCGCCGCCAGTGTCGCACCCGACAAGAGGGGGAGCCACCCGGCCCAGACGAGACGGTCACCCAACGAGCCGAGCGGGCCGCACAACGCTTCACGCAACCGCTCGATTTGGTCGGGCGCAGCCCCGTCGTGCTCGGCGCGGGCCGCCGCGCCGATCGCCAGACCGGCCAGATACGGATGCGCGTTGAAGAAGTGGGCGCCGCGCGCAACCGCGGGGCCGTACTTCCCGCCATCGAGATCGCGCAGCAACGGCTCTTCGGCGACGCCGACGCCCACCCCGAGCATGCGCTCGTAGTTGTACGAGCCCTGCACGGCGAAGAGCCGCAGCAACGCGCGAGCCAACGCGCCGTTCACCGCAGCCATACCGCCGCCACAATGCCGCCCCCTAATCCAGCGGCGAACCAGGCGAGATTGGGCCCCCGCCCCACGAGTCGCAGCGTACCGGCCGAGCCGGCCGCCAGCGCGGCCGCGACCGTCGCGACCGCCAGCACCAGCGCGTCGCGCGGCGACAGCGCGCCCGCGAGCAGGGGCCGCGCCAGCCAGGCGAGCACGAGCCCGACGGCGGTCACCAGGGCCGCGCGCAGCGCGTCGCGCAGCAGTCCGCCCACGTGCACGCGAATGAGCGCGTGCGGGTCTCCCGATTCGAGCCGCGCGGCCGCGGCGTGCACGATGCGGGAGTTCACCCGGCGCAACAGATTGATCGTCAGACCGCCGAGCAGTCCGGTCACCAACCCCACCAGGGCGCCCAGTCCGAGCCCGAGGACTCCGCCGGGCGAAGAGTGCGCGGTGGCGACGGCCGCGACGGTCGCGGGACCGTATTCCGGATAGCGCACCGCACCCACGGGCAGGATGTCATACTGGAGCAGCTCGAAGACGACGCCGAGCTTGAGGCCCGTCGGGATGTCGCCGAGGATCGCCCCGGCGACGGTGCCCGCCACGAGCGGACGCGCGATCATCATCTGCGGCAGGCTCACGAGGTCCACGCCGACGAGCGTGCCCCACACGAGGAGCGCGATCAGCAGCTCGATGGGGAGGCTCATGTGAACTCCGTGACGGGCACGGCGCGGGCCGTGGGCACGTCCTGCGCGGTGACTTCGACGCCACGTCCGGCGAGCTGGCGCAGCTTCGCCGCTTCTTCGTCCGTCAAATACACGAAGCGCAAGCGTTCTTTCCGGCCGGTGCGGTGGTGCACGCCGCCCACGTTGAACCGCTTCACCTGCGGCGCGCGGCCGGCAAGTGCGACCGCGGTGTCGACGTCGCCCACGAGCAGAATCCCGACCCGCGAGTCCGCCTCCCAGCTCGGCAGCAGATCGGCCGCCTGCTCCACGGACGCGAAGATCACTTCGATCTGCGGCGGGACGCCCATCCGGTACAGGTCCTGCTCCCAGTCGCTGCCGCTGACCTCGTCATCGACGAGGACGATGAACGTGCAGTCGAGCGGCTGCCCCCAGCCCACGACCACCTGGCCGTGGATCAGCCGGTCATCGATGCGGTACAGCGCGAGTGTCATGCGGTGACTCGGATCGCCTTGGCGCCGGCATCGACGGCTCGGCGCGCGGCTTCCGCCGGCGGCCTGTCGCGATGGAAGACGAAATCGAGCAGCATGGCGAGATTGACGCCCGTGACGACCGCGACGTCGGCCCCGCCTTGCTTGGCGTACCGCGCCGAGCTGGTGAAGCAGGAGCCCCCAGGCAGATCCACAAACAGCACCGCCGGCCCCGCGCCCACCGCTTCGCGCAGACGCTGCCCGAGCGCCTCGGTCCCGCAGCCTTCGTTGGACACCGGCGTCAGCACACCATCGATGCCGGTAATCGCCGTGACCGCGGCGACGAGGGCCTGCGCGACCGCGGCGTGCGACACGATCACGCCACGGAGCTCACTCATAGTCTTCTTCCAGATATTGTTGCACGCCGCCCTTCTCCCGCATGCGGCGAATCAGCCGCTCGTTGAACGCGTTCGCCGAGTCCACGCCGCTGTAGCGTAGCAGGTGAGTCATCGCGACGACTTCGCAGATGACCGTGAGATTCTTGCCGGGATTGAGCGGCACCGTGACGAGCGGCAGCTCGACGCTGAGGAGCTCCGTGCGCTGCTGGTCGAGTCCGGTGCGGTCGTACTCGCGCGTGTTGTCCCAATCCTCGAGCTGCACCACCACCTCGATGCGCTTCTGCTGCCGGACGGAGCGAATCCCGAACAACGCGTTGATATCGATCAGGCCAACGCCGCGGATCTCCATGAAGTGCCGGGAAATCTCGTGCCCCCGACCGATCAGGACGTCGTTCCCGCGCCGCGTGACGTGGACGACGTCGTCCGCAACCAGGCGATGCCCGCGCTCGACGAGATCGAGCACGCATTCGCTCTTACCGATCCCGGAGCGGCCGCGAAACAACAGCCCCACGCCGAACACATCCGCGAGGGACCCGTGCACCGTCGTACGCGACGCGAAGGCGTCGTCCAGAAACGGCTTGAGCCGCCGGTAGAACTCGGCCGTCTTGAGCCGCGTGCGGATCACGGGGACGCCCTTGTCACGCGCCAGCACGAGCAGCTCCTCCGGCGGGTCTTGCCCCTTCGTGATGATCACGCACGGCAACTCGTAGCCGAGAAACGTCTGAATCGACTTGCTGCGCGCTTTGGCGTCGAGGGACGCGAGATAGGTGATCTCGGTCTCCCCCAGGATATGAATCCGGTCGGTGCCGACGAAGCGCGCCGTGTACCCCGCAAGCACGAGACCGGGGCTCGACGCTTCGGGGGAGCGGATCTCCCGATCGAGACCCACTTCGGCCGTCAACAGCTCGAGCTGCAGCGGATCACCCTTGCGGGCCAGCAGGTCGCCGACCTTCAGCCGCGGCGTCGTCGCGGGAGGCGTCGTCACCGTGCTCCGGGCGCCTTGGAGCGTCGCGGGGTGCGGCGCGCGCGCGGCGTCTCTTTCTCGTCGAGCAGCTGGCGCTTCACACGCGCGATGGCGGCGTCGAGCGCCGAGCGGTGATCCGCCGCCTGTGACTTCGCGATGTGGACGCGGCCGCGCGGCGCGTGCACCGCGATTTCAACGCCCGCTTCACCATGCTCCTCGGTAAAAATTACCTGCGCGTGATGGGGGCGCCGGACGAGCTTCGCGACTTTCTCGACGAGCTCTTTGGCGAGCGCCCGCTGAGCGTCATCGATTTCGGTGTGACGGGCGGTGATGGTGATGCGCATTCAGCGCTTCCTTTCCCGTTGGGCAACGGTTGCTTCGATATGAGCCAGCGTGGCGCGCGCGGCCGAATCCCATGACAGCCCTTCAGCAAACGCGCGGGCCGCGTGACCGAGACGGTCCACCAACGATCGATCCGCCGCGAGCGCCAGCATGCGATCGGCCAGCGCGCGCGAATCACCGTGCGGCACCAGGTACCCCGTGACGCCGTGCTGCACCGATTCACGCAAGCCGGGACTGTCCGACGCCAGCGCCGGGGTCCCGCTCGCGGCGGCCTCGACGTTCGTGATACCCCACCCTTCCTTCGGGCTCGGGAATACGACCGCCCAGGCCTGACGCAGCAGTCGCCGCTTTTCGTCTTCCGACACGAAACCCAGGAATCGGACGCCGTCTCCCACTCCGAGCTCACGGGCCACCCGTTCGAGGCGCGGCCGGTCGTCACCCTGTCCGCAGATGTCGAGTGTAATGTCGCCACGCGCCCCTCGCGCGGCGGCCACAGCCCGCAATGCAAACTCCACTCCTTTATAACGCTTCAATCGGCCCACGTACAAGAACGTGGGGCGTGCGGCGCGGGGCGTCGCCGGATCGGGCCGGTAGCGGTCGGCATCCACCCCCGGGTGGATGACGACCACCCGCTCCGCCGGAATCCCGCGACGCACCAAGTCGTCACGCGTACTCTCGGAGATCGCATGGAATGCGGCGTTCCGATACACCCAGGGAATCGGCCGCTCAGCGGCCCACACGATCGCCGCCAGCGGAGCGCTCGCCTCGGCGAAGGCGGTCGTGCCGAACAGGTGTGGCACGATCGCCACGAACGGCAGGCGCGTCACGGTGGGCAGAAACAGCGGCACCTTGTTGATGTCCTCCACCACGACGTCGAACGGATGCGAGCGCAGCGCATGCCGCACCGCGCCCCGTCCACGGAGCGCGAAGCTATGCCGTCCTCCGATCCGCGTGACCCGGATCCCGTCCACGACGGTCTGCGTCGTGCAACCGGGCCAGCCGCTCGCGATGAGGTGGACCTCGTGGCCCCGTCCCGAGGTGGCGATCCGACCGAACAATTCGTGCAGGTGGATTTCGGCGCCGCCGGCGTGAGGATTCTCCCGGTCGTTCCAGTTGACGAGCAGGATCCTCACAGCGCGCCGGTCTCACGCGCGACCGCGTCGAGGACGCCATTGATGAAGGCCGGGGCGCGCGAGCCGGCGAACCAGTGCGCGAGCTTCACCGCTTCATCGATGACGACGCGCGAGGGGGTCGACGCTTCGTCGAGCTCGGCGAGGGCAAGCCGCAGGATGTTCTTCTCCACGATGCCGACGCGCTCGAGCCGCCAGTGCTCCGCGGCATCGGCGATGCGGGCGTCGAATTCCGGCAGGCCGGCAATCGCCTTGGCGGCGAGATCGGCGCCGCGATCGTACCCCTCTGGCGTGCCGCCGTAGATCGTGGCGACCCGCGCCACGACCGACGCGAGCGAGGGCTCGGGGCGGCCCGACAGTTCCCATGCGTAGAGGAGCTGCAGGGCGCGCGCCCGCGCTTTAGTCTCGGGGCGCTGCACCGAGCCTCTCGAGCGCGTCGGCGGTCTCGAGGGCCGCCTGCACCGCCTCGGCACCTTTGCTGACCCGCGCCAACGCCTGAGTCTCGGTCTCCGTGGTGAGCACCCCGAACCCGACCGCTATGCGATGTGCCAGCGCCACGTTGCCGAGGCCGCGCGCGGCCTCGCCCGCGACGTATGCGAAGTGCGGCGTCTCGCCACGAATGACGCACCCCAACGCCACGATCGCGTCGAAGCGCTCACTCGCGGCAGCCGCTTCCGCCAGCACTGGTAATTCGAAGGCGCCAGGCGCCCACGTGACTTCCACGTTCGCATCGGGGACACCGCCACGGCGCAGCGCCTCCCGCGCGCCGTCGAGCAGTTTCCTGGTGACATTCTCGTGAAAGCGGCTGACCACGATCGCCACGCGCCGCTGCCGGTTGGATGTGCGCGCAGCGGCAGGGGCTGGGGGAGGTGCTCGGTGTGGCACTTCAGTGCGTCAGGAAGTGGCCGAGCTTGTCCCGCTTGACGTCGAGGTACGCGCGATTCTCGTCCGAGGGCGCCGGCACGATGGGTAGCCGCTCGACGATCTCGAGCGCGTAACCCTCGAGACCGATCAGCTTCATCGGATTGTTCGTCAGCACGCGGATCGAGGACAAGCCGAGGTCGAGGAGGATTTGCGCGCCGATCCCGTAGTTCCGGAGGTCCGGCTTGAAGCCCAGCTTCTCGTTCGCCTCCACGGTGTCGTGCCCTTGATCCTGCAGCTCGTACGCCTTGAGCTTATTGAGCAGGCCGATGCCGCGTCCCTCCTGATCGAGGTACACGACCACGCCGGCGCCCGCTGCCGCGATCATCCGCATTGCGCTGTGGAGCTGCCAACCGCAGTCGCAGCGCGCCGAGCCGAACACGTCGCCGGTCAAGCACTTGGAGTGCATCCGCACCAGGATCTGCTGTTTCCCCGCGACGTCGCCGTAGACGAGCGCGACATGCTCTGCGGCGTCCACGTCGTTGCGATACCCGATGATCCGGAATTCCCCGAACGGCGTCGGGAGCCGGGCCTCGGCAATGCGGTGCACAAGCCGCTCGTGCTTGAGGCGGTACGCGACGAGCTGCGCGACCGTGATGAACGTGAGGCCATGGTCTTGGGCGAAGCGTTCGAGGTCGGGGCGGCGCGCCATCGACCCGTCGGGATTGAGGATCTCGCAGATGACGCCGGCGGGATACAGTCCCGCCAACCGGGCGAGATCGATGCTCGCTTCGGTCTGGCCGACGCGCTGCAGCACGCCACCGGGCCGCGCCCGCAGCGGAAAGACATGCCCGGGCCGCCGGAGATCGCTCGGCACCGTCGACGGATCGATCGCCACGCGGATGGTCGCGGCCCGGTCCGCCGCGGAGATTCCCGTCGTCACGCCAAAGCGCGCGGCGGCGTCGATGCTGATCGTGAACGCGGTTTCGTGCGACTCGTTGTTGTGCTCGGTCATCTGCGGCAGGCCGAGGGCCTGGCAGCGCTCCGGCGTCAGCGGCATGCAAATGAGCCCGCGGGCGTGTGTCGCCATGACGTTGATCATGTCGGCACTGACTTTTTCGGCCGCGCCGACGAGATCGCCCTCGTTCTCCCGCCGCTCGTCATCCGCGACGATGACGAGCTTGCCCGCCCGAATGTCCGCAATCGCCTGTTCTACTGCGCTGAACGACATAGCTGCCTCACGTATTTACCCAGCACATCGGCCTCGACGTGCACTCGATCCCCGACTCTCAGCTCGCCCAACGTCGTGTGCTCGCGCGTGAACGGCACGAGCGACACTTGAATAATGGGCGACGTCATCTCGTTCACCGTCAAGCTGACCCCGTCAAGCGAAATCGAGCCGTGCAACACCGTGATTTCTGCCACTTCCGGCGGCACGCGCACGTCGACGAGCAGCGCATCGTTGGCTTCCACGACACGAACCACTTCCCCGATCCCGTCCACATGCCCTTGCACGAAATGACCGCCCAGGCGGTCGCTCGCCTTGAGTGCGCGCTCCAGATTCACCGCGCGTCCCTTCTGCCATTCCCCAATCAGCGTACGACCTAGCGTCGTCGCAACGGCGTGAACCGTGAAGCCACCTTTCACCACCCGCTCCACCGTCAAACAGGCGCCGTTCACCGCGATACTCTCACCTTTCTTCACACCCTTATACGGCGCACCGATCAGCAGTTCAACGCCGTTGTTCTTGACGCCGTTCCGTTCGACGCCGTCATTCAGACGCCGCTTTACTACGCCGGTCGCGTCGATTAGGCCGGTAAACATAGCCGCCGATCCAAGACCAATAATGTATCAGAGCCCAGCGGGCGCCGCTCCACGACGACCCAGCGCGGCGCCCCGGCGAGCGGGAATGCCGGAATGCCTTGAAAAGCGGGCACGCCGCCCTCACCCAGCCACACCGGCGCCTGCACCCAGTACAACCGATCCACGAGCCCCTCGGCAAGGAGCTTGGTGCCGAGCGCGCCTCCGCCCTCACATAACAACGACTGGATCCCGGCGAGTCGCAGCTGGGCGAAGGCCTGCCCCAGCGCCTCGGGACGGAAGACGCGCACCCCGTTGCCCTCGAGCACCGACACGTTCGCCATCGGCGCTTCGGGCGAGGCCATGACCCACGTCGGCACTTCGCGCGCCGTCTGGACCAGCGACACACCGAGGTTCAACATCGCGCGCCGGTCGAACACGATGCGCACCGGTGGCTTGCGCGGCGTGAGCCCGCCGCGCGCGGTGAGCTGCGGATTGTCGGTCAGCGCCGTCGTGCCGCCGATCGCGATCGCGTCGAAGCCGGCGCGCAGCCAATGGACGTGGTCGCGCGCCTCCGGTCCCGAGATCCACTGCGACCGGCCCCCCGCATCCGCGATCCGGCCGTCGATGGACGTCGCGAGCTTCAGGGCGACGAAGGGCCGGTCGGTCTGCTGGCGAGTAAAGAGGAAAGGAGCATTCAGTGCGGCCGCCTCGTCGGCGCACAGACCGATCTGCGTTTCGATGCCGGCGCGCTTGAGGACCTCGACGCCGCCGCGTGCCTCCGGATCGGGATCGCGCACCGCGGCGACGACGCGCCGCACGCCGGCGGCGCGGATCGCATCCGTGCAGGGCGGCGTCTTGCCGTGATGCGCGCATGGCTCCAGGCTCACGACGAGCGTCGCCCCGCGGGCCCGGTCGCCGGCCGCCTGCAACGCGGCCAGCTCTGCGTGCGGACCGCCGTATTCGGCGTGCCAGCCTTCAGCGATCGTCTCATCGCCGCGCAGCACCACGGCACCCACGAGCGGATTGGGGGACACGCGACCCCAGCCGCGCCACGCGAGCTCGAGTGCTCGACGCATGGCGGCGACTTCCCGGTCGTTATCTCTCTTCAAAGCGCACCGCCGCCGCGGACGCTCCCTGACGGGCAGGCCGGATCTCGCCGATGATCCAGGCCTGCACCTGCGCGCGTTCGGCCGCGCGCGCGGCCGCTTCGACGTCGTCGCGCGCGACACAGGCGATCATCCCGACCCCGAGGTTGAACACGCGCCGCATCTCCTCGCGGCCGACCTTGCCGGCGCGCATCAGGACGCGGAACAGGGGCGGCCAGGGCCAGCTGCCCGCGTCGATGACCGCCTCCACATCCGGTGGGAGCACGCGCACGAGATTGCCGGCCAGCCCGCCGCCGGTCACGTGGGCCAGGCCGAGCAGCGGGCGGCCAGCGGCCGCCAGGCCCTCCCGGAGCGCGAGCATGTCGGGCGCGTAGATGCGCGTCGGCGTCAGCAGCACGTCCCCGACGGTGGCGAGGGCATGCTCCGGCTCGGCCGCCGAGGCCTGGTCGGCCCGCTCGTTGCCGAGCGCCTTCGAGACGACCTCGAGATAGGGCGCACGGAGGTCGAGG
>DASYRD010000117.1:0-7722 GCA_036004745.1 Gemmatimonadales bacterium | reverse complement strand
TCAAGGTCGTGTTCGACGTCGCGGCCGGTCAGGGTGGCGTGACGACGGTCTACACGCTGACCGCGACCTCGCGGCGCACGCCGGCGACTTCGGCGAACGCGTCGAGCACCATCACGCCAATCACCATTTATGGCGTGGCGGTCACCCCGGACGGCGGGCAGAACGTGCAGCGCCTGCCGGGGAACGGCTACTCGTTCACGTTTTCCGTCCAGAACAACGGCAACGGGAACGACAACTTCGACGTGATCGCGACGAGCCCCGGCTCGCCCGTGATCACGATCGTGTCCGTGAACGGCGCGGCCGGTGACAGCGCGCGTATTTCGCTCGCGGCGTCTGCGTCCACGAACATCACGGTGGTCTACAACGTCGCGAACGTCGCGGGCGGCTCAACGGATACGTTGACGCTGACCGGACGCTCGGTGGGCCAGCCGGCGACTACCGATCCAGGCTTCATGGATCTGACCGTCATCAAGCCGAATCTGACCTTGACGAAAGCTGCGTATCTGGATGACGGCGTGACACCGGTCGCCAGTGGCGTGATCCCGGGCCAGATCATCCGGTTCCGGTTCACCATCACGAACGGCGGGGCCACATCGGCTTCCAACGTGCAGGTAACCGACGCGTTGCCGGCACAAGTGACGTACGTCTCGACCAGCTCGAGCACCGGTTGGACTGTTACGGTGGTCGGGCAGAACGTGACCGCGAATTACACGGGCACGGGTGGCGTGTTGGCGGCGAGCGCCAACGCCACGTTCGAGCTGCGCGTCAGCATCAACTAAAAGCCCAACCCCATGCCGAGGGGCCTGGGTTCTCGAGCGGGTGAGGCGAGGCGGTTCCTTCGAGGGACCGCCTCCCTCTGTGCTTTCCTGCTCTGGGGGTCTCAGCTCTCCGCGCAGGGCACTCCGGCCGGCTCGCACATCATCAACTGGGCGACGCTGGCCTACTCTTCCAGCGGTTTTGCGTACGTCATTCCCTCGGATACCGTCGATCTCGTCGTCGCGCAGGTCGCGGCTGTGCAGCTGCAGCCCGCGCAATCGACCGGGGCTGCGCCGGGGGCGTCGGTTGTGTTCGCACACAGCCTGACCAATCAGGGCAACGGCGTCGATTCGTTCAGCGTGGCCGCCGTTTCCGCTCATGCCTGGACCCTCACCGTGTATCGCGACGTGAATGCCAACGGTGTGCTCGATGCCGGCGATACCGTCATCACGGCACCGGTGGCAGCGGCGTCGGGCGCGAGTGTCGCGCTGCTCGTGCAGGTCGCCGTGCCGGCCGTGGGCAGCGGCGGGATCACGGATTCGATTACCGCCACCGCGACAAGCCGTTTCAATGCGGGCGTAAGCAGCTCGCTGCGCGATGTGATCACCGTGTCGAACGCGGCCCTCACGTTCAGCCTCACGAAGCAGGTCGATCGTGCAAGCGCGTCGGGCGGCGACATCCTCACGTACATGTTGAACTACGCCGTGGCCGGCAGCGACAGCGCCAGCACGGTGCAGCTCGCGGACACGGTCCCGACCGGCGCGGCCTACGTCGCGGGATCGATTCGGTGGAACGGCACGACGCTCACCGATGCGGCCGATGGCGATGCCGGCCGCTTCATCGTGCTCGGCAACGGCGTCGTGGCGGTGAGCCTGGGGACGATCAATCCGGGCACGTCTGGATCCATCACGTTCCAGGCTCGCGTCAATGCAGTTGCGCCGCCTCCAACCGTGACCAACCGCGGCAACGCGGTGTTCGCGTGGACCGGCGGCACGGACACCACGGTCTCCAACGCCGTGCTGACGAATATCCTCGCCCCGGCGCTCTCACTGACGAAGCAGCTGACAAGCCCGGCGTTCGCGCTGGTCGGGCAGCAGGTGCAGTACCGCCTGCGCTACGCCGACGCCGCCGGCGCCGGATCGGCGCAGAGCGTCGTACTCACCGACACCCTCCCCGCCGGCCTGCAATTCGTCAGCGCGACGACGGCACCGACCGTCGCCGGCCAGATACTCAGCTGGCCGCTTGGCACGCTCGCCGGCGGCGACAGCGGCACGATCGACGTCGTGCTGGTCGTCGCCGCATCGGTGCGCGATACGGTCCTGGTTCGGAACGTGGGCTACATCGAAGGCCAGGGCACGGGCGCCACGTCGGCAACTGCGCCGCAGGTGGCGCTCGTCGGTCCGCCCACGGCGGCACTCGCTTTGGATCTGAGTGCGGACGTGCTCGAGATCTCGGTGGGTGAAGCGATTCCCTACACAACCATCGTGCGGAATCCCGGCACGCTCGACGTGACCAATTTGCAAGTATCGATGCAGCTGCCGAGTGGATCGCGCTACGTCGCCGGCAGTGCGATCGGCGCGGATTCCGCGGTGCTCGCCACTGGACGACTGATCCTCTATAGCGGCGCGGCATTGGCGCCGGGCGCGAGCCGCACACTGCGCTTCGTGGCGGCGCTCGTGTCCCCCTCGGGCACGGTAGCCGAGACGCGCGCGATTGCGACCGGCCAGGTGACCGGCGGGCTCGCCGGCTCGCCGGAAGCGATCGCCTGGGTCCAGATCCGCCGCGCCTGGCCAATGGAGACACGAGCGGCGATCGGCAAGGTGTGGGTCGACGTGAACGGCGACGGCGTGCAGCAGGCCGTTGAGCCGGGCATCACGAACGTGGACGTGTGGACCGAAGACGGTATGGTCGCGACGACCGACTCCAGCGGAAAGTTCTCCTTCGTGAACGTGCGACCCGGCCGGCATGCCTTCCGGCTCGATCCGCGTTCGGTGCCGAACGGCTACGCCGTGGCGGGGCAGGATATTCAGCTGGTGGACGCGAGCGGCTGGACCACGCCCCGCGTCGACTTCCGCCTGGTGGGCAACCCGCTGGGGGGCTCGCCCATTACGCTGGGCGCGGCCAGCAAGCCCATGCCAGCGGAGACGCGCAGCGCCCCCGGCAAGCCGGAAGCAGCGAGGACCGCGCGGCACACGCTCCCCTTCAGCTTCGCGGCGGTGCGGCTGCGCGCCCGGCGGGACTCGCAGCCGTTGTTCGAACACGTGCTGCCGAAGCCGCACCTGGCCCAGGTCCGGTACGAGCTGACGGTTCAGCAACCACGCGAATACACCCTCGACGCGATCGTCGCCTTCAGCCCGCAGGCCGACTCCGCCGTCGTCTACGTGGATGGGAAGCCGTTCACCCAGTACGCCTGGCTGGGCCATTGGGGCATTCCGATCCCCGTGGCGCACCCCGATGCCCAGATTCGCATCGTGGCATGGTCGTCCCTCCCCCGTAATTCCGCGGCGGTGCGCATTGCCGCCTGGCCGCCGTATGACGGCGAGAATGCGACAGTCCGTCGCTACGAAGAGCGGACCGAGACTGTCGTGACTGCGGTGGTGGGCGACTGGCTCGTTCCGCTGATCGCCATGGTACCGGTACCGGCCAGCATCGGCGGTCATTTACCGACGGTGGCGCTCGTCCCCGAAACAGCTCCTGCGGCCGTACCCGTGCCGCCGGCTCCGGCGCTGGACAGCGCGGCAGGGTTCCTGGCCCAGGACGAGACGGTGCGCGTCGCGCGCGCGCGGCCGGGACCCGGAGCACTGGCAGCCGAGCAGATGAACTCGATTGTCCAGGGCCAGGGGGTCGAGATCTTCTCACCCGGCGACGGCACGGTGCTCGCGAGCGATCACATCTACATCGGCGTCAAGGGCGAGCCCAACCAGTCGGTCGTGCTCTATGACGGCGCAACGCGCATCGATTCGGCGCGCACTCGGATCGACGGCGAGCTGGACTTCGTAGCGGTGCCGCTCGCGGTCGGACCGCATCACCTGCGCGTGGCCATGACGAACTCCTGGGGTCACGAGCGCTGGGACAGTATCGCCGTCCACGTGACCGGCCTGCCGTCTCACTTCGAGCTGTCGACTAGCACGCTGCAGCTGGTAGCTGATGGACGGTCGAGCGTAATCCTGCAGATGCGCGTGCTCGACGGCTGGGGCGTCCCGGTCGCGCGCCCGGCTTACGTCACCGTGAGCGCCCGCGGCGCGACGCCGCTCGGCGCGGACGCCGATCCGACGTCGGTGGGGCTGCAGCTGCTCTCTACGGCGGCGGGCCGGCTCGCCGTCGAAGTACGCCCCGGCCGCGTGATCGGGCCCGGCGCGCTACTGCTCAAGTCGGGCGACGCGATCGACAGCGTCGCGCTCGAGCTGCTGCCGGAAGTCCGCGGCCTCACGGTGGCCGGATCGGGGATGGTGGGCGCGGGAGCGAGCCCGGATGCGTACGGCGCCCTGACGGCGCGCGGCAGCCTCGACGCGCGCACCTCGTTCACGGTCGGCGTCGATTCGCGCCGCTTGAATGACGGCCGCAACGCGTTCGAGCGCACCGCGGACCCGCTCGCCGAGTCGCAGTATCCGATTCTCGGCGACGCGAGCGCGCTGCAAACGCGTACGGCCTCACAGACCTGGCTGTCGGCGCGGGTGGAGCGGGGCTATGACTGGGCCAGCTTCGGCGATCTTTCCACGAGCGCGTTCGCCAGCGGTTTGAGTCTGGCCCAGTACCGTCGCGCGGTGACCGGTGTAGCCGCGCGCGTGAGCACCGGCCCGATCACCTGGAGCGCATTCGGAAGCCTGACGTCGCAGGCGCTGCGCCAGCTCCAGATCCGCGGCGCGGGGATCTCAGGCCCCTACCAGCTGGCGTCCGACATCGTGCCGGGGACGGAGCAGCTGCGCGTGGAAACGCGCGACCAGCTGAATCCGGCGCGCGCCATCGTGACGCAGGGGCTGGTCCGATTCGTCGATTACCAAATCGACTACACGAACGGCGTCGTGCTCTTCAAGCAACCGATTCCGGCGACGGATGCCGACGGCAACCCCGTCTTCATCGTAGGGACGTTCGAATCGGCGAGCGCGGCGGAGCAACGGCTCGTCGCCGGTGCCCGTGCGACGCTCGACGTCCGCCGGCTCGCGGGCGACGGGCTCCGCCTCGACTCGCTGCGGCTCGGCTTCACCGCCGTCAGCGCCGACCAAGCCGTCAACAGCTACCGCTTGGTCGGAAGCGACGTCCGGCTGTTCCGGTTTGGGGCGGTCGATCTCGGCGCCGAGGTGGCGTACAGCGAGCGCGGTGACTCCGCGGGACTCGCGACTGCGGTCAAAGCGAGCTACAGCCTGTGGGGTGGGCGGCTCACGTTGGGCGGCGATTACATGAACATCGGGCGGGAATTCACCAATCCCTCGAATCTCGCGCTGCAGCCGGGGCTCACCCAGCAGAACGTCCGCACGGGGCTGCGGATCGGATCGACCGAGCTGCGGGCCGAGCACAGCCACGAGGAATTCGCGCTGCAGGGGATCGCGCGCGAGCACACGCGGATGGGCATCGTGCAGCGCGTCCCCGGTGGACTCGAAGTCGACGGCGGCATCGGGAATGACTACGTCGCCGGGGCGAGCCCGACGGCGAGCACCGCCACGTCGGCCGATGTGCGCGCGAAATGGAATCTGTCGCCCAAGCTGCAGCTCTGGGCCGAAGCGCGCCGCCACCTCAGTCTGACGGGACCCGAGCTGACGCCCGATCTCCTGGGCGCCGGCGCGAGCTACCGCATCGCGTCCGCGCTCACGCTCGAAGCGAGCGAGCGGTACGTGTCGCGTCCCGACAGCCAGACGCAGTACTCCGTCTCGAGCATCGGGCTGCGGGCGGACATGGGTCACGGCGGGCAGGCGTGGGGCAGCTATCAGCTCACCGGCGGCATTTCGGGGGCGGGCAACGCGGCGGTTGTGGGACTGCGAAACCGCTTGCAGCTCGCCCCGAGTCTTGCGGTCAACGTGATGTTCGAGCGGCGCCAAGGCGTGAGTCGCGCATCGATCGCCGATCCGGTGCGGGCGCTGCCGTTCCTGCAGAACGAGGGTGACTACTGGTCCGCCGGCGCCGGCGTCGAGCTGTTGCCGCAGGGCGCTCCCTACCGGCTCACGGCGCGCGGCGAGTACAAGGATGGATCCTTGCAGTCGACGCGACTCGCCACTGTCGCGGGTGACGTCGCCTTCGCGCGGTCGCTCGCGCTCCTCACACGGCAGGAGTTCGCGCAGAACGCGCTCCCGGGCACGCCGCTCGCACGCCGGATGTCGAGCCTGTGGGGCCTGGCGTGGCGTCCCGCAAACACGAACCGCGTGAACATGCTGGCCAAGTTCCAGTGGCTGGACGAGCGCAATCCCGTGGGCGGCGGCGTGCTCGTGGCGCGTGGCGCGGAACGGCGGCTCATCGGGGCGGCAGAAATGATTTGGAGTGTCACGCCGCGCGTGGAGCTGTCGACGCGGTACGCCGTACGACGCACGGAGGCCGACCGCAGGTATGCCGACGGGACTCTGCAAAGCTTGACGGCGTGGGCGGATTACGTCGGTGGACGGCTCAACCTCGATATCAACCGCTGGATCAGCGTGCGCAGCGATAGCCGGCTGCTCGTAGAGCGGACGACGGGGACGACGGCATGGGACGGCGCCCCCGCGCTTGTGATACACCCCGTGCCGGCACTGGAGATCGCGACGGGGTATCGCTTCGGAGACCTGAACGATCCGGACTTCTCCGTGCGCGGCGGGCACGGCGTGTTCCTGACCCTATCCGCCGTCCTGACTGAGAAGCTGAATCCCACGGCCGCGAGCTTTTGGCGCAGCCGGTTCTAAGCGTCTTAATTTCGATTTCCAACGTAGGAAGAAGGCGTCGAACAACGACGTAATGAAAGGCGTCGAGCAGGAGCGTGACGGCGTCAGCGGTCGGGAGGGGGATGGCCGTAAAGACGATTCAGCATCTTGAGAACCAGTACCGTTCGGCTCTGTAGCGAGCGAACCAGACGTCGATCCTCTTCGGTCGCGGGTTTTACGAGACGGAGTTGTGCAAGAACTTCCTGTGTGGAGCCTCGTGCGTGCAGGAGGAATCTGCGAAAGTCAGGCACGGTCCCTCGGCCGCAGGCTTCGGCGATATTCAAGGGAATGGAGAGCGACGCGCGAACCAATTGGTCTCCGCGCGCAAAGGCTCCCGGGCCACGAAAGGTCTTCGCCAAGTCCGCGCAACCCTTCGCGACGTCCTCCGCGACTGCGGAAACACGAAGTCTCCTCGGGTCCGCATATAGAACCATGGCCCATAATGAGTCACAGATCGACGGAGACTATCATCATTCCGGTGCGGCTCGGGTCAAACCTCTGCGTTACGCCTTTGTTAGACGCCTTTGTTAGACGCCTCTGTTCGACGCCTTGCAACCTTCGTGGCCCGCCTCGTATCCAAATCGCTAAACCCACTCCCGGAGTCCCTATGCGGTTCGCCGTCCTTCTCTTGGCCAGTTGCCTCGCAGCTCCAGTACTGTCAGCCCAACACACGGTCCCGTCCGACGGGCAGTGGCTGATCGAGCCGGGTGAGCATGCGGGCACCGTCCAGCTCTCCGTCCGCTACGGCGAGCGTGGACACTCGAGTAACTGGAGTCGGGACGTGCCCCTAGGCGAATTCGTGGGCCTCTCCGCGGCGGAGATGCGCGGATCTGGAGTCACGGTTCATTTCAAGATCGTGCGGTCGGCCGGCACGCTCGACTGCGACGGCTGGTTCGACAGCGGCAAGGGCTCGGGCCACTTCACCTATCAGCCGAATCCTGGTTTCGTCGCCGAGCTGGCCAAACGTGGGGTCAACGCGCCGACGGACTGGGAGCAGTTCCAGATGACGATGGCGGGCGTGGGACTGGATCTCGTGGACGAGCTGGCGCGCCAGAAGTATGACCGTCCGACCGCAGCGGAGCTC
>DASYRD010000116.1:0-26866 GCA_036004745.1 Gemmatimonadales bacterium | reverse complement strand
GGGGGGTTGGGGTTTAATACCCCCCCCTTCCTGCCCGGACCCCCCCTCAAAACCGCCTCGGATTCCACCCACGCTTCGGTGGCTTTTCGTGTCGCCGAAAGGCCCGTGACGGCCGTCACTATCCGGCCCACCCACTGCGCCGTACCTTTACCTATACGGCTGGAATAACACAACTTACGGGGTCCGCGTGGTCACGACAGGTCGCGTTTCCGGGCGAACAATGAACATCCGCGGCGTGTGTTTCATCGCCGCGCTACTGTTGCTCGGATGCGTCACCGACGTGACGGTCGTCGGTCCGCTGGTCCCCGGTACGGGCACGCCCGGAACGGGCAGCAGCAGCTCGGTCTTCCTGAATGTCACGCCTACCGCCGCCACACTCAACGTCGGCACCGTCGTCGAACTCAAAGCCACCGTACGGGACACGACCGGCTCGGTGGTGACTGGCCTCGGCGTGGGCTGGACGAGCTCGAACGAGGCGGTCGCCACGGTCTCGCGGACCGGAGTCGTGAGCGGCGTGTCCGATGGATCGGCGCGCATCACGGCGACGATGGCCAGTCTGAGCGCATCGGCGAGCATCCTCGTCTCGAGTGTCGCCGTGGCATCCGTCGACATCACCCCTGCGACGGCCACGGTGCAACTCGGGGAACAGCTGCAACTCACGGCCACCGCTCGAGATGCCACCGGGGCGCCGGTGCCTGGCCGGACCGCGATCTGGACGAGCGATGCTCCGGGCGTCGCGCGCGTGGATGCCAGTGGGCACGTGACCACGCTCGCGTTGGGCTCGGCTGAAATCGAAGCAGAAGTGGAAGGCCACTTCGGCACCGCGACGGTCTCCGTGGTGAACCTCCCGGTTGCCTCGGTGGTCGTCACCCCGAATCCGGCGACGGTATCGGTCGGCCTGACCGTGCAGCTGACGGCGAGTCCCAGGGACGCCGGCGGCAACCCCCTTGCCGGGCGCGTGGTCACGTGGGGATCCAGTGCGCCGGCGGTCGCCACCGTGTCTGCGAGCGGAGTCGTGACGGGAGTCGCGTCAGGCACCGTGACGATTACCGCAACGAGCGAGGGGCAAAGTGGGACGTCGACGGTGACCGTCAGTGCCGTGCCCGTGGCGTCGGTCCAGGTGACACCCGCCCGGAGCGCCGTGACCGTGGGTGCCACGGTCCAGCTCAGTGCGGCCCTGCGTGACGCGAACGGCAACCCGTTGAGCGGCCGAGTGGTCACGTGGGCGACGACGGATCCGGCGATCGCCAATGTCGGGAGCACCGGCCTCGTGACCGGGGTCGCGGTCGGCGCGGTCACGATTACGGCGACGAGTGAGGGTCAAAGCGGCACGGCAGACGTCACGGTGGGCCCAGTTCCGGTCGCGTCCGTGACGGTCACACCGTCTACCGCCAGCGTCCTGGAGCTGGGCACCGTTCAACTGACCGCGACGCTCAGGGACGCGGCTGGGAACGTCTTGACCGGACGCTCGGTGACATGGTCCAGCGGCGGGCCGGCCACGGCGAGCGTCTCGACTACGGGCCTCGTGACCGGGCAGGTCGCCGGGTCGGCCACGATCACGGCGTCGAGCGAAGGGCAAAACGGTACGGCGGCGATCACGGTCACGCGCGCGCCGGTCGCGTCGGTGACGGTCACGCCGACGCCCGTCAGTGTCCTGGTCGGCGCGAGCGCGTCGTTGACGGTGACCTTGCGCGACGCTAACGGGGCGTTGCTGACGGGCCGCGTGGTCACCTGGGCGACGAGCGCGCCGGGTGTGGCGACGGTGTCGGCGACGGGCGTGGTCAGTGGCGTCGCCGCGGGCGGCGCGACCATCACGGCCACGAGCGAGGGCCAGACCGGGACGGCGAGCGTCACCGTCAGCGACGTCCCCGTCGCGTCGGTCGTGCTGAGCCCGCCCGGCGCTACCGTCTTCGAGAAAGCGACGACGCAGTTGACGGCGACGGCGTACGACGGCGGCGGGAATGTGCTCGCGGGCCGCTCGGCAACGTGGTCCAGCGGTGCACCGCAGGTGGCGACCGTAAACGGCGCCGGTCTCGTGACTGGAGTCACGGCGGGAGCGGCGACGATCACGGCCACGATCGAAGGCAAGACCGCGACAGCGGCAATCACGGTCACGCCGGCCCCCGTTGCCTCGGTGACGGTTGCCCCGGCCACCGTCAGCGTCTACGAAAAAGCGAGCGTGCAGCTGACCGCGACGCTGAAGGATGCGAACGGCAACGTGCTCACGGGCCGGTTGGTGACGTGGTCCACCAGCAACGGCGGTGTTGCGACGGTGAGTACCAGCGGGTTGGTGACGGGCGTCAGCGTCGGAGCCATCACGATTACCGCGACGAGCGAGGGACAGAGCGGCGGCTCCGCGGTCACCGTCACGCTCGCTCCCGTCGCAACGGTGACGGTCGCGCCGGCAGGGCCGAGTCTCCAGGTCGGGGGCACGCTGCAGCTCACCGCAACGCTCAAGGACCTGAACGGCAACGTGCTCACGGGGCGCGTGGTGACGTGGGGGACGAGTGCGCCGGGCGTCGTGGGTGTGAGTCCCACGGGCCTCGCTACCGGGCTGGCCGTGGGGTCGGGGAGCGTCACCGCCACCAGTGAGGGGAAGGTCGGCACCACGACGGTGACGGTCATTCCCGTTCCGGTGGCGTCCGTGACGGTGAGCCCCGCCGCCGCAAGTGTGCTAGTGGCCGGCACGGTCCAGCTGACCGCGACGACCCGAGACGCGGGGGGCAACGTGCTCACGGGCCGTACCGTGACCTGGTCGAGCGGCACACCGGGCGTAGCAACCGTGACCACGGCGGGCCTCGTGAGGGGCGTCGCAGTCGGAACGGCGACGATCACGGCCACGAGCGAGGGGAAGCAGGGTACCGCGACGATCACGGTGACGCAGCCGCCCGTGGCGACGGTGACGGTGACCCCCGCCGCGACCACCCTGCAAGTGGGCGGCACGGTCCAGCTGACCGCGACGACGCGGGACGCGGGCGGGAACATCCTGACCGGGCGGATCGTGACGTGGGGCAGCAGCTCGCCCGGTGTTGCGTCGGTCTCGGGGAGCGGTGCGGTGCTCGCGGTGGCGGTCGGGGCCGCCACGATGACGGCGACCAGCGAAGGCCAGAGTGGCACGGCCGCCGTGACCGTGACGTCGGCCCCGGTGCCGCGGGCGGGCTGGTACGCCGCCCCCACCGGGACGAGCGGGGGTGACGGGAGTGTGGCGAGGCCGTGGGATCTCGCCACGGCGCTGCGAGGGGGTGGGGGGAAGATTCGGCCCGGCGACACGCTCTGGCTGCGCGGCGGGTCCTACCTCGGGGCTTACAGCAGCACGCTCGCGGGGACCGCCGCGGCGCCGATCGTGGTGCGTCAGTACCCCGGGGAGCGTGCGACAATCGACGTCAACGGCTCGTTGAACGACGGGCTGTACGTGAGCGGGACGTACGCGACGTATTGGGGGTTCGAGATCATGAACTCGAGCACCGACCGCACCACGGTGACGCCACAGCGGCCGCACGGCATCGTGAACTACGGATCGCACAATCGATACGTGAACCTGATCATTCACGACAATGGCATCGGGTTCTACAACTACACGTCCGCGGCGGACGTCGAGATCTACGGGTGTCTGTTCTACAACAACGGGTGGCAGGGGACGAAGGGCGGCGGGCACGCCATCTATGTGAAGAGCAGTGTCGGTCCCTTGGTGCTCCACGACAACATCGCGTTCACGCAGTTTGCATACGGACTGCACGCCTACACGAACGCGGGGAGCGGCGAGCTCATCAACATTCACATGATCGGCAATGTGTCGTTCAACAACGGGACGATCTCGGCGTTGGGGGCGAGCGCAGCGGGCGCCAACATCATCATGGGTGGAGAGGAGCCCGTGCAGCAGGGCACCATGGTGGACAACATGACGTATTTCTCCCCCGGCCTGGGCGTCTATAACATCGATCTGGGGTTCCAGACGACGGTGAACGTCGACCTGTCGGTCCAGAACAACTACGTCGTGGGGGGGCGCCGCCTGTTCGAGGTGCTTTACTGGCAACAGCAGCTTGGCGTGAACGGGAACACCCTGATCGGCCCGGACCGGATGGTCGTGCTGAACGACGCCAGTACCGTCGCGCAGAACTGGGGCGCCAACACATACTATCGCGACCCGGCGGCGCGGGCCTGGCAGTACGCGGGGACCGACTACACCTTCAGTGGCTGGAAGACGGCGACCGGTCTGGCGGCTACCGACCAGACCGTCAGCGGGCTACCTACGGCGACGCGCGTGTTCGTGCGTCCCAACCTGTACGAGCCGGGCCGCGGCACGATCGTCGTCTACAACTGGGGCAGCCTGAGTTCGGTGGCGGTGAACCTGGCGGGCGTGCTGCAGACGGGTGACACGTATGAAGTGCTCAACGCGCAAGACTACTTCGGGACGCCGGTGACGAGCGGCACCTACGGGGGCGGTACGATCAACGTGCCCATGGGCGGCGTCGCGCCTCCCGTGCCGATCGGCGGCTCGCCGACTGCTCCCGTCAAGACCGGCCCCGCGTTCGATGTCTTCGTCGTGAGGCGTGTGCCATGAACGATCGGCGTACCGTGCACCTGCTCCCGTTGCTGCTCGCCGTGGCTGCCTGCGGGGCGAAGGAATCGCAGGGTCCGCCGCTACCGCCGGGCACGCACGTGGGTTACTACGTCGCGACGACCGGCACGCCGGGAGGCGACGGCAGTACCGCGGACCCCTGGGATCTGCAGACGGCCCTGAATGGCGGCAGCGGGAGCGTGCAGCCGGGCGACACGATCTGGTTGCGCGACGGGCGGTATGCCGGTGCGTTCGTGAGTACCCTGGCGGGCACGAGCGGGGCGCCGATCATCGTGCGGCAGTACCCGGGCGAGCGCGCGCGGATCGACGGCATCGGCGAGGCGAACCCGGCGCTGACCATCGATGGCGCCTACACCCGGTTTTGGGGGTTCGAGTTGTACAACTCGAGCAACGATCGCACCAGCCAGGCCGCGCGTCCCGACGTGGTGTACATCCGCAACGGCTCCAACATCAAGCTCGTGCACCTCGTGGTCCACGACGGCGGCATCGCGATTTATACGGAGCCGACGGCGGTGAACCCGGAGATCTACGGCTGCCTCCTCTACAACGGCGGGTGGCAAACGGCGACGCGCGGCAGCGGGCATGGCATCTACGTGAAGACCGATGCGACGCTGCGGCTCGTCCGCGACAACATCATCTTCAATCAGTTCGGGTTTGGTATCCACGCCTACAGCGACCTGGGCGCCGGCGGCCTCCACAATATCCGCGTCATCGGCAACGTGTCGTTCAACAATGGAGCGATCGCCGCCGCCGGAACCAACACGAGCAACGCGAACATCCTGGTGGGCGGCGAGGAAGTGGTGGACAGCGCCCAGATCACCGACAACATGACCTACCGCAACCCGAGCAGTCCCCAGGTGAGCGTGCGCGTGGGCTACCCGGCCGTGGCGGATGGCAGTGTCCTGGTACGGAGGAACTACTTCGTCGGTGGGACGCCGATCGTGTCCTTCGAGACCTGGGGGACGGCGACGGTCGACAGCAACACGATGTCCGGGAGCGGCACGACCATCTTCCTTACGGACACCTCCCTCGGCGGGTACGCCTGGGGCGCGAACGAATACTTCCGCGACTCGACGGCGGTCGCGTGGCGCTGGCAGGGCACCACGTACAGCTTGGCCAACTGGAAGACGCAAACCGGCATCGGCGCGACCGATCAGGCGACCACGACCCTTCCCAGCCAGCCGCAGGTCTTCGTCCGGCCCAGCGCGTATCAGGCGGGGCGAGCGACGATCGTCGTCTACAACTGGCCCGGCCAGGGGTCCGTATCGGTCAACGTGTCGGGAATCTTGACCGCGGGCGACGTGTACGAGGTGCGCAACGCGCAGGACTGGTTCGCGTCGAGCCCGGTGTTGAGCGGGACCTACAGCGGCGGTTCGCTCTCGCTCCCGCTCGCCGGCATCGCCGGGCCGAGCGTGATCGGGGGCTCCGCGACGGCGCCGCCCGTCACCGGTCCAGCGTTCAACGTCTTCATCCTCAGTCGGCTACCGAGCTGACCACGGGGGCGGGGGCGCCTTCGAGGCACGCCTGGTGCCAGATGGCGATCATGACTAAGCGGCGGACGTGCGCCTCGAAGCGCGTGTCGCCGGCGAGGAAGCCCGCCGCGATCGTCCGCAGCGCCTGACGGTCGAACGGCCCATTGGCAATCGGCGCCGCCTCGTGCAGGGTGGCGACCAGAGCCCGGAACTCCGGTTCGCGCTGCATGTAGCGCGTCCACGGCACGCCGAACCCCCACTTCCGATAGCGCAGCACCTCCTCCGGCAGGCGGTCGCCGACGGCCCGCCGCAGGAGGCGCTTGCCACCCACGGTGCCCACGACGACCGACGTCGGCAGGCCCGCCATGCCCTCCACGAGGCGGTAGTCGAGGAACGGTGGACGGCACTCGATGGAGGCGCCCATCGTCATCCGGTCATTGCGGTCCAGCAACGAGCACAGGAACGCGTGTTGATCGCCGTACATCGCCTGCCGCAGGGGCTCATCCGGATAGAGGGCGCGTGCCTCGTCGAGTACGCCCTCGCGATAGTCGAACTCCCCACGCGCCTCGAAGCCGAGGGGGGCCAGCTCGGAGGGCAGGATGCTGGAGCTGTTGTAGAGGGCGAAGCGGTCGGCCGGGCCCAGCGCCAGGAACCGGTTGAGCTTGGCGAGGCGGCTGCCGGGGCGGAGCCACCGACCAAACGGCGCGAGCAGGTGCCGCCCGATGCCGAGCAACGCGGGGTGGCGCAGCGGGCGGTACCGCACATACCCGCCCAGCAGCTCGTCACCGCCTTCGCCGGACAGCAGCACCGTGACGCGCGGCTTCGCATACTCCGAAATGGCGAGGATGTGCAGGTCGCTGGCGTGGACGATGGGCTCGTCGTTGAGCCACGAGGCGCGCCGCAGCCGGCCCATGAGCTCGGGGGGTGAAACCACCAGCTCGTGGTGTTCGAGCCCGCACTTCCGGGCCATCAGCTGCGCGACGGGGCCTTCGTCGTATTCCGGCTCGGCGAAGCGCACGGTGAACCCTGCCACGCCGGCGCCCGCCTGGGCGGCCAGGGAGGCGGCCACGCTCCCCGAGTCGAGGCCGCCGCTGAGCAGCACGCCCACCGGTACGTCGCTGATGCGCCGCAAACCGACCGAGTCATCGAACGTCTTGCGGAACCACTGCGCCGCGTCGTCGGGGGCGCGGTCCCGAACCGCCCGACTCCGTTCGGCGAGGTTCCACCACCGCGTGATCTCGAGGCGGCCGGCGCGCCACACCATGTAATGGCCCGGCAGCAGCCGACGCACCCCGGCGTATGGCGTCCGCTCACCGGCGACGTACCGGAAGCAGAGCAACTCTTCCCAGGTCGCCGGGTCGAACACGCCGGGCACACCCGCCGCGAACAGCGCCTTCTCTTCCGATGCGAAAAACAACGCCCCTTGCTGCACCGCGTAGTACAGCGGCTTGACCCCCAGCCGATCGCGCGCGCAGAAGAGCGTGCGGGTGGTGCTGTCCCAGATGGCGAAGGCAAACATCCCGTTGAGGCGCTCCAGCATCGCGGGACCGTCCGCGACGAAGAGCTTGAGGATCACCTCGGTGTCGGTGTTGGACGCAAAGGTGACGCCCCGGCCTTCGAGCGACGCGCGCAGCTCGCGGTAGTTGTAGACCTCGCCGTTATAGACGATCCGGTAGCGGCCGTCGGCGGTCTCCATGGGCATGTGTCCGCGCGGCGACAGATCCAGAATCGCCAGCCGTCGAGAGCCGAGGCCCGCGCCGGCGCCGACGTAATGACCGGCGTCGTCGGGGCCGCGGTGCTCCATGATGTCTCGCATCCCGATCAGCACGGGTGCGCTGATCGGATACGCAGGATCGGGATGGACGATGCCGCAAATGCCGCACATGAATCGGTCAGTCCGGTGTCTGGTGGTCCACGTAGGCCTCTTTGGCAAGCGCCAAGGCCCACGGGAACAGGTGGCGGAACCGCGGTTCGCGGTATCCGAAGGTGGCCAGGCGGTGCGCGAGGGGGCGCATCAGGCGGCTGCGCCAAGGGAGCCAGGCGGCCAGTCGCTGCAGCCCCCTCGATGCCGTGCGAGCCACGGCGCGCAGCGGATCCGACCCGTTCGTCTCGCGGCGTGCCGGCAGCATGGTCTCGAGCCAGCGCGTGTAGGCGACCAACGACGCACCGACGAGGAAACTGTCACGCCGAAACAGCAATACCGATGCCGCCCGTTTCTGCAGGCCGACGGCCTTGCGGGGGACGCCGGCGTCCTCGAGGATGCGCCGGCAGATGGGGCGCCGCGACTCGGCCCGGACCGTCCACGCCGCGAGCTCCGGCGACCGGCCCAGCGCACGGATGTCGCTGAGCTGTCGCGCGCCCAGGTAGGGCACGGGACAATGGATGAATCCCACGCGCAGACGGTATTCGGACAAGGAGAGCCCGGACTGATCGCGGCGCGGCAGGTCGTCAGCGACCTGACGCGCGTCGCGGTCCCAGATACGGTCGCCGCCGAAGCCGGTGAGCACGAGGCGTCCGGCGAGCCGATGCTCCGCTCCCCGGAAATACACGTCCTCGCCTTTGGCGTCGGCGGCCACGAACGGGATTTCGGCGAATGCGGTGTCGCGCCACGCGTCGCTCGACACTTCGAGCACGTCGAGTCCCAGGACGCCTGCCACGTGACGACCGGAGTCCGGCTCGCCGGTGCGAGCCCGGTCGAACGCGATGACTTCCTGGAGCAATCCCGCGCGGGCGGCGAGGGCGGCGACGGTCGACGAGTCGTGCCCCGACGACATCGTGCCAAGCAGGGGGTAGCGCACGCGGCGCTCCGCGGCATTGGCGTTGGCGGAAAGGGCGCGCAGGGACGATTCGAGAAACCCGCGGTACGCGGCGAACGAGGTGAAGTCGCGCCGCGGCCAGACCTTCGACTCCGGTCTGAGGCGAGCGCCGTCCCAGCGCAGGTTGTCGTGGTAGGTGAGCTGGACCGAACCGGCGGACGTCGCCAGCGTGCGCTTATAGCTGCGCAGGCCGCGGCGGATCGACATGAAGTCTTCAAAGTAGCGGTCGTACGTCGGATCGACCGTCGCGCCCGCCGCGGTCAGGAGGCACGCCAGCGAGTTCGACACCAGCACGCCTTTGGGCACGTCGAGCGTGTGCAAGCGGTCCACCGTGGTCCCGGCGGAGACGAACACGATGGTATTCCCATCGAGTCGACCCCCCGACCCGAACACCACGTCGGTGCGATGGAATTCCCCGGCCTGGAACGGGCCATCCCACACGGCCTCACAGAACCAGTCGTTGTTCCGCTCGACCCGAGGGCCGACGCGGACGACGACCTCGAGGTTGCCCGGGACGCACAGCGCCAGCCACGCGAGCGGCGGCCAGCCGTCAGCGGGGAGAAACAGCAGGCGCATGGCTCAGAGAGTTGAGGATCGCTGCCGGTGGGGACCGAAGGGCCGCCGGAGCGGCGACGTCGCGGGCGGGGAGGACGGCGGCCAGGCGGTCGGCGAGCGCGTCCCCAGCCCAGACAAAGAGGCGCCGCGGCAGGTCGAGCTGCTTGCCCACGAGTGCATGAGGGGTCCGCTCGCCGATGCCGGTGAGCGCCCGCCGCGTCGCCGCGAGTGCGCGCGCGACCCGATACAGGACCCGGTTGGCGACCGAATGCAGGTACACGCGGGCGGGGCCGATGCCCTCGGCGGCGAGCTGCGCCAGAAACGCGCCGCGCAGCCGCGGATGCACCGGGTAGTCGTAGGCGGCGACGACGGCGCGCTTGCGTTGGCCGAACGCGCCCCGCGGCACGCCCGCCGCCTCGGCGATGCGCCGAGCGATCGGACGATCGTAATCGGGGCGGGAGCGCCAGGGGGTCATCTCGCGGGACGCGCCGATGAGGGCGAGGTCCGGAATCGCCCGCGCAAACAGGAACGGGACCGCCGCGTTGATGAACCCGCTCTTCAGTCGGATTTCACTCAAGGTGACGCCCGACGTGTCGCAGCCCGTGAAGTCGTCATTCAGGTGCTTCGTCTCGACGTTGACATCCCACACATAATCGCCCTGGAACCCCGTGAACACGAGTGCCACGCGGCCGGACCCCTCGATGTCGCGCGCCATGGAGTGGAACGCGAGCGCCGGCATGCTGGCGCAGGCCGCGAGGAAGTACAGCTCGTCTTCCGTCACCTGCGAGCGGGCGGTCCCGAGCTTCCGGGACGCCAGCCCCAGGGCGGTGGCGATGGGCGTCCCGTCGTCGTCCACCGCGTGCCGGTTCAGCCAGCCGGGAATCGCGCTGGTGGACCGATGGGCGGTGAAGCAGGCCTCCACGCCGAGGTCCTTGACCAGGGCTGCCACGGCGGGCGAGTCGTAGCCGGCCGACACGGTGGCACAGAGGGCGAGAGGCGCGTGGCGGCGGGGGCTCGCCGCGTTTGCCGCGATGACCGTGAGCGTGTCGCGCAGCAGCTGCTCGTAGTGTGTGAACGAGGGGATGGCGGCGGGGGCCGGTGGGGTCTCCCGCGTGACGGTGCCCCCCGAGACGACGAGGCGATGGTAGTAGAGTTGTTCGAACCGGTCGACGGCCGGGTGCTGCACGTGGAAGGCGGGATCGTAGGCGCGCAACCCCTGGCGAATGGCCTGACTCTCGCGGCGATAGTCATGCTCCGGGTCCAGCCGAGCGCCCGTGTAAGCCAAGAGGAGACAGAGGCTGTTCGCGACGACCAGCGACTGATCGGTGCGGCACGTGAACAGTCGATCGGTGAGCGCGCTCGACGGGACGAAATAGACCGCGTCCGCCTCGATCCGGATCCCGCTGCCAAAGAATTGCCCCGTGCGGTGGAAGCCGCCGGCGGCGAAGTCGCCGTCCCAGACGCCCTCGACCAGCCATCCGCGCCCACGCTCGACCGCCGAGCCGTGGAACGCGCGCACGCGACTGGAATGGAGGTCCACGGTGGCCACCCAGGCGAGCTTCGGCAGCTCCGGGACCTCGTAGCACTCGAGACGGGGGCGCACGGTTACGCGCCCTTCCGGATCGTGCCGAGCAGGTGCGTGCAGAGCGGGGGCACGTGCGCCAACACGTAGCTCGCGAGCCACGAGCGCGGTGCGAGCCAGCGCGACACGGGTGCCGCTAACGTGACGCGGTGGAGATCGAGCCGGCAGCCGGGGAACAGCCCGGCGATCTCGCGGGCGGGGACGCCGCGCACGTCGGGGTTCCGCGGGTTGTTCACGAGGAAGTCATACCACAGGATGAATCCGTCGGGCTTGACGACGCGGAGCATCTCCCGGGCCACTTGGTGCTTCAAGTCGGCGTCCAGCATCGACGTAAAGACGCTCGCCTGCAGGACGATGTCGAAGTGCGCATCGGGGAACGACAACGTCGCGGCGCTGCCGCACGCGATCCGCGTGCCGGGCACGCAGAGACGATTCGCCGCCGCGACGCGCTCGGCCATCAGGTCGATGCCGAACAGATTCTCGGCCCGCGCTCCCCATTTTACGAAATCCCGCAGCCACCCACCGGTCCCGCACCCGATGTCCAGGATGGTTTGGCCGGCCAGCGGGAAGCCCCCCTGCCGTCGGAGCAGTCGCAGCATGTGCCGCTCGCGCTCCTGCACGTTGAAGACGTGGCCGGCGTTCGCCCACGAATAGCGCGGGTCGCCTGGAACCCGACGGGCGATGGCGGCGCGCGTCGCCGCTTCGGCACCCGCAAAGGGGTTCATGCGGTGCCGTGGGCGGCCACGGGGCGGGGCGGAGCGGAGGTCGTCAGACGCCGGGCGGCGGCGTGCAAGGCGGCGCGCACCAGCGGGAGTGGATCGTCCCACGCCAGCCCGGACTTGGCCTCGCATGCCAGCGCCCAGGGGAGCCAGCGCCACAGGGGCAGGTTCGCCGTCCGCGCCGCGGACCGATCGCGCCACAGTTTGCACCAGCGCACGCCGGCCCGCGCGCGACCGCCGGCGGGGCGCGGCAGGCCCACGAGATCGGCGTACACCAACGCCGGGATGTTCACACCTGCGACCGCGGCTAGATGATGCCACAGGGTGAAGCGGGGGTTCACCTCCAGCATGTAGAGCCGGCCGTCGGGGCCGCGCTTGAAGTCGAACTTGGCGACGCCACGGAGATCCAGTTTCGACACCAGCTCCCGCCCCAACTCGGCGACGTCGGCGGCATCGGTCGTGACGAGCGCCGTGCTGTCGCCGAATGCCTGGGGATGCGTCCGGATCTTTTTGCCCGTGAACTCGCCCACGGTGCGGCCGTCCGCATCCACGTAGACGTGGTAGCTCTCGATCGCCGTCTCCGGGCCCGGGATGATTTCCTGCGCGAGGACCGGAATCCTGGCCGCGGCGAGTTGCGGCCACAACGCCCGCAGCTCCGCGGGCGTGCCGACCTCGATGGCCTTGGCCGAGCCGGCGAGCGGTGCCCACTGGTCGCTGCGCCGCGTGAGCGGCTTGACGATCAGCGGGAAGCGGAGATCGAGCACCTCGGGGGGCAGCGGCTGCTCCGGATCCAACGCCAGCGCCGGCGGCACGGGCAAGGGGAGGCGGGCGGCGAGCGCCTGGAAGCGTGCCTTGTCGACGAGATCCTCCACGAGGGTCGCATCGGGCACCACGAACCGGAACGCCTTGGCCAGCTCCTCGCGGTGACGCGAGATCAGGAGGAGCTCCCGGTCTTCCTCATAGAAGAGAACGGGCGGCTCGGGCTGCGCCGCGCCGAACTCCAACAGGAAGCGGATCGCCTCCTCAGGCCGCTCCCACGCATCGGCCCAATCGAGTGCACGCCGCGCGTAGCGCGAGTAGCGTGCGGGCGAGCCTGGCTTCGTCGCCACCACGGCGGGAATGCCACCCAGGACCACTGCGCGCAACAAGTCGATATCTCCCATGACGCACCCAAGCGGCTGCGCTCCCGTGGAGCGGCGGACCGGCGCCGGCGAGCCAGGGGGGGCGGGGGCGGGGGCGGGAGAGCGAGGCGCGCGGGGGGCGCGGGAGGGCCGGGGGGCGGCAACCGGCGGCGCCGCGGGCTCGTGCTCGGCATCGTCCGGAACCACGGGCACCTCGCGCGGCAACGTGAGGCGTTTCACCCGCCCGCGCACCGCCTGCTGCCACCGGTAGCCGCGCTCCGCCCAATCGCGGATCAGCATGAGCCAGTGGTGCTGGCTCCACACCCAGCGGTACTTGGTGAGGTCGGGCTCCGCGCCGAACTTCGATTTGAAGTCGCCGCGCCCCATCAGGTCGAACGTATCACATCCGGCGTCCATCGCCTTCTGCATGACCGCCCAGGTCATGAGCTCCGTGGGGCGGTACCAGCGATAGCGCGTGCGGTGCGCCCACATCCACAGCAGCAGCTCTTTCCGCTCGATCGTGAACATGCCGGTGGCGATGTTCGTCGTGCCGTCGGGCAGGTAGACCGAAACGGCGACGAGGTTCCCGGCGGCTTTCATGTGCTGGAAATACTCGAGCACCCGCCGCTTGGTGAACGGCAGGCTGTGGCCGCCGCGTGCGAACACCTCCTCGATCTGCGCAAAATGCTCGTCGACGAAGGATTCGTCGGTCTCGAACCGGACCGTCAGCCCCAGCTTCGCGGCCCGGCGCACGTTGCGGCGCGCACTGTCCTTGAGGTGTTTCAGCGTGCGCGCCTCGTCGCCGGGGAAGAGTGGTGCCCGGAACGTGGGGACCACCTCGCCGCGGAAAGCGAGCGACCGCATGGCATCGCCGTCGAGCACGCTGGTCATGATCTCGACGTGGTGCACGTGATACCGCTCGCGCAGGAACGGCACGGCGGCGGCCAACAGGGCGGCGGTGCTCACCCGAGTGGGATCAAAGGCCGGCCCCATGCTCACCGTCTGCCATCCCGGGAGCGGAGACCCGAACAGGCGTAAGGGGCCGATGTTCACGAGGAGGCCCGGCAGGCAGCCCACGATTGCGTCGGCCTGTTCAAACACGAGGAACCGCGCGCTGCCGATCCCACATCCCTCGAGCGAGCGCAGCCAGGCGAGCTTGTGCGTCACCCGGTGGTTGTCGAACCGGGACACCAGCTCGTCCCAGTGCTCCAGGTCTTGGGGAGAGGCGTCGCGCACGATCACGGGAGACTCGGTCATGCGGCCGGTTCCCCTTGCGTCGTGTAGCGGACGTAACGGCGATACAAGCGAGGGAACGTGCCGCGCATCAGGACCTTGAGGCGACGGACCAGGAGGGCCCGACTCCACCCACGGAAGTGGGCGAGCTCGAGCACCTGGGCGGGGTCGGTCCCGCTCCGGAGGCTGTACCGCCCCAACACCCAACATCCGCCGACGCGGCGCGGCCGCAGCCACGGCTCGGATGTGAACAGGTAACGGAGCCCCGCGGCGTCGGCCGACTCGAGCACACGCGCCGAGATGTCGCCGCCGGGCACGGAAGCGGTGATGCACGGCTCACCCAGAATCTGCGCCAGCCGGTCCTGACTGATGCGCCACTCGTCCGCCATGCGGTCCGGAGTCAAGTCCTTGAAGATGTCGGGGTGCGTGTGCGAGTGACTGCCGACGACGTGGCCGGCGCTGCGGAGCTCGCGAACACCCGCGGCGTCCAGGAACGTCCTCGCACCGAGGAGGTCCGTCACGATGAAGAAGTGGCCGCGCCACCCGCGGCGCTGCAGCTCGGCCGCGGCGTGCAGCGCGCTCGTGCCGCCGTCGTCGAACGTGAGGAGCAAATGGCGCCCCGAGTGCGCGAAGTCGATGGACGTGACGAGCGCCGGCGCCGCGGCTCCCGCGCCGAGGGCATCGAGTTGTGCGCTGAACGCCTGCGCGGTGAGGCGGTAGCTGCGGGCGCCGGGCCGCTGGAACCCCGACGCAGACGGCTCGTCCACGACATCGTGGTACATGAACCCCGCGAGCTCGGGTCCTCCCGGAATCGCCGATCGCACGCTCGAGTCCCGAGTGCGCGTCATCTGGAGGGCGCCAGGGCAGCGGGGTCGGGCGCCACCCGGCCGCGACGCAGCACGTGATCGACGATGCCGCGCAGGAATCCGAATCCATAACTCGCGTGCAGGACGGGGAAGACCGTGGCCAGGGCCAGACCGCACCGCACCCCGTGCCGCGTCGCCGCCGCGGCCGCACACGCACCGACGGCCAGGGCGTACGCCGCCGCCACGGCGGCGCCGCCGAGCGCCGCCCAGCGGAACCAGGGTGCCAGCAGCGCCGCCGTCGCGAGCGTGAGCAGGAAGGCCGCGGGCACGAGCTGCCGCACGGTCATGATGCGGCCCAGCTTGCGCGCGACCAACGGCTTGAAATAGCCGTACTGGAAATACATCCGCGCGACCTGCCGCAGCGCGGGTCGAGCGTAGTAGTAGGCGACGAGATCGGGCAGGAGCAGCACCCGCCCGCCTTGCCGCCGGATGCGAAAATTGAACTCGTCGTCCTGGTTGCGAACCAGGTCCTCGTCGAACATGCCGATGCGGTCGAAGAGCGAGCGACGGAAACACCCGAACGGTACGGTGTCGACCCAACGGCGCTCCGCCGTCCCGATGCGGAAGTACGAATTGCCCACGCCCAGCCGGTGCGAGAGCCCAAGGGCGATCGCCCGACCCATGGGCGTCTCCGCGCCGGGTCGTGTCACGATGACGCCCCCGACGTTGTCGGCACCGGTCTCCGCCAGGGCCGCGACGGCGCGCGGCAGGTAGTCGGTGGGATAGACGACGTGTGCGTCCATGCGGACGATGACTTCGCCGCGCGCCGCTCGGATGCCAACGTTCAGGGCGGCCGGCGCCGTGCGCTTCGGGTTGTCCAACAGGGCCACGGCGGGGTGCCGGACGGCATACTCTCGGACCACGGCGGGCGTGCGGTCGCGGCTCTGCCCGTCGACCACCAACACCTCGAGGCGGTCCGCCGGATAGGCGGTCGCGAGGATGGAGTCGAGCGTCGCTGCGATGTAACGCTCTTCGTCTCGCGTCGGGACGATCACGGTCACAAAGGGATGGCTCATCCCACCCCCAGCAGCTCGCGGGCGCCTTGCAACCATTCGGCGACCAGCGGCCACGGATCGCGCCGGTCCCACACTTCGAGCTGCGTCTCAGGGGGCTGCCGCCCGAAGAACTCCTTCAGGCCTTCCCACCGGGTCGGATACCGGCCGGGGAAGCCACGCGGGGGTCCGCGCAGGACGTGCAGCAGCCGCTTGAAGTCTCCCCAGAGCCAACGCAGCGTCACGCCCAAGCGGTACTCCGTCGGTTCCTGCACTGGCTCACCGCCGAGCGCCTGCACCCACAGCGCCGGAAAATCGATCCCCGCCGCGATGGAGACCTGGAGCGAGCCCCAAAACCGCCCGTTCACCTCCATCAGCCAGGGGGCGTGGACGCCGTCGTCGCGGAATTCGAGCATCGCCGGGCCGTGCCACTTGAAGTCGGCGAGCAGGCGTTCGGCGGCCTCGCGCAGCGCCGGGGCGATGGGCGCCGAGCGGCGCATGCTGCTGCCGGAACCGGAGGGTCGGACGTCGCGCAGCCGCTCGTGGGCCGACCAGGCGACCACGCGCCCGTGGTCGCAGAGCGTGAAAATGCCCTTGCCCTGTCCGGGCACGTACTGCTGCAGCAGCGGCCAGTGGTCCCCCTGAATGCGGCTCGCGACGGCGTCCGCGAGGTCCTCGGGCCGCGCGACGTATGCCGTTCCTAAATCCGTCGCAAATGACCCGCCGTCCCACGCATTGCTGAAGCGCGGCTTGACGATGCACGGATAGCCCATCTCTTCGGCGGCAGCCCGGGCTTCGTCGAGCGACGTGGGAAATGCCGTGAGCGGCACATTCACGCGACACGCCATCGCACGCCGAATCGTTTGCTCCTTGTCGAACGCCAGCGCCAGCATCTCGTTCGGGCCGCAGCCCACCGTGATCCCTAAGGCTTCCCACGCGCCGCGCTCCGCGTTGCACAGCAAGCACGACCGCTCGGTGACCGGGAGGACCATGTCGATGCCGTTGCGGTGGGCCCAGGCCCGGAGCGCGGCGAAGGCCGCCAGCGTCTCGCCGGCGAGATGGAAGCGCTTCTGACTGTGGCGCGACCACCCGGCCAGCGGCCAGGAGAAATGGCTGGCGACGAATACCGTGTGTCCCGCACGCCCGAGCGAGCGCACACACGCCAGCGCCTGATTGCGGTGTCCATCGAGCACCAGCACGCGGCGGCTGCGACGACGCACCGCAACGGAGGGGGGGGCGGGGGGGGCGGGGGCCGCGCCGTTTCCACCCAGCGCGGTCGCCAGGTCGGCCGGCGACAGATTGCACAACACCGCCCGCAGCTTGCCGTTCGCGCCGCGGGGCAGCTCGACGACCTGCTCCAGGACGACTTCGACGTCGCCCATGCGTTCGCGCAGACGTTTGATGATTTCCTGCCCCACCGCCGGCGAGAACTCCGCCGCAGGTGCGTACCGGACGCGGATCCGCTCCAACGTTTCCTGCACGATCTGTCCCTGCCGTACAGGTAACCCATAGAAGACCGGGTTCAACCAGAACACCTTGCGGCCGTCACGCGTGATGAGCAGGTCGTTGGTGCGCCCGTCCACCGACTCGATGGCCGGCAAGGTGCGGCCGCACGAGCAGGGCGTGTCCTCGGCCGGCAGACGCCCGCAATCGCCGGTGCGGTAGCGGATGAGGGGCATGTCCGCGTTGAGGAGGCCCGTGGCGATGAATTCGCCGAACGCGCCGAGCGGCGCGGCGTGGTCCCCGTCGCACACTTCCAGGATCCCCACTTCCGGCCACTGGTGCAAGCGGCCGGCGGGGCATTGGCTCGCCGCGACGGCCGCCTCGGCCATGCCGTAGGTCTCCTGCACGGGGCACTGAAAGGCACGCGCGATCGTCTCACGCTGCTGCGGCGTCACCGGCTCGGCATTGGTGATGACGACCTTCATGCGGAGATCGGTCCGGCCGACGCGCAGGATCTCCTGGGCGAGGGCATACAGGGACGACGTGTACCCGGACAACGAGGCGATCCCGTACTCCTTGAGCGCATCGAGGTAGTGCGGGACCAGCGCCGGCGCCAAATGGTACGTGGACATGTAGAGCTGGTGGAGCGCGGCGTTCCACACCCAGAAGGGCGGCCGCTGCTGCGCCACGGGCGTCACGAGCTGTCCACCGAGCCGGGCCCACCGATCGTCGGGCGTGACACCGTACCAGCGCCGCGTGCGCGCCGTCGCGATGGCATACAGGCCCTGAACGGTGTCCCGCCGGCGCCACAGCCGGAGCGGCTTCCCCGTCGTGCCGCTCGTCTGCTCCGCGAACATGCGACTGATGTTGCAGTCGTCGGCGACGAACGCTTCCGGCTGCGCCCGGAGCGCGTCCTTCTCGAGGATGGGCCAGTGCTCGAGCAGCTCCCACGAGGCGGTGTCCCCGCGGCGCCGGCGCTCCTCCCAGTGTGCCCGGTAGTACGGCACGCGCGTCGCCGCCCGGTGCAGCACAAACGCGAGACGCTCCTCCCGCCAGGACTGCCATTGGGCGGCGGTCCAGTGTTCGCGGGCGAGCGCTTCGTCGACCAAGCGGTCGCTGCCGGCGCCGTACCGCCAGGCACGCAGGTACAGACCCCGCAACGTCGCCGCGGCTGCGCGGGCCGGCGAGGGGAGTTGGTGGTACAGCTTGAGGAGCAGGCTGCTCATGACTTGCTCCGCTGCAGCGCGGGGTGCAGCACGCCGGCCGCCAGGGCCCGCGTCGCGCGCCGTGCCAATACCGTTGCGGCGATGATCGGGAGGAGCAGCAGCCGGCCGACGTCGAACCAGCGTCCGCACGCCACCGCGGAGCCGAATGCGCGCGCGTACAGCTCCCCGTTCACCCGCACGGCGGGGAAGTGGAACGCACCGCGTTCGAATTCCGCGCGCCCCCAACCGCTGACGCGGGGTAGACCGAGTGGCGGCAGCGCGAGCTCGCGGCCCAGCGCCTCCCGATGAATCTGGGACACGTAGCTCAAGTAGCAGGACACGCCGGGCAGAACCCCCAGGGCGCTCGCCGCGCCGCGCACGGCATCCCAGTCGAGGCCGCCCCGCACCGCATTGATCGTGCTGACCACGTCAGCGATCCGGAACGAGCGCCGGCCGGCGAGCCGATCGAAGCCCTGCAGCACGAGCGCGTCTTCGAGCGCCGGCACCCACCAGGTGGCGCCTGCCACCACCACGCGGCGGCGGTGCTGCACGAGCCGTGCAGCTAAGGCCGGGTGTTCCCCCAACCGTCCGACGCGGCCGTGCAGAATGTCCAGGTCGAGTCCGGGTGGGGGACCGGCGAGATGGTAGACGCGGCTTCCCGACACGGCATGTCCCATCCCGGGGCCCCGCAGCGTCGCGCCCAGATCCGCGACGATCAAGGGATCGACGTGGGTCGAGCGGGGCACCAACAGGTCGACGTCGCCACCCACGTCCGGGTAGTGCGGCAGCCCTTTGGGAAAGACGTACGGGATCCCGTGTTGCTCGCAGGCGTCCCCGGCCCGGCGCATCAAATGCAACACCTGTTCGGCGCGCGTGCGCGCCCGCTCGGCGGCGGCCGCCATCGCTGAGGGCAGCGGCCGGCCGAGGGCGAGTAGACCGTCGGCGACGCGCAACAGGACGGCATTGCGCTCGAGCACCGCGACCCCGTCGTCCCACTGCGCGTCCGAGAGCAACGGGTCGACGCCATCGACCAGCAGCTGGAGGGCGGCGGAGGCGAGGTGTGTCGGCGATCCCGGGGTCACGCGAGGCGCTCCTCGAGAGCGCGAGTCAACTGCCGCTGCGTGCTGGCCAGGTCGCGGTTGTCGACGACGAGCGCGGAACGCACCCACGGCGCCACGGCGCGGTAGTGGTGCCACCGCGCCCGCAGGTACTCGACGGAATACTCGCCCTTGCGGGCGAACGATTCCTCGGGCGTGATGTCGAGGAACACGGCGAGATCCGGGGTCGGCGTAATCCGCGCCAGGAAACGCACCCAGCGCGTCCCGCGGCCGTTCGACACGTCCACGAGCGAATCGTAGAAGTAGCGGTCCATGATCAGGACGCGTCCGCGCAGCTTCTCGACGTACAGCCGATAGACCCAGAAGACGACGAGGTCGATGGGGTAGAGCAGGCGCCGCAGCGACTTGTTCCAGATCAGCGCGTTGCGCACGGCGACGAGCAGCGGCGCGGGCGTGGCCGGATCGCCGGGCGGCGTCGCGGGGGAGGCCCGGCGTGGCCGCAAGCGATCGCGGATCGCCCGGAGGTAGGCGTACACGCCGACGTGGTCGTTCATATGAAACACGGCGACGCGCCGCGCGCGGCGTTCCAGTTCCGAGCGGAGCCACTCGATCAGCGTGGACTTGCCGGCGCCGTCGAGGCCCGAGAAGGTGATCAGCATGCGGCGGGCACCAAAACCCCTTCGGGGGAGCGCCCCTGGACGCCGCGCAAGTGCTCGGCGAGGTGGGCGCCGTTGCGCCACATGTCGAACAGCTCTTCGGTGCGGCGCCGGGCGCGTTCGGCAAACATGAGCCGCAGCGCGGGATCGCCGAGGAGGCGCGCGATGCCCTCGGCCAGCGCGGCGGCGTCCTTGGTCTGCACGAGGACGCCGCAGCGTCCGTCATCCAGGGCTTCGGGGATGCCCGCGATGCGCGACGCGACGACGGGTGTCCCGAGCGCCATCGCTTCCCGAATGACGTTGGGGAGCCCGTCGCCCAGGCCGGCCGACGGATGCACCAGGATCGTCGCCTGCTGCATCGCGCGGTGCACCTCGCGGAACGGCACCCAGCCGCCGAAGCGCACGCGCTCGGCGATGCCGAGGGTCGCCGCGAGCGTGCGCAAGGCGGGCCCTTCGGGGCCGTCCCCGAGGATCTCGACCTCGAGCGCCATGCCGCCCCGCAACAGATCGGCCGCGGCGCGGAGCAGGTAATCAAACCCCTTGTCCGCCGCGAGCCGGCCGACGGCGAGGATGCGGGCCGGCGGCCGACCGGTCGGCACGTAGGGGAAGTCGGCGAGGGCGAGCCCGTGATAGGCCACGTGGATCTTGTGACGTACGCGTGGGGCGATGTCGGCGAACTCTTCTTCGACGAACGTCCGATTGAAGTCGCAGCACGTGATGATGCTGTCGGCGTAGAGCAGCTTCTGCTTCAGGAACACCGGCTGGAAATACAAATCCGTGCCGGCATGCAGCCAGATCGAGAAGGGGGTCCGGCGGTTCGTCAGGCGGTGAAACGCGTAGGCGCAGCTGGCGGCGTAATTCCCCCAATAGGCGAGCACGTGGTCGAAATGATCGGGGAACTGCTCGGCCCAGGCCCAGGCTTTGGGCATCACGTAGGCGCTCTTGGCGAATGCCACCGGCCCAAACCGCAGGGCCGAGGCCGTCACGGCCGTCGCGTCGCGCAGCGCCGTCGCGGCGCGTTGCAGCGGCCACGGCCGCGCGGCGCGCAGCGCCTGCGGCAGCGTGAGGTGATGCACGCGCTCCCGCGGCAGCACGGTCTCGTCGAGCAGGGTGAGACTGTACTGCCACATCTCTGGATCGAGCGGATAGATCGGAAACACATCGACGTCGATCCCGGCCTCGATCAGCCCCCGCAGGTCGCGCTCGAAGAAGGTCGCGACGCGCGCGGGGTACTTGCTGGTGAAGACGGCGAGCCTCACGCGAACCTCACGGGCTGGCGGCTGCGGTCGACCGGATACGTCGCGGCCGCCACCGAGTAGGCGAACACGAGCCAGAACACTTTGTTCACGATGCGATTGCCGCTCATGTTGGCCACGAGGACCACCGCCACGAGCGCCGCGGGCAGGATGCCGTGCAGGCGGCGACGCGCCCGCCACGCCGCGAGGACGCTGAGGCCGACCGCGATCACGAACGGGATCGTGCCCAGCACGCCCGTCGCCGAGAGGACTTCGAGAATCATGTTGTGTGCGTCCCGCCGCGGATGCTTGATCTCGTGGAGGCGAATGCCGAGCTCGTATTTGTTCGTGATCGGGCCCCACCCCAGTACCGGCTTCTCCCGGAACATCTGCACGAGCTCGGGGAAGATCTCCTCGCGACCCGCCAGGTTCCCTTCGGTCGCCGCCGACTCGAGGCGACTTCGCATCATCGGAGAGTTGTAACTTGCCCACAGCAACGCCCCGAGGGCGACCATGCCCACGGCCACATTGCGCACACGGAGCCACGCCGTCCGCCCACCCAGCATGAAGGCCACGAGGCCGGCGCCCAGAGCGACGAGACCGCCCCGCGAGCCGCCGTCGATCACGGCCAGACCGATCATGGCGACCAGCGGCCAGATGAGCCAGCGATGGCGTGGCCAGGCGGGGTGCAGGACATAGGCGAGCCCGCCGAGCGCGATCAAGCCGGTCGAAAGCACCATCGCCGTGGTGTTGGCGTTTTGCCCAAAGACGGTCAGGCGCTCGCCGCCCGTGTACACGGTGTGGGCCGTTTTGCCCACGCCGGCGAGGGACAGCAGCGCGAGGGTGCCGCACGCCAGGCCCAGGGTGATCAGCACGCGCCGCGCGAGGGCTTCGTCGCGCAGCAGATTCGAGAGACTCCAGAACACCAGGATGCCCTCGAGCAACAGCAGGAAGAGCGTGAACACCTCGCCGCCGTAGTCGGTGCGATTGATGGCGGCCGCCATCACGTAGGCATACAGGCATCCAAGGAACCAGCCCAACGGCGCGGGCAAGCGGGCGTACGTCACGCGCGGTTGGAGCACCGTCGCGAGCAGAAAAATCGCCGCGGTGAGCGTGGGAATCTCGACCGGGATGAGCTCGCGGTTGGGGAGCTCGAACGGGATCGAGAAGACCATCCCGTACAGGGCCCACCGGACCGCCCAGTTGACGTGCACCGTCGGCGCCAGCACCGCCGGCGCGGGAGACGCGGGGCGGGCCGGCGCGCCGAGCCGGGCGATGGCGGGTGCGCCCGTCAGGCGCGGGGCGATCAGCGACGCCACCGGCGCACTCCACCGAGAACTCCGCGGAACCGTTCGAGTACCGCTTGGCGCCCCGCCGCGTTCAGGCCGAGGGCCCACGCCAGCGCCGGCAGCAGCAGCACGGTGAGGGCGACACCGGCGGCCCAGGTCGCCCAATGCGCGACCGTGACGCGCTGGCCCAGCCACGTCGCCCCACCGAACAGCGCGGCCATCGCGAGGAGCCGCCGCGTCCACTGCAACGTGGTGCTCGACGCGGAAGCGGGAACGGCGCCGAGACAGGAACGCACGATGATGGGATAGGCGACGGTCTGAATGAGGCGACCGCCGAGCAGACCGAGGCAGACCCCCACGATGCCGAGCGTGGGCGTCAGGAGCACCATCAAGGCGATCGTGATCGCCGCCGCCGCCGTGCCGAAGAGCACGCGCAGCCGTGGCCGCAGGGCGGCGTCGATGACGTAGGAGTCGTTGCGGATGAACGCCGACTGGGCGGTGACGAGGACCAGGAGCACGTTCGGCCAGACGCCGGCGTAGTTCTGGTTCCCCACCCAGAGTCCGAGGAACGCGCGGTTCCACACGAGAATCGTGGTCCCGACGACGGTCGCGAACAGCCAGGTCACGGCGAGCAGATCTTCCCGGATCTTGGCGGCCCGGCCGTGCTGCCGCTCGCCGATCACTCCGCCCAAGCCCGGCGTCGCCGCGCCGGCGGCGAGCGCGTACAGGTTCAACCCCAGCCGTGCCGAGTACCCGGTGAGCACATAGCTCGTGACCGCCGAGCTGGAGACGAGCAGCCCGAGGACGAGGACATCGCTCGCGAGCAGCAGCTTGGCGATCACGTCGCCGGCCGAGAGCCACACGCTCATGTTGAGGAGCGATTTGACTTCGGCGATGGAAGGGCGCGCCACGCCGAACCACGGCACGAACTGGCGGACGAGCCACCAGAAGCAGACCCCCGTCACCAGCGCGAGGGCGATTTGCGACCAGGCCAGGCCGCGCAGTCCCAGCCCCAGCCACACGGCGCCGGTCATGAACACACCCCCGACGACGCTCAAGCCGGCCTGATAGCCCATGCGCTTGTAGCCGAGGTTCGCCCCGCGGAGCACCGATTCCGGAATCGACGCGAGGCTGCCGAGCAGGAAGCTGATCACGAGCAGGGCGCAGGTGACGCGCACCGTCGCGTGCTCCGCCGGGGCCACCTTCGCGAACGTCGGGGCGAGCCAGACGAGCACGGCCCCGACCGCCGCGACGACCGGCAGGAACAGCAGCCACACGAATACGGCGCTCCCGATCAATCGACGCTTGGCGGTCTCGTCGCTGCGGGTGAGATGATTCGCGATCGTCAGCCGCAGCGCCTCGGTCGGACGCCCATCGGCGCCGGTCATGTAGGCGATGAGGCGGCTCAGGATCTCCCACACGCCGTAGAGCGACCGGCCGAGGCCGCTCACGAGAATGGGAACGGCCACGAGCCCGACCACGGCGCGGGCCGTATAGTCGAGGAGCGACGCCACCGCGGTCAGTGTGGCCCGCTGCGTCAGCGTGGCGGGTTTGGGAGCCGCCGCGTCCGACACGGCCAGCCGGGACGCGTCAGTTGCCATCGGTCGCTCGATTGACCGCGTCGCGCACGCGCGCGGCGGTCGTTGCTGGCGTCGTATCACCCGTGTCGATCCGGACGACGGTGACGCCGCCGGCGCGCTGCAGGGCGGCGACGGCGCCCTCCAGGGCGGCGCGGTACGTCCGGATGAATGCCGTGATGTCGGCCTCGGTCTTCGCCTTCGCGCCGTGCGGCTTCGCGCGTTCGCGGATCCGGCGCACGAGCACCGCGTCAGGCGCATCGAGCAGGACGACGACATCGAGGGCGCTCGCCCAGCGCTTCACCGCGCGTTCGAGCCAGGCGGCGAAGGCCGGCCGGCGTACCTGGGCGTCCCCGTAGACCGTGAACCAGCCGAGGGCGAGGACGGGTCCCTCGTCGAGCAGCACGGGGCCGGTCACGCCGTTGCGGACGCCGACGACACGGTAGAGCGTGTCGAGACGGATGACCTGCTTCATCTCTTCCCACACGCGGCGCGGGAAGGCGCGGTAGAAACCGAGCATGTGTGGCAGCAGGCGCAGCGTGTTGAGCCCCAGCGATCCGCGTGGCAGGCTCCACAGGCCCGGGGCGGCGCGCATGCCGCCGTTCGGCGCGCGCAGCAGGTGCGCCACCGTGCTTTTGCCGGCGCCCGCGGGCCCGACGAGTTCGACGAGGCGTCGCATGGGCGCTAGACCTCCGCCCAGATGTAGGTCTTGAGCTCGGCGAGTACCTCGGCGAGGGGCCGTGCGGCATCCACGACGTGCGCGTTGGTCTGCGCCCAGTCCACCGCGCCGCTCGCGCGGGCGCGATCCCGGACGTAGTCCGCGGGCTCGGTAGTCTTGCGCCGCACCGCGGTGACGGGATCCACGCGCAGCACCACGAGCAAGTCGGGCGGCACCATCCGCTGGTAGTAGCGGCGCTCCACGCGCATGAGCAGCCGCGTGAGCGCCGAGGGAGGGCCGGGGGGCAGGCTGCGCGCGATCGCGGGGCCCGCGAAGAGGCTGTCTTCGCGGATCGGATACCGTTCGCAGACGGCGAGCGCGCCGTCGCGGACGATGCGCCGCACGTTCTCGTACAACCGGTAGCGGTCCCACGCCGTGGCGACGCAGCGCAGCTGATCGAGATAGGTCGCCGGGGTCGGCACCCACCGCTCGATCAGTTGCGCCGCCTTCAAGGCCCCACCCACGAGGAGCGTGGCGAACGAGCGCGGCGGTTTGCCGAGGTGCGCATGCGCGGTGCGGAACTGCGGGGCGAGCCACGCGACCAGCTCGCGCGCGCATGTCGACTTGCCGGCGCCGTCGGACCCGGCGAGCGCAATGACGGAGCCACCGGTCGCGAGATGCTTGCTCGACATTTTGGCGCCGAGCCGGCCGCGCAACGTCACGATCTCGCGCACCAGTACCGTCAGACGCGTGAGGGGCAGGGGAGCCCGCGCGTGCGCCAGCAAGCGGCGATGCAGCTCGTAGCGCAGCAGGGGGCGCCGCCACCGCGCCGCGCCGGGGTCGAGGGAGGCCAGGGCGCGCTCGAAAAAGTCTGCGTCGATGGCAGGCAAGTGCAGGGCCAGCTGCTGCCGCAGGAGGCCCGCGTCGCTGCGCGTGACCAGGTACTGGAGCTCGGCCTGGATGCCCTTCAACCAGCGCGGCGTCCGCAATGTGTCCCGCGGCGTGAACCGGTGCACCTGGCGCAGCACGAAGAGCAGCAGCTCGAGCTCAGGGGCAGGGATGCGGAACGCGTCGGAGGCCTGGGCGGACTCCAACACGGCGCGCTCGAGCGGCAGGCGATACGTCGTCCGCCAGTACGAGCCGATGATCAGGCGGTAATGCACGTGCACGTGGACCAGCCGCTGTGTCGCGGCGTCGAGTCCGAAGTACGACAACACGCTGGGGAGCTGCTGCTCCGCCGGTGGGACGGCCAGCTTGAATCCCAGACGCGACACGGCGCGCACGAACTTCGCGGACGCGGCGCGGTCGACGAGCAGGTCGATGTCGCCCTCGCCCTGGCCCCAGCGGGGGCGCTTGTAATGCCCCTTCCACTGGCAATAGCCGATGTCCTCGGCCGCGAGGGCGGCGCCAAGCGCCCGGATCAGCCCGAGGGGCTCACCCGGCTCCACATCCGTGGCACGAGGCGTCGGACTCGCCGACCGCGATACCGCCGTCAATGACAACTCCCCGACCCGGAGTCGGTGTACGTCGTTCCCGGGATGCCGATGAACTGCCACGTGTACGTGCCCGGGCCCAGGACGAGCTTGAGCACGCCGAACGCGGCGCTGACTGTTTGGCTGTTCACGTGCATCACGGTGGGGAGGGCGGCGCTCTCGCCCCCGGTGCCCGGGTTGATTTCGAGGATTCCGTTCACGTCGTCCCGCGTGCCGTCGGGGCGCATCGGCGCCATGCGCTCGTACTGATGCTGTTGCCCGTTGAGCACGATCTCGGCATGCGCCGCGTAGAGGTCGTCCCACAGGATCTTGCGGGC
>DASYRD010000115.1:0-4068 GCA_036004745.1 Gemmatimonadales bacterium | reverse complement strand
GCATGCACGCTGACCGGTGGGAACCGGCAGTTCCATCCGACCCACTAATGCGCCTCGGAGCATACGAGCACCGTGATGGTGCAAGGAGAATACGATGAAGATCGACAGCATCCGGCGGGCGATTCGTTTTGCGGGACTCGTCCTGCCCTTGACCTGGGCACCGGGCTCGGTCGAAGGTCAGTCATTCGGCGTCGGCGTGACCACGGCGACCGTCAATCAGAAAGCACCGTCAGCCGTGTTGCCAGCAGGTGGCGCGATGGCGCAGGATCAGGCCAGCGACGTCTCTGTGGCCGGTATGGTGACGGCGCAGGACGCGTTCGCCATCGCAACCGACGTCATGAGCAGCGCGACGCTCGGAACAGTGAGTATCCTCAACGGTTTGATCACGGCGAATGGCGTCGTCGCGATGGCGAGCAGCACAATTGAAAACAGCAATGCCGAGGGCTCGAGTCTCGCGAACCTCGTCGTGAACGGCGTGGATCTGTCCGACCCCGCGCCGAACACGCGCGTGGACCTGCCGGGCGTCGGCTATGTTGTGCTGAACGAGCGGATCGCCACCGGCGATGGCATTACCGTCAATATGATTCACGTGGTGTTGCAGCAACCAGTGCTCGGAGGCTACCAGACGACGGGCAACATCATCGTCGGGTCGGCGTCGAGTAGCGTGAACTAGGCTCTTCCCGGGCGACGTTTTTTCACGCACGTCGTCCGGGAAGCGTTGCCTCGGGGGGAGTAGCTGCGGGGAGGGGCCGGAACGCGCAGATTCCGCCCGCATGACCACCACTCGCCGCCATTTCATCTCTACGACCCTCGGCGCCGGAGCTGCGCTCGCCGGGCTCCCGGTTGTTCGGCTCCTCGGCGTCGATCCCCCGACACCGTACGGGCCGCTCCCCTCGCCCCGCCAGCTCGCCTGGCACGAGATGGAGTTCTACGGCTTCCTGCATTTCACGGTGAACACATTCACGAATCGTGAGTGGGGCTATGGCGACGAGTCCCCCGCTGTGTTCAACCCAACCCACTTCGATGCCGATCAGATCGTCCAAGCCGCACGCGACGGCGGCATGAAGGGCCTGATCCTGACCTGCAAGCATCACGACGGCTTCTGTCTCTGGCCGTCGCGCTATACCGACCATTCCGTAGCGAACAGTGCGTGGCGCGCCGGACGCGGCGACGTCGTCAAGGCAATCTCCGAGGCCTGCGCCCGGCAAAGCCTGCGCTTCGGCGTCTACCTCTCGCCGTGGGACCGGAACCATCCGGCCTACGGGCGGCCCGAGTACCTCGGCTACTATCGCAATCAGCTGCGCGAGCTGTTGACCGAGTACGGTCCAGTCTTCGAGATCTTTTTCGACGGCGCGAACGGCGGCGACGGCTATTACGGCGGCGCGTACGAGCGGCGCGAGATCGACAACACCACGTACTACGCCTGGCCGGGGACGTGGGACCTGGTGCGCCAGCTGCAGCCGAATGCGGTGCTGTTCAGCGACGCCGGCCCCGACATTCGCTGGGTTGGCAACGAGCGCGGTGTCGCGGGGGAGACGTGCTGGGCGACGTCGAATCGCGAGGACTTCGTTCCCGGGCGGGCGGATGTAGCGCGCCTGAACCGCGGCGACCGGCCCGGCACGCATTGGGTGCCTGCCGAGTGCGATACCTCGATCCGGCCGGGCTGGTTTTATCACCAGCACGAAGACAACGAGGTGAAGTCTCCGCAGAGCCTGGTAGATCTGTATTACTCATCGGTGGGTCGCGGCGCGTCATTCCTGCTCAATCTCCCGCCCGACCGCCGCGGCCGGATCCACGAGCATGACGTGGCGTCGTTGCGCGAGTTCCGGCGGCTCATTGACGCCACGTTCTCCACCAACCTCGCGACGGGCGCTCGCGCGTCCGCGACCAACGTGCGTGGCAATGGGACCGACGCGCGGTTCATTGCGGAGAACGTTCTGGATGGTAAACGCGACACGTACTGGACAACCGAGGACGAAAAGACAAGGGTCGACCTGACACTCGATTTTGGTCGTGACGTTTTGTTCAACGTCGTTCGCATCCGCGAGTGTTTGCCGTTAGGTCAACGCATAGAGGCCGTCGCGCTTGATCATTGGCGCTACGGTCGTTGGGTGGAATTCGGTCGCGCGACCAGCATCGGCAACTGCCGCCTGGTACGGGGGCCGCGCGTTACGACATCGAGGCTGCGGCTGCGCGTGACCAAGGCGGCAGTGTGTCCGGCGATCTCGGAGGTGGGCTGTTTCCTAGAGTAGGAGAGCCTCCACCCGATACGCGTGCACCATCCCCGCGTGCGGCGACCAGCCGAACACCGTGAACCGTCCGTCCTGCGATGCCACGAGCGCGAGCGAGTCCCGCTGCTCGTGCACGAACTGCGCCGCTGAGAGATGGCGCGTGCCGCCCAGCTCCGACGGATGCATTGTCACGGGCGCATGGCCCACGATCGGCTCGCGCACCAGCAGCTGGTCCACGAAGGGCCCTGTTTCGGTGCGCCCGATCTTCGCGCCGAACGCCAGCACGTTCCAGTGGTCGCTCAACACCGTCGCGCCGTCCACCGCCGTCAGCCCACCAACGGCGTCGGTGGCCAGGCGGAAGGCTTCGTGCCAGGTGCCGTTGGTTTTCTCAGCCGCCGCGGCGCGCTGCAAATCGCCGAGCTTGGAGAACGGCGGCGCGATGGAGTAGGGCACCGGCCAGAGAATGGATTGACGCCAGGCATTCGTTCCGTGCGGCACCACCAGCAGCGAGCCGCCGTGCCCGTGCGCGCGCATCGAGAGCGCGAGCGGCAGCAATACACTGTCGGAGTTGCCTGAGTTGGGATCGAAGCCGAGCAGCGTGGTGACGAAATCGGGGCACTCGGACGCCAGCGTGCCCTCGACGTCCACGATCTTGACCTGATCGCCCTCGAGCACCGCGACGTTGCCGAACTTGCCTTCGGGGTCGGCGCGCCGATGCTTGACCACCAGCAATCCCGGCTCGACGACTTCCAGCACGAAGCAGAGCGGCGGAATCGTGCGCGTGGCGCCCCAGATGTGCAGCTCACCGCCATCGTGCCACACACCGAGGTGAATCCCCGGACGCTCGACGGCGGGGGCGAGCCGGGTCAACGTCGCGGGATCGAGCGGCAGTGCCCGCTCGACGTGCAGCGACGTACCCGCTGATTCAGGCGGGAGGAATGCGATCGAGATCTTGGGTGCGCGGCCCTCTTCGCGCCGCAGACTGGCCCAGAAGGCGGCGTTGATGATGCGCTCGACCGTGGACGCGTCGGGCACCGGCGCAGCCCCAACCACACCGCGCGCACGATCGCGATGGCGGCGAAAGTGGTCCACGACGGTTTGGGCGACCGCGTGCGCGGGCGGATATGCGAGCCGATGCATGCACGCAATCTTAACTCAACTAGCCTTCTGCTGAGCGCGTTTGCTACGAAGTCACTTCAAATCTCCCGCTCGAAACAGAAGCCCCACCGTCCCGCGCGAAACCTCCACCTGCCGCCCTAAGTCCCGAAACGTCGCCGAGCGCCCGCTCGCTCGGTCCTCAGCACGGACGGTCGAGTTCTCGAAGAGCGGATAGTAGCCGATCCCCATCCGCATCGCGCCCGGCGGCACCGTGCAGTCACAGGGCAGTGCCGCGCCAAGTCCCGCGTTGACGGTGATCGTGAGCGGCCGGCCGGTCTCGTTCGTGATGAGTGGGGCGAAGTACGCGCCACGCGTGGGGCGGGCGGTGGCGGCGAGCCGCACTCGGCCGCGGTCTACGATCGTGATCGTGTCGCCGAACGTCACGCCGACCGCGCCCGCTGACGTGCGGCGTCGCACCAGACGCCAGCTCAGCGTGGATGCTCGCCCACGGGACAGCGTCTGCGAGAAGCTCCGGCCGGGTGGCAAGGTTCGATTTTCTCCCCCGACCTGGACCGCAACCGTGTCCGCGAGCTGGTTTGCAAACGTGAGCCGCGGCTGCGTTGCCCACCACGCGGCCCCGGTGCCGAGCAGTATGAGCACGGCAGCGCCTGTGATCCACCAGTGACGACGGCGGGCTGGCGGGCCGACGGGCTGACGGGCCGTCCCACCGCCCGTCCGC
>DASYRD010000114.1:0-2127 GCA_036004745.1 Gemmatimonadales bacterium | reverse complement strand
AGCTCGCGTCGGGCGCGAACGGCAATACGCCATCGTAGCCCCAGTTGCGAGTCCCCGGAAAATCCGCAATCGGCATCAGCTCCACCGCCGTGACACCGAGTGCCGCCAGATACGGTACGCGCTCGATGGCGGACAGAAAGCGCCCCGCCGGCGTGAACGTGCCGACGTGCAGCTCGTAGATCACGGCTTCGTGCCACGGCCGGCTCGACCATCCCGCATCGTCCCAAGCAAACGCACGCGCGTCGATCACCTCGCTCGCGCCACGCACGTCGTCGGGATTGGCGCGTGACGCCGGATCGGGCACTTCGATGCGGTCGTCGATGCGAAACCGATACCGGCTTCCGGCATTCGCCCCGCCGGTGATGAGCTCGTGGAAGCCGTCTTCGCAGCGATGCATCGGCAGCGGCTCGCGCGCCGCGCGAGCGTGCCGCCCGCAGAGAACGAGCTCCACCTTCGTTGCGGCCGGTGCCCACAGTCGAAAGCGCACGCGGCCGTCGGCGCGGACTTCGGCGCCAAACGGCATCGCGTGCACATACCTCACGCGGGTCTCCGGAACTGCATCAGCAGCGCGACCGATCGCCCTTGCAAAGGGTAGATCTCGCCGCCGCCGAAGCCCTCCGGAGCGGGCGCCGAATCCTGATGCGTGTCCAGCAATGCGTGCCACTGCGCGCTGTCGAAGGCGGGCAGCGTGAACGGGATCGCCTCGTGATGCGCGTTCATGAGGATCAGGAGATTGTCGTCCATCAGCGGCCGACCGCGCTCGTCCTGCTCGTCGATGGCGCGCCCCGCCAGATAGACGCCGAGGCAGCGGACGAACGATTGTCCCCACTCCGCGTCCGACATCTCACGGCCATCTGGATTGAGCCAGACGATATCCTTGATCTCCGGACCGATGATGCGCCGGCCCTGGAAAAAGCTGCGCCGGTGCAGCAGCGGGTGCCGCCGGCGTATTTGCGCCAGGCGCTGCACGAAAGTGATCAATGCCTCGTTGTTGTCGCGCAGGCTCCAGTCGATCCAGCTCAACTCGTTGTCCTGGCAGTACGCGTTGTTGTTGCCGCGCTGCGTGCGCCCCAGCTCGTCGCCCGCGAGCAGCATCGGCACGCCTTGCGACAGGAACAGCGTCGCGAGGAGATTGCGCTTTTGCCGCGCGCGCAGCGCGAGCACATCGGGATCGTCGGTCGGACCCTCGACGCCGCAGTTCCAGCTGCGGTTGTACGGTTCGCCGTCCTCGTTGTTTTCGCCGTTCGCTTCGTTGTGCTTTTCGTTGTAGCTCACGAGGTCTTCGAGCGTGAACCCGTCGTGCGCGGTGACGAAGTTGATGCTCGCGTACGGACGGCGGCCATTGCGCGCATACAGATCGCTCGAGCCGGTGATCCGATACGCGAGCTCGCCGATCAACCCGCCCTCGCCTTTCCAGACCGAGCGCACGACGTCGCGATACTTGCCGTTCCACTCGGTCCAGCGCACCGGGAAGTTGCCGACCTGGTAGCCGCCCTCGCCGAGGTCCCAGGGCTCTGCGATCAGCTTCACCTGCGACAGCACCGGGTCCTGGTGAATGACGTCGAAGAATGCCCCGAGCCGATTTACCTCGTGCAGCTCGCGCGCCAGCGCCGCTGCGAGATCGAAGCGAAAGCCGTCGACGTGCATGTCCGTCACCCAGTAACGCAGGCTGTCCATGATGAGCTGCAGCACGCGAGGATGCATCATGTTGAGCGTGTTGCCGGTGCCCGTGAAATCCATGTATTCGCGCGGGTTGTCGGGCACGAGGCGGTAATACGCCGCGTTGTCGATGCCCCGGAACGAGAGCGTCGGGCCGAGGCGCCCGCCCTCGGCGGTATGGTTGTAAACCACGTCGAGGATCACTTCGATGCCCGCCGAATGCAGCGTTTTCACCATGGTCTTGAATTCGGCCAGCATGCCGTTGGCGGAATAGCGCGCGTCGGGCGCGAAGAAGCCGATCGTGTTGTAGCCCCAGTAGTTGGACAGTCCCTTCTGCACGAGATGATGATCGTCGACGAATGCGTGGATCGGCATCAGCTCGACCGCGGTGACGCCGAGCCGCCGCAGGTGCTCGAGCACGGGCGGCGTGGCGAGCGCCGCATACTTGCCGCGTAGCTGCGGCGGTAC
>DASYRD010000113.1:0-2862 GCA_036004745.1 Gemmatimonadales bacterium | reverse complement strand
GGAACTGGTCGCGAGTATCGCCCTGATGACGCCGCACATCGCGATGGCTGGATCCGCGCCGTCGCTCCCTGACTAGTCGCTGCGCAGCGACTCGATCGGATTGATGCTGGACGCTCGACGCGCCGGCAGATAGCTCGCCAGAAGCCCGATGCCGACCATCACGGCGGACATGGCCACGAACGTCGCGGGATCCATGGGAGCGACACCGAACAGCAGGCTTCCCAGTGCGCGGGTGGCCGCGAGCGCTGCCGCGACACCGATCGCGATGCCGACCGCCACCACACGGCTGCCCTGGGCGACGACCATCCGTCGTACCTGCGTGCTCGTCGCGCCGAGCGCCATGCGGACCCCGATCTCCCGGGTGCGCTCGGCGACCACGTACGACAACACGCCGTAGAGACCTACGGCGCCAAGAATCAGCGCCAACCCGGACACCACGCCGAGCGTCAGCATCGTGAACGAGAGCTGCACCATCGAATCGGCCGCGAGTCCCGCCATCGTGAACACCCGGTACATCGGGGCTTCCGGCGCGACCTCGCGGATCACGGCACGGATCTCGGGCGCGATGACCTCGGCCCGGGAGGTTTTCACGACATAGGCGGGAGTCGTGACCGCCCACGCGTCCGGCGTCGGGCCCACCAGCGGATAGTAGATGACTGCCTGGGGCGTTTCGCGAAAGCCATCCTGCCTGACGTCGTTCACCACGCCGACCACGGCAGACCATGTCGTATCGCCATTACGCTGCAGCCGCCGGCCGACCGGGTCCTGTCCCGGCCACAACAGCTTCGCCGCGGTCTTGCTGATGATGACGCTGCCCGGCTTGGTGAGCTGTTCGTCGGACTCGAACGGGCGGCCGGCGAGCAACCTGATCCCCATCGTCCGGAAATAATCGCCCGCGGTCCAGGTGTAATTGATCAGCGTGCCTTCGCGGTCGCTGCTCGATTCCGTGCGGTAGCGCGCGTCGCGGGTGCTTTCGTTGAGCGGCACGTTCTCGACGAGGCCCACTGAAGTCACGCCGGGAAGGGAAGAGAGGCGATTCAGAAAATCAAGATGAAAGCGGGCCCACGAGGGACCGTCCGAGAGGTGTACCTGCTCCGGGGCGAACTGGAATGTGAAAATGTCCTTGGTGGAGTATCCCGGGTCTACGTGACGGAGCGCCCGGAAGCTCCGCACCAGCAACCCCGATCCGATGAGCAGCACCAGCGCCAGCGCCGTCTGGCCCACGACCAAACCGTCGCGCGCGCGATGACGGCGCCCCGTCGCACCGCGTCCACCCTCGCGCAATCGTTGCAGGTCCGGCGACGAGGCGCGCAGCGCCGGGACCGCCCCGCAGACGAGCCCGACGACCAGGACCGCGACGAGAGTGAGCAACAGGGTAGGGAAGGTGAGGCCGACCTGGTCGAGACGTGGAATCCCCGGCGGTGCGGCATGCAGGAAGAGCGGCAAGGTGAGAGCGGCGAGCACCACGGCGAGCACGCCGGCAACGGCCGCCACCAACAACGTTTCGGACATCTGCAGCCGGACGAGCTGCCGGGCCGTGGCCCCAATGGCGCGGCGGACCGCCAGATCGCGGTGGCGGCCTTCGGCGCGCACCAGGAACAGGTTGGCGACGTTGGCGCAGGCGATCACCAGAACGATGGCCGCAGCGCCGAGCAGGACCCACAACGAGCGCGCGGCCGACCCCAGGAGCTCGTCCAGGAGCGGCCGCACGACGGCGTGGTGCCGCGCGATGATGCCGGCGTAGCCGGGCGTGCCGCCGAAGCGCTCTGGCAGCCGCTTCGACAGGGTCGTCAGCTCGCTCGCCACGGCTTGCACGGTCGTACCGGGCGCCATGCGCGCCACGAGCTGAGTGCCGAACTGCCCGGGCTGGAGCCCCTCGGCGCGAACCTCGGCGGCGATCCAGAGCATCGTGTTATCCGTCGGAAACCGGAATTCGGGTCCCATGACCCCGACCACGGTCCGCCGTTGCCCGGCGATTTCATACGACTTGCCGATGACGCCCGAGTCGCGCCCAAACCAGGTGCGCCACAGCGCGTCGCTGATCACGACCACGTTCGACTCATCCTCGGGAACGGGCAGCCGCCCCAGCTGCGGGCGCGCGCCGAGGGTCGTGTACAGCGAGTTCGTCGGCCAGGACATGCGAATGCGTTCGACCCGGTCGTCGGTCCGCAGCGTCGCCGTGAACGAGTTGAAGATCGCAATGTCCTCGAGCAGGCGGGACTGCTCGCGGTACTGCAGGTAGAACTCGTTGGAGACGGCAAATTCGTCCGGCATGTCCGATCCCGGCGCGCTCCCCGCCACGTAGATCAGGCGGTCCGAGTGGACAAAGGGCAGGGGGCGTATCAGCACGGAGTCCACGACGCCGAACATGCCGGCGAGGGCCCCGATCGCGAGCGCGAGCGTGCCGACGGACAGAGTGGTGAAGCCCGGCGTCCGGCGCAGGGCTCGGGCCGCGTGGCGCAGGTCGGTCGTCCATTCCGTGAACATGGGTCCCCCGCGTGAAGAGCGCGCTTGCCAGCCGTGTCTCGTTTGACGACCCATGGGCGCCCTAAGGTTGCAGCGGGAGTTAGGGCGTGCATGCGCTATCTTGAGCTTCGAAATCTCTTTGGGGGCTTTCTGGATGGGCATCGCTGAACGATGAGCGTCACCAAGGTCGTCTGCGGCGCATTGTTGCTTGCCGTGCACAGCGGCCCCGAGCCGCGGGCGTGGATGTTCGGTCCCTTCGACAAGCCGGCTCAGGTGAACCCGGTCATCACGCCCAACCCTGCTTCCCGGTTCCGCTCTCCCATGACTGACAGCGTCGTCGCGTGGGAGGAGTACGCCACCTTCAATCCGGCCGCGGTCGTGAAAGACGGGAAAGTC
>DASYRD010000112.1:0-1729 GCA_036004745.1 Gemmatimonadales bacterium | reverse complement strand
GCAGCGGCCACTACGATGTCGTCGTCGACACCGGCGAGAAGCTCGCCTTCAGCCTCATCCTCTTTTATACGCGCTACGACCCTCGACTGCGCCAAGCTGAGGTGAGAGAGCTGCCCGGCCGCGCCGAGCGGTCGCGCGTCGGCGACTACCGGATCGGCGAGCTCGAAGCGGCGACGCGGCTTCCGGGCCGCCATCTCGTGTGGACAACCGCGGATCGAGCCGCGCGCCTTCCGTCGGGGGCTGAGCCCGTCGGCCAGGTGCCGCTCCCGGACGCACGCGAACACTACGTGCTGCTGGCCGTCTCGGGAGTCAGCGGCGCGCGCTGAAGCCCGCTTGGAGCAATGCTTGAAATCTGTGGATCGGCTCGGGAAGGGGCGTACCTTCCCGGGTGACCGATGAAAGGTTCCAAGCAAGACCGGCGCGACAACGCTGGTCGGGAAGGTACGACCCGATGCTCACTGTAGTTTCTGATTCTGCTGACCGCGATGGTTCGGCTGCGGCGCGGTCGGCTGCGTCGTCGGTGATCGACGAGATCGTGCGAGAGGGTGCGCGGCGGATGCTGGCCGAGGCCCTGCGGGCGGAGGTCGACGCGTACATCGCCCAGTTCGCTGACGTTCGTGACGAGAAGGGTCATCGGCTGGTGGTGCGCAATGGCTGCCACGAGTCGCGGGCGGTGACCACGAGCGCCGGCGCGGTGGACGTCATGGCACCGCGGGTCAACGACCGCCGTGTCGACCCGGATACCGGTGAGCGGCAACGGTTCTGTTCGTCGATCTTGCCGCCGTGGGCGCGCAAGACCCCGAAGATCGGCGAGGTGTTGCCGCTGCTGTACCTGCACGGGCTCTCGTCGGGAGATTTCGTGCCCGCCCTGGGGCAGTTTCTGGGCAGCGCCAAGGGGCTGTCCGCCTCGACGATCACCAAGCTCACCGAGACATGGAAGGCCGAGCAGCAGGCGTTCGCTGAGCGGGACTTGTCGGGTGTGGACTTCGTGTACCTGTGGGCTGACGGCATCCATGTCAACGTGCGCCTCGACGACCAGAAGCTGTGCCTGCTGGTGATGATCGGGGTGCGCGCGGACGGCCGCAAGGAGCTGGTCGCGCTCACCGACGGTTACCGCGAGGCCGCCGAGTCGTGGGCCGATCTGCTGCGTGATTGCCGCCGCCGCGGCATGCGCGCCCCGGTGCTCGCCGCCGGGGACAGGGCGCTCGGATTCTGGGGGGGGCTGCGCGAGGTGTTCCCGGAGACCCGCGAGCAGCGTTGCTGGTTCCACAAGGTATCGAATGTTCTTGCCGCGCTGCCGAAGTCGGCGCACCCGGGGGCGAAGAAGGCGTTCGCGGAGATCTGGAACGCCGCGGGCAAGTCCCACGCCCGCTACGCGGTCAAGGCGTTCGAGTCGACCTATGGTGCGAAGTTTCCGAAGGCGGTCGCCAAGATCACCGACGACGTCGAGGAGCTGCTGGCGTTCTACGACTTTCCGGCCGAGCACTGGATCCATCTGAGAACTACGAATCCGATCGAATCTACTTTCGCCACCGTGCGGAACCGGAGCAAGATCACCAAGGGCCCCGGCTCCCGCGCCGCCGGAATCGCCATGGCTTACAAGCTGATCGAGGCCGCCCAGTCACGCTGGCGGGCGGTCAACGCGCCCCATCTCGTGGCGCTCGTCCGCGCCGGCGCGAAGTTCGAGAACGGCAAACTCGTCGAACGGCCCGACGACACCACCGCTACC
>DASYRD010000111.1:0-10090 GCA_036004745.1 Gemmatimonadales bacterium | reverse complement strand
TTCGACCGCGAGCTGCAGGAGCCCGTCGCGATCAAGACTCTGAGGCCCGAAGCCTTGGCCGGAGGGAGCGCCGCGCTCGAGCGGTTCAAGCAGGAGATCCGGCTGGCGCGGCGGATCGCGCATCGCAACGTGGTCCGGACGTACGATCTCGGCGAGCAGAACGGGATGTATTACCTGACGATGGAGTACGTCGAGGGCACGTCGCTCAAGCAGCTCATCGTTTCACGGGGCAAGTTGCCCGTGGCGGTGACGCTGACCGTCGGGAAACAGCTGTGCCGCGCGCTCGAGGTTGCTCACGCCGAAGGCATCATCCATCGCGACATCAAGCCGCAGAACATCGTGGTGGACCCGAGCGGCTTTCTGAAGGTCATGGATTTCGGCATCGCGCGGCTCGCCAATCCACCCCAAGGCAAGGGGCTCACCGAGGCGGGCACGTCGATCGGGACGCCGGATTACATGTCGCCGGAGCAGCTCTCGGGCGCCGAGCTCGATCCGCGCAGCGACCTCTACGCGGCGGGCGTCGTGTTGTTCGAGTGCCTGACGGGGCGCGTGCCGTTCGAGGCGGAGACGACGTGGGCGTTAGTCGCGAAGCATTTGGAGGAAGAGCCGCCCGATCCGCGCAAGTTCAACGCCGATGTGCCGCCCGTCCTGGCGGCGGTGATCGTGAAGGCGATGGCCAAGAACCCGGCCGATCGCTACGGCACGGCGACGGAAATGCACGACGCGCTGGCGCGCATCGGGTGACCGCCCTTCGCTCCGAACTGAATTTCCTTCTTCAAGCGTCTCGTCCTGGTCTGTGGCTCACCGCAATTGCGTTCTACATGCTGCCGCTCGGCCAACGAGATGTATTTCACTCCGCCGCTTTCTGGCTCGGTGTGCTGTACGTCGGCTTTCCGATGGGCCTGCTGCTCTACGGCTGGAACGATATCGTCGACTACGAAGCCGACCGCCTCAACCCCCGCAAAGGCACGTTTCTGTTTGGCGCGCGCGGCACGCCGGACCAGTTGCGCGGATTGCCACTCCGCATCGCGCTGGTCCAGGCGCCGTTCATGGTTGCATTCAGTGTGCTCGCCGGAGCAAAGATGCTCCTGTGCTTCGCCGGCATGATTGCGGCGGCGGCGCTCTATAACTGGCCACGCTTCAATTTCAAGGCTCGGCCACCGCTCGAGATTCTGAACCAGGCGGGGTATTTGTTCGTGTTCCTGTTGAGCAGTTGGATGAACCACGTCCCACTTCTCCCCTGGGCCGCGATGCTGTTCGGCGCGCTGTTCGCCATGCATTCGCAGGTGTTTGGCCAAGTGATGGATTTGGAGCCTGACCGCGCAGCCGGCCGGCGTACGACGGCTACCCTAATCGGCCGGGTTCCAGCCAAACTGTTGATGGTAGTTCTCATGCTGCTTGAGGCAGGGCTGATCGTGAGGTTTTTTGGAGCGAAACAGTTGGCTGCCTTCCTGCTGGTGACCGCTGCGTGGTTCACAGTTGACGCCACTGTGATTTGGCGCAGCCGCCCCTACAGTAACCGCGAGATGCGCTGCTTCATGCTGGCCTGGAACGCGATCGCGCTCATCAGCATGCCGTGGATGTGGTCGCAGGCCACCTTACTTCAGATGACGTGGGGTTGACACGGCGGCCCCGGAGGGTAGAATGACCACTATATCGAGCGTCGATATATCGCGGGGGAGCCATGGTCACGAAACGCCGGGCCGGTCGGTCGCCCGAGGCATACCTGCCTTTGCCGCCCGCAACGTTCCACAGCCTGCTCGCGCTCGCGGACGGGGAGCTGCACGGCTACGCGATCATGAAGGGTGTCGCAGCGCGTTCCGAGGGCACCGTGCGGCTGGGGCCGGGGACGCTCTACGGATCGCTGAAGCGACTGCTGCAGGCCGGCCTCGTGGAGGAACGCGGCGAGCGGGCGGACCCGGAGCGGGGCGACGAGCGACGCCGCTACTACCGACTGACACCCCATGGCCTCTCCGTGGCACGCGCGGAGGCGCGGCGGCTCGACGCGATGGTGCGTGCGGCGCGGCGCAAGAAGCTGATCGGGGTGAGGTCTGTATGAGCGCCGAACGCATCTACCGTCTGCTGCTGCGTGCCTACCCGCCGGAGTTTCGAGCCGAGTACGGACGAGAGATGGTGCTGCTCTTTCGGGACCAGTGCCGGGAGAGCGACTTACGAACCCTCGGTTTCTGGGCAAGGGTCTTGTGGGACGTCGCACGGAGCGCGCCGGCGCTGCGCCTAGATGCGTGGCGTGCCCGTGCGAGTGAGAACACTCAAACCAGTGAGGTGATTATGAAGCTCGCTGCAATGCTGACGCTGTTGCTCGGCGGCGTGATCGGCATCCTAAACGCTGTGGTCGAGTGGGTAGCCGCGACAAAGCAAACGATCACGGGGACGCACGAGCTCTCGCTCGTGCTGGGAGTCTTCGCGAGTGCGCTGCTCCTCGCCGCCGGCGTCGCGATGCTGAACCAGACGCCACGCGGCCGGCAGGCGGCGCGCCTCGCCGTGCTCGCCTCTCTCGTGATGATCGTGGCCGCGCGGCTGCTGCATCCGTGGATGTCCTACTTCTCCCAACTCGTTGGCTTTGGACTGCCGGTCGCGCTCCTGATTGCGCTGTACTGGCCACGTAGGCCCTCGCTCGCGGGGGCCGCATGAGGCGCTAGCGTCAAGTAGGGGCGCAGCATGCTGCGCCCCTACCGGCCGCCTCAAGCTCATCTCACCGGCTGATACGTATTGATCACCACCCCGCTGGGATACGCCGTCGAACCGGTCAACCGCAGCGCCTTCCGGTCCTTGAAAATCCGCAACCCGCGCCCAATCGCGACCGGGTTCACGAAGATGTTGAACTCGTCGATCAGGTCGTGCTCGATCAATTGGCTCACGAACGTCGCTCCACCATACACGACGATGTCCTTGCCGCGTTGACCCTTCAGCTGGGTGATTGCCTGAACCAGGTCGCCGGCCTCCACCCTCACATTCTTGCCCTCGACACGCTTCAGCGTCTTGCTGAACACGATTTTCGGCGTGTCTACCATCCTGCGCGCGAAGACGTATTCGGGGGTCTCGGGTGGTACGGCCTCCCAGTACTTGATGAACCCGTCGGTCATCTTTCTGCCGAGCAGGATGGTGTCGCTCGAGTCGGTGATCTCGACGATGCGGGCAATCACCCCCTCGTCGAGATTGCGCGTCATCCAGTCGAGTTGGCCTTCCGGGCCGGCCACGAAGCCATCGACCGTCATTTGCACCTGCAGCTTGAGCTTGCGCGTCGCCATAAAAGAATGTCCCCGTGGTTGGTCTACCTATGCGTCGAATCAGTGATCCGCAAATCGACATCCATTGCCAGGCTCGACGCATACAAGAGCGGCGAGTAGCCAGGCGGCGAGCCAGACGCCCCAAAGAACGGTCGTGGTTTTGATCGGGGAGATCATTCGCTGCACGACTCCATAGCGATTGTTGACGTCACGCATGTAGCACCCTACTTCATCTCCTCGGCATGACTTTCCGCTCGTCGCCAGTAACCGAGCAGCGGACCGGGCCTACCTTCGGCTTGAGAGGTGAAGCTCAGTGAACCACGATCACCATACATCGTCACCTGCCCCGGCTCACATGCATCATGCGGCGGCGCAGACGCTGGAGCGTCATGAGCGCGACGCTGGCCATGCCGGACACGCCAGCATGGTGGACGACTTCCGGCGCCGGTTCTGGATCTCGCTCGCGCTGACGCTTCCGGTCCTCGCGACATCCGAGATGCTCCAGCACCTGCTGGGGCTTCGCGGGGCACTCAGCTTCCCGGGTGACCGCTACGTCGGATTCGCGTTCGCCTCGGCCGTCTACTTCTACGGCGGCTGGCCGTTTCTGACCGGGCTGGTCGACGAGCTCAAGAAGCGACTCCCGGGCATGATGACCCTGGTAGGGCTCGCGATAACGGTGGCCTACATCTACAGCGCGGCCGTCGTCTTTGGACTCCAGGGCTCCGTGTTCTTCTGGGAGACGGCGACCCTCATCGACATCATGCTGCTCGGCCACTGGCTCGAGATGCGCTCCGTGCTGGGTGCATCCCGTGCCCTGGAGGAGCTCGTCCGACTGCTGCCTGCGGAAGCGCATCGGCTGCGTCCGGACGGCTCGACGGAGGAAGTGCCTCTGACCTCGTTGCAGGCTGGCGATCTCGTACTCGTAAAGCCTGGCGAGAAGATCCCGACTGATGGAACACTCACCGAAGGGCGCACCACGATCAACCAGGCGTTGCTCACGGGCGAGTCCCGACCGGTGGAGAAATCGCTTGGAGACGAGGTGCTCGGCGGGGCCGTAAATGGCGAGGCGGCGATCACCGTAAGCGTCACGCGGACCGGCGCCGAGACCTACGTGTCGCAGGTGATCGAGCTGGTGCGACGCGCCCAGGAGACGCGGTCGCGCACACAAGACACCGCCAATCGTGCCGCGCTCTGGCTGACGATCATCGCCATCGTGGCGGGTACGGCGACACTCATCGCGTGGCTTGTGGCGGGACGGCAGCTCGACTTCGCGCTCGAGCGCATGGTCACGGTCATGGTGATCACGTGTCCCCACGCGCTTGGCCTTGCCGTGCCGCTCGTCGTGGCGGTTTCTACAGCGCTGGCGGCGCGGAGCGGCCTGCTCATCCGCGATCGCGCCGCATTCGAGCGGGCCCGCGCCCTCGATGCGATCGTCTTCGACAAGACGGGGACGTTGACCGAGGGGCGATTCGGCGTAACCGATGTCATCGCTCTCGACGGCCGCAACGAGGAGGAAGTCTTGCGGCTCGCCGCCGCGATCGAAAGCCGCTCCGAACACCCCATCGCGGCCGGCATCGTGCGCGCGGCGGCTGACCGCGGCATCACGTATCCCATGCCAGGCAACGTTGGCGCGATTCCGGGAAAGGGCGCGCGTGGCGTCGTGGAGGGGACGCAGGTCGCAGTGGTGAGCCCCGGCTACTTGAAAGAGCAGCGGCTCGCGGCGAGCGATGCTCGGGTGCGCCAGACCGCTGAGCAAGGCAAGACAATCGTGTATGTCGTCATCGATTCGAAGGTCGCGGGCGCGATCGCGTTGGCGGACATCATCAGACCCGAGGCGCGCGAGGCGCTCGCGCGGCTCAAAGCGATGGGCATCCGCGCGATGATGCTTACGGGCGATGCAACGCCGGTCGCGCGCTGGGTCGCCCAGGAGCTGGGGCTCGATGAGTACTTCGCGGAAGTGCTACCAGGCCAGAAGGCTGCAAAGATCCGGGAGATCAAAGCGCGCAAGCTGACCGTGGCGATGGTCGGCGACGGTGTGAATGATGCTCCGGCACTGGTCGAGGCCGATGTGGGGATTGCGATTGGAGCGGGGACGGACGTCGCCATCGAATCGGCCGACATCGTGTTGGTCCGTTCAGATCCGCGCGACGTTCCCGCCATCATCGGATTGTCACGGGCGACCTATCGAAAAATCGTGCAGAACCTGTGGTGGGCCACGGGCTACAACGCGGTCGCCCTGCCGCTGGCGGCGGGCGTGCTCTATCGCCCGGCCGGGATCTTGTTGTCGCCGGCGCTCGGCGCGGTATTCATGTCCCTGTCGACGGTGATTGTTGCTCTGAACGCGCAGCTGCTGGGACGACGGGCAGCGTGACGCCAAGGGCGTGGCCTTCGGCCCTCGACGAGCTCGAACGTCGTATCGTCGCGTGCCGCCGTTGCCCGCGGCTCGTGCGCTGGCGCGAGCGCGTGGCGCGGGACAAAAAGCGCGAGTTCCATGACTGGGACTACTGGGGCCGGCCGGTGCCGGCGTTCGGCGACCCCAACGCACGCCTGCTCATCGTTGGGCTAGCCCCCGCGGCGCACGGCGGGAATCGCACGGGACGGATGTTTACCGGCGATTCGTCGGGCGACTGGCTCTACGCCGCGCTGTATCGCGCCGGGTTCGCCACTCAGGCGATCTCCACCCGCCGCGGGGACGGGCTCCACCTCAGGGACTGCTTCATCACGGCGGCGGCGCGTTGCGCGCCGCCCGGGAACAGGCCGCAACGTGTCGAGTTGGACCGCTGCCGCCCCTACCTCCGGGCCGAATTGTCGCTGCTGCGACGGGTGCGGGTGGTCATCACGCTCGGCCGCATCGCCCACGACGCTTGGCTCAAAGCCGCGGGGTGGTGGGACCGGCTTCCGCCCGGGGCGCGGCCCCGCTTCGCGCACGGCGCCGAGTCGGCGCTACCGGACGGCACGACCCTGATCGCATCGTATCATCCGAGCCGGCAGAACACGAATACCGGACGGCTGACGCGGCGAATGTGTGATGGGGTGTTTCGGCGGGCGCGCGCCCTGGTGGGCAGATGACGGCCGGCTGTTTTGCCGGATCACGGGCGTCAGGGGCCCTTCACCCGTTTCGCTCCGACGAAGCCGGCCAGCGCCATAAGCTCGTGTCGCAGGGCCTGCCGGCGCGCCGCCGTGGCTCGAACTCCCGACTCCCACCATACGGCCAGCGCGGCTAACACTCCCCGCTCCCGTTCGAGTTTCACTTCCACACGCCCCGTGAAGCGCCGCCCTTCGAGGATCGGCAACACGTAGTAGCCGTACACGCGCCGGTGCGGCGGCACCCAGATCTCCATGCGAAACTCGAAGCCAAAGAGTCGCTCGGTCCGGCCGCTGCCCCGCGCATGGACGACCGGATCGAACGGATTGAGGAGAAGCAAGCTGGGCGAGGGTTCAGGGAAGGTGTCGAGGCGCTCTACCACGGACTCGAGTGCGTAGAAGCCCGTCTGGTGGCTCCCGTTGGCCCCCTCCACCACGACCTCGCGCACGCGCCCGCCCTGGTTGCGCGTGCACCAGGTGCGGGCCTCGGCTGTCGAGATTCCGTCGAAGAAGCGGGCGATCTGCGTCGGCGTCGCCGCAACGAGCCGCTCGAGGGCGCGCTCGCACATCCAGTCGACGTATGCGCGACGCGTCGGCGTGAATTCGAGAAATGGCGCTGGCACAACGCGCTCGACGAGGTCGTAGACCTTCTCCTGACCATCGCGCGCCGTGACGGCCAGCACCCCGATACGCCACAGGTACTCGAGGGCGAGCTTCGCGAGGGTCGGCTTCGCGAAGTAGCGGTCGTGCCAACCCACTTTCGCGGTCGCGATGTCGCGGGGCCGGAGGGCCCCTCGCTCGCGCACCGCATCCAGCACGCGGGTCCGCAGCTTCGGCGTGACGGGCGCGAAGTACCGGCGGTAGCCGGGATGTGCCTCGAACGTCCGCGCCCGTGCGAAGTAGTGCCGCCACCAGGGGAAGCACTCCATCGGCAGCACCGCGGCGCTGTGTGTCCAGTTCTCGAACGCCGTCCGATCGACCTCCAGTGCCTTCCGCAGATCGTCCGGCCGGTAGCGGCTGTTACGAGTGAAGAGGATGTGGTGATGCGCCCGCTCGACCGCAGCGATGCTGTCGACCTGGACGTAGCCGAGCCGCTGCAGCATCTCGTGCACCCAGCGTGACCCCGCTCGCGCTGTCGGCGTCGACAGTGGATCGTCGTCGGGGGATGGCGAGAGTCCGCTCACCGAGAGGAGCGCGTCGCGGAGTCTCTCATTGGACAGCAGGGGCTTCGTGGTCGACCTCGTGGCGGCGGCGGAAGATGATAGAGGCGCGCCCGACCGCCGGCAACTACCGCAGCAGAGGCGACCTCACGGCGGCCGGTTGAGCGCGAACACTGTGGCCAGCCACGTCGTGGATGTGCCGCCCTGCGAGCTGAAGAACCAGAGCCAGCGCGGGTCGACGGTGCTCGTGCTCGGCACCAGCTTGTAATCGGTTTCGACAGCCATAAAGTCATCGATCATCACGGAGCCGGCGAACTGGCTGAACCCGCTCGGGAAGATGCGGTTTGTGGGCGCGCTGGCCATCGTCACCGCCAGCGCGAGGGCGCCGCCATTCACCGTGATGGACCCGGGCCCGACGCTCGTGTCGTTGGCGCTCGCGCCCGAGGCCGACCGGGCCTGGCCCAGCGCGGCGGCAAAATCGGTCGCGACGCCGGACCAGGCGTGCAGGGCCACGCCGCCGTCCACGACCGTCTGGGATAACGTGGCGCGCACGGCGAGCACGACGCTCGGGTCCGTAGGGGGATCGGGGAAGTTCTGGACGTTCGTCGCGACGTACGTCGCCATCGAGATGCCGCCCGCGCTGACCTGATCGACGAGATGGTACGTGTTGCCGACCAGGGGGAAGCCGGGCATGGTTATGACGTCGGTCACCGACGTGATGATGTCGGGCGGCCCGAACCAGAAGAAGGTCGCGACGATCGCGTCGCCGTGGTGCGGGTGCAGCCCGTTGAACCCCTTGATGAGGACGTCGAGATTCCGCTGGCTGAGCGTTCCGACGTCGGCGGAGTAGGCGATACCGTTCGACGGAGCCGTGATGTTGAACGGCGCGCTGGCCGCGCCGGTCAAGCCCGTCGCCGTAGCTTGCAGGGTGTACCCGCTACCCGCCCGGTCGATGCTGAGGTTGGAGAACGTGGCGACGCCGTTCACGGCGGAGACGGAACGCGTGCCGGCCAGCAATCCGCCGCTCAGGTTCGCGCCCAGGGCAATGGAGATCGTGCCGCTGAAGCTCGCGTCCGTGCTCCCACCGCCATCCTGGGCCGCAACGACCACGGCGGGCGAGATCGTGCTGCCGGCGGTCGTGGTGCTCGGCTGCACCGTAAAGGCGAGGTGCGTCGCCGTGGACGCTTGGCTGACGGTCACGCTCGTCGAGGCGGTGTCCCGCACCCCGCCGTCGTCGGTGACGATCAACCTGACAGAGTAGCTGCCAGCGGCCGCATAGGTGCGCGATGGATTCGGAAGCGCTGACGTGTCGCCGTCTCCGAACGCCCAGCTGTACGCGCTAATCGTGCCGTCCGGGTCGCTGCTTGTGCTAGTGAAATTGCAGGTGAGGCCCCCCGTGGGACAGTTGAACGTAAAGCTTGCGACCGGCGGCTGGTTGGGCACACTGGCGCCGACGCTGCGCGCAGTGGTGTCGGCTGCGGCCAGATTATCGGTGACGGTCAATGTGACCGTGTACGTGCCGGCGGCCGCGTAGGTGCGGGATGGGTCTTGGCTCGTCGAAGACGTGCCGTCGCCAAAGTTCCAGTTGTAGGCCGCGATCGTGCCATCGGCGTCGCTGCTCGTGCTGGTGAAGTTGCAGGTGAGCGCGGAACAGGTGAAAGCGAAGTTGGCGACTGGCGGCTGGTTGGTCGATCCCACGGTGACGTCTTGGGACGCCTGGGCGCTGGCGGCTCCCTGGTCGTCGGTGACCGTGAGCGTGACCGTGTAGGTGCCCGCGGCCGCGTAGGTGCGAGACGGGTTTTGGGCCGTCGCTGACGCGCCGTCGCCCAAGCTCCAGTTGTAGGTCGCGATCGTGCCGTCGGCGTCGCTGCTCGTGCTCGTAAAGGTGCACGACAACCCGTTGCAGGTCGGTGTGAACGCCGCGACCGGCGGCTGATTCGCGGTGCCCCCCGCAGGATTGAGCGCGAGCGAACTGGCGAGCCACGTAGTGGGCGAGCTGAACGACCAGCCCCACTGCGGATCGACCGAGCCCGCCGCAGCCTGCACGGCGTATTGCGCGTCGAATTGCATCGACGGGGAATTAGTACCACAGGTCGTGATCCAGGTGAACCCAGGCGGTCTCAAGCGGGCGGCCAACCCGTCGGAGACCATCGAAACCCCATACACGAGCGCTCCCGCGCCGACCGTAATCGCGCCGGGGTGCGCGTACGTCGGTGTCGTCGAGCCGGAGCCGGTTGCCGAGCGGTGAGCGCCCAGCGCCTGGGGAAACACCGGGTTCACCCCCGTAAATGCAGAGACGAGGGCCCCCCCGGCCGACACCGGCGTCCTGAGGTACGCGTTGACCACGAGCTCGTCACCCGAAACCGTCTTCGGTGAGGGGAAGTTCTGCACATTGGTGGCGACGTAAGTGGCCATGGAAAGCCCGCCGGCCGTGACGTATTCGACGAGCGTATACACGTTGCCGGGCCGCTTCCCCGTCCACAGATAATCGGCCACGGAATCGATGATGTTGCTCGAACCGACCCAAACGAAGGTCGCGATGACCGTGCTGCCTAGAGGGGGATTTTGGGGGTTGAACTCTTTCCCGATCTGCGTGCC
>DASYRD010000110.1:0-46339 GCA_036004745.1 Gemmatimonadales bacterium | reverse complement strand
CGCCAGTTGGTGAGCGCGACGTTCGCCACGAGGAAGGGCGCGTGAATGAATTGTCCGTACGCGTCGCGGTACGCCGCCGGCAGATCGCGCACCACGTGCCGGTTCATCCAGCCGCCCGTCGCCATGATCACGCCCTTGGCGCGGATGCCGTAGAGGCGGCCATCGCGCGTGTAGACGATGCGCACCGTCCCGGCTGAAGCGGGATCGCCTTCGTGCGCCACGCTGAGCGCGGTGGACTTGAGTCGCACGCGCAGGGGCTGCCCGGCTTGGTCGAGCGCGGCGAGGTCGATGCGCCCCGTGATGATGTCTTCGAACCGATCGCTCCCCGCGATCGCGCCCGGTATCAGGCGTTTGATGAAGTAGCGGGCGAAGCCGGAGTTCCCTCCCGGGAACGACTCACGGCGGAGGTCCGGCGGAACGGGGTCGGTGAGGCCCGGCATGGGGAGCTGCGAGGCGCAGTATGCGGAGATGACGTCGCTGCCCAGGCCGCACGCCGAGGCCAGGAACTGATCCGCGTAGCGGGCGCCCTCGGAGCCCATGCGTAGCTCCTTCGTCAGAAACGCCTCATACGTCATGACGTCGAGCGCGCGCACGGCTTCCTCGTTCGACGCGAAGCGCCGCGCCGCTCCGGCCGCGTGCCACTGCACGAGCGCCGCGCGGACAGGGTCCGCGAGAGGCGTGTTGGCGAGGCCCCGGCTCCAGACGTCGATGGCCCACCCCGTACTAAAGAAGTGGCCCACGCTCGTGTGCTGCTCGAGCCCCCGCACGAGGTACTCGTAGTTGTCGGGGCTGAAGCGCAGCGGCTTCTCGCTAGCCGGCCAGTCGCGGTACTGAAACACCCGTGGCACCCCCAGCTCGCCGTAATAGCGCACATCCCCTGAGGCAGTCTGCGGATCGCGCACGGCGGCGGGCATGAAGAAACCGTTCGATCCCTGCGGACCGATGAGCCGGACCCCCCCGACGTCGAACTCGTTTTCCTTGGCTTCGCCGCCGAAGATCGGGTGGTTGTCGAGGATCAGGCACGTCTGGCCGGGCCGGCGCCGCTTCGAGAACTCGAAGGCGGCCCCCAACCCGGCGATACCGGCACCGACGATGACGAGGTCGACGTCCTCGATGCTCTCCACCGGCCCTAGCGCGAAGCCGCCGTCGCGCAGGCGATGGGCCGTCTCGACGACCTCAGGCGTGTTGCCGTGCGAGGGGGCATAGTCGCCTACGCCACCGTAGCCGTACCAGTCCGGGCCGAGGGACGAGCTGGCGGGGGGACGGGGGGAGGGCTTACAAGACAACAGCGCGCTGCCCAAGCCGAGCAGCGCGCCGTTCAGGAAATCGCGCCGGGTGATGTGTGGGCCGAAGGTCACCCGGCGGCGCTCACATTTCTGTGTAGAACTTCGCTCCCACGACGACGGCGAGCGGCTGCTGCACCAAAGCCACCAGCGTCACGAGGATCATGGTGTTCTGCGGCATCATGCCCATCGGCGCTTCGAAGAGCGCGTGGAGCAACCCTGCGACGACCCACGCGACCAAGCCTGCTTTGACCGCCGTGCCTGGGCCCGCGCCGAAGCGGGGCCGGATCGCGGCGTAGACCCACACGAGGTAGATCCCGAAGAGGAAATCGAGGAAGGTGTACCAGATCATCGTGTTGGTCGCCATGGGGGGCTTCCCCATCGCCTGCATCATCGCCGCCATCTGATCTTTCAGCACCACGCCGAACAACACGAAGTCGACGACGTTCAGTACCACCCCTGCCACCAGCCCACCGATGATGACGCCCTTCAGGTTGATCTTCCCCATCGGGCACCTCGAGGTAGAGGACGATCAGCGTGGACAGCCGCCGCCACGGTATGGAGTCGTCCCGGTCCCGTCAAGAGTCACAACACCGTCAGCACGGCGACGAGCCCTCCCATGCCGTCGGACACCGTAGCCACGCCGCCCGGCACCACCCATTCCGCGCCGTCGACAAACAGATTGAAGTGGTAGGTGCCCGGCGCGAGGACGAACGCGCCCTCCCAGATGTCCCCGCCCAGGGAGCGCAGCGGGACTGGTTGCCAGGAGGTCCAGTCCCCGGCGATCGCGACCGAGCGCTGGGCGTCCATGCGGAACCGCACGACGACGCTGTCGCCGCGGCGTTGCGCGACGAGCGGCGCCAGTCGGGGAAGCAGCTGCTCCACAGCAGTCGGCGGCCGGGGCGCCGCGTGCACGCGCACGCCCGCGCTCACGAACCCCGCGCGCGGCAGACCCTGAAATGGATCGGAGAGATAGCTGCCTACGGCCCCCTCGAACGCCACCGTGGGTGAGACGAAGTACTGCAACGCCGCGCTCGCGGCTCCCTTGGAGCCGTATGCGCTGCTGAGCCGAGCGCTGATCCAGAGCGACGCGACCACGCGTCCGCGGTCCACCGTCGCGCCCCCGACGGCGTCCGTGTACCAGGCACCGTCGAAGCGCACCGGCTCGACGGTCAGCGAGAGCTGCGTCGGTCCCGTCATCCACCAGGTACGCGCGCGCAGGTGGGGTGCACCTACGCCGCGCTCTCCCTCGATGACGCCTGTCTGAGGCCCCACGCCGATCGCCACCCCGACTCGTTCCCTGGTCCACAGCACCTCGGCGAGGAGTGTCCCGGCGCCGGCGGCGACGCCATCGGAGCGACTGCTCGCGGCGAGGTTGGCGCTGATCGCGATTCTGGGGCCGACCGTGCGGCCGCGCGGGAACGCGACCCACACGTCACCGCGTCCCTGGGCGGCCCACACGCCGTCCTTGAGCAGGGAGAGGGAGCCGCCCGCCCCCGCATAGAAGGAAGGAGTGAGGACCTGCACAGCGGGAGAAACGGTGCCGGCGCTGAACGTCGAGCCCCCTGCATAGCGCACGGTGCCGACGCCGACGCCGAGTGACGCCTGCGTCTGGGCGTGGAGGGCGACGGGTAGTGCCGCCAAAAAGAAAACCGGTCCCATTCTCATGGGACCGGTAAGTTACTCCTGCAACAACCCTTTGTTACGGGCGCCGACTGTGTCCAGCACCCGGGCTGTCGGGCCGCTGGGACGGAGACGCCGGGACCGCGGGAGTGGCCGGCACCGCCGGCGTCGCGCGCGTCGCCGGACCGCCGTCCGGGTTGGCGGTAGCGGGAACTGCCCGCGTCGCCCGTGTGGCTGGGGTGGCCGGAGTGACGGGTCGGTTATCGAGACCGACCGCCTCGCCGCGCACGCTCGTGGCGTGCCCAGCCATCGCCTGTGCCACCTTGGACTTTGCCGTATCGGACGCCTGAGCGGCCGGGATCGTCTTCGACTTCGCCGTCGCCGAGGCATGTTCGTTGGCAGGACTCGGCGTCTGCGCCGCCAGCAGCGTCGGCATGGCGAGCGCCACCGCGAGCCCGAGAATGCGCTTCATCATGGAACCTCCTTCTTGGCCTTCAGTGATTCAACCACCGCCCGGTGCTTCAAGGCGCGCGTGCGGGCCGCCTGGCGGAGCCAGGCAAAGGCCCCGTGGTGACGCTGCGTCACCAACTCCGCCGCCTGCCACAGCTGTTCGAAGACTTCCGTGACCAGGCGCTCTGAGCGGTCGGAATCCATGAGGATCCCGTACACCAGCGCGTACAGTGAGGCGCCATATCGACCTTGCAGCTCGGTCAGCGCCCTCGCGTCACGCGCCGCCATCCGGCGCAAGAGCGTCGCATCCGGTTGGGGACCGGGTACCGAGACGGGGAGCGTCGTCATAGCGGATTAAAGACTCAAATGACGCCAGGCAGGTAACGCGGGTCACAAATCCACGCAGGGCGCCACGTTACCGGCACCCCTTCCAATGCCTCTTTAAGGCGCCTACCATCACGCGGATGAACGGACGGGAAGGGGCAACCGATGGGCAGGTAGTCCGCGCGATCCTGGCGGGCGACACCGAGCGTTACGGTGAGTTGGTGACCCGCTACCGCGATCGCTATGCGCGCTACGCGGCGCGGATGCTCGGCTCCCGGGATGCGGCGGAAGATGCGGTGCAGGACGCCTTCGTTCGGGCGTACGATCAGCTGGCGCAGTGCCGCGACCCCGACAACTTCGTCGGGTGGTTCTTTCTGATCTTGCGCAACCGCTGCTTCGCGGAGCGGCGCAAGAGCAAAGAGGTGGCTCCGCTCGAGGCGGCCGGCGCGGTAATCGCGGCCGAGCGGGCGGAGGTTCCAGTCGAGGCAGCCGAGCAGCGCCGCGCACTGCAACACGCGCTGCTCGAGCTGACGCCGGAACAGCGCGAAGTCTTCGTGCTGAAGCACGTGGAAGGTTTGTCGTACGGCGAGATTGCGGAGCGACTCAAGACGTCCGTGCCCTCGCTCAAGATGCGGATGCACCGGGCGTACGACCGGCTGCGAGAACAACTGAGGGATCGGCAATGAGCGGCAACGATTTTCATCCGCAGGTCAAGCAGCTCCTCGACGGCGAGATTCGCCTCACCGACCTGCCGCCCGCCCTGCGCGCGGAAGGCGAAGAGGCGCTGCGCCTGCTCGCCGCGGTCGATCGCGAACCCGTGACGTTCCCCGGGCTCGACACGCGCGTCCTCGCGGAGCTGCGGCGGCGCGCCGACGCACCATCCTTCTGGCGCCGGCTCGTGACTCCGCGCGAAGTGCGCCTGCGCGTGCGGCCCTGGACACTCGTGCCGGCTTTCGCCGCCGCCCTCGCGCTCGTGCTGGTTCTCGCGCAACCCGCGGCAACACCGGCCACCTCGCCCGTCACGGTTCGCTTCGTGTTGTTCGCGCCCGATGCCCACGACGTCTCGCTGGCAGGCACGTTCAATCAGTGGGATCCGGCGGCGACGCCCCTGGTGCGTACCGGAACGCCCGGGGTGTGGTCGGCGACGCTGACGCTGCCCGCCGGGCAGCATCAGTACGCGTTCGTCGTGGACGGCGCCCGTTGGGTCGCCGACCCCGGCGCTCCCGCAGTGGACGACGGCTTCGGTCGCCGCAATAGCGTGCTCTCGTTGTGAAGACCCTTCGCGTATTTCTCGTTCTCGCACTGGTCGGGACAGCGCTGCGTGCGCAGGACGTTTCCACACGTCTGGCGGGTCGTGTATCGCCCGAGGTGGCGGCACTCGTCCAGGAGCTCGCGACGTCAGCCGCGAGCCGAGGTCTCCCCATCGATCCGTTGATCCAAAAGGCCATCGAGGGAAGCGCGAAGGGCGTACCCGCCGATCGCGTGGCGACCGCGCTGCGCGCTTTGACGGCGCAGCTGGACGCCGCCGCCGTGGCGTTGCAACAGGCGGGTCCCACTCGGCCCGACACAGAAGCGATCGCGGCTGGGGCATTCGCGCTGAACGCTGGGCTGAGTGGCCGGCATGTGACGGCGCTGGCTGTTGCGAGCCGGGCGCCCTACAACGTGGCCGCCTCGCTCCGTGTGGCGAGCACACTCGCGGCGATGGGCGTCCCCGCCGATCAGGTGGTGGAGCTGGTGTCGCAGGTGATCAAGGCGGGTGGACCGGCGAGCGAAGTACTCGGCCTCCCGACCCAGGTGATGGCTGGCGTTTCGAGCGGCCGAGGGGTGACGCCTGCGGAAGCGGCTGCCGGACTCGCTCGTGCCGCCGCGGCGCGAGCCAATGCGCCGGGCCAGCAACGGCCGAGGCCGTCACACCCTTAACGTAGTGGTGTTACTCCAATCGTCAGAGTGATCGCCTCGACCGTTTCACGCCGCGTGCCCGCCTGCCCCTGTTCGATGCGATAACCGAGGCGGCCCCAGAACGGACGCCGCGCCAACCGAACTTCCATCCCCGCTTCTGCCCCACCGCCGCTGACCGACTCCGCGGGCCGATTCAGGTTGCCCGTGACGCCCTGCCACAATTCGACAAAACTCGAGACGCGCCCCGGGAATAGCGTGCCCCGCGCCGTGACTCGGCCGGACCAGAGCAGCCAGCGTCGATCGCTCTGCCCCGGCACGACGAACGTGCGCGCCTGCGGCCCGAACCAGACCGTCAACCACGGGCGCGCCTCGTAGCCGAGGAGCGCCTCGGCCTCGGCGACATCGCGCCCTGCCGTGTCGTTGGTGACGCGGCCCTGTCCGTAGCGAAGCCGCAGGGCGAACGGGCCGCGCGTCGCGGCGCCCTCACCGCTGAACACCATTCCGCTCACGCGCTCGCGAGTCGTCCCGATGCGGGAGCGGGCGATCTCCTGCCCGCCGCTCGCGGCGAACGACAACTGCCACCTGCTCTGCGCGGCGACGCCCGAACCGGCCAGGATCGCCACACAAACGATCGCCAGCGCGCGCCTCACGGAGCCTCCGGGGTCAGCAGCACAGGCGCGCCGGCGCGGATGCCGAGCATCCCGCGCGCGCGTTCGGCGTTACGGCGCTCGACTTCGGCTTCTTCACGCCGCCAGGCATCGCGCAGCGTGCGGTTGTGAGCGGCGTTGCCGGGGATCGATCGGCCGGGATGATGCGAGAAGAACGCGACGAGCCCGGCAACGGTGACGGTGCCGCCGACCACGAAGCGCGCTCCACTCGCGTCCTCCCCGTTGGCCACCACGCTGGGCAGCACGGCGATCGCCACCCCAGCAAGGGCAGCGGGCGCGAAGGCGCGCAGCGCCGGTCTCAGCGACTGCCGCTCGGGGAGCAGGAGCGAATCGGCGGGCGGCGCGGGGTGGGGGAGCGTATCGACTCGGCCCTGCGTGACTTCGAGGGGCACCCGCAGGATGCGGATGGCGCGCCGCTGGCGATCGAGCGAGGTCACCGTGATCGCGTAGCGCCCGTTGGCGGGTGTCGTGCCGCTCGAGTCCTGGCCGTTCCAGTGCAGATCGAGACTATCGCCGACGGGGCCCGCGTACAGCGTGCGCAGGACGCGGCCATCGTCGCGGTCGAGCGTCGCGGTGACGTCGTGGACCGTGCTGGCGTAGAGCCGCACGGCCAGGGCCTCCGCTCCGGGTCGGATCGCCGTATCGGCAGGCCCGCGCGCTGTCACCGCGGGCGTTGCGCGCCGGACGCCTTCGTAGAACGTGAGCACCTGTGGCGGAAAGACCAGTTCGTCGGGCCGGAAACGCGGGTTGGCGACGACGAGTCGCCGCGCGACGGCGCGGGCCGAGTCGCCGTGTTCGCGGAGCACCTCCGTGGCCGCGAGGTACATCAGGGCGCGATCGGCGTCGGCGGGCGCGAGCGCGCCGGCTCCCTGAATGGACAGGGCGCGGCGGAGCAACCCTGCTGCGCCGTCGAGGTCGAGGTCGTCGTAGGCGCGCACCGCCTGCACGAGCACTGCGGGGGCCGCCTGAGCGGCGGCCGCGGCGGGAAGGGTCGCCGATCCGGCGACGAACGCCGCGCACAATGCCAGGGCGCGGGTCATCCGCCGATGGGCTTCAACGCGATGCGAGTCCACTTGATCTCCTGGCCAGGTTGCGCGGTGAAGACGGTGTCGAACGGCGTGAAGCCGTCACGCTTCACCTGTACGCGGTGCTGTCCCGGCGCGAGCTCGAAATTGAGGATCGGGGTGCTGCGAATCGGTTGGTCGTCGAGAAACAACTGGCCCGGCGGCTGCGTGCTGAGCGACAGTTTGGCGCGAGCCACGGGCGGAACCGTTGGGCGAGGCCGGGGTGCCGTGGTCCGCCGCGTGACCGGCGTGTCGGCCGGCACGACCGTCGCGACGCGCTGCGTGTCGGTGCCGCGCTGAGGAGTCGAGTCGTGAGATGCCGGTGTAGCGCCGTTCGCTGTCTTGGCCGGTCGGAACGCCACCCAGGCGCCGCCACCGAGCAGCGCGAGCCCGGCGACGACCGCCGCCGCGATGAGCCGCCGCCCGCGCCGCGTCGCCGTGATGCGCACGGTAGGCGTGTTATCCGGCGTGTCCCACAGGATGCGGGCCCGTTGCGCCACCGGTTGGGGTCCCGTGAACCCCGCAGGGATCCTCGGCACTGCCTGGCCCCCGAGCGCCGCGACGAAGGCCGCCACGTCGGGGAACCGCTCGCCGGGTCGCTTGCTCATGGCGTGGTGCACGGCATCTGAAACGCGCTGGGGAATCTCGGGCTTCAGCTCAATGAGCCGCGGTGGCGGCTCGAGGAGATGCTTCCGGATCAGCTCGCCGAGGGAGTCGCCCGTGAACGGGACGGCGCCTGTGAGCGCCTCCCACATGAGAATGGCGAGCGAGTACTGGTCGCAGCGGCCGTCCACCGGCTGCCCTTCGAACTGCTCGGGGGACATGTAGCGCGGTGTGCCGAGCGACGCGCCCGTCTGCGTGAGCGACACGCTGCCGAAGGCGCGCGCGACGCCGAAATCGCACACCAGGGCCCAACCCGAGTCCTCGATCATGACGTTGGCTGGCTTGACGTCGCGATGCACGACGCCGTGGCGGTGCGCGTACTGCAGCGCGCTCCCCACCTGTTCCACGACGCCGAGCACCTCCGGCAAGGGCAGGGCGCCGCGTTCCACAATGATTTGCTCGAGGGAGCGGCCGCGGATCCGCTTCATCGTGTACCACAGGAACGTGCTGGTGGCACCGACGCGGAAGATCGGCACGATGTGGGGATGGTCGAGCGACGCGGCGATCTTCGCCTCGCGCTCGAACCGCTCTGCCGAGGCGGGTCCCTGGAGGAACTGCAACGGCAGGATCTTGATCGCGACCTGGCGATTCAAGTCCAATTCCTGAGCGAGGTAGACGAGCGACATCCCGCCGCGGCCGAGGAGATCGGTGATCTGATACTCCTTGCTCAACTCACGCCGCAGCGCGTCCTCGAGCTCCTCGGGGATCGAGTCTTCGACGGCGGCGTTGTTCGTGCGGTTCTGCTCGTCGCCGAGCGTCTGGCCGCACTTGGGGCAGCCGGGAGCGCCGTCCGGGATTCCCTCGGCACCACAGCGGGGGCAGGTCACGGCCTAGGGGCTCTGGAAGTCGGTGGCGGACTCGGCGTTCCCGCCGAACGGCACCCAAACGCTGCAGCGGTTCGTCTGGTCGCAAACGCGGGCGCGCCAATGATACGTGTCGTTCAGTAGCAACGGCACGAGGATGCTGACGGCATGCGTGGCCGTCCCCCCAGTCGGTACGCCGTTCCCTCGGACGGTGGTCGAGTCGAAGGCGGTACCGACTCGCTTGTATTCTACTTCGATCGATATCTGGTCTTGCGGATCGTTGTCCGTTACGCCCGCGGTAAACGTCACGGTCACATTCGCATTCCTCGTTCCTCCCGTGCCGCCACCGACGGCCATCGGGCCGTTCGCGCCAATTTGGCCGAGCGTGCCGATGGTTGGGTTCTCGGGCTTGGAATTGACGATGAAGTCAGGAGCCGGGTCGACGTTCCCCCCGAAGCTGAACCACGTGCTACACCGGCCGGTCTTGTCGCAATTCCTGGCGCGCCAATAATAGCTGTCATTGTCCGTCAAGCCGGTCACCGACAGCGCGACGGATGTCCCTCGGGGCACGAAGGCACTCGAATCGATCTGGGTGCCTGTGGCCACATCAGTCAACTCGAGGTCGAGGCGTACGGAGTCGAACGGGTTGGGATCGTTGAGCGTCGCCTTGAACACGACCGTACTCTCGGGCGTCACCGTGCCGACGCCAATGGCCGTGGTACCGTTCGCGCGGAACTGTCCTGCCGCCGGTGCATTTGGCGATAGCTCCTTGACGGCCGAGAACGTAAACGCGCCGATCTCCCCCGAATCGCGGGTGGTGGCCTCGATGACGTACTGCCCAGGCGAGGTCACAAGATAGTTTCTGATGCACGCCACCCCCAAGGCCGCGCACTGGTCGATCGAGTCTAGTACGGCTGTGCCGTTGGTGAGGATCAGACGCGCGTTGAAGGCAGGCGCAGCGGCGGTGAGTTGGAACGACAAGGTGTCCCCGGCGATCGCCTGCACAGCGTACAGCTTTGCCTGCCTCCCCGCCCGGTGCGGCGCGCCGCAGTCGCTCAGAGCGATGGAGGCTGTGTCGAGGGCATCGACCATGAGCAGCTGTGGCACGCACGGGTCGATCCTATACGCGATCGGCACCGTGTCGGGTGATCCACTCGCACCCGCCGCAGAGAATACGATCCTGCCGCTGTGCGGCCCAGTGCTGAGGGTGTCAGGTCGCAGCGTCACAAGCACGGCTGTCGAAGTCGTGTCCTGAGGCGGTACGGTACCACCCGAATCGGAGAGGGTGATCCACGGAGCACTGAGTGCTGCAGTCCACGTCAGCGGCACAGCGCCCTTGTTCTTGATCCGCAGAGAGAACGTATCCGGCTGTGCGCTTCCCACGAACGCGGCCGTGTCGCGGCTGCCGGGGGACACGTCGAGGTGCGCCGCGGCCGGAAGGATGTCGAATACGACCGGCACCTTGACGGTATCCTTGCTCTGGGGCGATGCGAATCGGATTGTGTCGAGGTGCAGGCCCTGCGAGAGTGTGTCGGGGTGGAGCGTAACGACCAGGCTAACCGCCGAGGGCGAGAGCGTCACCCAACCCGCGGTCTTGGTCGCCGTCCAGGTGAGCGCGACACCATCCGCGCTCGCCACGCGCAGGATCGTATCCTTGGGAACGAGCGAACCGCTGTCAGCGGAGACTCGCACGCTGTCCGGGTTCACCACGAGGCGGTCTGCCGTCGCCGGGTTGATCAACTTATCGAGGCGACACGTCGTGACCGACACAGCGATCGCCAAGACGGCGGCGACGTTTACTGCGCGCATGGCTCCCAAGTCTCGACTAATAGGACATTTAGGATACAAAGGCAACGGGTTCTTGAACCGTGCGCCGGCTCACGTTGTGGCGGTGGCGCAACAAGGAGTTTGCCTTGGATCGCCTGGGCTAATTACCTTTGCCGAACAACTGAAGGCAGTCCGTGGTGAGTTGCGGCCTATTGCAGCCACGTTAAACAAGTCGCTAAAAAGCCGGGACCCCGGCGTCCGTATTGGCGACGGGGATTTTCTTTTACGATGACCGATCGACAGCACCGCCTCACCCAACTTCGCGCCGCGCTCGCGCAGCGCATCCTCGTCCTCGATGGCGCCATGGGGACGATGATCCAGTCGTACGCTCTCGAGGAGGAGGACTTCCGCGGCGAGCGCCTGCGCGCGCACCCGAAAGACCTGCGCGGCAACAACGATCTCCTCTGCCTCACTCGCCCGGACGTCATCGCCGAGATCCACCGCGCGTACCTCGAGGCCGGCGCCGACATCCTCGAGACGAACACGTTCAACGCGCAGGTGATCTCGCAGAGCGATTACGGGACTGAGCACCTCGTCTACGAGCTGAACGTCACCGCCGCTCGGCTCGCCCGCCAAGCCGCCGACGAGATGACGGCCAAGACACCGAACCGGCCGCGCTTCGTCGTCGGCGTCCTCGGCCCGACGAATCGCACCGCCTCGCTGTCGCCCGACGTCAACGATCCGGGCTACAGAAACGTCTCGTTCGCGCAGCTCGCCGCTGCCTATCGCGCGCAGGCGGAAGCGCTCGTCGAGGGCGACGTCGATCTCCTCATGGTCGAGACCATCTTCGATACGCTCAACTGCAAGGCGGCGCTGTTCGCGGTGCGCGGCTTGCTGGACGAGAGGGGTCTGGACGTCCCCCTGATGGTCTCGGGCACGATCACGGATGCGAGCGGCCGGACACTGTCGGGGCAGACCGTCGAGGCATTCTGGAACTCGGTCCGGCACGCCGAGCTCTTCACGGTCGGGCTCAACTGCGCGCTCGGTGCGGCGCAGCTGCGGCCCTACATCGAAGAGCTATCTCGTTTGGCGAACATCCCCCTCAGCTGCCATCCCAACGCCGGGTTGCCGAACGCGTTCGGGGGATACGATCAGACCGCCGCCGAAATGGCGGCGCTGGTGAGCGAATTCGCGCGCTCGGGATTCGTGAACGTCGTCGGCGGCTGCTGCGGCACGACGCCCGCGCACATTCGCGCGCTCGCCCAGGCGGTGGCGAGCGTGCCGCCGCGTGCGCTCCCCGAGATCGCGCCGATCGCGCGCCTGTCTGGACTCGAGCCCCTCAACATCCGACCCGACACCCTGTTCGTGAACATCGGTGAGCGCACCAATGTCACCGGCTCATCGCGTTTCGCCGGGCTCATCAAGGCCGGCAACTACGAAGCCGCGCTCGAGGTCGCGCGCCACCAGGTCGAGAACGGCGCGCAGATAATCGATGTCAACATGGACGAGGGTATGCTCGACGCCGTCGCGGCGATGGAGCGCTTCCTCAGGCTCGTCGCGGCGGAGCCCGACATCGCCAAGGTGCCGGTGATGGTGGACTCGTCGCGCTGGGAGGTGCTGGAGCTGGGTCTCCAGAACCTCCAGGGCAAAGGCATCGTCAATTCCATCAGTCTTAAGGAAGGCGAAGCCGAGTTCCTGTCCAAAGCGCGACTGGTCCGCCGCTACGGGGCCGCGGTCGTGGTGATGGCGTTCGACGAAGAGGGCCAGGCCGATTCCGCCGATCGCAAGGTCGCGATCTGCGCGCGCGCGTACAAACTGCTGACCGAGCAGGCCGGCTTTCCGCCCGAGGACATCATCTTCGATCCCAACGTCTTCGCCGTAGCGACGGGGATCGAAGAGCACAACGCGTACGCGATCGCCTACATCGACGCGACCCGTCGCATCAAGGCGACGTTGCCGCGCGCGCTCGTGAGCGGCGGCGTCAGCAATCTGTCGTTCGCGTTCCGCGGGAGCCCGCACGTCCGCGAGGCGATGCACTCGGCGTTCCTGTTCCACGCGATCGCCGCCGGGATGGACATGGGCATCGTCAACGCCGGCCAGCTCGCCGTGTACGAGGACCTCCCGGCCGATGTACTCGTGCTCGTCGAGGACGTGCTCTTCAATCGCCGCCCCGACGCGACGGAGCGGCTCACATCCCTCGCCGAGAAACACCGCGAGAGCACCATTGCGACGCGGGAGGATGCGGCATGGCGCTCGCTCCCCGTGACGGAGCGCCTGCGACACGCGCTCGTCGAAGGCATCCTCGACCACGTCGAGGCCGACGTCGAGGAAGCGCGCCGCCACGCGGCGCGGCCGATCGACGTGATCGAAGGGCCCCTCATGGAGGGCATGAACGTCGTGGGCGATTTGTTTGGCGCGGGGAAGATGTTTCTTCCCCAGGTCGTGAAGAGCGCCCGCGTGATGAAGAAAGCCGTTGCCTACCTCGTCCCGTTCCTCGAAGCCGAGCAGCGGGCGGCGGGGGGCGTGCGCCGGGCGGGCAAGATCGTGCTCGCGACCGTGAAAGGCGACGTGCATGACATCGGCAAGAACATCGTGGGCGTGGTGCTGCGCTGTAACAACTATGAGGTGATCGACCTCGGCGTGATGGTGCCGGCGCAGACGATTCTCGACACCGCGCGCAAGGAAGGCGCCGACGTGATCGGCCTGTCGGGTCTGATCACGCCGTCGCTCGACGAGATGGTGCGCGTGGGTAAAGAGATGACGCGCCAGGGTTTCACGCTGCCGCTCCTCATCGGGGGCGCGACGACGTCACGCGCGCATACGGCCGTGAAGATCGCGCCCGGTTACGCCGGTCCGACGATTCACGTGCTCGATGCATCACGTGGAGTGGGGGTCGTGAGCCAGTTACTGTCCACCGAGCGTCGGGACGCGTACCTCCGCGACGTCGGGGCGGAGTATGAGCGCCTGCGCGTCGAATACGGGTCGCGCGATGCCGAGCGTGTGATCCTGCCGCTCGGCGAGGCGCGACGGCGGAGCCTGCGGCTCGACTGGGAGACCTACGAGCCGGCGCGCCCCTGTCGTCCCGGAATCACGGCCTTGCCCGACTACCCGCTCGCGGAGTTGGTCCCCTACATCGACTGGACGCCGTTCTTCCAGGCGTGGGAGTTGAAAGGCAGCTATCCCGCGATCTTCGAGGATTCAACGGTCGGGGAGGCCGCCCGCACGCTCTTCGCGGACGCGCAAGCGCTCCTCAACCGCATCGTCGCCGGGCGGCTGGTGCAGGCGCGCGCGGTCGTCGGGCTCTTCCCCGCGAACGCGGTCGGCGACGACATCGAGATCTACGCCGGTGAAGATCGCGCGACCATTCGCGCGGTGCTGCGCGGGTTGCGGCAGCAGTTCGAGAAGGGTCCCGGGCGCCACAACCTGACGCTGTCCGACTACGTGGCCCCCAAAGACACCCGCAAGCCCGATTGGGTCGGCGCGTTTGCCGTGACGGCAGGCCACGGCCTCGACGCGGTGTGCGCCGCGTTCGAGCGCGATCACGACGACTACTCGAGCATTCTCGCCAAGGCTTTGGCCGACCGGCTGACCGAGGCCCTCGCCGAGCGGCTGCACGAACGCGTGCGTACCGAGCTCTGGGGCTACGCGCCGGAGGAGAAGAATGACGTCGCGGCGCTCGTAGCCGAGCGATTCCGCGGCATCCGTCCGGCGCCCGGCTACCCGGCGTGCCCTGACCATACCGAGAAGCGGACGCTCTTCGACTTGCTGTCCGTGACAGACGCCACGGGCATGACGCTGACGGAGTCGTGCGCGATGTTGCCCGCGGCGTCGGTGAGCGGATGGTACTTCGCGCATCCGGAGGCCAAGTACTTCGGCCTGGGGCGCATCGGACAGGATCAGGTGGCGGACTACGCCGCTCGCAAAGGCATGCCGCAAGAGGAAGTAGAGCGCTGGCTGGCAGCGAACTTGGCGTACACGCCCTGAGGGCTTAGGTTGCCGCATATGAGTCAGGCCGAGATTCGCATCACCGCCGAGCCGGTGGACAATCACCGCTGCAAGTTCGTCGTGAGCCAACCACTGCACGCGGCGGGCGTGCGGCGCTTCGCGTCCGCCGCCGACGCGAAAGGATCGCCGCTCGCGGAAGCGATCTTCGCCATTCCCGCCGGCGGCGTCACCGAAGTGATCGTGTCGGGCAACATCGTCACCGTCGTGAAGGACAATCCCGGGCCCTGGCAGGCGGTGGGGAAGGCGGTCGGCGCGGCGATTCGCGCGGCGGCCGCGTCGGGCGCTCCTGCGGTGGCGGCGAAGGCGGCCCCCGCGCCCGGAGTCGTCGACGATGACGCGCTCTACGAACGTGTCGCTCGGCTCTTTGACGACCAGGTGAACCCGATGGTCGCACGCCATGGCGGTCGCGTCGAGCTCATCGATGTACAAGACGCCGTCGTGATGCTCCGGATGGGCGGCGGCTGCCAGGGCTGCGGCATGGCCGACGTCACGTTGCGCCAGGGGATCGAGGGCATGCTGGCCCAGCACATTCCGGAAGTCCGGGGCATCGTGGACATCACCGACCATACCTCGGGGGCGAACCCGTACTTCCAGGCGTCGAAGAAGTAGACGAAGTAATGTAGAGGCGTGCCCCGCCTCCTTCTTCTTCTACCAACCACGACCTACCGCACCGCGGCGTTCGTCGACGCGGCGCGCCGCATCGGCGCCGAGCTCACGGTAGCCTCGGAGCAACCCAGCACTCTCGAAGCGGCGAACCCCGCCGGGCTCCTCACGCTCGATTTCAAGAATCCCGAGCGCGCCGCCGATGACGTGTACGTCTTCGCGCGCAAGCAACCAATCGACGCGGTGGTCGGGGTGGATGACGATACGGCGATCGTCGCTGCGGCGGTCGCGGAGCGACTGCATCGCAAAGGAAACCCGCTGCATGCCGCCGAGGCTGCGCGGGACAAACATCGCCAGCGCGAACTGCTGGCCGAGCACGGCGTGCCGGCGCCACGTTTCGCGCTCCATTTGCTGGACGAGAACCCGAGCGAGATCGCGCGGAGCATCGTCTACCCGTGCGTGCTCAAACCCCTGCGCCTGAGCGCGTCGCGGGGCGTCATGCGCGCCGACGATCCGGCGTCCTTCGTGGCGGCGCACGCTCGACTGAAGGCGATCCTCCAGCAACCCGACGCCGCAGCCTGCGGTGAGCCTGCGTGGCAGTATCTGGTCGAGGATTTCGTGCCGGGCTACGAGGTCGCGCTCGAGGGGTTGCTCGTGAACCGGCGGCTGCACGTCCTCGCGCTGTTCGACAAGCCTGAGCCGCTCGACGGCCCGTTCTTCGAAGAGACGATCTATGTGACGCCCTCGCGCGTACCTGCACCCCTGCAGAAATCGATCGCGCAGTGCGCCGAGCAGGCCACGCGGGCGTTGGGGCTGGTCGAAGGGCCTGTGCATGCCGAACTGCGCTACAACGAACGGGGTCCGTGGCTCATTGAGCTCGCGGCCCGGCCGATCGGCGGGCGCTGCTCGGCCGTGCTGCGGTTCGGGGAGGGTGTGACGCTCGAGGAGTTGATCCTGCGTCACGCTCTCGGCATGCCCATTCCCTCGCTCGTGCGCGAGAAAGCTGCCGCCGGTGTGATGATGATTCCCATCCCCGGCGCCGGCGTGTTGCGGGAAGTCCGCGGCATCGCGGAGGCCAAAGCCGTGCCGCTTGTCGAGGATGTGCAGATCACGGCGCATCCTGGGGAAAGACTCGTGCCGTTCCCGGAAGGCTCGCGGTACCCCGGGTTCATTTTCGCACGCGGGGAGACGCCATCTGCGGTCGAAGCGGCGCTACGCGAATCGCACCGCCGGCTCACGTTCACGCTGGACGCCGTATGAAGCGGCGTCTCTTGGCGGTTCTCGTGCTCGGCGTGTGCATCGTGCTGTCGGTGCTCGAGGCGAAGAGTCAGCGCCCCGGGACCGACTTTCACGCCCGCTGGCTCGCGGGCCGGTGGTTCTGGGAAGGACAGCCCCTCTACCAGTATCTCCCCGGCGTCCGCGAGCCGACGTACCCGCCCTTCGCGGCGATGGTGTTTCAGGTGTTCGCCTTGTTTCCCCTCAAGGTCGCCGCGGGGCTCTTCTACTTCTGCAACCTGCTCCTCATTCCGGTCGCCGTCTGGCTGACCGTCGACGTGTTCGACACGATGTGGCCCCCCCCCGAGCGCCCGCGTGAGCCGTGGCGGCTGGCCCTCGCGGTGCTCTTCTCGGCGCAGTTCTTCTTGAACAACCTGAACCTCGTTCAGGTCAACCTCGCGCTGTTCGTGCTCTGTCTTCTGGGGATCCGCTGGTACCTGGCGGGGCACGACGTGCGGGGTGCCGCGGCGCTCGTCGCGGCGACGGCAATCAAGCTCGTTCCCGTCTTTCTCGTCCTGTGGCTGATGGTGCGCGGCAGGCGTCGCGCCGCCCTCGCCGTCGCGCCACTCGGCCTTGCCTGCATCGCGCTGCCGATGGTGCAACGTGGGCCTACGCAGGGAGTGCAGGATTTCTCCGACTACTACCACACGCTCTTGGAAGGATTCGGGAAGGGCCGGGTCGAGCAGCGCTACACCAACCAGAACCTCGCCGCGTCGGTCTACCGGTTCACGCGGGAGCCGACGGAGCCCACCGAGCGCGATTACCGCGTGGTCGCGACCTCCGAACAGACGGCCCGGATCGTCTACCAGATCGAGGCGTTCGTCGTCGTCGCGGCATTCGGCGGGACGCTCCTCTGGCTACGGGCTAGTGGCGCGCCACTCAGCGTATTCGAAGTGACGGCGGCCTTTCTCGTGGGACACCTGTTGTCCGCGATGACCTGGAAGGCGCATCTCGTCACGCTGCTCTTCGGCTACTACGCGTTCCTGTCGCTCAAGCCGCGCGGATTCACGTGGGGGATCCTCGCGCTCATGGCGATTACCGGCCTGACGGGGCGCGACCTGGTCGGCGACTGGGCGCATCACGCCATAGGCGGCTACAGCGTGATCGTGTGGATGATGTTGTTCATGCTCGGCGCCTCGCTCTGGCTCTCGCGCAAGACTTCCCCCGCCTGATGCCGAAACTCAAGCCGTGGCAGATCGCGGTCTACAGCGTCACGCTCCTGTACCTCGCGTTCGAGATCGCGCGGAGTCTGTGGCGATCCGACGACGTCGTCTTCAGCGGCTACCTCGAGCTCGGCGAGTCGATCCTCGCGGGGCGCGACCCGTATCACATCCACCTGAATACGTGGCCACCGTTCTTCGGCCTGGTCGCGGCCGTGTTGGCGCTCGTGACGCGAGTCATCGGCGTCCACGCAGCGCTGCTCCTGTGGCAACTCGGCAGCGTCGGCGCGATCTGGGGGTGCTGTCGCCTCCTGGCCCGCTGGTTCGAGGAGGGCGGCGAGACGCTCACGTTCTGGCCCGCGGCGGATGGTCGCCTGTCCTTCGTGTCGCCGGCGGTACTCGTGCCGGTGCTCTTGTCTGCCCGCATCCTCCAGGAACACATCCAACACACGCAGGTGAACCTGTTCCTGTTGCTCCTGGCCCTCGTCGCTTTCGACTGCTTCCGCACGGGACGGCCACGGTGGGGAGGACTCGCGCTCGCGGTCGCGGCGAGCGTGAAAGCAGCGCCGGTGCTGCTCGTCGGATACCTGCTGTACCGGCGGCGCTGGCGCGACGTCCTCTGGACGATCGGGTGGCTCGTCATTCTCAACGTCGTCCTGCCGGTGCTGGTGTTCGGGCCGAGCGAGGCGCTCGGTCAGTGGCAGGGGTGGCGCGCCGTGGCGGCACGCGAGATCGCCGATCCAGCGTCGGCGCATCGCCTCAATCAGTCGCTTCTCGCGGCGACGGCTCGTGCGGTTTCGGATCCCGAGACGGGTCGTCTGCTCTTCTATGGAGCGGCTGGGTTCCTGGCGACAGTCCTCGCGCTCGCGTTCCGCAGCGGAGGCACCGATCTCGCAACGCGGCGAGCGGCGGGTGAGTGGACCATCTCGCTCGTGGCGATGACGCTCGTGACGCCCCTCGCCTGGAAGGCGCACTACGTCACACTGCTGCCCGCCTACTGGTTTGTCTGGTGGGCGCCGCGGCCGCGGTGGGCGACTTGGATGCTGGTGGTCTCGGCGGTGCTCGTGATGGCGAGTGCGCCGGCCGTCGTGGGAAGACGGGCGGCGGCAGTGCTCGAATCGTGGAACGTCATCGCGGTCGGAGCGCTCGTCTTGTTGGCCGTCGGCGTCGCGCTCCTCAGACGGCTTCCGCGACTACCTCCAGCCAGTTCCGCGACACGCTCTCCACTTTGAGCTCGTCGATGGTGCGGTCGAGACCCTTGATCAGGGCCTCCGACCCCTCTTCGAGGGGCACGCCGGGCAGCGCGCCTTCGATGAACAACGAGAACTGACCGATGTCCGCCAGGCTCTCCCGCGTCATCTCGACCTTCACCAGCTCGACGTTGGTGGGACGGAGGCCTGCCGCTTCGCACGCCTGAGCATAGTCGTCCGCCGAGAACCACTTCATCGCCGCGGCGTGGCCGTCGTGCTTCACGGCAATCCCCTTCTCACGCAGGACCTGCACGGCGCGGACGACCCACCGCCGCCAGAAACCGCTCGTGCCCTCGACGTAGGCGCCGGCAAAGAATGTCGAATTGAAGCCGAGCCGGCCCCCGGGCTTCAGCGTTTTCCGGATCTCGCCGAGCACCTGGTGCTTGTCCTGAACCAGGTGGATGGCGTTCAGGAAGACGACCGCGTCGGCGGGAGGGACGAGTCGCGACAACAGCTCCGCGCTGCCCTCCATGAACTCGGCCAGCTTGGAAGAAATCGCCGCGCGTGCTTTCGCGATCGCGGACGGGGAGGGGTCCACGCCAATGACTCGCGGCCGCGGCTCCACCCCGGACACATGCTCGAGAATCAGCTTCGTGACGGCCCCGGGGCCGCACCCGAGGTCGACGATAACCTGGCGCCCCGGGCAGATCACCTTTTCGACGATCCAGGTGTTTACCTGCGTGAAAAAGGAGTGCCGGGTGAACGGCGTGAACGAATACTTCTCCTCGTCGTCGAACGTAGCGCCGGTCACAGTTTGTGGATCCCGAGCGGCCCGAGGTGCACGTCGAGGTTGTGGTTCACGCGATAGCCGACCACACCGCGAGTATCGAGGCCTGCCGCGTCGGCGGCGTACACTTCCTTGCCGTTCACCATGAAACGCACCCGGCCACCCGACACCGCGACGCTGAGCTCGTTGGTCGCTTTGCCGGTGCTGTCCGACTTGACCACCGCGTCGCTCGCCGTCCATTCGACGACGGCGGTCGGACGGGCCGTGTAGCCCGCGCGGCGGCGGATCGAGTACATGCCGTCCACGGCGCGCACCAGGAAGTAGGTGTAGCTCTGACCCGAATCGGCCAGGTTGCGGCCGCCCATGATGATGCCGTAGCTCTCGGGATGAGCCGGGTTCTGCATCTGCGTGATCTTGGTGACGATGTGATAGTTCCCCGACGCCGTGTCGGCGTCACGCCAGTAGATCGCTGCGGGGCCGACGGTCACATGCATGCCGTCGCCCATCCCGCTGAACTTCACGTTCGCCAGGGGGGCCGGTTGACCGGTCTGCCGAGCCAGCTCTGTGCGCACGTGCCAACCCGCCGGGAAACTGCCACCTCCCGCGACGGTGCGGTCGGGGTCGGCCTGGGCGGACAGTGGCGTCGTGGCAAGGGCGCATAGGGCGGGGACGAGTACGAAACGCTTCGAAACCATGGCTGACCCTCGAAAGAGAAGTGAGGCCTGGTAGTCGCCCACCCGGAGCGACGCTAGAATAGGAATCTAAGTGACCCAGCCAAAACGTCTTAGTCAAGAGGACGAGCGAACCCTCGTACGGCGCCTCAAAGCGCGGGACGAGAGCGCCTTGGCCGAGCTGTACGATGCCTTGGCGCCGTGGGTGCTGGGCCTTGCGACACGCATCCTTCAAGATCAGAGCGAGGCCGAGGAGGTCCTGAGCGACGTGTTCGTGCAGGTGTGGGCACGGATTCACCAACACGACCCGAGCCGCGGGCCGCTGGTCCCCTGGGTTCTGTCGGTCGCGCGCAACCGCGCGCTCGACGCCCTGCGGCGGCGGTGGCGCTGGTGGCGCAAGGCGGATCGCTGGGAGGCGGCGCGGCGCCACGAAGACGACGGGGTGGTGCCGGCGCCCGACCCGGCTGAGGCGTCGGTGCCCGGGTGGCCACTGCACCAGGAAGTGCACGCCGCCCTGGCCGCGCTCCCGGCCGATCAGCGTCGAGTCGTGCTGCTCGCGTACTTCGAGGGCCTGACGCACTCGGAGATCGCGCGCCGCACCGAGCAACCGCTCGGGACCGTGAAGACGCGGCTGCGTATCGCGCACGGCAAACTGGAGGAGACGTTGAAGCACGTGAAGGATTGGCTGCGATGACCGACTGGCTGGGCATGATCCCGAATCCGCGCGCGCCGCGGCCCGAGCTCCGGGCGCGGGTGCTGGCGCGCGCCGTTCGGGCGGGCAGCGGTGCTCGCCGGTGGGTGTGGCGCGCGGCGGCGGCCGTCCTGGTGCTCGCGGGCCTCGGCGGCGCGGGGTACTGGGCGCGGGGCAGGATCCTGGATCTCACCGCCGAGCGTGATCAGCTCGCTGGCGAGCTCGACGCCGCGCGCGACACGCTGGGGTTCATGCGAGGGCCTGCGACGCGCGTCCTCTGGGTGCCTGTGACCACGAACGGCCGCCTCGGTGGCGTGACCATCTTCGCCGACAGCGCTGCCCACCGCTGGCTGGTGCGCTGCGAGGGAATGGCGCCGAACGAGCCCGACGAGAGCTACCAGATCTGGTTCGTGACGGCGGACGGAATGAAGCGGGCAGCTAGGATGACGATGAACGAAGCGGAGTCCACCGTGATGGCGATGGCGTTCGATGTCCCGGCGGATCTCGGGCCGGTAACGGGTGCCGCGATGAGCATTGAGTCCCGCGCGGCGGCAGACTCAATGACACCGCGCGGGCCGATGGTGTTTCATTTGCGGTTGTGACGGCCCTCGGCGATGTCGTGGACGGTTTCGAGATCCACGACCTTCAGCTTCCGCTTTCCCATCGGCAGGACAATCTCAACCTTCTCTTTGACTTTTTTGCCGAGGAGCGCCTTGCCGAGTGGTGAGGCCATCGAGACCGGCATTTCCTCCGCGCCATCCTCACCGCCTTCGATGAACTCACCCAGCGTCAGCGCGTAGACTTCCTTCTGTTTCGTGTCGATGTCTTCGACGGTGACGCGGGACCCGAAGCCCACGCGGTCGCGCGGGATCTCCGCCTCGGACACGCTCGACAACTTGCCGAGCCGCATCCGCAGGTGGGTGAGGCGCGAGGCCACGAATTGCTGGCGCTCGAGCGCGGCTTTGTACTCGGAGTTCTCCCGCAGGTCGCCGTGCTGGCGCGCCTTATCGATCTCCTTCGGTAGGACGAAGTTGATCTCGTGATTCAGGCGCTCGACTTCGGCCTGGAGCTTGTCCTTCAGCGCTTCGATCATGACAGACAAAAGATAGGCAGTGAAACGTTATGACCGTTAGGGCGGGCGATCTAACCGAGTCCCCGCCTCAGGTTCTATTATTCCGTCATGCCCCCCATTCGGACGTACCACGAGCTGACCGAGGCCGACCGTTCGGGGCTCCCGGAGCAGATCGGTGCCCAGCGCAAGCGGGTCGCCGAGCGGCTGGCTGGAGTGGGGCGCGTCATCGCCGTGATGAGCGGCAAGGGGGGCGTAGGCAAGAGCTACGTGACCGCCCACCTCGCGCGGGCGCTGGCGCGGTCCAAGCGGGCTATCGGCGTGCTGGACGCGGACCTGAACGGCCCCACGATCCCACGCCTGTTGGAGATTCCCCGCGCACCGCTCACCGCGCGCGGCGAACACGTCGAGCCGCTCACCGGTCTCGACGGCGTTCGCTGTATTTCCATGGCGATGCTGATCGAGGACGGCGCGCCGCTCGCGTTCAAGGGACCGACCGCCGAGAGCTTTGTGTGGCGCGGCGCGATGGAAGCCGCGGCGCTGCGCGAGCTGCTCAGCGACGTCGCGTGGGGCACGCTCGACGTTCTGTTGCTCGACCTCCCACCCGGGATGCAGCGCTACATCGAGCTGTGTGACATCCTGGGATCGCCTCCAGCGGTCCTGACCGTCACGATTCCCACGGCGGAATCGGGCGACGCCGTGCGCCGCGCGATGCGCGCGGCGGTGGACCGCGGCTCGAAGCTGCTCGGCATCGTCGAGAACATGGTCGGCGGGCAGTTCGCGGGAGCCGCAGGTGACGACCTGGCCAAAGAGTTTGGCATCCCGGTCTTGGCACGCGTGCCCTGGCACCCGACCCCTGACACCTGGTCCGCGCTGGGAGCCCGCCTGTGAAGTTCCTCTGTGTCGACTGCGACAAACAGATGGCGTTCGAGGAGCGCCAACTCCCCGGCGACGGCACGCTGGCCGCGACGTTCAAGTGTCCCAAATGCGGCCGCGTCGTCGCCATGCTCACAAATCCGATGGAAACACAGCTCGTCTCGTCGCTCGGCGTGGAGATCGGCGGGCGAACGGTGCCCGCGCAGCCGCTCGAGACCGTTCGCAGGATGGTGTCGACGGGCCGCGAGGACGCGTTTGACGACGGGGCGTCGGGCGTGGGGCGTGGGACGGTGTGGTCTCCCGACGCCACTGAGCGCCTGAACCGCGTCCCTTCCTTTGTGCGCGGCATGGTGAAGCGGATCTACGCCGACTACGCCAAGGAGCGCGGCATCGCGGAGATCACCCCGGCCGTCATGGATACGGCGCGCGCGGAACTCGGACTGGAAGGGATGTGAGTCACCAAAGGAGGGCCGATCATGAAACCTGCCTCGTTTGCTTGTCTTGCCCTCGTGCTCCTGCCGCTCGCTGGAGGCATCGCTAACGCGCAGGCACCACAGAAGCCACGGCCAGCCGCACGGGCGCTCAACTTGTTCTCGTCGCCGCTCAGCTCAAAGGCGCTGACAGCCAACCGCGTCTTCTGCAGCCTGAACAACGTCGGCGACCTGTGTGTCGACCTGTTGGGCTCGCCGGTCGTCGGCGGTGGGTTCTGGCCCCGGGGCACACCTGATCAATACATCTTCAAGTCGGGTCTCCAGGTCGCGGGGATCATTCCCGCAACCGCGGGATTCGCTTGGGCGGGCGACACTGTCGGCGCGTACTTCACCGACGGGCGCGGGACGCAGGTGGCCGGTGACCCGCTCACGGCGGTCTTCGACTCGCGGGACTCGATCGACCAGGCGGCGTGGCCCGCGGCCGCCGTCGTGCAGGACACGAGCATCTTCGCAGCGACGTACCTGGGTCGGAAGGCGGTCTCGGAACAGGACCTGTGGACACGGTACTGGGATGGCAACCCGAGGTTCCTGAACGGGCGCACGCACCCTGCGGGGCTACTCATCGATCAGCGTGCGTTGGTGTGGAACTACCCCGAAGGCAATCAGGACATCGTCTACTTCGTCTTCACGATGCACAACGTCACGGCGCGAACGGCGTCCGTGTACTCGGATCCCGAGCTCGCGGCGCTCGGCGCTCGCTTCCAGGACTCGAGCGAAGCGCAACTAAGCGTGGCGATTCCTGACGGCGGCTACGCGATCGATAGTCTCTACGTCCAGGTGTACATGGACGCCGACGTCGGCGATGCGACCTCGAATTACGGCACGGCCGTCCTTCCGCTGGGGACGGCGATCGGCTACAAAAGCGACTTCTCGGAGCCCAACTGGACGTTCCCGCCGGAGATCTATGGCTGGCGCCCCTTTGCCCCAGCGCCCGGGCTTGTGGGGGCGACATTCATGGGGCGGGACGTCGCCGTGTTCACCACATATACCGGATCGCCAACCGGGTACCCGGATCCGATCGGTGTCGTTCAGCTGTGGCGGTACCTCTCAGGGAACGGCGGCGCGGGCGACAACCCCTGCACAAGAAACCCGAAAGTCGATCACGTCTGCTTCCTCAACCAACAACCGAACGACGCTCGGCACTCGATATCGATCTCGCTGTCCACGCTCGCGCCCGGCGAAGCGAAAACATTTGTGCTCGCGTACACGTTCGCCGCTCCGCTCGACACGGTGAACGCCTACGTCGGTGGCGACCTGCCGCCGGGGATCCCATTCATCGGCGACTCCATCGCCGCCGACACGACCAGGTTACGCACGATGGATCGGATTGCCGGGTGGGTGACGCAGAACGACGCCAACGCGAACGGGCGCATCGAGGCCGACGAAGTGACGACCGTTCCTCAGTCGCTGCTCGGCAAGGTACAGCTCGCGCAGGCGATCGTCCGCAACAAGTTCGCGATGCCCGCTCCGCCCGAACCGCCGACGTTCTTTGTGATTCCGAGCGACAACCAGGTGACGGTGGTGTGGCAGCCGAGCGAAACGGAGACCACCAAACCGGGGGGCGGTGATCCGTATTTCCCGCTCACCCAGGATCCTCTATCGCCGAGCTACGATCCGAACTACCGCCAGTATGACGTCGAAGGGTACCGCATCTACCGGGGAACGAGCCCGGACCGCCTCGAAATCGTCGCGCAATTCGACTACGACGGGACGTCGCTGGTGGACTACACGGGCGCCTGGGGCTATCCCGGGCGCTGCGCCCCGGAGCTCGGCATCCTCGACGATTGCCCGGGGGCCTTCCCCAGCGAGCACCAGCTCGACGGCGACGTCGTGCAGGTGCCCCTCGGCGGGCGCATCCGCACCGACAATGGCCTGGTCTCCATCATCCGCGCCGACACGGCGGTGACGGGGAGCAACACCGGGTTCCCGCCGCTCACCGGCACCGGCGTGCTGTTCACGTTCGTTGATCGGGGGGTGCGGAATTCGTTTCGTTACTTCTACGCCGTGACGGCGTTCGACGTGAATTCGATCCGCGCGGGGCCCAGCTCGCTCGAGTCACCACGGTTTGTGAAGACCATCACGCCCAGAAAGCCCGCGACCAACACAGCACAACCCCTGGTGATGTCAGGGCCACGCGCTGATGACGGGACGATCCTGGACCCGACGCGACCGTACCCAACGATCGACAGCGCGACGGGCGCGTTCAACGGCCCGATCCCTCCCGCCAACGACGGCCAGCTTTCATTGACAGGTCTCGTCCCTGAAGCGCTCGCGGCTGGCGACATCACCGTTCGAATCGACTCTGTTGGCCCGGGCTTCGCCGGCGGGATCGGTGTCGAGCCGAACCTGTACCTCGCCCTGATCGCGGGCGGCGACACCCTGCGCCGCACCCTGCCGCTCATACAGCCGGCGTTCAACAGCTCCGCCGAACGGTCCTATTCACTGATCGAACGGTTCGTGCGCTACGACTCGGCGGCGGCCCGACGATTCGGGCTCACGTTCACGGCCGATGCTCGCATGCCCCTCACATACTCGGCCAGCGCCACCCCGATCTACCAAACCTCAGGCGCCCGGGCCATGACGATCGGACGATACGGTCTCGGTTCGTTCGCTACTCGGAGCACCTCGCGGTACCTGGCGCATTCCCGCTGGTTCGATGCTACGGGCAGCGAACCCCCCGATCCCACGATCACCGCCTGCCCCGACGCCGCGCACAACTCCGGCCGCCTGACCGGCGTCGGTCGCATCTGGGCGCCACAGGCCTATCGCGATCTCACGCCGGCGAACGCCGCGGGACCCTGTCCCCTGGCGGCCATCAACCTGAACTTGCGTGGATTCGCATTCACGCAAACCGCCTGGTATCCCGCCGATTTCCTGGTGACGTGGAACGCGGACTCGAGCCTCACCGTGCGCGACTCGACGCACCGGTTGACCGTGCCTTTCAGACCTAGTGGCGGGTCGGGGTGGGGGTTCCTGAACCTCCGCGCCCTGCTCGCCGCCGGCGTGACGGCCGGCACCGCTAACACCGCGACCGATGTGAACGACGGGACCGGGACGCCGAGCATGACCGCCCTCGGTTACCATCACCTGTATGCAACGCCACCGACCTGCTTCCCTGACTGGTGGGGGATCCCGTGCGCCTCTCTTGAGCGCACGGCGCAGTTCGAGCCGCTCGATTTCAACGCCGATGGCACCGGTGACGCGAGCGGTGTCGTGCTACTGGTGAATGGGGAGCCGTTCTTCATGGAGTTGAGCGCCATTCCCTCGGCGGGCACACAATGGCGTCTCCGCGCCGTGACCGGCGTCATGGGCGCGACCTGCGCTCCCGCCACTGGTCCCGCGATGACCGACTGCACCGCCTACACGTTCACGGGGCCCCTCGTTCGGCCGTCGTACGCCCCGGGGCTCCGCTACGCCGTCACGGTGCAGCGCGCGTACACCGTGGATAGCGTGGTGTCAGGAAGTCTGGCGCGGGTCCACACCGTCCCCGATCCGCTGTACGTGTCGAGCGGCTACGAGCTCACCCCCGACACCGCGGCCCTCAAGTTCGTGAACCTCCCCTCCCGCGCCATCATCCGGATCTACTCCGTGAGCGGCATCTTGGTGGCCGCGGTGGTGCACAACGATCCGACCGGCGGGGGTGAAGAGACCTGGAACGTCCGCAGTCGCACCGGCAGGCGCGTCGCTTCCGGTGTCTATTTCTACCACGTCGAAGGACCCGACGGCCACACCAAGGTGGGCCGGTTCACCGTGATCACCGGAGCGGGGCGAGGACCTTGAGCGATTTCGAAGAACGCGTCGTCGGCGGCCTCCGCGTCCGCATCGACCGGACCCTGTGCGTGGGGTTCGGCGACTGCGTGACCGAGGCCGCCGAAGCCTTCGTGCTCGACGACTCCGGCACCGCGGTCTTCGTAAAGCCGGAGGACGTGGACCGCGAGCGCTTGTTGCGCGCGTGCGACGTGTGCCCGGTGGACGCGATTACAGTTTGGGACGAAAACGGGGGACAACTCGTCCCCGGGACCTTGTGAACAAGTTCCTTGACAGGCTCATTCCGATGGCGCATATGCATTGCCGACACCTCCACCTCCCCTCGCCTAGGAGACGCCGGTGTACCGCGAGATTTTCGTTCCCGTGGACAACTCGCAGCACTCCGATTGGGCGGTGGACCGCGCCCTCGAGATGTGCCGCAAGAGCGAGGGCGGGCGCATCACCGGCAATCATGTCTACGCCGCGCGCCTCCACGATGTCCGCTTCCGTCAGCTCGAGACCGGCCTCCCCGCGCAGTTCCAGACTCCCGACGAAATCAAAAAACAGCGCAAGATCCACGACAAGCTGATCGAGAAGGGTCTGCAGCTCATCGCCGACAGCTTTCTCGACCAGCTGGGCAAGCGCTGTGAAGCCGCGGGCGTGCCGCTGACGCGGCAGCTCCTCGAAGGCATCAACTACGAAGAAATCGTCAACGAAGTGAACCGCGGCGAGGGGCGCCTCCCTGGCCTGATCGGCTTCGATCCGAACCGCGCCGCGGGATACGACGGCGGCGACAAAGTCCGCAGCGACGTGAAGCTCGGTGACAATGGCCGGCTCGTCGCCGAGGACGAAGACGCGGCCGCGCGGCTCGTCGGCTCTTCGGGCCGCCAGTACGACCTGCTCGCCGTTGGCGCGCATGGCCTGGGCCGCCAGCAGTTCTCGCAGCTCGGCGGCGTCGTCGCCCGCGTATTGCGCGGCGTGGAGAAGGACGTGTTGATCGTCCGCGACGATCGAGCCCTTGAGGGCGGCCGGTTCCTCGTGTGTGTGGACGGCTCGTCGTACAGTTACAAGGCGATGAAGGCCGCGCTCGAGCTGGCGCAGGCGTTCGGCGGCTCGCTGTACGTGTGCAGCGCGTTCGACGTCGAATACCACCACGTCGTGTTCCACAACATCAAGGACGTGCTGTCGTATCAGGCGTCGAAGGTCTTCAAGTTCGAGGAGCAGGAGGAGTTGCACAACAACATCATCGACAAGGGCCTCCTCAAGCTCTGCCAGGCGAACCTGAAGCGCGCCGAGGTGATGGCCCAGCAGTTCCCCGACGTGCCGATCAAGACCCAGATCCTCATCGGCAAACCGTTCCAGGTGATCATGCAGTGGGCCGAAGAGGTGAAGCCGTCGCTGATGGTGCTGGCGCGGCACGGCGCGCACCGCATTGAGGGTACGGATCTGGGGTCGCAAGCCGAGAACCTGGTGCGACTTGCGCCCTGCAACACGCTGCTCACGGGGACCGTGGGCATTCGCCCCGAAGACATCCCCTGGATAGAGGAAGACGGTCAGGCGGGCCTGCCGTGGGCGCCCGAAGCGGAAGTCCGCATCCTGCGGGTACCGCCTTTCGCGCAAGGGATCGCCCGGCGCGCCGTCGAAGAGTACGTGCTCGAGAACGTCGGCAACTCCGGTCCCCCGCCCACGGTCACGAACAAATGGCTCGATGAGGCGATCCGGAAGCTGCTGCCGACGCACATGCAGCTGATCATGGGCATTGGCAACGCCGAGGAGATTGCCCTCGCCGAAGTGAAGGCCGCGGAACAGATGAAGGCGACGAAGGTGCAGGGCCTCGACGCCGACCCCGTCCCCGCGGTCGCCATGATCGAGACCAAGTGTCCCGTGACGGGCAACGTCAGCACGCGAGAGCGGGTGGTCACGGATCCGATCGTGTGGACCCAGGAGGCCTGGCAGCGGCTGCAGCTCGTGCCGCTCATCGCGCGGCCCCTCGCCCGCAACACGGTCGAACGCTTCGCGCGCAATCACTCGATGTGGCGCGTGACGACCCCCGTGATGGACGACAACAAGCAGGCGATGATCGAGGCCGACGAATTCGACATCGACACGATGATGGTGATGTTCACCGAGCTGCGGGCCAAGCAGATCCGGGCCGAGGCCGAGGGCAAGGACGCGCTCTCGCCCGAGATGCGGGCATTCATCGAGGAGGCCAAGGCGCAGGGCATCACGCGCTGCCCGATCCGCGACATCGAGGAGAAGATGGACAAGTGCCCGGTGGACATGAAGGCTGTGACCCCGGAGGACGCGAAGCGGGCGGTGGAGAAGCTGCTGCAGTGAACTTCGTCCCGCACGTCGTCGCCTGGAACCTCACCAGGCGCTGCAACCTCGAGTGCGCCCACTGCTACATCTCGGCGGGCCCGCGCGAGGACGCCACGTCGGAGCTTGGCACCGCCGAGTGTCTCCGCATCGTGGACGAGCTGCTCGCGGTGAACCCTGCGCCCCTGATCGTCCTGTCCGGGGGAGAGCCGCTCCTCCGCGATGACCTCACGCAGATCGCGTCATACGCTTCATCGCGCGGGGCGACGGTCGTCGTGGGGACGAATGGCACGCTGCTGACTGACGAGCGCATCGCCGAACTCAAGGCCGCCGGCGTCCGCGGGGTCGCCGTGTCGATCGACTCGTTGCGGCCGACCTACCACGACAACTTCCGGCACGGCCAAGGCTCGCTCCAGGACACGATCGCCGCCCTCGGCCGCCTGCAGGCGCAACGACTCGACTTCATCGTCCAGACGACGGCGACGAAGGGCAACCGGGCCGAGCTCGAGCGGCTGGTGGCTTGGTCGGCGGAGCAGGGCGCCGTGGCGTTCAACTGCTACTTCCTGGTGGCCACGGGGCGGGGCGCTGGGCTCTCCGACCTGGCGCCTGCGGAATACGAGGCGGTCCTCGCGGATCTGGCGCGTTGGCAGAGGGACTACCGCGGCCGGATGATGGTGCGCTCGAAGTGCGCGCCGCACTTCATGCGGCACGTACATGCCCTGGACCCTGACTCCCCGATCCTGAATTATGAGACGCGTTGCCCCTGCGGCACGCAGTACTGCCGCATCACGCCCGACGGCAAGCTCACGCCCTGTCCCTATCTCCCCGAAGTCGCCGGCGATCTGCGCGCGCAGAGCTTCGGCGACATCTGGCGCTCGGCGCCGCTGTTCCAACAGCTGCGTGAGGGGACGCTGGGTGGGAAGTGCGGGCGCTGCGAGTACCAGAAGCTCTGCGGCGGTTGTCGCGCACGGGCCTTCGCGCTCGAGGGGGATGTCCTAGCGGCGGATCCATCCTGCACGTATGAGCCGCAATCGACGGCAATCATTGAACCGGTCAGCGTGAGTTATGGAAACGAGTTCACTCCCGCCCTGACGTGGTCGGCGAGCGCTCGCGCCCGGCTCGAGCGGATTCCGTCGTTCGTGCGCGGCGTCGTGATGCAGCGCGTCGAAGGCTGGGCGCGCGCACGCGGCCTGCACGAGATCACTCCGGAGCTCCTCACCGAGATCCGGTCCGCGATGCCGCTCGATTTCAGCAAGCGGCGCCCCTTCTTCGTAGCGGACAGTTGATGATCGACGCCGTCCATCTACTCCAGGCCGCGACCGACAGCCTCCCCGCCTATCGCGACTTCCCGGTGATCGGGAGCCGCGCGGCGGTGTGGATCGCCGCCGAGATCCACCTGATGTTCGCGGCGTTCGTGCTGGGTGTGCCGATGTTCGCCGTGGTGGCCGAGGCGATCGGCATCTTCGGGAAGGACCAGCGCTACGACCGGCTCGCCAAGGAGTTCACGCGGCTCCTGCTCATCGCCTACAGCGCCACGGCGATCTGGGGGGCCGTCCTGACGTTCCTCCTGGCCACCCTGTACCCGAAGTTCTTCGCCTACCTGACGACGATCTTCGGCGTCTCGATGTGGATCTACGTTTCGATCTTCTTCCTCGAGTCGTTCACGCTCTACCTCTACTATTACGGCTGGGATCGCTGGAAAGTCGGTCGCGCCAAGGTGGTCCACTGGGGGCTGGGCATCCTGCTCAACCTGTGGGGCACGTTGGTGATGTTCATCGCCGACTCGTGGCTCACCTACATGATGACACCGCCGCGCGACGTCACGCCCGACACCGCCCCCGGCAGCATCAAGCTCTGGCATGCCATCGTGAACCACACGTGGATGCCGATCAACATCCACCGCCTGATTGGCAACGTCGTGTTCGGCGGCGCCATCGTGGGCGCGTACGCGAGCTATCGCTTCCTCGCCGCCAAGACCGATGAGGAGCGCGCCCACTACGACTGGATGGGGTACGTCGGGAACTTCATCGCGATCTCGGCGCTGATCGTGCTGCCCTTCGCGGGCTACTGGCTCGGCCGCGAGATCTACCAGTACGACCAGTCGATGGGCATCACGATGATGGGCGGCTTCATGAGCTGGCTGTGGGTGATCCAGGCCTTCCTCATCGCCGTCCTGTTCCTGACGGGCAACTACTACCTGTGGGTCGGGATGGGGCGCATTCCCGGCGCCGAGCGCTTCCGGCCCTACACCAAGTGGCTGCTCGCGGTGCTCGTGCTCGGTGCGATCGTGTGGGGCACGCCGCACACGATGATCGCCGATTCGCGTGAGCTGGCGGCCATGGGCGGGTCGCACCATCCGTTCCTCGGCGCGCTGGGCGTGATGAGCGCCAAGAACACGGCCGTGAACCTGATGATCCTCACGACGTTCCTGTCGTTCCTCTTATATCGGCGCGCCAACATCCGCACCGTCGTACCGTGGGCGCGTACCGGCACGATGATCCAGGGCGGCATGTTCGGCGTGGCGGCCGCGATTGTGCTGTTCTTCGGCATCCGCGGCTACTTCGTCGAGGCGATCGTCCGCATCGGGTACTCGGTGTATCAGGTCGGCGCGGTGCTCGCCTGCATCATCTTCGTCACCGTCATCGACGTCATGATGGCGCGGGGCGCGCAATCGCTCGGTGCCATCCAATGGGGCAAGATGCCGCCCCGCTCGCAGTATGCGCTCTTCATCCTCGCGGTCACGTTCACGTGGCTGATGGGCCTGATGGGCTTCGCGCGCAGCGGCATTCGCCAACACTGGCACGTGTGGCAGGTCGTTCAGGACAAGACCCAGTACGCGGCGACGCCGGCGCTCGGTCAGGCGGCCATCATGATCAGCATCTGCGTCCTCATCTTCCTCTCGCTCGTGGGCTTCATCTTCTGGCTCGGCGGTCTCGCCGAGAAATCGACCTTTGTTCCCGCTGGGCCTGCTGGGGCGGCAGGGAAGGGGGGCCAGCATGTGGGGCACTAACCTCCGCATCCTCGGCGTCGTGCTCGGGACGCTGGCGCTCTATACGCTCATCGCGAACAAGATCCCGCAGGTGCAGTCGGAGGTGCCGCGCGCGTTGACGCTCGGTGCCGACGTGACGCCCGAGCAGCTCGCTCAAGCCGGCGAGCAGGTCTTCACCGGCATTGGCGGATGCACGACGTGTCACGGGCTCGGCACCAGGGCGCCGAACTTGCTCACCGACGAAAAAGGGCAGGGGCCGATCGGGGCGCGCTGCGGCAAGCGCGAGCCCGGGAAGGACTGCAAGGCGTATCTCCACGAAGCGTTGACGCAGCCGGGTGCCTTCGTCGTGCAGGGTTACGAGCCGATCATGCCGGACATGTCTCGGACTCTCTCGCCGCAGCAGATCTGGGCCGTGATCGCCTTCCTCGAATCAAACGGCGGTAGCATCACAGTCACCGCCTCGGATGTCCCAGCCTCGACAACCTCGACATCCTCGACAACCTCCGGCGCCAGTATTGCCGGCGGCAGCACCGATCCGATGACGATCATCCGCGGCGCCGGGTGCGTCGGGTGCCACAAGGTCGGCGCCGAAGGTGGCGCGGTGGGGCCCGACCTGTCGCACGTTGGCGGACGACTCAGTGCCGCGGGGATCCGTGAAGCGATCCTCCTGCCCAACGCCAAAGTGACGAAGGGATACGAACGGTTCGCGGGCGTCATGCCCAAGGTCTTCGGCGACCAGCTCACCGGCAATCAGCTCGAGGCCCTCGTGAACTTCCTGGCGGGGCGGAAATGAGAGAGCGACTCCGACATCCGTTCTGGCAGGCGGCCGGCCTCCTGGTGCTGGCCTACATCGTCGTCGCGTTTGGCATTCCGCTCCTCCCGGGCAGCGCCGTCGTGCCGAAGAGCGTCGTGTTGCAGTACATGGCGACGATCTTCGTCGGGCTGCTCATCTGGGTGAGCGATGACGAAGCGCGCTGGACTCAGTTCAAGGAGCCGCTGCACGCCGTCTTGATCGAGCCGCGCCTCAAGACCGTCCGCACAGCCCTCCTCGGCGTCGTCACGCTGCTCGTCGGCGGTCTCACCTACGGTCAGGTGAAAGCGTCGGTCTCGGCGCCGCCGAACCTCCGGTCGATTCATCCGGCGCCCCCGACCTCGATCACCTTCCGCGGCAAAACCATGACGCTGGCGGGGCTCGAGAATCCGCTCCGGGCTACGCAGGGCGCCGAGCTCGCCCAGCACCTCGCCGTGGGACGGCGCGTCTACTATCAGAATTGCGTTCCGTGTCACGGCGATCATCTCGACGGTCAGGGCCATTACGCCAACGGGTTCAATCCGATCCCCCTGAACTTCCAGGACAACGGGACGATCGCGCAGCTCACGGAGAGCTTCGTGTTCTGGCGCGTCGCCAAAGGCGGTCCCGGCCTGCCACGCGAAGCGACGCCCTGGAACTCGGCGATGCCCACGTGGGAAGACTTCCTGTCCGAGGAGGAGATCTGGTCAGTCATTCTGTTCCTGTATGACCAGACGGGGTGGAAGCCGAGGACGTGGGAGAAGAGCGCGGAGGGCGGGCATGATTAGCGCCCTGTTCATGCTGACGGTTCTCGTGGCGCAGGACACAACGGCCGGCAAGGCCGTCTACGTCAAGTGGTGCGCCGGATGCCACGGAGAAACCGGAGCCGGCGACGGCGAAGCCGCCCGCTACATGCTCCCGCATCCGCGTGATTTCACGGGCGCGATCTACCAGATCCGCTCGACGGCGAGTGGCGAGCTCCCCACGGACGCCGATCTGCTGCGCGCGGTCGATCAAGGCCTTCCGGGGACCGCGATGCCGGGCTGGAAGACGCGGCTCTCCGACCGCGAGCGGCGCGACGTCGTGGCGTATCTGAAGACGTTCTCCACGTTCTTCGCCGACACGAGCACGCATCCCAAGGCGCTCGACTTCGGCCGGGCGCCGGGCGGCGGGAGCGGGGCCGACGCCCTGCGCGTGGGGCGGCAGTTCTACGACTCGATTGGGTGTCGCAAATGCCACGGCGACCTGGGCCGCGGCGACGGGCCCTCAGCCCCGACCCTGAAAGACGACGCGGGGCGGCCGATTTTCGCCGCCGACCTGTCGCAGAACTGGCGCTTCAATGGTGGCCCCACGGTCGAAGACATCTATCACCGTCTGCGCACTGGCCTCGACGGCACGCCGATGCCCTCGTTCGACACGACCGTCGCCACGGCAGAGCAGTTGTGGCGCCTGGCGCAGTACGTACGCAGCCTCTCGCCTGCCGAGCCACCGACGGTCCGCGACGTCATTCGCGCGCCGCAGATCAGCGGACCGCTGCCGCGCTCTCCGGGCGATTCGGCGTGGGGTCGCATCGACTCCTATTGGTTCCCGCTTGTCGGGCAGGTAATTCGAAAGACCCGGTGGTTCGCGCCCGCGGTGAGCGGTGTGCGCGTCCAGGCGGTGCACACGCGCGACTCCCTCGCGCTGCGCGTGGTGTGGGATGACCGGTCCCAGAGCCCCGACTCGAGCTGGCTCACATTCATCGGCCGCGTGTTCACGGCGCTGGCCGGCGACGACTCTGCGTCGGCCCCGCCCGAGCCCGGGCTGTGGCCGGACCAGTTGGCGGTGCAGTTTCCTCTCAAGATCCCTGAAGGGATGGAACGGCCGTACTTCCTGATGGGCAACGCGACCGCGCCGGTGTATCAATGGCGCTGGTCGAGCCAGGGAGGCGCCGTGGCAGGCGTCGCGCGCGGGCTCGATCGGTTCGATCCCGCGGCCGGCGGCGGAACCGTCGGCGCGCAAGCGGTTTACGACCACGGCCAATGGCGCGTCGTGCTGGCCCGCGCCCTTGCGACGGCCGACACGGCACACGAGCTTCAGGTCCGAACCGGCCGGGCCATTCCGGTGGCCTTCTTCGCGTGGGACGGGTCGAATGGTGAACAGGGCTCGCGCATGGCCGTCAGCACCTGGTACTTCCTCGCCCTCGATGAGCCGACACCGGCGCGCGTGTTCATCTCGCCGGTGATCGCCATGGCTCTGACCCTGGCGCTGGGCATGCTGGTGGTGTGGCGCGCGCAGCGGCCTAAATAGATCCTTCAGGAGGTTGGAATGAATCGCAGACTGCTTGGCATGATCGGTGGTGCAGTGGTGCTCGCCGTGGTGGCGGCGTCGGCGGCTCGGCAAACGGCCGAGGCCGTTCAGGCCGGCGCGACGATCAGCGGCAAGGTCAAGTTCACGGGTGTCCGGCCCACCAATCCCAAGATCGACATGAGCGAAGAGGCCGCTTGTAAGGCCAAGTACCCGACGTCGCCGACCGCCGAGACGGTGGTCGTCAACGCCAACGGGACGCTCTCCAATGTGTTCGTGTACGTGAAGGCGGGGCTGCCGGCGGGTGCCACCTATCCGGCGCCGACGACGCCCGTGACGCTGGACCAGAATGGCTGCCGCTACCATCCGCACGTGCTGGGGATCCAGGTCGGGCAGACCCTCAATATCAAGAACAGCGATCCGTTGCTGCACAACATCAAGGCCAAAGCGGTGAAGAACCGCCCCTTCAACGTCAGCCAGCCCAACGTGACGGCGACGCCGACGGTGCGCACGTTCAACATGCCCGAGGTGATGGTCCCGCTCGAGTGCAACGTGCATGGCTGGATGAACGCGTGGCTCGGCGTGTTGCCGCATCCCTTCTTCGCGGTGACGGGCGCCGACGGCTCCTTCTCGATCAAGGGCCTGCCGCCCGGGACGTACACGATCGAGGCGTGGCACGAGAAGTACGGCACGCAGACGGCGACGGTGACCGTTGCGGGCGCGGCTCCCAAGACCCAAGACTTCACCTTCGCCGCGCACTAAGCGCGAGGAGATCGGGCATCATGCATTGGTGGCTCCCCGAGGCGGCGTCGACCTTTGCGGGACCGATCGACGGGCTGTTCCTGGCGATTCTGATCATCACCGGGATCGCGCTCGTCATCGTCGAGGTCGGGCTGGTTTGGTTCTCTGTGAAGTACCGGGCGCGCCCCGGCCGCAAAGCGTTCTACACGCACGGCTCGACGCGCGCCGAGGTGATCTGGACCGCGATTCCGGCGGTGACGGTCGTGGCGCTAGGGATCGTCAGCAACCACTACTGGGTGCAGATCAAGGGTCGCAACAGCGTGCCCCCGAACGCCTACAGCATCGGCGTGCACGTCAAACAGTTCGAGTGGCAGATCACGTATCCGGGGCCCGACGGGCAGCTGGGGACTGGTGACGATTTCACGGTGCGCAACCAGCTGCACGTGACGGTCAACCAGCCCGTCGTGGTGCATCTGACGTCGGAGGACGTGATTCACTCCTTCTATGTCCCGCAATTCCGCATCAAGCAGGACGCGGTCCCCGGCATGACCATCAACGCCTGGTTCCAAGCGACGAAGACTGGAGAGTACGAGATCGGCTGCGCGGAGCTGTGCGGGATGGGGCACTATAAGATGCGCGCTCGCGTGTTCGTGCATACGCCTGAAGAGTTCACCGCCTGGATGGCCCAACAAGCCGCCGGAGGCTCCGAATGACCGCGGTCGCTCACCCGAAGACGCACGAGTCCCATGAGCCGATGAGCTTCTGGCGGAAATACATCTTCTCGACCGACCACAAGATCATCGGCATCCAGTTCCTGTTCGTCAGCCTCTTCTTCCTGTTGCTGGGCGGAGTGCTGGCGATGCAGATCCGCTGGCAGCTCGGATTCCCCAACACCGCCATGCCACTGGGCACGATGCTGCCCGAGGCGATGACCAGCAGCGGGGTGATCCTCCCCGAGTACTACATCCAGCTCGTCACGATGCACGGCACGTTCATGGTGTTCTTCGCCATCATGCCGTTGCTCATGGGCGTGTACGCCAACTTCCTGATCCCGCTGAAGATCGGGACGCACGACATGGCGTTCCCGCGCATCAACATGTGGTCGTTCTGGCTGGCGCTGCTCGCTGGGTTGATCATGGTGGCGGGATTCTTCGTGCCCGACGGCGCCGCGCGGGCCGGATGGACGATGTACGCCCCACTGTCGGCGCGCCCCGACCTATCCGGCGCGACGTACGGACAGATGCTGTGGTCGGTCTCGATCGTGGTGCTCGGACTTTCGTCGGTGATGGGCTCCGTCAACTACATCACCACGGTGATCAACCACCGCGCCCCCGGCATGACCTGGTTCCGGATGCCGCTGTCGGTGTGGGCGCTGTTCATCACGGCGATTCTCGCCGTCCTCGCTCTGCCCGTGCTGCAGGGCGCCGCGATCATGTTGCTGTTCGACCAGACGATCGGGACGCACTTCTTCGATCCGATCGCCGGCGGCCAGGCGCTGCTGTGGCAGCATCTGTTCTGGTTCTTCGGCCACCCCGAGGTCTACATCCTGATCCTGCCCGCGATGGGTATGGTGTCGGACATCATCGCCAACGGCAGCCGCAAGCCGATCTTCGGTTACCACTCGATGGTGTTCGCCATCGTGGGGATCGCGTTCCTTGGCTGGATCGTGTGGGGCCACCACATGTTCATGAGCGGCATGAACCCGACCCTCGGGTCGACGTTCATGGTGTCGACGCTGCTCATCTCGGTGCCCTCGGCGATCAAGGTGTTCAACTGGCTGGGCACGATGTGGCGTGGCAACATCAAGTTCACGGTGCCGATGCTGAACGCCGTGGGCTTCGTGTCGATGTTCACCATCGGCGGGCTGTCGGGCGTGTTCATGGCGGCGACGCCGGTGGACATGCACATCCACGACACCTACTTCATCGTCGCGCACCTGCACTACGTGCTCTTCGGCGGGTCGCTGTTCGCGCTGTTCGCCGCGATCCCCTACTGGTACCCGAAGATGTTCGGCCGGATGATGAGCGAGGCGATTGGGAAGTGGCACTTCTGGCTGACGTTCGTCACATACAACATGGTGTTCTTCCCGATGCACATCCTCGGGATGGCCGGGCATATGCGGCGTATCTACGACCCGACTGTGTACGACTTCTTGAAGGGGCTGCAGCCGATGAACAAGTTCATCACGCTCTCGGCGTTTGCGCTGTTCGCCGTGCAGGTTCTCTTCCTCTTCAACTTCCTGTGGAGCCTGAAGCGCGGGAAGAAGGCGGAGCAGAACCCCTGGCAGGACAACGGGCTCGAGTGGTCGTTGCCGAGTCCCGCGCCGCACGGCAACTGGGAGCGTGCGCCGAACGTGTACCGCGGACCCTACGAGTTCAGCGCGCCGGAAGCCGGCAACGCCGACTTCCTTCCGCAGCACGTAAAGCTGCCGACCGACCGTGATCCGGCCGCCGCGACGGCCCCCCCCTCCGCCCCCGCTCACTGACGGAGACACGAGCGATGACGCACGCGACGGCCACCGCCAGCCTGATGCACCCTCCGGTCCCCGCCGAGCCCGGGTCCGGCGTATACAGCAACAAGCTCGGCATGTGGATCTTCCTGGCCAGCGACGTGATGTTCTTCACGGCGCTGATCGGTTCCTACATCATCCTCCGGTTCGGGGCCCCCGGCGAATGGGCCAAGCCCAACGCCGTGCTCAACGTGCCGCTCACGGCGTTCAACACCTTCCTGCTGATCTGCTCGTCGGTCTCGATGGTCAAAGCCTACGCGGCCATCGTCGACGGCAAGAAGTACTTCCTGCGCGCGGTGCCCGGGAAGCTGCTGCGCGACGGCGGGCTGAAGTTCTGGATGCTGGTCACGATCATCTGCGGCGCCGCCTTCGTGGGCGTCCAGGTCATCGAATACATCAAGCTCGTGACCGAGGGCTTCACGCCGGCTGGCTTCCGCGAGGGCTCGGTCCTCGCCGAGCACGCCGCCGGCGATCCGGTCAAGTTCGGCGCCACCGTCGCGGGCCTGTATGGGTCGAGCTTCTTCACGATGACCGGGTTCCACGGATTCCACGTCACCTGCGGCGTGATCAGCATGCTGTACCTCTACTTCACCAAGGTCCTGCCCGAGAAGTACTCGCCCCAGGACTATCGCGGCATCGAAGTCATCGGTCTGTACTGGCACTTCGTCGACCTGGTGTGGATCATCCTGTTCACCATCGTCTACCTGATCTGAGGCGTACGCGACCATGACCGACCACGTTCGCCCGAACTACATTCTGATCTGGGTCTACTTGTTCCTCCTGACGGTGCTCGAGGTGGCGCTCGCCTTCGAGCTGCCGATCTCACGGAACATGAAACTCCTGCTCCTGCTGGTGCTCGCGGTGTGGAAGGCCCTGCTCGTGGCGATGTACTTCATGCACCTCAAGTTCGAGCGCTGGCGGCTGCGGGCGATCTTCATGGTCCCGCTCCCGCTCGCCATCATCCTGGTGTTGGCCGTGATTACGGAGAAGATCTGGTAGCCTTTCTCGAGCTCACCAAGCCGCCCATCACCCAGCTGGTTCTCGTCACCGCCGCCGCCGGGTTCTACCTCGGCGCGCGCGGGGGCGTGGACCTGTGGCTGCTGGCGCACACGCTGATCGGCACGGCGCTCGTGGCGGCGGGGACGAACGCGTGGAACCAGATTCGCGAGCGCGACGTCGACGCCCTGATGCGCCGCACGCAGCGCCGCCCGCTCCCGTCGGGGCGCCTCACGCCGCGCGCCGCGGCCTGGTTCGCGTCCGCGATTACGGTGGGGGGCGTCGCCTACCTGGCCGTGACGGTGAATCTGCTGACGGCGGGGCTCGCGGCGCTCACGTTCGTGAGCTACGTGTGCCTCTACACGCCGCTCAAACGCACGACCTCGCTCAACACGCTGATCGGCGCCGTTCCCGGTGCTCTCCCGATCGTGGGCGGATGGACCGCCGCGGGAGGAAGCCTCGGGGCCGCGGTGGCCGCGCTCTTCGGTATTCTGTTCCTGTGGCAATTGCCGCACTTTCTGGCGATCGCCTGGCTCTATCGCGACGACTATCGCGCGGGTGGTCTCCAGATGCTGGGCGGCGGCGATGAAGGCGGGCGCGACACGGGCCGGATGGTGCTGCTCTATGCTATGGCGTTGCTCCCCATCAGCCTGCTGCCGACCCTCCTCGGCGTCACGGGGTCGACGTACTTCTTCGGCGCGCTGGGGCTCGGCCTGGTGTACGCCGCCGTCGGCGCGACCCTGCTCCTCGCGGCAACGGCGGCGCGGGCGTGGCGCGTGTTCTTCGTGTCGATCGTGTATCTGCCGGCCCTGCTCACCTTGATGGTTCTCGACAAGGTGGCGGCCTAGCCGCTCATGATTCCCTTTCATAAGCTGCTGATCGGCACCGGCGTGGTGTTTTGCGCCGGATTTGCCGCCTGGTCCCTGTGGCGCGGATCGATGACGATCGGCGTCGCCTTTGCAGTGCTGGCCCTGGGATTGGGGTATTATCTGACCAACCTGAAACGCTTCATCGGACGATCATGAACCTGGCCCTCCTGGTCCTGTTGCACGGCGGCGACGATCGCATAGATCTCATCTATTTCTGGAGCGCGATCCTCATCGTGCTGCTCCCGATCACGATCTTCGTAACCATCGGCTACAAGCTGTGGAAGGGATACCGCAAGGAGCGCAAGCAAAGCGCCTCACATTAGATTCTCCCCTATGACCGCTGCCGCCAACGAAAAACGTCAAGTCGTCCGCTACGCCTTCTACAAGCTCGACGCCGCCTGGCGGCGGCTCTCGTCCGAGCGGCAGGCATCGGCGAAGATCGAGTTCGGCGAGACGCTCGAGCGCTACCACGGCCGGCTGTTGCTGCGGCCTTACGGCCTGGTGGGACTGCGGGGTGACTGCGACTTCCTCCTCTGGCAGGTGGCCGAGGATCTCGACGCCCTCGTCGAGCTGCAGACGGCCCTGAATCGCACCGACCTCGGCGCGTACCTCTCGATTCCCTACAGCTACCTGGCGATGACGCGGCGCTCGATTTACGAGTTCCCCGCCGATCCGCAGCACGAGCAGCGCCTCGTCATCCGGCCGAGCGCGGCCAAGTACCTGTTCGTGTATCCGTTCGTCAAGACGCGCGCCTGGTACTCTCTGCCCAAGCCCGAGCGCCAGCGGATGATGGACGAGCACGTTCGAGTGGGCCGCAAGTTCCCCACGATCCGGCTCAACACGACGTACTCCTATGGGCTCGACGACCAGGAGTTCGTCGTCGCGTTTGAAGGCGACAACCCGGGCGAATTCCTCGACCTCGTGATGGAGCTGCGCGAAAGCGAGGCATCGTCCTACACGTTGCGCGACACGCCGACGCTCACCTGCGTGCAGATGTCCTTGTGGGACATGCTCGACACGCTGGGCGGGGCAGGATCCGCCGAGGCGATCGCGCGGCGCCCTGCGCGCGGTGACGGTTTCACGCCCGTTGCGACGCTCGAGGAGCTGCCCCCCGGGGCCGCCAAGCGCGTCTACGCGGCCAACGAGGCGGTCGCCCTCTTCAACGTCAACGGGACCGTGTACGCGATCGCCAATCGGTGCACGCACGCGCGCGCCAGTCTGTCGGAAGGCACCGTCGACGCCTCGCGTTGCGCCGTCACGTGCCCGTGGCACGAGGGCGTGTTCTCGCTCGAGACGGGCGGCGTGCTCGGTGGCCCCCCGGTACTCCCGGTCGCCACGTTCCGCGTGAAGCTCGAAGAGGGCACGATCTTCATCGCTCCCGCCGAGGCTCGCGAAGCTGCGCTTTCTTAAGGCCTGCCGCCGGGAACGCACCGACGTGACGCCGGTGTGGTTCATGCGGCAGGCGGGCCGCTACATGCTGGAATACCGCAAGCTGCGCGAGCAGCACTCCATCCTCGACCTGTGCCACACCCCTGAGCTGGCGGCCCAGGTGACGTTGCAGCCGGTAGCGCGTCTCGGTGTCGATGCGGCGATTCTCTTCGCCGACATCCTGCTCCCCTTCGAGCCGCTGGGATTGGGCCTGAGCTTCGCGGCGGGCGAGGGCCCGCACATCGCCAAACCGATCGGCCGGCAGGCCGACGTTGAGCAGCTCCCGGTCGTGAACCCCGAACGAGATCTTGGCTACGTGCTCGAAGCCGTTCGCCTGGCCCGGGGTGCCCTCCCCGCCGACGTCCCGTTGATCGGATTTGCCGGGGCGCCGTTCACGCTCGCGAGCTACGCCATCGAGGGCGGCTCGTCGCGCACGTTCACGCGTACGAAGACGCTGATGTACCAATCCCCCGACACCTGGCACCTGTTATTGGGGAAGTTGGCGGAATTGGTCGGCCACTATCTCGCGGCGCAGGCGCGGGCGGGCGCGCAGGCGCTCCAGCTGTTCGACAGCTGGGTCGGGTGTCTGTCACCACAGGACTACCGCACCTACGTGCAGCCGCACAGCCGCCGGGCCCTGGCCCTCGCGGCCGAGGCCGGCGCTCCGGTCATCCACTTCGGCACCGGAACGGCACCGTTCCTCGAGGACTTCGCGGCGGCCGGCGGTGACGTGATCGGCGTCGATTGGCGCATCCCGCTCGACGACGCGTGGAGCCGGGTCGGCGAGTCTCGCGCCATTCAGGGTAACCTCGACCCCGCCGCGCTCCTCGCGCCCGCTCCTGAGCGCGATCGACAGGTGCGGGACATCCTGGCGCGTGCCGGTGGCCGCTCCGGCCACGTTTTCAACTTGGGCCACGGGATTCTCCCGGAGACCGACGTCGACGCGGTGCGCGCCGTCGTGGATCTGGTGCATGGCGGCTGACCGGGGGGGCGTCGCGGTCCTGCTGATGGCGTACGGCGGGCCCGGGAGCCTCGACGACGTCGAGCCGTACCTGAACGACGTGCGCGGGGGCCGGCCCACGAGCCCTGAGCTGCTGCACGAGATCCGCGAGCGCTATGCCAAGATCGGTGGGCGCTCACCGATCCTCGAGCTGACCCGCGCCCAGGCTCTCGCCGTAGGGAAGGCGCTCGGCGCGGGGTTCCAGGTCTACGTGGGGATGCGCCACTGGCACCCCTTCATCGGCGAAACGGCGGACGAGATTGCGCGCGCCGGGCATCGGCACGTCGTGGGCGTTGTGATGGCCCCGCACTACTCGGCGATGTCCGTCGGGGCATATGAAAAGAAGCTGCTCGAGGCGGCGCAGGGTCGCTTCGAGACCGCGTTGGTCCGCAGCTGGGGCGATCACCCCGCGTTTCTCGAGGCGGTGTCGGAGCGCGTCGCGCAGGCTTTGCAGCGCTTCCCCAGTCCTTCGGCCGTCCAAGTCATTTTCACTGCGCACAGCCTCCCCCAACGGATTCTCGCGGCCGGTGATCCCTATCCCGACGAGCTGCGTGCGTCGTCGCAAGCAGTCGCGCAGCGACTGCGCCTCAAAGATTGGCGCTTCGCCTATCAGAGCGCAGGCGCGACCGCGGATCCGTGGCTCGGTCCCGATGCGGGCGATGTGATCACGGAGCTTGCGGCGGCGGGACGACAGGCGTTCTTGCTCGTCCCCATCGGCTTCGTGTGCGATCACGTCGAGATCCTGTACGACATCGACGTCGAGTATCGAGAGCTCGCCGCGCGACTCGGCGTCCACCTGGAGCGCACCGACTCTTTGAACAGCGATCCGGGATTGGTGACGGTCGTCGCCGACGTCGCCCGAACCGCCGCACGCACGCGGGGCTGGACGTGAGCCGCGTCGTCGTGGTGGGCGCCGGCATCGCCGGGCTTGCCGCGGCGTGGGAGTTGCAGCAGGCAGGCGTCGACGTGACCGTGCTCGAGAGCGAACCGCGTCCGGGTGGCGTCATCGTCACCGAGCGGCGCGATGGGTTCATCGTCGAAGGAGGCCCCGACGGCTTTCTCGCTGCCGAGCCTGAGATCCCTGCGCTCGCCGCCGAGCTGGGCATCGCCGAGCGCATCGTGGCGCAGCTGGCGCGCGGATCGTCGCTCTGGACCGGCAAAGCATTCGAACCGCTGGAAGAGGGCGGGGCCGCCCAGTTGCTGGGCATCGAGACTCGCACCGCTGACCTCGCCGCGGGGTTCTGTACATTCGCGGACGGAATGCAGGAATTGGTAACGGCGTTGGCGGCCCGGGTGGTAGGGGCGCAGGCCGTGGCCGTGATCACGCCCGTGCGCACCGGGTGGCGCGTCGCAGTCAACGGAGGCTCGGCGCTCGAAGCCGGCGCGCTCGTCCTCGCGCTGCCTGCTTATGCGGCCGGCCCGTGGCTCGAGCAGCTCGGCGTCCCCCACGCCCGCGCCATGGCCGACGTCGCCTACGCGCCGAGTGTCACGGTCTCGTTGGCGTACCGCGCCGAGCAGCTCGGGCGCGAATTGGCGGGGTCCGGGTTTGTGGTAGGGGCGCAGCATGCTGCGCCCCTACAGATCAAGGCCTGCACCTACGCGTCGTCGAAGTTTCCGGGGCGCGCGCCAAGCGGACATGTGTTGTTACGCGCGTTCCTCGCGCCTGCGGCGCGCGACCCGGAGCGGCTAGCGCACGCCGAGCTCTCGGCGATTCTCGGAATTCGCGGTGCGCCCCTCTGGTCTCGCGTGTTTCACTGGACGCGCGGTCTGCCCCGCTACGGCGATGACCACGCGGCACACCTGGCGGCGGTGCGCGGCGGCCTCGCGCGACTGGCGCCGCTGGCCCTGGCGGGTGCGGGATACGACGGGGCGGGAGTCTCGGCTTGCGTGCGGTCTGGGCGGAAGGCGGCGCGGTCCGTGCTGGCCCGATTGTCGCGTACGACCTAAAGAAGGTCGGCTTCGGCCAGAATAGTCTCCACCGTCAATCCAAACTCCTTGTAGATGCGCTGGTACGGCGCCGACGCTCCGAACCGGTCGATTCCCACGATCACGCCATGCTCGCCGACCCAACGATGCCATGACTGCGGCGCACCAGCTTCGACAGCAATCCGCGGCACCCCCGGAGGCAATACGGAGTTGCGGTAAGTATCAGATTGCTTTGCGAAGTACTCGAGGCATGGCATGGAGACCGCCATCGGCCGTCGCCCGCTGGCCGTCAGTTGCTCGCACGCAGCCAGGATCAATTCAACTTCCGACCCCGTAGCCATCAGCACGAGGTCCGGATTCTTGGCGCTCGCAAGGACATAGCCACCTTGATGCAAGCCAGCTGCGGACGCGTACTTCGAGCGATCGATGACACCGACTTTTTGCCGCGTCAACACGAGCGCTACGGGTCCATGGCGATGTGTGATCGCGGCCCGCCACGCCTCGACAACCTCATTCGCATCGGCGGGCCTGATCACCGTCATGTTGGGGATCGCGCGCAGTGCCGACAACTGCTCGATCGGCTGATGCGTCGCACCGTCCTCGCCCAGGCCGATTGAGTCGTGCGTGAACACGTAGATCGGCCGGAGGTGCGTGAGCGCCGCCAGGCGAATCGACGGCCGCATGTAGTCCGAGAAAATGAGGAACGTGCCGCCGTACGCGATGAACCCGCGGTGCAGTGCGATGCCGTTGAGGATCGCGCCCATCCCGTGCTCCCGCACGCCGAAATGGAAGTTCCGGCCCGCCCGCTGCTCGGCGCTGAACGACGCCGCGCCCTTGATGTCGGTGTTGTTCGACCCCGCCAGGTCGGCCGAACCGCCGATCAGCTCGGGAAGCTTGGGTGCGACCGCGTTGATGACCTTGCCCGAGGCGGCGCGCGTCGCCTGCGCGTCCTTGAGACCGAACGTCGGCAGCGCCGCGTCCCACCTGTCGGGGAGCGTCCCCGCCAGGCGCCGGTTGAGTTCGGCCGCGAGGTCGGGATGCGCCCGGCGATAGGCGTCCCACTTCTTTTGCCATTCGGTTTCGAGGCGGCCGCCGCGCTCCCGCGCGCGACGCCAATGCGTGAGAGCCTCTTCGGGCACATGGAACGGCTCGAGCGTGGGCCAGCCGAGGTTCTGCTTGGTGAGCTTGACCTCGTCGACGCCCAGGGGCGCGCCGTGCGCCTCGGCGGTGTCCTGCTTGTGCGGGCTCCCCCAGCCGATGTGCGTGCGGATGACGATGAGGGAGGGCTTGTCGGTGACGCGCTTGGCGGCCAGGATGGCCTTGTCGAGCGCATCGAGGTCGTTGCCGTCGGTCACGTGCTGGGTGTGCCAGCCGTAGGCC
>DASYRD010000109.1:0-2251 GCA_036004745.1 Gemmatimonadales bacterium | reverse complement strand
ACCAAGCGCCAGGTCAAGGAGTTCCTCTTCGAGCACGCGCGCTTTCCCATGGCCCGCCTCGGCGCCGAGTTCCGCCGCCAGCAAGTCGAGGACCGCGGCGCCGTCGACGCGCCGGACACGATGCTCCCCATCGTGCGCACGCCGGACGACATCAGCGTGATCGTGGTCGGCGGCGCCGGCAAGCACTCCTGCTGGCACCCGACCTTCGGCGACGGCACCCGCCCGACCCGGCGGGTGATCGAGCGACGAGCGAGGTGATACGCGGAAATGCACGTTGCTCGAGGCAGGTTCTCGCCGAATATCCAGGTCTGTGTATCCGCTCTCTCGGCCGCTCCAGTGATCGGCTCATGTACGCGAGTGATCGCGCATTTCGCCTCCGGCGGGTTCACACACCACGCGGATAGACAGCGACGGCGACAGGATAATCCGTGCTACGCAGGTCTGCGAATTACCAGTTAGATGCCGGCATTCCAGTGTTGTCTTCGCGAGCGCTTAGGGGCGACGTGATATGCGTCGACTCACGCGGAGAGCCTTTGTGAGCGGCACGGGGGCGCTCGCGGCGGGGGCGTGCCGCGCTCCCATGCGCTCGGCTCCGATCTCGCCCACAATCATCGTCGATCAACCCTCGGCGCTGAACGATACGCCGATCAAGATCGAGGTCCAAGGTCTCCTCCCGCATCGACTCGTGACTATCACCGCGACGCAGAAGTTCTCCAACTCCACGCGGTGGCGATCGCACGCGACTTTCACCGCCGACGACGGCGGTCATGTCGACGTCACGCGTCAGCCGCCCATTTCGGGGACCTACGATGGCGTGTCACCGATGGGCTTGTTCTGGTCGGCGGAACGCTTACCTGGCGACGCTCAGCCTCGTCCGGTCGACAGCGTGATGCATCCGTGGTTCGTCGATCTGGAGGCGACAACCCCTGACGGGACACGCGCGCGGGCGACGCTCGAACGGCGAGCCGCAGGACCTGGCGTCATCCGGCATTCACTCCGTACAGCGGGCATCGTCGGCACGCTGTTTCTGCCGCCGGGGGATGGCCCGCACCCGGCCGTGATCCTGCCGAGTGGTGGAGGCGGCGAAATCGAGGAGTACCGAGGTGCCATCCTCGCATCGCATGGCTACGCTGCTCTGGCGCTGGCCTACTTCAACGTAGAGGGGCTGCCACGCGGCCTCGTTAACATCCCCCTCGAATACTTCGAGAATGCGATTCGCTGGATGCGCGCTCAACCTTGGCTGCAGGACCGCTTCTTGACCGTCTGGGGGTCGTCTCGCGGCGGTGAGCTCGCTCTGTTGCTTGGGGCAACCTTCGCCGACATCAACGCCGTTATCGCGTGGGTGCCGAGCGGCGTGGTCTTTTGGGCGCTGGGGCTGCCCGAACGGGGGGACACGAGACCGCGAGCGTCTTGGACGTTTCGCGGGAAACCCCTGCCGTATCTGCAGGAGAACAACGCAAGCATGGGAACGCCCCCTGTCGCGCAACGGGGCCGGCCAGTAGCCTTCACGCCGTTCTATCTCAGCCACCTGCGTGACGCGGCGGCGGTCGAGCGGGCGACGATCCCCGTGGAAAGAACGCACGGGCCGATTCTCCTCGTCTCCGGGACCGATGATCAGATGTGGCCATCGTCGGCCTTGGCTGACATCGCGGTCCACCGTCTGCAAACGCATCGGCACGCCTTCGGGTTTCGCCATCTCAGATACGAAGGCGCGGGGCACACGATCCTCGTGCCGTACGGCCCACTGACGACCCGCGCCATCGGCCTCACCGTTCAGGGATTCTCCGGTTATCTCTACAGTCAGGGCGGTACGCCGAAGGCCGACGCGGAAGCCGGCGCCGACGCCTGGCAAAACGCCCTCGCTTTTCTCGAGAAAGGGGCAGGCGCACGCACATGAGTCATCCGGAAGAGGCCGAGGACGGCCGTCAGGCATCTAACTGCGCGCTGGACCAGCCGCGCTTCGCGCGCTGGTCAGCGCAGCGTTCGCCGCACAGGCGGGAATCGGGAACGACAGTCAACGATCACCAAGATAATGCGCCATTCGCGTTGACAAGATTTGAGATCATGTTTTTTCGCTTTCTTCGGTGCCACGGGTGATACCTCTTAGTCTGCCGCTCTCGCGCCGCGCGTTGTTCACCACCACGGTGGCGGCGCTGTTCGGCCTGCCCGGCGCCCACGCCCAGCCCGCGGCGAGAACCGCGAGAGTCGGAATCCTCGCCTCTAGCACCGAGGCGACGTTCGCCGCCAACGT
>DASYRD010000108.1:0-36956 GCA_036004745.1 Gemmatimonadales bacterium | reverse complement strand
ATCGGCTCGTGCACGTCGAGCATGATGTGGTACTGCGCCGCCTTCTCGATCACATGGCGATAGTGCTGCACCATGCGCTGGCTCCAGTGCGAGTGCCCGCCCGTAATCGTGTCCGTCACGTATCCCGACTTGATCGCGTCGAGGCCGAGCGACTGGTAGAGCGCGAACGCGCTGTCCATCTGCCGCTCGTAGTTCTCGATTCCCCCTGACGTCTCGTTGTGCACGATCAGCTTCACGCCTTTCGACTGCGCGTAGCGAGCGAGCTCGGCGAGGTCGTAGTCAGGATACGCCTGGGTGAAGGAGAAGGCGTTGCGGTTCTGGATCCAGTCGCCGTCCCAGCCGACGTTCCACCCCTCGACGAGGACGCCGCCGAGGCCGTTCGCGGCCGCAAAATCGATATAGCGCTTGGTATTCGCCGTGGTGGCGCCGTGCTTGGGTCCCGAGCTCCACGTCATCGTGTTGATGTGCATGCCCCACCAGATGCCGACGTACTTCATCGGCTTGATCCAATCGGTGTTGGCAATCACGCTGGGCGGATTCAGGTTCAGCCCGATGACCGAGGGCGACAGCTCCGTCACGTTGTCGGCGATCTGGATCGTGCGCCACGGCGTCACGAAGGGCGTTTTGCCGCTCACCTTGACGCCGTTCGCCATCGACGCCAGATCCGCGTGCAGCACGCGGCTATCCAGACGGGGCCCGCGAATGTTCATCCTCGCGTAGTTCACCAGATTCGCTTCGTGAATCACGACGAACGTCTTGCCGTCGCGCAGCTCCATGGTGAGCGGCGTCTGCACGCTGTCGAGTGTGCTCACCGGTCCCGCCGACCAGAGCTGCTCCGAGCGGTCCAACCTCGGCCGGTTGGAAGCGATCCACCAAGCCCGCGCGTTGTCGGCCATCGAGAACTCGGTCAGCTCTTCGGTGATCTCGAACGCGGTGAGATTCGGTTGGTCCGGGAACTCGTAGCGGAAGCCCACGCCGTCGTTGAAGACGCGGAAGACGAGCGTGAACTGGCGGTTGGGGGCCGCGGTCTCCGCGATCGACAGCTTCAACTCGTTGTGATGATCGCGGATCCGTGTCACCTCACCCCAGGGCTGTGTCCACGTTTCGTCATGGCTCTGACGGGTCGAGTCGGTGATGCGCAGGCCATCCCGCAGCATCGGCGCACCTCGGAACTCGAAACCCAGCAGGGACGGCATCAGCAGGGCCCCCCCGTCGCGTTGGACACTGTAGTAGAGCTTGCCTTCCCGAGTCTCGACGGTGACCTGGGTGCGGCCATCCGGAGAGGCGACACGGACCTGCGCGGCGGCGGGGGCGGGCGCGACGAGCGTCAGGAGCAGGGCGATGGGCAGAAGGGGCTTCGGCATGCGGCTCTCCAAGTCCGAGTATGAGTGCTATATTCGGCGGCAAAAGGGGGGTCCCCGTGATCTTATCGACCTCAGCCCCGTCGCGTTTCCTATCTGTTGGTCTCGCACTGCTTGCCGGCGCCATCACTGCCTGCGCACACGCGCCCGCCATGTCGGCCGTTCCACCAACGCAGGTGCCCCCACCCGTTGGGTCGCTCGCGGAAATGCTCGCGGGTCGCGTCTCAGGGGCGGTCGTGACGCGTGGGTCCCACGGCGGCATTACGGTGCGCATCAGCGGACCAACGTCGTTCTATCTCACGCACGAGCCGCTCTACGTCGTCGATGGCCAGCCCGTCGACGTGGGTTCCAATGGCACGTTGAGCTGGCTCAACGCCGAAGACGTCGAGTCGATCGCCGTGCTCAAATACGAGTCCGATACGGCGATCTTCGGCGTGCGCGGCTCGAACGGCGTGATCGTCATCAGGACCAAGGGCGCGCACTAGCCGAACCGCGTCGTACGCCACAGCGCCACACCGCCGGCGATGAGCATTCCGAAGATCGCCAGGGTGAGGGCCGCGGCCCAGCCCCATCCGATTTGCAACGCGGGCACGGCCGCGACCATGGCCGATCCCACGAACACGGCGCTCGCGGCCAGCACGAGCAGCCAGTCGAGCAGGTTGTGGCGGCCGCGCGCCGCGCTCGGGTCGTCGCCGGCCATCCGCGCCGCCACGTAGGTCGGATCGACGCCATAGCGCGCGCTCTCCCGCGCGCCCGCCTCCTGCCAGCGGCGATACTCCCGGCCCGGAGCCGACGCGAACGCAATCGCGCCTGCGCCCGCCGCCATCAGGAGCGACCCGGCGATCACCGCGCCCCGCCCTCCACTCGCCAACTCGCCGAAGACGAGCATCCCCCAGAGCAGCCCCCACAACTGGTTCGTGTTCGAGAGCGGAATCCCGCGGCTGATGCCGACGTACTTCGCGGCGTACTGCTGGAACAGGTCGCCCACCACCCACACGAATCCGGCGACGAGGAGCCAGAAGAGCACCGCCTTGCTGGCCGCGAGCTCGCGCCACACCTCCGCCGGTCCGCCCAGGAATACGAGCGCGAGCGCCGTCATCATCACCAGCTCACCGATCGTGAAGAACGCGATGAACGAGAGCGGATGCATGCCGGTGAGGTACGCCTTGCGGTAGGGGATGTACATCGTGCCCCAGAGCGCGCCGGCGGTGAGCGCGGCCACGACGCCGCGGACGGCGTTGCCGCCCGGCGCGTGCGCCGACGACGTCACGGCGAGGATCGTCGCGCCGGCGAACATGACGAGCGCCCCGCCCAACACCGCGATCCAGCGCGACCGCCCCGCATCGCGCAGCTCGTTGAAGAGCACGGTACCCCAAAGGATGCCGAGCAGGCTGTTCGAGTTCCAAAGAGGGAACGCGACGGCGAGGCCGATGTCTTTGATCGCGAAGATCGTCAGCGTGTTCGCGACGGCCCAAAGGCAGCCGCCGAGCGCGGCCCAGACGAGCAGATGCGGCGCCTGGCGCACGTCGTCTGTCAGGGTGGCGGTGCCGCGGACGAGAGCTGGGAGGCTCCAACGTGCGAGAAACACCCCCAGCACCATCATGAACGAGATCAACACCGGCGACACGCCGAGCGTCACGAGCTTGGTGGGCGCCTCGGCGGCGCCGAGCCACGCGCCCGCCGCGAAGCCGCAGAGCGTGCCGACGCGCTGCAGGTTGCGCAAGCGAGTGGGGTCGAGCTCGTTCACGCGATCCACCAGAGCACGACGAGTCCGATGGCGAGCACGGCCACGGGAATCCAGAAGTGGACGTCGCTCAGGATGGCGCGTCCGCGAGACGGTGGGGGGGGCGAAGGTGTGGAGTGCACGGCGTTGGGGACGATGGTGGCGAAACGAAGCGGCCGCTAGAGCGCTATATTCCTGACAAAAGGAGGTCCGATGTTCTCATCGACTTCATCCGCATCGCTGCCCTTCCGTGCTGTCCTGGTCGCTGGATGCATCGCCGGGTGTGGGGGGAAGAAGCAGGCGTCCCAAACGAACCCCGAGCCCGCGACGGTCACGTCCGAAGACATTGCGCGCTCCCCCGGCGAGCCCGTCGAAGAGCAGCTCATGGCGCGTTTCCCTGGCGTCACCGTATTGCGTACCTCCGGAGGCACCGTCGTTCGCATTCGCGGCGCCACGTCCTTGAACGGCACGAACGAGCCGCTCTACATCATCGATGGTATCCGGGTCCGGCCCGGACTCGACGGGGCGCTGGCGGGGCTCGATCCGCACGACATCGCAATGATCCAGGTGCTCAAGGACGCCGTCAGCATGGTCACCTACGGCGGCGACGCGGCGAACGGCGTCATCATCATCAAGACCAAGCGCGCACCGCCGCGTTAGTGGCGGTGCATCGTCGTCAACTTGAAGAACAACGGGCGGTCGTTGTTCCGCGCCACGATGTAGATGTCGTCCCTTGACCTCCGGAGTCGCTGGATGTCCCGCGCCTGACCGGTCACGAAAAAGCCGCTCTCCGCTGTCCGCAGCGTCGTGAAGCTCCCCTTGCCGTCGCCGCGCAGGAACACTCCGTAGCTCGCCGCCATCCGGCCGATCTCGGGCTTTACCCCGTCGAAGTTGCCCGCGAGGAACAGGTCGAGGTGGCCATCCCGATCCGCATCCGTGGCCAGGATGCCGTACACGGGGGCCAGCTGCGCCGCGCGCGGCAGAGGGACGAGCGTGAATGAGCCGTTGCCGTTGTTGCGCACCAAGGACGTGGCGAACGTGTACGCCTGCCGCTGCTCGGCGTGTGCGCCGGTCAGCTGTTGCGGCGTGAACAGCCCGGCGGTGGTGGCGCGGGCGTAGGACTCATACGTCGGGAACGGCTTTTCGAGGGAGGGCAGGACGCGCAGCAGATCGTCGCGCAGCGGCAGGGGACGAAGCGAGTCGCCCGTGTAGGTGGACACGATCTGCTCGACGAACCCGGTGTGAGCGAAATCGCCCACCGTCATCGAGACCGGTGCCGCGGCGCTGGCGGTCAGCCGGGTGTTGAGGCCGAGGTTCCCCACCACGAAGTCGGGGCGGCCGTCACCCGTGAAGTCGGCGGCGACGATCCGGTTCCACCAGCCGTTGCTCCGCTCGAGACCGCGCGTGACGGCGCGCACGAGCTTCGTGCCCGTGTTGTGGAACACCGTGATCGGCATCCACTCCCCCACGACCACGAGATCGAGGCGCCGGTCGCCGTCCACGTCGATCCACAGGGCGTCGGTGACCATGCCGGCGTGCGCGAGGTCGGGCGCCACGCGCGGCGTCACGTCGGTGAATCGGCCCTTGCCGTCGTTCAGGAGCAGGGTGCTGGGCGGATCCATGCCGTAGCGCCACGGCACCACGCGACCGGCGACGAAGAGATCGATGTCCCCGTCCGCGTCGAAGTCGCCGGCGGCGACGCGCGAACCGCTGTTGACGAGAGGCGGGAGGCGCCCGCTCGTCTTCCTGAATGTGCCGTGACCATCGCTGTCGTAGAGCCGGTCCTCGAGCGCGGGCGCCTGGTCCGAGAACTCACTCCCGCCCGTCACCACATAGAGGCTCTTGCCGAAGAAGACGGCGCCCAGGTCCTCGGAGATGCGGTCCTGCGCGAAGAGCGCCCGATTGGTCGCGGTCGCGACGAAGTGGCCGTCGTCCTGCTGAACGTAGAGCGCGCTCGGCTGGTCCTTCGCACCACCGATGAAGAAGTCGTCGAGGGAGTCGCCGTTCACGTCGCCGACCGTCACATACGGCCCTTCGGTCGACAGCAGCTTCGGCATCAGGGGCTCGCGATCGAAATCGACGAACGCATTCTCATGGTGCACGAAGTCGAGCTTGATCTGGTCCGTGACGTCGGCGAGCAGCGGCGGACGTGGAGGAGGTATCTGGGCGACCAGCTTCACGGATTCTGATTGCTTGACGGTCAATCGGCGGTCGGTCGCGACGTGCGCGACCGTACTCACTCGCCCATCAGGCCACTCCACGCTCACCGATGGCACGGTATCGACGGAGCCGAGGCCGAACGTGAGCACGTAGTCGACGCTGGACTGGAAGCCGCGGGAGGGCATCAGCTCCTGGACGAAGACCGCGTCGCCGGCGCGCAGCGTGACCTTGGCCCCCACGCCGAACCGGTTCTGACCCACGCCTTCGAGCTTGATCTGGAGATAGTGATTCTTGGGCCGCTCCGTCCGCGCGTTGTTCCGGTAGATGAAGGCTTCCTCGTTGATGTTGTTCACCACGAGGTCCGTGGCCCCGTCGCCGTCCAGGTCTCCGTAGGCCGCGCCGTTCGAGAAACCGGGCGTGCCCAGGCCCCACGCGACGGTCGCCTTGGAGAAGGTCAGGTCCCCCTCGTTGTGGAACGCGTAGTTGGAGAGCGGCGTCGTGCCCATCGGCTCGATCAGCTTGTCGTAGTCGACGCGCCGGCCCGCCTGGGCCGCGCGCACCGTCTCGCTGCTCCCCAGGAGCTTCAGGTAATCCTGTGACGTCAGGTCTCGGGCGATGCCGTTCGTCACGAAGAGGTCCTGCCGTCCATCGAGGTCCAGGTCCGCGAAGAGCGCGCTCCAGCTCCAATCGGTGCGCGCCACGCCGGCCAGCTGCCCGACTTCGCTGAACGTGCCGTTCCCGTTGTTGCGCTGCAGCGTGTTGCGCTGGAACTGGTGGTGGAACCCCGTCGCAATCGCCGCCTGGTACGTCGCCCAGCTCTCGAACGCCGACATCAGCTTGAGCCGGTGGTCGTCCTCCGGCAGCATGTCGGTCACGTACACGTCGGGCCGGCCGTCGTTGTCCACATCTCCCACGTCGAGACCCATCGACGAGTAGCTCGTGGACGGCATCTCCTGCTCGATCCGCTCGCTGAAGGTGCCGTTGCGGTTGTTGATGTAGAGGTAGTCTCGTTCGAAGAAGTCGTTCGTGACGTAGAGGTCGGGCCAGTCGTCATCATTGAAATCGGCCACGGCCACGCCCAGTCCGAACCCGATCGTGCTGCCGTAGATGCCGGCCGGCGCGCTCACGTCGACGAACCGGCCGCCGTCGTTGCGGTACAGCTTCTCCCCGCCCAGCGGGTCGCGCACGTTGCGCGTGTTCTGCTGCTGGAGAATCGACGGCGGCTGCGACGAGTTGTTGACGAGGAACATGTCGAGGTCGCCGTCCCGGTCGTAATCGAAGAACACCGCGTGCGTCGAGAATCCCTGGTCGGCCAGTCCGTAGGCAGCCGCCTCCTCGCGGAAGGTCGGTATCCCGTTTCCGTCGTTGCCCTGGTTGATAAACAGCTCGTTGGCGCGGCGCGTCGCGATCGGACCGGCGTAGCAGACGTAGATGTCGAGCCGGCCATCGCCGCTCAAGTCGACGAAGGTCACGCCGGTCGCCCAGAAGCCCTTCTTCTGTATGCCCGCGGCGGTGGTGATATCGCGGAAACGAAAGTGGCCCTCGTTGAGATAGAGCTGGTTGGCGCCCTGGTTGGCGGTGAGCATCAGCTCCGGGAGACCGTCGCCATTCAAATCCCCCAGCGCCACGCCGCCGCCGTTGTAGTAATTGCGATACGTGAAGACGTTCAGGTCGTGCGTGGCGTGCAGGTGGTTCGCGAACGTGACGCCGGTATAGCTGGAACGCAGCAGCGTGAACAGGTGACCATCGGTTGGTGGCGGCGCCGCGGTTTTACGCTGCGGCGTTCGTTCGCCGCTGGAACAGCCGGCCAGCACACACAGAGCGGCCACCAAAACGCAATGTAGGGGCGCAAGCTGCTGCGCCCCTACATTGCTACCACGTTCCGCTCCTGCGTGCGTCAATCAGTAGCCAGTGTTCTGCACGAGTAGCGGGTTCGCATCCATCTGCGGCTGCGGAATCGGCATCAGGATCAGGTGCGCCGCCCCCGCCAATTTGTAGTCCCAGGCAGCGGTATAGACGCCGTGTCTGATGAGGTCCTGCCGCCGCTTGAGCTCAGTCGCCAACTCGAGCCGCCGCTCATTCAGGATCGCGGCGCGAGTGGCCGCGCCGAGCGGCTGGTCCGGATTGAATGCCCGGGCGCGGACCTGGTTGACCAGCACGAGCGCCGCGGCGGCGCCGCCTTGCTCTTCGAGCGCCTCGGCCTTGATCAACAGGATCTCGGCGTAGCGGAAGTAGGTGAAGTCGTTGCCGTTGGTCGGGCCATCGGGCCGAGTGGGGTCCGCCGGGAACTTGTACATGCGCGGGCCTTCACCTTCGGTCGCCGCCGTCACATCCAAAATCGAATCGGTGAAGATCAGCGGATTGCCCGACCTATCGTTGACGGGGACCCCGGTCTCGACGTTCGACTGCGGACCCTCGAGCCACATCGCGCGGCGCACGTCCGCCGTGTCGAAGGCCCTGAAGGTCTCGGCCGTGGTCGCAAAACCGTTCCACGGCGTGGCGCCCGTCAGCTGATTGTAGTGCAGCGCCCGCATGATGAAGTTCAGCCCCACGTCGGGCTTGTTCGCGAACTTCACGACGAGGATGTTCTCGGGCGACGACGAGTTGCTGGCGTTGAAGTTCGAGTTCCAACTGGCCGCCAGGCTGTAGGCGCCGGAGTTGATGATGCTGTCGGCGAAATTGATCGCGGCCTGGCAGGCATCGACGCCGCCGGCGACGAGCACGCCGAGACACGTGTTGTACGACGTGGCACTGACGCCGCTGCTCTTGTCCCACACGCCGGCGTTGAGATACATGCTCGCCAGAATCGCGTCCGCGGCGCCCCTGGTCAGACGGCCCTGTTCGGGCCCCGGCCGGGTGACGGGCAGGTCCGTCCGCGTCGCCAGCAGCTCCGACTCGACGAATTTGAAGACCGAGTCACGCGGCGCCCGTGGCCGGGCCTTGATCTCGGTGGTCGTCGCGATCGGCACGCCACCGAACATGTCCATCAACATGTAGTAGTAGAACGCCCGCAGCGTCCGTGTCTCGGCGATGATCTGCGCCTGGTTCGGCACAGTCACTCGCGTCAAGGCGTCGAGCAGCACGTTGGCGCGCGCGACGCCGGTGAAGGGCGTCACCCAGGCGCCGTTCATGAACGCGAGCCCCGACGGACTCGTGGGCGTCCACGTCTGGCGCTTCAGCTCGAGCCACTGGCCGTTGTCGTACCAGTCGGAGCCGCGGGTGGGAACGACGATCTCGTCCGAGGAGACCTCCGACGCGTACCAGTAGTCGTCGAGCGTGCCGCGCAGCTGCGCGTACACCGACGCCAACCCGCCGAGCACTTCCGCCTCGTTGCGGTAGAAGTTGTCGGGCGTAATGGCGCTGCTCGGCGTTTCCGTCAGGTCCGTGCAGGCAACCACGAGCAGGACCGCGCACAGGCACAATGATTTATTCACAGGAGCTCTCCTCTCAGAACGCAAGCTGCACGCCCGCGGTGAAGGTTCGAGGACGTGGGTAGCTAAGATAGTCGATTCCGACGGACGCAAGGCCTACTTCCTGGTGGACCTCAGGATCGAGGCCGGAGTAGCCGGTGATCAGGAGCAGGTTATCGCCCGAGATATACGCCCGCGCCGAGCGGGGAGCGCCCGGGGGTCCCGGCAGGTTGAACGAGTACCCCACCGTGATGTTCTGCACCCGGATGAACGACGCCCCTTCGACCCAGCGCGATGAGTAGATCGCGGGCTCGCGGATGTCGATCGGGTCGGTCAACGCGTCCCGCAGGAAGTTCTTGCCCTGGAGCGCATTGCTCTTGGTCGAGTAAACGAGCGCGGTGTTGTTGAACACGTCCTGGCCGAATGCGCCGCGCACCTGCCCGCTAATGTCCCACTTCCCGAACGTCAGGTTGCTGTGCAGCCCGATGCTGAAATCGGGATAGGCGTTGCCGATGATCTCGTAGTCGGCGGCGGTCGGCGCGAGGGTCTGGCCCGCGACGCACCCGGCGCTCGTGGCCTGGCAGGCGAAGAGCTGCTTGCCGGCCGCGTTCGTGCCGACGTAGCGCGGGCCGTAGAAGGTGCCCAGCGACTGCCCAGGGATGATGCGCTGCGAGACCTGGTTCGATTGACCCTGGCCGCTGACGCGCCCGGTGGTCAGGAAGCTGTTGTTGCCGAGGTTGACGACCTTGTTCCGCTCCATCGCGAAGACGAGCCCCGCCCGCCACGTCATGCTCGGGCGTGACATCGCCAGCGCGTCGACCGACAGCTCCACGCCGCGATTGCGGATCTTGCCGACGTTCTCGAGCCGCGTGGGCACCGGCGCGGGCTGCGGCACCGGCACTTCGAGGAGCAGGTCCGACGTGCTCTTGACGTAGTACTCGACCGTGCCGGAGACACGGTTATTCCACATCCCGTAATCGAGCGCGACGTCGAACTGCGACGTCTTCTCGAACCGCAGGTCGGGGTTGGGATCGCGCACTGGGGCGAAGCCGATAACCGGTACGTCGGCGAAGACGTACTTGGCGCCACCGTTCGCTTCGAGAGTGATCAACGACGAATAGGGCGGCACGCCCGGGTTGCCGACGACGCCGTAGCCGGCGCGCAGCTTGAGATCCGAGAACGGCCCCTTGGGTGCGAACGTCTCATCGCTCAAGTGCCACGAGGCCGAGATGCCCGGGAACGTCGCCCACTTGTGATCGGCACCGAACGCCGAGCGACCGTCGCGCCGGAGGACCGCGGTCAGGAAGTAGCGCTGCTTGTAGCCGTAGCTGGCGCGCGTAATGAAGGAGATCCACTTCTCATCGGTCCGGAACGACTGCGGCGCGATCTGCACGCTGCCGGCGCTCAGGGCGTTGTAGCCGAGGGCGTCGGTCAGGAACCCCTGCGCCTCGGCCTGGAACTGCTGGATCTGATACGTCGCGTACTCGTACACGCCTACGATGTCGAGGTCGTGCACGCCGCCGAATTGGCGCGTCAGGGTCAGCATGCCCTGGAGCGTCTGCGAAGTGTTGTCGCGGTTGATCTGCCGAGCCAACCCCGAGTACGGCGCGCCCACCGGGCTGGCGAGCGGCAGATAGATCTGACGCACGCCCGCCGACTTATCGACGCCGACGTTGATGCGTCCCGTGAGGCCGGGCAGGAGATCGAGGTCCGCGGAGATGTTGCCCAGCGTGCGGTTCGTGGTGCCGAGATCCTGCAGCTGTTGGGCCATCGCCACCGGGTTGCGGACCGACTGCGACCCGGGGCCGATCTCGTAGTAATGCGTCCCGATGGAATCCGAGAACTGCACGGGGTGCGTCGGGTTGAAGATCACCTCGTTCATGAACACGCCGCCCTCGAAGCCGCCTTCATTCTCGTAGGCGAGATAATCGTTCTTGGCTTGGGAGGTCGAGACGTTGAGACCGAGGCGGAGGCGGTTGTTCAAGGCGTAGTGTGAGGCGCTGAGGCGGCCCTGCAGGCGACGGAATCCGCTGCTCAGGGCCACGCCCTGCTCGTTCATGTAGTTCAGCGACGCCCGATAGCGCGTGATGTCGCTGCCGCCCGTGAACGACAGGTTGTGATTGTGCGTGAAGCCCGTGCGGCTGACTTCCTTGGCCCAGTCGGTATTGGCGGTGCCAAGGGCGGCCAGATACGTCGGGTTCAAACCTTTGGTGCTGTCGGTGTTGTAGAGGGCGACCTGTGCCGTTACGAACGCGCGGTACTCATCGCCGGTCAGCACGTCCATCGACTTGTAGGGCGACGACGTGGCGACATAGCTGTCGTACGTCATCGACGCCCCACCCGACGCGCCACGCTTCGTCTCGATCAGGACGACGCCGTTCGCGCCGCGGCTGCCGTAGATCGCCGTGGCCGACGCGTCCTTGAGGATCGTGATCGATCCGATGTCGGACGGGTTGAGCAGGTTCAGCGGGCTGCGCGGCAGCGGCGGCGCGCCTCCGACTCCGAATCCTTCGGCCTCCGAGGGCTGGTTGGTGATCGGGACGCCGTCGATGACGTAGAGGGGCTCGTTGCTGGCGTTGAGGGAACTGGCACCGCGGATGCGGATCTGCACGCCGGCGCCGGGCTCACCGTTGTTCTGCGTGATGTTCACGCCCGCCGTCCGGCCCTGCAGCATCTGGTTCACGTTGGTGACGACGCCGACGTTAGCCGTGGCCGGGTCGACTGTTGCGACCGAGCCGGTCACCGCTTCGCGCCGCTGTTGCCCGTAGCCGGTCACGACGATCGGCGCGAGGATGGCGGCCTGCGGTTGCAGCGCCAGCGTCACCGGGGTCGCGGCGTCGGCCGTCACGTTGATGTCACGATCGAGGGGCGCGTACCCGATGCGCGTCACGCGCAACTTCTGGGCACCGACGGGAACGTCGCTGATGGTGTAGCCACCGTCCGATCGCGTCTGCGTCGCGAGTGGCGTTCCCACCACGCGGATCGTGACGCCGGACAACCCCTGTTGTGTACCGACGTCCGTGACCTGTCCGGTGATAGTGCCGGTGGGGCCCTGCGCGTTGGCGGGGACCGCCCACACCAGACCGGCGACGAGCGCGGTAACCACGTATCGAGTGAGTCGCATCGATTCTTCCTCCGCGGCGGGTAAGACCTAGAGCGATGCTTGCACGGTTTTCAGTCTCCCACATGCCTCTGATATGGAGGGTTGTCAAGAACCTTGTGAAAAAGAGCACAAAGCAAACTGGCCGGGCGAGGCGCGATGGCTTACCATTGGCGCCCAATGACATTGCTTGCCCTGCTGCTCGCGGCCCAGGCTCCGTACGTCGCTTTTCCGGAGCCGGGCCTCGACGATCCAGCGGCCTACGCGGGCTACACCACGCGTGTGTACCGCGATGCGCGCGCCAACGCGGTGCAGATCTACATCGACGCCAAGAGCGGACGCGTCGTGCACGTGTGGGCCGATGCGCTGGATGAGAGCATCGGGTTCACCACGCGAGATGCGGCGGTCGGATTCGGTGCAGGGGAAGCCACGGTCGGCGCGACGGGCGGTCGGCGCTGGTTACGATACGACCTGACGGTGCAAGGCGGGCGGTCCGTTCGCCTTGGGCATTTCCTTTTGGGCTCGATGCGCATCGAGCGGGACTTTGGATACGCGGGCCGCGTGCGCGACTCGCTCGACGCGCCGCCCTTCGTCGTTCCGGAGATGCAGCGGTTGGCGCAGCGACTCGGCGCACAATACCGCGCGCGCCTGACGCCGCGAGTTTCGCTGATCCGCACGACCACCACCTGGACGATCCACGCAATACAATCGAGTCTCGACGGCCGGAACCTGATGACGCTCACGCTGAGCGGCAGTGCGCGTCGCTCGCGCGCCGCGCTCGCCAACCGCGTCGTCACGATCCGCCCCCTCGGGGGCGGTACCGAGCCGCTCGACATTCACGTCGAGATCGCCACCAATGGTCCCGCGCTGCACCCGCTCGGCCGTGAGGCGATCTTCAATTCCGCCTTCCGCCGTTTTGCCGACTCCGCGAAATCTCCGCGCCTCGAGCGCGAGATCCGCGGCTTCGAGCTGCTCAGCTCGCGCGAAAAATTGATGGCGGGCCTCCCGAACTACGCGACGTACTTCGGGCGCGACATGCTGATGACCGCCATCCTGATGGAGCCGATCTGGTCCGACACGATGGCCGAGCATGTGATGGCGGCGGCGCTCGCAAAGCTCAATCCCGCCGGTGAGGTGAGCCACGAAGAAGCCCTCGGCGGCCAGGCGATCCGCGAGAACGCGGCTCGCTACCTGCAACATCCCGACCAGGCGATCCTGCGCAATCTCCAGGCGGTGCGCGAGAACTACTTCATGGTGGACGACGACTTCCAGCTCCCCGTCGTCGCCGGGCGCTATTTCGCCAATCCCGCCGTTCCTGACGCGAGGAAGCGCGAGTTCCTCGCGCGCTGGCGTGAGCCGCTCATCCGGAACCTGACCTACGTGCTGCGCCAGGCGGCGCCATACGCGCGCGACCCGGTTGCGACGAACCTCGTCGGCTTTCACCGCGACGACGACGGCTGGTGGCACCCCGGCAGCTGGCGCGACAGCCGAGTCGGCTACGCGGGGGGCCGCTTCGCCTTCGACGTGAACGTCGTGTGGGTGCCGGCGGCGTTGCGCGCCATCGCCGCGATCGACAGCACGCTCCGCGCGCTGGGGCTCGAAGGGGTGACCGGAGGAGCAGATGCCGCTGCCGCGGCACAAGCGTGGCGCGGCACGTCGCGGCACTTCGAGGTCGCCCTCGCGCCTGGTGAGGTCGAGTCGCGCGTCCGCATGAAGCTCGCCTCGCTGCCCGCCGCTGAGCGCCTGTACTGGGAGCAGGTGCTGATCCGCGCGGGTCTCCCGGCCGATACGCTGCGGTTTCTTGCCGTATCCCTCGACAGCGCGGGCCAGCCGATCCCGGTGATGAGCACCGATCCCGCCATGTGGCTGTTGCTCGAGGACCTCGGTGTCGATCGTGAGCGCGAGGTGCTGCGGCCCTTTGCGCTGCCGTACCCCGTGGGGCTCTTCGTCGATGGCCTGGGGCCCCTCGCGGCCAATGACGCCTACGCTCCATCGGCGGTCTGGCAGATGTTCGAGAACGACCTATATCATTCACCGCGCGTGGTGTGGGGGCGTGAGGTGAACACGCTCCTCGTGGCTACCGCTCGACGGGGGTCTGCTACGCCGTTGCTCGACGCAGTTGTTCACGCTGTTGAGCAGTCAGGTTTCCGCCACGCCGAGCTGTGGAGTTACGAGATTTCGGGCGGTGCCCTCCGTCCCATCCGCTACGGCACCGGTTCAGACGTGCAGCTGTGGAGCCTCACGGATCTCGCTGTTCAATATCTCCTCAACGCGCGAAGGCTGGCCCCATGAGCAATCTCCACCCCTTCGATCTGTTCTTCATCGTCGCCTACTTCCTCATCTTGTTCGGCATCGCGTGGTGGGCCGCGCGCCGAGAGAAGGCCGTCAGCTCCGATTACTTCCTCGCGAGCCGCGACGTCGCGTGGTTCGCTGTCGGCGCGAGCCTGTTCGCGTCCAACATCGGGAGCGAGCACCTCGTGGGGCTGGCGGGCACCGGCGCCGGCAGTGGGCTCGCCGTCGGGCACTTCGAGTGGCTCGCCTGTCTCATCCTATTGCTGCTCGGTTGGCTCTTCGTTCCGTTCTACTTGAAGAGCGGCGTCTACACGATGCCGGAGTTCCTGGAGCGGCGGTACAACTCGGCCGCGCGGTCCTATTTCACCTGGGTGTCGGTCATCGGCTACGTCCTGACGAAGATCAGCGTGACGCTGTATGCGGGCGGCGTCGTGATTCGCGCGGTCACGGGGTGGGATTTCTACACGGCGGCCATCGTCCTCATCGTCATCACCGGGCTCTATACCATCTTCGGCGGACTGCGCGCGGTGGTCTACACCGAGGTCCTGCAAGCGATCGTGCTTATCCTCGGTTCCGTGGTGCTCATGGTGATCGGGCTGTCGCGGGTCGGCGGACTCGCCGGGCTCGAGGCCAAGGTCCCTGCCGGCTTCTTCTCCATGTGGAAACCCATGAGTCATCCGGACTTTCCATGGACCGGAGTCATCTTCGGGGCGCCGATTCTCGGCATCTGGTATTGGTGTACCGATCAACACATCGTGCAACGCGTGCTCGCTGCCAAGAACATCAAGCAGGCGCGCACCGGAACGATCTTCGCCGGGTATCTGAAGATTCTCCCCGTTTTCATCTTCGTGTTGCCAGGCATCGTCGCCATGGCGCTGTTCGCAGACGTCAGCAACAACCCTGACTCCGCGTACCCCACGCTGGTGACCCGGCTGCTGCCGGACGGGATCAAGGGGCTGGTGCTCGCGGGCATGCTCGCGGCCCTGATGAGCTCCCTGGCGTCGGCGTTCAACGCGTGTTCCACGCTCCTGACCTGGGATGTCTACAAGAAGATGCGCCCCACCGCGAGCGAGCAGCAGCTGGTCCGCGTGGGCCGCATTTCCGCCGGAGTCATGGTGTTCCTCGGGCTGGCCTGGATTCCGTTGATGAAATTCGTCTCGTCGCAGATCTACATCTATTTGCAGAGCGTGCAGGCCTACATCGCGCCGCCCATCGCCGCCTGCTTCCTCCTCGGCCTGTTCTTCCGCCGCCTCAACGGCACCGGCGCGATGGCATCGCTCGTCACCGGGCTCGTCCTCGGCGTGCTGCGGCTCGTCCTCGAGCTGACGAACAAGGCCACGGGCGGCGGCCTCGAGGTGGGGACGCTCTGGCACTGGATCGCGACGATCAATTTCCTCCACTTTGCGGTGCTGCTCTTCGTGATCTGCACCGCCGTGCTGTTCGTCGTGAGCATGGCGACCCCGCCGCCCAGTGCCGACAAGACAGACGGACTCACGTACGTCCGCGCCGCACCAGGGGCCGCCGCCGTTCTGCAGGAAGGCGAGACCGCAGGCGATCGGAAATTCGCGATTGGGCTGTCGGTGCTCCTCGTGGCCGTCATTGGTGTGCTGTGGATCGTGTTCAGATAATGAAGGGCGTGGGGCGTGGTGCGTGGTGGGTGGCGCTGCTCGCCGTACTGGGCTGCAGCCCATCCGCCCATCAGCCCGCCCGCCCCTCGGGTTACGACCCCGCGCACGATCTCGGCAAACTGTTCCACGACGTGCAGCTGTCGGGGATGTTTCCCGACTCGAAGACGTTCGCCGACGCGCGGCCCCTTCTCGATCCCAAGGAGATCGCGGGTCATTTCGACGGCACCAACCTGAAGGCGTTCGTCACGGAGCACTTCGAGCTGCCGCGTCCCATCGCCGAGGGGTTTCATAGCGACCCGTCGCAGTCGATGGAGCAGCACATCGCGGCGCTGTGGCCGGTGCTGACGCGTCAGCCCGACAGCGCCGATCCGCACTCGTCGCTCATTCCGCTGCCGCATCCCTACGTCGTTCCGGGCGGGCGCTTTCGCGAGGTCTACTACTGGGACTCCTACTTCACGATGCTCGGCCTGGTGCGGAGCGGTCGCACCGATCTCGTGAAGGACATGCTCGACAACTTTGCGTACCTGATCGAGACCGTCGGGCACATCCCTAACGGCAACCGCACGTACTACCTGAGTCGCAGCCAGCCGCCTTTCTTCGGAGCGATGGTCGGGCTGTACGCGCAAGCCACCGACACGGGGCAAGCGCTGCGTTATCTCCCCGCGCTCGAGCAGGAGCACGCCTTCTGGATGGACGGCGCCGACCGGCTCGCCGCGGCGCAGGTGTTCCGCCGCGTCGTGCGGCTCCCCGATGGCCGGCTTCTGAACCGCTACTGGGACGATCTTCCCGAGCCGCGGCCCGAGGCGTACAAGCCGGACTACGAGATCGCGCAAACGCTCCCCGACTCGCAACGCGAGGCATTCTACCGGAACACGAAGGCGACGGCGGAGAGCGGCTGGGATTTCTCGAGCCGCTGGATGCGCGATCCCAAGGATCTGCGCACCCTCGAGACCACCGAGCTGCTGCCGATCGATCTGAATAGTTTGCTCTACCACGCGGAGCGCACCATCGCGGCGCTGCGCGCGTTCCGTCACCAGCCCGGAGACTCCGCGGTGGCGGCGCAGTTCACCAAAGCCGCCGCCGCCCGTCGCCAAACATTGATCGATGTCTCCTGGGACATCACGAATGGGTTTTTCTATGATGTCCGGTGGCGCAGCGGCGAGCGCGTGATGGATCGTCCCACCCTCGCGGCTGCCTACGTGCTCTACTTTGGGTTGGCCGACAGTCTTCAGGGCGTGCGCGCGGCGGCGCGGCTCGAGCGTGATTTCCTGAAACCCGGCGGATTCGTCACGACACTGATCGCGTCGCGGCAGCAGTGGGACGCCCCCAACGGCTGGCCGCCCCTCGAGTGGCTGACGATCGAGGGCGTGCGGCGTTACGGCCGGACAGACCTGGCCGACCGCGCGGCATGGCGCTGGATCGCGCTGAACCGCCGCACCTATCAGGCGACGGGCAGCATGAAGGAGAAGTACGACGTGGTGGACCTGCGGCGGCACGCGGGGGGCGGGGAGTACCCCACGCAGGATGGGTTCGGGTGGACGAACGGCGTCGCCTTGGCCCTGCTAAAACGCCTGATCCCACCTGACTGAGAGCCGGATCGCCGCGCCGATCAGCCCCACCATGCTGTAGGTCTGCACGAAGTTTCCCCACTGCTCCCGCGTCTTCGGATCGATGTGCTCGGAGAGCAAGCCGTGCCGGTTGCGGCACGCGAGCACGTTCTCGAACAGCGCGCGCGCCTCGTCGCGCTGGCCCAGGGCACAGAGCGCGTTGATGTACCAGAAGGTGCACACGAGAAACGCATTCTCGGGTGGCCCGAAGTCGTCGGCCTCCACGTAGCGGAAGATGAAGTCGCCGCGGCGCAGGTCCCTGCCGATGGCGCGGACCGTTCCCGCGAAGCGCGGATCGTCGTCGGCGAGGAACCCCAGCTCGTTGAGTCGCAGCAAACTGGCGTCGAGGGTGTCACCGTCAAGCGTGGCGGTGAAGCTATCGAGCTTCGCGTTCCAGGCGCGTGTGCTGATCACCGTGTGGATTCGCTCGGCGTGGCCCCGCCAGTACGCCGCACGCTCCGCCAGCCCCAAGTGCGCGGCGACACGCGCGAGGCGGTCGCACCCGGCCCAGCACATCACGCTCGAGAAGGTGTGCACGCGCGCGGCGCCGCGTAGCTCCCAGAGCCCGGCGTCGGGCTGATCGAAGAGTGCCGCCGCGCGCTCGCCCAACGGCTCGAGTCGCTTGAACAGCGCGGCGTCGCCACGGCGCACGAGGCGGCGATCGAAGAAGACGTGTGTCGCCGCGAGGATCGCCGCGCCGTACACGTCGTGCTGCACCTGCTTGAAAGCCTCATTGCCCACGCGCACCGGGCCCATGCCGCGGTATCCCGGCAGCGAGTCGACGATGCGTTCCTCGACGCTGCGGTGTCCCGTGATGCCGTACAACGGTTGCAGCAGTGCGGCGTTGCCGTCGGCCACGATGTTGAGGATGTAACCGAGATAGCGCTCCATCGTCTGCGTCGCGCCGAGGCGGTTGAGCGCGTTGATCACGAAGTACGCGTCGCGCAGCCAGCAGAATCGATAATCCCAGTTGCGTCCGCTCCCCGCGGCCTCGGGTACCGACGTCGTGACCGCCGCGACGATCGCGCCCGTATCCTCGAACACGTTGAGCTGCAGTGTGATCGCGGACCGGATCACGGCGTCCTGCCACTCGAAGGGAATCGCGAGCGAGCGCACCCACTCCTGCCAGTAGGCCGCGGTCTCGACGAGGAACCGGCCGCCCACATCGCTCACCGCCTCCTGCACCGTCTCGTCGGGGCCGAGCAGCAGGGTGATGGCGTCTTCGAGGAAGAACGAGTTCTCTTCGACGATCGCGGTGACCGGGACGTCGGTCGTGAGCCGCAGGACGGGATCGGCGCGTTCTCCTTCGAAGCGCACGTGATTGCTGCCGCACGTCGTGGTGCGGCGCGCCCGTCCGTAATTGTGCGTCGGCCGCAGGCGAATGCGCACGCGCGGGTTTCCGGCCAACCGCCGGATGCGCCGGACGAGCATCATCGGACAGAAGAGACGGCCGAACTGCCGAAAGCGCGGCGCAAAGTCGGTGATCTCGACGGCGCCGCCCGTGCTATCGAAGAGCCGGGTGACGAGGATCGGCGTGTTGGGGACGTACTCCTGTTCCAGCCGTACGCCCCCCGCCCCCCCCGCCCCCCCGTCGACCAGGTCGACGGCGAAGACGCCCGCTCCACCGAGTAGCGAACAGAACGCAGGATCGCCGTCGAAGCGGGGGAAGCAGCTCCACACGACCTGTCCGGTTGGATCGATGAGTGCGCCGATGGTGCCGTTGCCGACGAGCGCGAGATCGAGCGTGCTCACTGGGGACTCACGGCTTGTTGCAGCCAGGCGCGCACCGCCGCCACGTTGCGGAAGCGAAACCGCGCCGCCGTCGGACCCGGGCCCACCTTGATGGAATGACCGTTCAAGCGATTCACGGTGGCGAAGCCATACTCGTCCGTGAGATCGTCGCCCAGGAACACGGCGGTGCGGCCGCGAAACGGCTCCTCGCCCATGAACTCGAGCACCGCGGCTCCCTTGTCCTTCCCCGCCGGCTTCACCTCCACGATCCGCTTGCCCCGCTGCAGACAGTACTCCTTACCGAGCCGTGGCAGCAGCGAACGCACCAGGCGATGCGCATAGCCGGCGAGCTGCGGAGCGCGGCGGTAGTGGAGGGCGAGGGTTAGTCCTTTGTGCTGCAGCTCGAGGCCCGGATGCTTCGCCGCGGCGGCCGCGATCTGATCGTGCGCCCAATCGAGCTGCGCGGTGCGGACCGCATGGTGCGTGATGCGGCCGGCGGCGTCGCGCCGCTCCGTGCCGTGCTGACCGGCGGCGGGGAGGTGTACGCCCTCCATGAGGGCGTCGATGTCGGGGAGGTGCCGGCCGCTGATCAGCGCGACGGCGCCGCCGGTTGCGCGGTGCAGCGCCTCGATCAGGGCGCGGAGGTCTCGCTCCAGACGCACGCCGCCGGGATTGTCGTTCAGGTCCACGAGAGTGCCGTCGATATCGAAGAAATACGCCCAGTCGGGTCGCGGCGCGGGCACCGAGGGCCTCACACGCTGCGCTCCAGTACACGCTCGCGCCGCCGCATCCCCGCCGCTTCCATCAGCATGCGACCCGCCCAGCGATAGACGTTGAACTCGCGGATCAAGCCGCGCATCAGGCGCATGCGCGCGCGCTGGTCGGGGGCGGGCATCGTGAGCGCCATGTGGAGCGCCGCGGCGCACTGGTCGGTGTCGTACGGGTTCACGATCAGCGCTTCGGGCAGCTCGCGCGACGCGCCGGTGAACTGGCTCAGGATCAACACGCCGCGGTCGTCGTCACGCGCCGAGACGAACTCCTTGGCGACGAGATTCATGCCGTCGTGGAGGCTCGTCACAATGCACACGTCGGCGCCGCGGTAGTACTCGTAGATCTGCTCCGGCTGATGGTGCTCGACCTTGAGAATGATCGGCGGCGGTCCCCCCGGTCCTCCCCCGCTACTCGCGAAGCGCTCGTTAATGCGCTCCGCCAGTGCGCGCACGCGCTGGTCGTAGTTCTGATACTGCTCGATGCGGCTGCGCGTGGGCGCCGCGATCTGCACCAGCGTGAACTTGCCAATCCACTCGGGCCTGATCTCGAGCAGGCGCTCCACGGCGCGGAGGCGCTCCTCGATTCCCTTGGTGTAGTCGAGCCGGTCGACACCCACCGCGACGCCGTGCGTCTCCGGCAAGTCGTGGCGGCGCCGCACCTCCGCGCGGCACGCGGCGACCGGCTGAGCGCCCGCGAGTGAAGGCGGCCACTCGACCGAGATCGGATAGCGTTTCACCGCCGTCGGCTTGCCCTTGTAGGTCACCGTGAAGGTTTCGCGATCGACGCGCGCTTCGAGCAGCCGTTCCACCGTGTCCACGAAGTTGTTGCAATGGAACTGCGTGTGGAACCCGAGAATGTTGCTGCCGAGCATGCCGTCGAGCAGCTCTTCGCGCCAGGGACAGATCGCAAACGCTTCGGGATTGGGCCACGGGATGTGCCAAAAGGCGATCACCGTCGCGGCCGGGATCGACTCCCGGATCATGCGCGGCAGGAGCGCGAAGTGATAGTCGTGCACCAGGATGATCGGATTGTCGGACTTCGACTCCTCGGCGACGGCCCGCGCGAACGCCTTGTTCACCTTCACGTACTGCTCCCAGTCGGCGGTGCGGAACGTGGGGCGCACGTGCGCGATGTGGCACAACGGCCACAACCCTTCGTTCGCGAAGCCGTAGTAGTAGCCCGTCTCTTCTTCTTCCGTGAGCCACACGCGGCGCAGTTGGTAGGCGGCCTTTTCGGGAGGCGGCGGGACGGTGAGCCGGTCGTGCTTGTCGACCACCTCGCGGTCCGCGGAACCGCCACCGTGCGCGATCCACGTCCCCGAGCAGGCGCGCATGATCGGCTCGAGCGCCGTGACCAGGCCACTCGCGGGGCGGCGCACGGAGATCGAGCCGTTCTGCCGCACGTGGATGTAGGGCTCGCGGTTCGAGACGACGATCACCTCGTCGCCGCGCAGCTCGGAGTGCAGGATGCCGCGCAGCGTCTCGGGGGTCCACGCCACTTGGTCCTCGTCGCGCGCGTGATGATCGACGGCGAGCTCGTGGATCAGCGCACGGAGATCGCGCGCGATCGGTCGCAGCTCGGGAAGCTGGCGCTCGGGCTTCCCGGAGGGACGCAGCAGGCCCTCGCCGCGCATCAGCGCGCGCAGGCCCTGCATCCAGCCGCGCCAGGAGAGCTGCGCGATTATTACCGTGATGAGGGCCACCGTGACGCCGAGGCCGAGGAAGAGATAGAAGATGTACTTGCGCGTTTCCTCGCTGCGCCGGGCCACGAAACTCATGTCGTGCACGAGAACTAGATTGCCGAGCGCCGTAGTGCCGCTCCGGATGGGCCGTACCGAGACGAGGATGGGGCCCTGGGGACTCGCGACCAGGTGCCCGGAGCTCCCGGCGTAGCGCTGCAGGTCGGCGCAGGTGACGTCCTCGGGCAAGTTGCCGGTGGCAATCGCTTCCGCGGACGGCGACGCGCAGAAGCCGACGGCGAAGAGTCGCTCGTCCTCGGTGATACGCGTGAAGTACTGGAGCAAGCGCTCCCGGTTGCCGCCCTGCACGAGGTCCTGCACGCGATCCTCGACGGTGTTGGCCACGAGGGTGGCGCGGATGTCGAGATCGCGCACGAACCAGCGCAGGGTGAGCTTGTCCACGAGCGGGACGACCGCGTAACCGAGGGCCGCCAGCGCCAGTAACAACGGAATCACGAACCGCAGAGATAGACGCATAGAGGTATATTATTGCCCGATACCCTGTATGCCGATGCGCCGCGTGTTGTTCCTCACGACTTCCATGCTGATCGTCGCCACGCTCGCCCTGGCGCACGATCTCTTCCTGAAGCTCGACAGTTACTTCCTCCAACCCCACGCGCGCGTGCGGGTTACCGTCATCAACGGGACGTTCACGCAGAGCGAAGGTTATGTGACGCCCGACCGGCTCGCGGATGTCAGCCTGGTGGCCGGAACGAGAACGCGCCTGCGCGCGGCGGACGTCTGGAGCCGCGGGGGGGGGCCCGACAGCAACATCAGCGTGCTGTCGCTCGCGCTGGGGGATGCAGGCACCTACGTGGTCGGCGTGTCGGTGTCGCCGCGTGAGCTATCGCTCGCCGCCGATGACTTCAACGCCTATCTAAAGGAAGACGGCCTCCCCGACATCCTCGAGGCGCGCCGCGCCGCGAACGAATTGGGGAAGGGCGCGCGTGAACGCTACTCCAAGCACGTGAAGGCCGTCTTCCAGGTCGGCGACGCGCACACGCTCGACTACGCGTTTGTACTCGGCTACCCGGCGGAGATCGTGCCGATGGGGAATCCGTACGCCCCGAGCCGGACGTCGCTGCGCGTGCGCTGTCTCGTGGGCGGAAAACCCATTGCAAACCAAGTCGTGTTGTGGGGCGGGCCCGCCGCCGAGCGGGAGACGCGCACCGATGCGGAGGGCGTCGCCGAGGTTACCCTCGATGCAATGGGCCGCTGGTACGTAAAGTTCGTCCACATGGAGCGCGCCAATAGGGCGGGCCTCGACTACGAATCAAAGTGGGCGACGCTGACGTTCGAAACGCGCTGACCTGATGTTGTCCTTACTGCTTGCGCTCGTCGCCCAACATCCAGGCCACGAGATGCCCATGCCGATGACCCCCCCCGGCGTACTCGGCATCCCCGATGCTCGCGCCGGCTCCGGTACCGCCTGGCTCCCCGACTCATCACCGATGCACGCGGCGCACTTCATGGCCGGTAAATGGACCCTGATGGTCCACGGTCTCGTGGCCCCGCTGTACGACACGCAGGGTGGCCCGCGCGGCGACGACCAATTCAACGTCATCAATTGGGGCATGCTCACCGCGCGGCGAGCCTTTGGTGGTGGGCAGGTCGCGCTGCGCGTCATGGCGAGCGCCGATCCGTGGACCGTCGGGCCGCGGGGGTACCCGCTGCTCCTCCAGTCTGGAGAGAGCTACCAAGGCGCGCCCCTCATCGATCGCCAGCATCCTCATGATCTGTGGATTGAGTTGGCGGCTCTATGGGAGCGTCGCCTAGCGGCGAACTTCGCGGCGTCGCTGTACGCCGCGGCGGTGGGCGAGCCCGCTGTCGGTCCGCCGGCGTTCCAGCACCGTCCCTCCGCGCAGGGCGATCCGTTCGCGCCCCTGGGCCATCATTGGCAGGACGCGACGCACACGACGTATGGGGCACTGACCGCGGGGGTTTTCAGTCGGACCTTGAAGGTCGAGGCATCCGCGTTCAACGGGCGCGAGCCGGACGCGACCCGCACCGATTTCGATTTTCGCCGGATCGACTCCTACAGCGGACGCGTCACCGTTGCACCTAGTCCCCGCTGGACGATCTCGACGTGGTACGCCTATCTCGACTCTCCGGAGGAGCTGAACCCGGGAGAGTCGATCCATCGGTACGGCGCGGCGGTGCTCACGAGTCAGGGCCGGCTCAACGCTGCGCTCGTGTGGGGCGCCAATGGAAACCGTCACAGTGTCCTCGGCGAGGGCGACATGGAGGTGTTGCGCGGACACCACGTATTCACGCGCCTGGAGTACGTGCGGAAAAGCGCGGAGGACCTCGGCGTCGCGCCTCCCGGTGCGCACTACGACCTGGGCTCGCTCGTCCTGGGTTACGTGAAGGACTGGGGTACGTTCAGCGTGGGAACTCGCGGGGCGATCGGTTTCGTTCCCGCGGCGTTGGACACATCTTATGGATCACCAACACCCGTCGGCGTGGCGGTGTATGGAAGATGGCGCCCACGCTAAGGAGACTCCCATGACTCCCGCGCTGCTGATGTCGCTGCTCCTCGCCACGCAGAACCCCGTGCAAATCCAATTGTCATCGATGTCGACGGCCACCGTGCAAGTCGCGCAGGAGGGCTACCTGCTCGTGCTCGGCGAGGCTCGACAGGGGCAGCCAATCGTCGTCTACCCGAGCCGACCGGGACGGAGCGGACAGGTCGCCGCCGGAACCGTGAAGATTCGGTCCTCGCGCGCGGAGACCTGGGTCGCGGTGTGGTCGCCGCTACGCTTTGATGCGAGGCCCTTCACCGCGAACACGTTCTGGAGTACCGACTCGCTGCGTCGCAAGACCTTGGGGGCTATCGCGCGCCGCATGGCCGGCGACGCTCCGATCGAGTACGCCGTGGCCTCACCGCCGCCTCCCGTCGACCTCGTCAAGATCCAACCATTTCGCATCCGTAGCCGCGCTACGATCCCTGGTTACTACGACACCTTCCTGAGTGCGCCGCAGAGCTGGATCCGTCAGGGGAAGTTCGCCGGGGGCCCACCCGACGTATGCAACGGCTCGAGGTGCTACCTTTCGGTTTGGCTGCAGCTCGGCAACATGCGGTTTGGAAACGCTCCCTAAGACTGAGCGACCTGGCGTAACTGTGTTTCCCGAGCGACCGTTTCAGCTATGACCACCGAGCTGAAACGGTCGCTTCGTATGTCGACCGCCCTGACCCTGACCCTCGCGCTGGCGGGGTGTAACTCGCCCGCCTTCCAGGCGGGGCTCGCCTACGGGCGCGGAGTCACGCAGCTCAATGCCGGCCGGTACGAAGCGGCGATCGAATCGTTCAACAAGGCCCTGCAGCTCGATTCGGACCTGGCGGTCGCGTACAACGACCGCGGCCTCGCCAGGTATGAATTGCGCCGCTTCGACGAAGCGCTCGTCGATTTGAATACCGCGATGCGCAAGAATCCTCGCCTCGCCGTGGCATTCAACAATCGGGGCCTGGTGTACGACGCGATCGGCGCGCAGAAAGAGGCGATCGCCGACTTCGACGAGGCGCTGCGCATCGCCCCCGGCGACGCCCTCACGCTGTCGAACCGCGGTCTCACACGGTATCACATGCATGACGACGACCGCGCGCTGAGCGACCTCGATGCGGCGCTCACGTCCAAGCCCGGGTACCCGAACGCCTTGAACAACCGCGGCATGGTGCACCTGCGGCAGGGCAACATCGACCAGGCCATCAGCGATTTTCGCGCGGCCCTGGAGACAGCGCCGCGGATGCGCGAGCCCCACGTGAACCTCGCCAATGCGTTCGACCAGTCGGGGAGATACGACAGCGCGGTCGTCCACGGGCGCATCGGCATTCAGATCGGCGGCGGCAGCGCCTCGGCGCACAACAATCTCGGCATGGCGCTTCAGCACCTGCACCAGAACGATTCGGCCCTGGCGCACTTCGATACGGCGCTGGCGCGCGACCCGCGCCTCGTCGCCGCGCTCTCGAACCGTGGCATCCTGCTCCTGGACATGGGGCGGACCGTGGAGGCGCGCCGCGACCTCGAGGCCGTCATCGCCAACGGTACGCGGCCGGAACTCAGTGAAGACGCACGAGTCCGCCTGCGGAGGATCGGTGCGCAGGTAAAGCAGTAACCGTCTATCTTTACGGGCATGGTCCGCCTCGCCATCTCCCAGTTCCGCCCCGCCAAGGGCGACTACGCGGGGAACGTGGCGCGCATCGGCGGCGTCATCACTCAGACGGCCAGGCTGGATCCCAAACCAGACCTCTTGGTCTTTCCGGAGACCGCGACTTCAGGATACTTCGTCGAAGGCGGTGTCAAGGAAGTCGCGGTCACGGCGGGGACACTGGTCCGCGATCTCGCTTCGGTCTATCAGGGCCCACCGATCGACGTCTCGATCGGCTTCTACGAGAAGTTCCAGAACCACATTCACAACTCGTGTCTGTACGTGACCCTGGGTGGCAAGCCGGAGGTGCGTCACGTGCACCGCAAGGTCTTCCTGCCCACCTACGGCGTCTTCGATGAAGAGCGCTTCGTCGATCGCGGCCAGGAGGGCGTTCGCGCCTTCGACACTGCGTGGGGGGGACGGGCGGCGATTCTGATCTGCGAGGACGCCTGGCACTCCCTCGCGGCCACGGTGGCGGCGCTCGAGGGCGCGCAGCTCTTGATTGTGCCGAGTGCTTCGCCGGCGCGGGGCAGCGGGATGGATGAAGACGGCTCGCGGCTCCCGGCGTCGGTGATTCGCTGGGAGCGGATCGTGCGCGGCATCGCCGAAGAACACGGCGTGTTCGTGGCGCTCGCCAATCTGGTCGGCTTCGAGGGAGGGAAGGGCTTCCCCGGCGCGTCGGCCTTGATCGACCCGATGGGCAACGTGGTGGTGCGCGGGCCGCTCTTCGAAGAAGCGCTGCTCACGGCGGAGCTCGACCTCGACAAACTCACCGATGCCCGCGCAGACTCTCCTCTACTCGCAGATCTGCGGAGCGCCCTTCCGGTCCTGACGAAGGGGCTGGGGAAAACCAAGCCCGCCAAGGTAAAGTTCGACCCCGCAACCAACGGCGCGCGTACGCCCCGCGCCCCACGCCCCACGCCCATGACCGTGGTCAGGACGCGTGACGAAACCGAAGATCCGCTCGCCATCGATCCCGAACTCGCGCGCAAATGGCTCGTGAGCTTCTTGCGCGATGAGGTGGTGAAGCGCCGCGGGTTCAAGAAAGGGATCGTCGGTCTCTCGGGCGGCGTCGACTCCGCGCTGACGGCCTTTCTCGCCGCCGAAGCGCTGGGCAAAGACAACGTGATCGGCGTGCGGATGCCCTATCGCGACTCGTCACCCGACAGCCTCGCTCACGCGCAACTCGTCATCGACCAGCTCGGCATCCAATCGGCCACGATCAACGTCACCGATGCCGTGGACGGCTACCTGAAACAAGTCGGCGACGTCGATCCCGGGCGTCGCGGCAATGTGATTTCGCGCGAACGGATGATCGTGCTCTTCGATCTGTCCGCCAAACACAAAGCCCTCCCCCTCGGCACCGGCAACAAGTCCGAGCGGCTGCTCGGCTACTTCACGTGGCACGCCGACGACTCGCCGCCCGTCAATCCGCTGGGCGATCTGTTCAAGACGCAAGTCTGGGCCCTGGCGCGCCACGTGGGCGTCCCCGACGTGATCGTCTCGAAGCCCGCGACGGCCGACCTGATTCACGGCCAGACCGACGAGGGCGACTTCGGGATCACGTACCCCAAGGCTGATCAGATCCTGTATCGGCTGATTCGCGGAGAAGAGGTGCAGGGATTCGCTAAGGAGGAAGTCGAGCTGGTGCGGCGGCGCCTCGATTCGACCCATTGGAAGCGCAAGCTGCCGACCGTCGCCGTGATGTCGCAGACGGCGATCGGGGAGTTCTACTTGAGACCGGTGGACTACTAATGAAAGCCCGCCATCCCAAAGAATCCGAAACGGTGATGTCCGAGCTGATGATGCCGAATCACGCGAATATCATGGGCAACGTGTTCGGCGGCGTGATCCTCTCCCTCGTCGATCGCATTGCCGCCGTGTGTGCGATCCGGCACGCCAAGAAGCAGTGCGTCACTGTCTCCGTCGATAAGGTCGACTTCAAAGAGCCCATCCATGTCGGTGAGCTGATCACCGGCTTCGCGCGCGTGAACTACGCCGGCAAGACGTCGATGGAGGTGGGGGTCAAGATCATCGCCGAGCATTTGATCACCGGCGAGAAGCGCCACACGAATTCGTGCTACGTCACCTACGTGGCGCTCGACGAGAGCGGCAAGCCCGCGCCCGTCCCGCCCATCGTCCCCGAGACTCCCGACGAGAAGCGGCGCTACGAGCGGGCGGCGAAGCGGCGCGCCAGCAGGGTGATGGAACGCCGCTACGACCAAGGCAGGGGCGAATAAGAGTCGTCGCGGCGTTTTCCGGCGGCGGCGCCAAGGCGCTCGCCCACGCCGGCGCTTTCCGGGCCCTCCAGCAGGCCAATCTCCAACCCGATCACATCGTCGCCACCTCGATGGGGGCCGTAGTGGGCGCGGCGCTCGCCGCCGGCGTCCCCTTCGAAGAAGTCCGGCGCCGCGCGCTGAGCTTGCGCCGCAAGGACATCGCCCCGTTCAACCCGTTAGCCTTGATCAAGGGCATGTTCGCGACGGCCCTGCTCCCCGAATCGGCGCTGCGCCGCACGATCGAACGGCTCGTCCCCACGAAACGGTTCGAGTACCTCAAGATCCCCCTGGCGGTCACCGCGACGGACCTCGATAGTGGAGAGTTGGTGCTCTTCAAGGGCGGGATGGACCTGCACGACGCGCTCTATGCCTCGTGCGCCCTTCCTCTTTATTTCCCACCTCTCGAGCTCGGCGGCCGGCGCTACGCCGACGGCGGTTTGCGAGCGGTGCTGCCGCTCGAACCCGCGCGCGCGATTGCTGCCGACCTGGTCGTCGCCGTGGATGTCGGTCCAGGTTTCGACGAGGCGCCGGGCGCGCCGCGAGGGAAGATCCCGGCCCTGGTGCGCGCGCACGGCGAAGCGATTCGCGTCATGATGGCGGCTCAAACAGAGCGGGCCGTTGCGGAGTGGCCCAAGGAGGGCCCCAGACTCGTGTACGTCAGGGCCGTCGCGGAGCGCGAGGCGACGTTCGCCGTGGACAGGCTCGCGCAGTACGTGGAGGCCGGTTACCAAGCCACCAAGAAGGCGATAGCATAGGGGCATGCGCGCTTCGGAAGTCATGATTGCGGATCCCGTCGTCGTAGCCGCCGGCGCAACTTCATCAGAAGTCGCCGCGCTCATGCGCATCAAAAACATCTCGGTTGTCCCCGTGGTCGATAACCCGAAAGACCGGCGTTATCTGGGAACGATCTCGGATCGCGACATCGTGACCGAGTGTGTGGGGCAGGGGCACGATCCCAGTGACTGCGCGGTCCAGGACCATGCCCGGACCGATACTCCGGTCGTGAAGCCCGACACCGATCTCAAAGGGTACCAGGTTCGTCAGGACACCGATCATCACGTGCGCACGACGATCGTCGTGGTCGACGGCGACAAGCGCGTGGTCGGGTTCATCCCGCATCCCGAAGAGGTCGAGGGCATCAGGATTGGCACCTAAGTTCTTCACGCTGTCCGAAGCCAACCGCACTCTCCCCTTGGTCAAGAGAGTCGTCCAGGACATCGCGTCGTACTATCCCGGCTGGAAGGACCTGGTCGCGAAGTACGAGCTCATCGCTGCCAAGGCTCGGCCCGACTGGGGCGAATCCCCCGAGCAGTTGTCCATCAAGGCGCAGATCGACGACGTCGCGCGCAAGATCAACGGGTGCCTCGTCGAGTTGGAGCAGATCGGCTGCGAGTTCAAGGGCGAGGAAGGGCTCGTCGACTTTCACGGCAAGCTCGAGGGCCGCGAGATCTTCTGGTGCTGGAAGCTCGGCGAAGATCGTATCACGCACTGGCACGAGCTCGATGCTGGATTCAAGGGACGGCAACCCATACCTGAGGTCGTGAGTCGCGCATGAGAGGACTCTGGCTCTTCCTGCACATCATGGGCTTCGCCGCCTGGATGGGCGGCGGGCTCGCCATGATGCTCGCGGGGATCACCGCCAAGAACTTCTCGGCCGAGGAACGCCTCGCCGTCTACCGCGCCACGAGCGTCGTGGCCCGCAATCTCGTCGGGACGGGTGCGCTGCTGGTTCTAGTGTCCGGGTTCGTACTGTCGGTTCCCTACTTTCAGGCGACCATGCCGGGATGGTTGATGGCTATGCAGGGACTGGGACTCGTAGGAGCCGTGATCGCGATCGGCATCGTCACGCCCACCGCGGCAAGGATGGGACGGCTGCAGCTCGATCCGCGCGGCGAGATGCCGGAGGCCTTCGCGGGCCTCAGGAAGAGACAGGCGATCTTCGCGACGATCGCGGGAGTGTTCGCGCTGCTCGCGTTAGTGGCTGGGACGGTGATGAAGTAGTGCCGCGGCTCTTCGCAGCCGCGCTCGCTGCAACCCTGTTCGCGCACGTTCCGCCTCTCCCCATCGTCCATCCCAACGACAATCGCGCTCCCGCCGGCCATCTCCGGGGCGGCGTGCTCACGCTGCGCCTCGTCGTGGCGATGGCGCGCTGGTATCCCGAAGCGACCGATGGTCCCTACACCGATGTCGCGGTCTTCTCCGAAGAGGGTCACGCCCCCCAGGTTCCCGGTCCCCTGATCCGCGTCCCCACCGGCACGACGATCGATGTGACTGTCCGCAATACGCTCACGGACTCGACGATCTACTTGCACGGCTTCACGACGAAGCCTGCAGCCGCGAACGACAGCGTCGCCGTGCCGCCGGGGGAGACGCGCACGATACGCTTCGCCGCGGGCCGAGCCGGCACCTACCTCTACTTTGCCACCGCCGGCACGGTCAACTACGACATTCGTGAGCGCGAGCAGCTCACCGGCGCGTTCGTGATCGACGAGCTGGGAGCGCGCACCGACGATCGCATCTTCGTGATGGACGTCTGGGGGGAGCCGAAGGACTCCGTCACCTACCCCAATGCCCTGGCCATCAACGGCAAGTCGTGGCCCTACACCGAGCGCATCACCGCCACGGTGGGCGACAGCCTGCGCTGGCGTGTGATCAACGGCACGGTGCGGAACCACCCGATGCACCTACACGGCTTCTACTTCAAGGTCCAAGCTCACGGCACGTTCCTGCGCGACAGCATGCTACCGGCCGCCGAGCCGCGGCTCGTCGTCACGGAAGACATGAACGCCGGCGAGACGATGCGCATGGCGTGGCAGGCGTCGAGGCCCGGGAACTGGCTGTTTCACTGTCACATCACATTCCACGTGACCCCCGATGCGCGGCTCGAGCCGCCGCTCCAGACCGCGCACGCGGTCCACTCCCCCGACCCCAGGACGCACATGGCGGGTCTCGTGCTCGGCATCCAGGTCAAGCCGGGGCGCGGGTGGGTCGAGCCCCCTCGGCAAAACACGCGTCGCATGCATCTCTTTGTGGATGAGGGTCCCAGGCGCACTCACTCTCCGCGCTCGTTGGGATTCGTGCTACAGCGCGACGCCACGCCTCCGGCTCCCGACTCGGTTGAGATACCAGGGTCGGTTCTTGTCCTGACGCAAAATGAGCCGACCGACATTACGGTTGTGAACCGGCTCGCCGAGGCGACAGCGATCCATTGGCACGGGATCGAGCTGGAGAGCTTCTCGGACGGGGTCGCAGGCTGGAGTGGTCGCGATGCGCGCCTCGCGCCCGTCGTCGCCGCGCGCGATTCGTTCACCGCCCGGCTCACGTTGCCGCGCGCCGGCACGTTCATGTATCACACCCACCTCGACGACCTGGAGCAGATCACCTCGGGACTCTACGGCGCGATCGTGGTGCTCGAGCCGGGGCGCAAGTTCGACCCGAGCACCGATCACGTGTTCGTCGTGGGCTGGGACGGCCCCGCCGACCCCCCGAACCTCGTCGTGAACGGCGCCACGACCTCGGCGCCCCTCGAGCTGGCTGCCGGAGTGCCGCACCGCTTCCGGTTCGTGAATATCGGGCCGGCGCAGCGGGTCGTTTTCGCCGTGCGGCGCGACTCGACGGTCCTGACCTGGCGGCCCCTCGCCAAGGACGGCGCCGACCTGCCGCCGTACGACGCCGTCGTGGGCCCCGCGCGACGCCGCGTGGCGGTTGGAGAGACGTTCGATGCCGAATTCACGCCGCCGGCAGCGGGCGAGTACCTGCTCACGATGGGGCGACCGCGTGACCAGATGCTGTACAAGCTCAGGCTGATCGTGCGCTAGGGCTCCCGCGTACCCCGGGCTTGCGCCCGGGGTTGGTTAACCAAAAGCGACATTCATTCCTCACGGGACACTTGGGGCAGCGCGGGGATCTTGCTGTGCACACCAGTGCGCCCAGCTCCATTAACGCCTGATTGAACCTCCACGCGCGTTTGCCCTGCTTGGGCACAATCGCCGCGGCGAGTTTCCAGACGTCCTTCTTTTTGAAGACTCGCTCAAGCACCCGCTTCACGTTCGTATCGACTGCGGGGACCGGCTTCTCGTACGCGAAGCACGCGACTGCTCCGGCGGTGTATCGCCCCACGCCCGGTAGCTTGATCAGCTCTTCCGGGTCAGCCGATACCCGATACCCGATAGCCGATACCTCTCTCGCCAGCTTATGGAGATTCCTCGCGCGCGCGTAGTAACCCAGCCCATCCCAAGCCTCCATCACCGCCTTAGGGCGCGCGCTCGCAAGCTTCTCGATCGTAGGGAACCGTTTCAGAAACCGCGGATAGAACTCCGAGACTCGGCTCACCTGCGTCTGCTGCAGCATGAACTCCGAGACGATGACGCGGTACGGGTCGCGGGTGCGGCGCCACGGGAGGTCGCGAGCGTGCTGGCCGTACCACCTAAGCAGCTTGCGCGTAAAGGCTTGTGTGGATTTTGGAGCCATCGATACATAACATACATCATCCCATGACCGCCCCTTCACTCGCCGCCGCGCTCGAGCCCCTTCGGAGCGTTGCCCGCCGCACCAATCACATCGCGGGTCACGCGGGGCGCTTCGCGTTCCTCATCCGCGATCTCTTCATCGGGATGGCGGAGTGGCGGATCTGGTTGCCACGGATGTTGGACCAAGCCACGAACATCGGCTACGGCAGTCTCGCGATCGTGCTGCTCGTCGCCGGGTTCGCGGGCGCGGTCACCGCCCTCCAGACCGGCTATCAGTTCACGAGCAGCGTCATCCCGACCTACTACGCGGGCGGCGTGGTGACGGCGGGCGTGGTCCTGGAGCTGGGGCCGGTGCTTACAGGATTGATCCTCGCCGGGCGGATCGGCGCGCGCTACGCCGCCGAGCTGGGCACGATGCGGGTCACGGAGCAGATCGATGCGCTCGAGAGTCTGGGGCGCTCCCCGATGAGTCACTTGCTCCTCCCCCGAATCATCGCGGGGATCCTCGTGATTCCGGCGTTGACGGTGTTCGCCAACGTCATGGGGATCGCGTCGGGGTACGTCGCCGCGAGTGGCTCGCTGAATCTCTCGTTCACCGAGTTCACCTACGGCTCGCGTTACTTCTTTCACACCTTCGACCTCTACTATTCGATCATCAAGGCGTTCTTCTTTGCGGGCGCCGTGACGGTGATCCCCTGTTACATCGGGTACCACACGCAGCAGGGCGCCGAGGGCGTGGGCCGGTCGACGACGACAGCGGTGGTGGCGGCGTCGATCACGATCCTGCTCCTCGACACCGTGCTCGCCAAGGTGTTGCTCGGCACATGATCGAGCTGCGCAAGGTCTCCAAGCGCTTCGTCGACAACGTCGTGCTCGACCAGATCGACTTCACGGTCAACCGCGGGGAGACGGTCGCGCTGCTCGGCCCTTCGGGGACCGGCAAGAGCGTCCTGCTCAAGCACATCATCGGGCTCATCAAGCCCGACTCGGGCGACGTCGTGGTCGACGGCCAGTCGGTCCCGACGCTCGGTCGCAAGGAGCTGTCGGAGCTGCGCAGCCACATCGGCTACGTGTTCCAGAATGGCGCGCTGTTCGACTCGGACAACGTCTTCGAGAACATTCGGCTCGGCATCACGAACGACGAGCAGTATCGCGATGACACGTACTGCGAGCAGCGCGTGAAAGACTGCCTGCGGCTCGTCAATCTCCAGCCAGAGGTCGGGAAGAAGTTTCCCTCGGAGCTGTCGGGTGGGATGCGGAAGCGCGTGGGGATCGCGCGGGCGATCGCCGGCAAGCCCACCTATCTACTATATGACGAGCCGACGTCGGGTCTGGACCCGGTGAATGCGGACGTGATCGACTCGCTGATCGAGCGGCTGCAGCAGGAGCTGGGTGTGACGAGCGTGGTCGTGACGCACGACGTGCGCGGAGCGTTCCGGGTCGCAGACCGGATTGCGCTCCTGTCTCAGGCGAAGATTCGGGCCGTGGGAACGGCCGAAGAGATTCTGGCCTCGAAGGATCCGGCGGTGCAGCAGTTCCTGGAGCGCGACCTCGAGATGGCCGTCATCCAGAACGAGCAGACCTGAGGAGACATGGACACCACCTACAAGCAAGAAGTGCGGGTTGGGGCGCTGGTGCTGTTCGGCTTCGCCACATTCGTCGCCCTGCTCTTCTGGCTCACAGACCGGCGCGTCGGCGCGCAGGGGGTCCGCGTGACCGTCCGGTTCGACAACGTCGCCGGGCTGGATCAGGGGGACCCGGTGATGGTGTCGGGCGTGAAGGTGGGGCGCGTGGAGGGCGTGCGCCTGCAGCGCGGCGGCAAGGTGGACGTGATTCTCAATGTCACGAGCGACCAGCGGCCGCGCATCGACGCGACCGCCGCGATCGGGGCGCTCGACTTCCTCGGGTCCAAGTTCATTCGGTATTCACCGGGGATCCGCGAAGAAGAACTCCCTGACGGTCGCGCGCTCACCGGGACGCAGGAGCAGGAGTTGACCGACATGGCGTCGGGGGTGGCGCAACGCGCCAACGAGCTCCTCGGCAACGCCAACACCTTTGTGTCGCCGCAGCTCAGCCAGGACCTGCACAACACGATGGTCGCGGTGCAGCGGGCCATGAATCTGCTCTCCGACGCGCCCAACGGGCCTTTCGTCACGCAGACCACCAAGACTCTCGCGGCGACCGAACGCGTGATGCAGCGCGTGGACTCGCTGCTCGGGTCGTCGACGGGGAAGCACCTCGACTCGCTCACCACGAACCTCGCGACGCTGACGAATCATCTCGGCAGTGCGACCGTGGCGATCGATACGCTGCTGCGGCGCATGAACCGGGGCGAGGGGACGCTGGGGAAACTCGCCAGCGATTCCACGCTTTACACAGATCTACACAACCTTTCGGTGGCGCTGACCGCGCTCCTGACGGACCTCAAGGAGCATCCCGATAAGTACATGAAGCCGGGGCTTATCCGAGTGAAAATGTTCTGAAGTCAAAGGCGTAGAAGTGCGTTTAACTGCGTATTGAGGCGTTGCTAGGCGCCTGAGTTCGGTGGATTGCGCAGCAGAAGACGGAGGGCGCGCATCGCCCCGCCGAGGTTCTCTTCCAGCGTTGTGACAACTCCTGCCTTCAAATAGTCCGCCTCCCCGGCGGCCAGTGCCAGGCACTCCGCTTCCGCAGCCGATCCGAACGCGATTCTCAGGTGTCGTCGGCACAGACCTGGGGTGCCGAGGGCGTAGCCCTCAACAATGTTTGCCTCAATTGAAATGACAGCGCGTTTGAGTTGATCGAAGAGCGCGCTGGAGCGCGGGTGCCAAGCCTGATCCGTCGCTTTGAGGGTGAGGCGGAGCGCGGCATGGGCCTGCTTCCAAGCATCGAGGCGGCGATAGCTGTGCATGGGGGAAAAGTGGGGTTTTAAGGAGGCGCAGCGGGTACCCGAATCACGCATTCACACGCCTTTCTACGCCGTTTCACGCCATGACTTCTTATATTGGCGGGCATGCTGACAATCACGTTTCTCGGGACATCTGCCGCCCGGCCCACCGTCGAACGGAACGTCTCTGGGCTTGCCCTCCATCGCGAGGGTGAGACGATGCTGTTCGAATGCGGGGAAGGCACCCAGCGCCAGATGATGCGCTACGGGACCAGCTTCGCCCTCTCCGAGATCTTCTTCACCCACTTTCACGCCGACCACTTCCTCGGCGTCATCGGGTTGATCCGGACCCTCGGCCTCCAGGGGCGCCCCGAGCCCCTTCTTCTATATGGTCCCAAAGGCGCGAAGAAGGTGCTCGGCGAGGCGATGAAGCTGGGCGTCGAGCGGGTGCCGTTTCCCGTTGAAATCACCGAGCTGAAGCCGGGCGAGGCGGTCAAGAAGAAGGACTACGAGATCGGCGCCTTCGCCACCGAGCACGGCGGTGGCTCGATTGGCTACGCGTTGCGCGAGTTCGAGCGGCGCGGGCGGTTCGATGTCGAGAAGGCGAAGGCTGCGGGGATTCCCGAAGGGCCGCTGTGGGGCAAGATCGCGAAGGGTGAAATGCCCGGACCGGAGGGCGTGGTGGGTCCCCCGCGCGCGGGCCGCATCGTGGTGTTCACCGGTGATACGCGCCCGAGCGCGGCGACGGTCGATGCGGCAAAGGGTGCAGATCTACTGATTCACGAAGCGACGTTCGGCGAAGAAGAGAAGGACCGCGCCAAGGAGACGGGGCACTCGACGGCCAAGGAGGCGGCGCAGGTCGCGCTCGCGGCTGGCGTGAAGAAGCTGGTGCTGAATCACGTTTCGGCTCGCTACTCGATGAGCGCCGACGAGCTGGTCAAGGAAGCGAAGGAAGTGTTTCCCAACGTGAGCGTCGCGCGCGACGGACAGGAGATCGACGTCCCCTTTGCCGGCTGAAACGGCGCTGGTGACCCGCGCCGAATAGCATGGGTCGTCAGCGTATCTCAAACAGTGAGCGACGTATGACGGCAAGACTTCTGCTCGTTTCACTCCTTCTCACCACGTCCCTCCAGGCTCAAGAGAAGACGCCGCGCTGGGTCTTGGGCGCCGCCCTCGGTGGCGTTTCACCTGCCGACAACTTCGGTGTTGGCGTTGACTGGAAGTCCGGTTGGTCCGCGGCGGCGAATCTCACCTACAAGGTGACCACGAACCTCGGCATCCGGGGCGACGCCACGTTCGCGCAGAACGACCTGAGCGGCGGCGGCATTCCCGGCGAGGGGCGCCTCAACAAGTTCGCGTACATGGGCAACGCGGTGTGGCAGGCCGTCGGCATGACGAGTGAGCGCCTGCATCCCTACGCACTGGCGGGACTCGGCGCGGTGCGCGTGCACGCCAAGGGATCGGACTCGAGCTTCACGCGCTTCGGGGGCGACATCGGATTTGGCTTCGGGTACCGCCTGGGCCGGCTCGGCCTGCGCGCCGAGGGGCGGGACGTGATGTACAAGTTCGATCGGTTCGGCTACAACAAGACTCAGAATGACTTGGTGTGGGAGGGGGGAGTGACGGTGGGGCTGTAAACGAACGGCGTTGGGTTGTGGGGGGGTGGGGAATTGGG
>DASYRD010000107.1:0-97773 GCA_036004745.1 Gemmatimonadales bacterium | reverse complement strand
CGGCGCGTGACACGAACGCGGCTCCAACGAACAGGACGACGACAACGAGGACAGCTACCAGGAGACGGGAGCGGGGTGATCGCATCGCGCGGGCGCCTAACTAGGAATTAGATGGTCTCCTTAGAGTAAAACGAACCCCTCGATTGCGCTACCTAGTTTCACGATTCGTACTCCCGGAGGCGGATTAGCTTGGCTGCCTAATCCCTTTGCTAAAGCTTGTCCGCCGGACTCCGCACTCCGAGCCCGCCGCGCCGTAAAACGTGGGTGTAGATCATGGTCGTCCTAACGTCGGAATGGCCCAGCAGCTCTTGGACTGTGCGGATGTCGTAGCCGGCCTCGAGGAGGTGCGTGGCGAACGAGTGCCGCAAACTGTGACAGCTCGCCGGCTTCGTGATTCCCGCCGCAAGCACTGCCTCCCGAAAGGCGCGTTGCAGCACGGTCACATGGAGGTGATGGCGGCGGCGCACTCCGCTCGCCGAGTGGGTGTAGATGTGCGTCGCGGGAAAGACCCATTGCCAGCCCCACTCTCGCCCTGCATTGGGATACTTCGTCCCCAGCGCCCCGGGCAACTCCACCCACCCTGCCCCCTCGGCGATGTCCCGTTCATGTTGGTGACGGATCGCGGCAAGGTGATGCAGAAGCGGGCTCTTCAGGCGCTCTGGCAACATGGTGACGCGGTCCTTGTCGCCCTTCCCTCCACGCACCGTGATCTCGTTCGCCGCAAAGTCGATGTCCTTTGCCCGCAGGGATAGTGCCTCGAACAGACGCATCCCCGTCCCGTACAACAGCGCGGCCACCAACTGGGACCGGCCCCGCATACGCTTCAGCACTCGGCGCACCTCGTCGGCCGTGAGGACCACGGGCATCCGCTTCGGGCGCTTCGCCCGCGCGAGCCCCGCCAGCCACCCGACTGGCATATCCAGGACGTCGCGATACAAGAAGACGAGTGCCGACAACGCCTGATTCTGCGTCGAGGCGCTGACGCGCCGCTCTACCGCCAAGTCCGAGAGAAACCGCGTGACCTCGGCCGTCCCCAGCTCCCGCGGATGCCGCAGTCCGCAGAACTTCACGAACCGCCGCACCCACTGCACGTATACCTCCTCCGTGCGCCGGCTGTAATGCCGCAACCGCAACGCTCGGCGCAGCGCTCGGAGGAGCTGAGAGGCTGGCATAGTGTCACGGTAATGAGGAGGGAGGTAGGGACTGGTCCAAATGACGGCAGCAGGGAGCTTTTCCTACGCACTCGAACCTGGAACCCGCTCGGCGTCTAGGCGTCTCGGCGTCTGCAGGCGTCTGGCCGTCTCACGCCCGTTAGGCTCTAGGGTGGTAGCTCTTATGCACCGATCTCAAATAATCCCGATCGACATGTGTGTAGATCTGCGTGGTCGACAAGTCCGCGTGCCCCAGCATCTCCTGCACCGCCCTCAGGTCCGCTCCTCCTTCCAACAGGTGGGTCGCAAACGTGTGCCGCAGGGTATGCGGCGTCACCCGCTTCGTGATCCCCGCCCGCTTCGCCATCTTCTTGATCACGCCCCACGCCCCGACGCGCGATAGCCGTCCCCCTCGTGCATTGAGGAACAACGCCCCGCGCCCTACGCCCTTATCCAGCGTCGGCCTGATCTCGCGCGCATACAACGCGACCGCCCCAAGCGCTCGGCGCCCCACCGGCACGAGCCGCTCCTTCGCGCCCTTGCCTAACACCCGGGCGACCCCCTCTTCGAAGAGAATGTCCTGCAAGGTGAGACCGACCAGCTCTGAGACCCGCACACCCGTCGCATACGCGAACTCGAGAATCGCCCGGTCACGGATCGCGAGCGGCTCGTCGGTGTTGGGCGCCGCCAGCAGCTTCTCGATGTCAGCGACAGAGAGGACGGAGGGAAGCGTGCGCCAGCGCTTCGGCGACTCGATGCGCTCGCTCGGGTCCCGCGCCACCACGCCCTCCCCGACGAGGAACTTGTAGTACGTGCGGATCGCCGAGACCTGCCGGCGAATCGTGGTCGGCGCGAGCCCCAGATCCTTCAGGAAATAGACGAACTCGCGCAGCTGCGCGGCCGTGACGTCGGCGGGACCGCGGACGCCCTTGCTTTCGCCGTACTCGACGAGCCGCCGCACGTCGCGCAGATAGTTCTCGACGGTGTGCGGGCTGTTCCCTGCCTCGAGCGCGAGGTAGTCGCGGAATTGCTCGAGCCGGAACGATGCCGTCATCGGTACCGCGTCAGCGCCAGCGCCGCCAGTTTCCGAGCCGATGGGAGATCGGGGCCGCTGACGGTCACGGTGATCCGGCCCCGCGCGACCGCGTTCATCCAAACCCGTTTGGTCTCAGGATCGACATAGAAGTACGCACCATCCCCAACGCCCGGCACGTCTGTCGTGGGCGCCGTCGCGGCCTCCTTCAGCCCGTCGTAGTCCTCCGCCGGCTGGATGTACAGGATGTAGATGCGGCTCGTGGTGTCGGGGCCCCCCCCTGGTGCGCGCAGGTAGTAGCGGCAGCGCGCTTCGCCCTCGTCGACCCAGCCTGAGCTGATGGTGTTCGTGACGCGCCCGCCCAGCGCGGTCGCGACGACCGCCGCCGGGACCTTGTTGCACGGGAGCAGAGAGTCAGGCTGAGCAGCCTGGAGGAACATCATGCCTCCATATCTAGCGCTTGAGGCGCCGGACGATCCAGACGGCCAGCGCGACGAGGCCCGCCGCGGCCACGATCCCGAGCACCGCGTTCACGCGTCCCACCACCCGCAGAACGTCCTCGAGGTTCGTGCCCAGCGTCGTGATCAAGAACGTGAGCGCGCCGTAGTAGACCGCCGAGGCCGCGGCGAGGGGGAGCAGCGCGCGCCACGCTGGCACCCGGGCGATTCCCGCGAAGGGCATCACCAGCCCGCGCCACACGGGCAGGAGGCGCGACAGGAAAATGCCCCACGTGCCGTGGCGCTCGTACTGCTCTTCGATGCGCGCGATCGTGGCATCGGAAAAGAGCCGGCGGCCGAGGACGCCCTGGAACAGCGCTCGGCCATGCCGGCGCGCCAGCGCGTACACGGCCGCTCCGGATGACACGTTCGCGGTCCACGTGACGCCGAAGACCATCCACGGGTCCATGATCCCCCGCCCCGCGAGGAATGCGCCCAGCGCGACGGCGGTGTCGGCGGGGACCGGAGGAAAGACGTTTTCGACGGCGGCGAGCGCCGCGATGAGGCCGTACAGCGGGCCCGCAGGAAGAGATTCGAGGAAGTGAAGGAGGTCAGTCACCGTGCGCCGAGAGCGTCGCGACTGCGATCACGGCGATCCCCTCGCCTCGGCCGATCCAGCCCATCCCTTCGTTGGTCTTGGCCTTGATCGAGACGTGCGTGGCCCCGGCGAGCACTGCCTCCGCGATCTTGGTCTGCATCGCTTCGACGTGCGGCGCGAGCTTCGGCTTTTCGGCGATGATCGTCACATCGGCGTGCACGAACTGGAACCCGGCCTCCACGACCTTCAGGAATGCCTTGTTCAGCAGCTCAATGGAGTCGGCGTCCTTCCATTGCGGGTCGTCGTTCGGGAACATGCGGCCGATGTCGCCGAGGCCCGCCGCGCCGAGCAGCGCATCGGTGACGGCGTGCGCGACGGCATCGGCGTCGGAGTGACCGGCGAGACCGCGGTCGTGCGGGATCTCGACGCCGCCGAGGATGAGCTTGCGTGACTTCTTGCCCTTCTTGGGAGGGGCGAACGCATGGGAGTCGTAGCCGATGCCCACGCGCATGGTCACGCTTTCTTGCCGATGATCCGGATCGCCAGGTGCGCGGCGTTCTTGGCGTTGTCGATCCCGACCGTCGCGACGGGAACGCCGGAGGGCACCTGCACCGTCGCGAGCAGCGCGTCGAGGCCGTTCAAGGGGCCCACCGCGAAGGGCACGCCGATGACGGGGAGGTCGGTGAGCGAAGCGGCGAAGCCGGGCAACGCCGCCGAGAGCCCCGCGCCGGCGATCACGACCTTGAAGCCCTTCGCGCGCGCCGTCTTGATCAGCTCACCTGTAGCCTCCGGCTGGCGATGCGCGGACGAAGCGTGGAACTCAAACGAAACTCCAGCCTTCGACAGAATCTCGAAGGCAGGCTCAATTCGCGGCTTGTCGGACTCTGATCCGACGACAATGAGGACGTCGGGCATTAGGCTGCGTCTTCGAGAATGGTGTAGTCCTGGCGGCGCTTCTTCGGCGTGTACCCGGCGTCCGCGATCAGGCGCTGCATCTCGGCGAGCGTGGTACGATTGGTCGTATTCGCAGCCGACACGACGTTCTCCTCCATCATCAGGGATCCGAAATCGTTGGCGCCGAAGCGCAGCGCCACCTGCCCCACCTTCATCCCCATCGTCACCCACGACGCCTGGATGTTGGGCACGTCGGGGAGGACGATGCGCGCGATCGCCTGCGTGCGCAGATAGGTCACCGCGTCGGTCTTGGGGAGATGCGCGAGCTGCGAGTTCTCGGGCTGCAGCGGCCAGCAGATGAATGCCGTGAAGCCACGCGTGCGCCGCTGCACCTCGCGCACGCGGTACAGATGCTCGATGCGATCGGCGAGGGTCTCGCCCAGGCCGTACATCATCGTGACCGACGTCTTGAGGCCGAGCCGATGCGCGACTTCCATCACCTCGAGCCAGCGATCGGCACCGGCCTTCTTCTTGGCGACCTGGTCGCGGATTTCCTGCACCAGGATCTCGCCGCCGCCGCCGGGAATCGAATCGAGCCCAGCGGCCATCAGCTCCTTGATGACGTCTTCGATCGTCATCCCGAAACGTCCGGCGAAGAAGTCGACCTCCGACGGCGAGAAGCCGTGGATGTGGATCGGGTGGTGCCGCTTGATGTAGCGCAGCAGATCGAGGTACCACTCGAACGGGATGTAGGGATTGTGCCCCCCCTGCATCAGGATCTGCACGCCGCCGAGGGCCTTCAGCTCGTCGATCTTGCGGCCGATCTCCTCGTACGAGAGGAGATAGCCGTCCTTGTGCTTCGGCCGCCGGTAGAACGCGCAGAACTTGCAGTCGGCGACGCAGACGTTCGTGTAGTTGATGTTCCGATCGATGATGTACGTGACGACGTTCTCGGGGTGCAGCTGCCACCGCATCTCGTCGGCGAGGCGCCCCAGCTCGAGGAGGGGCGCCTTCTCGTACAGCTCTAGGTAGGAGCGGAATTCGGCGGTACCACGATCGATGCGGTCGACCATCGTCAGGCCACCTGCAGGAATTGGAGCGACCCGTCGGGCACGAGTCCCTCGGCCGCCAGGCGCCGGAAGAAATCGGTGAGCCCGGCGAGATGCTTGTACGTGAAGGCGTAGTCGAGGCCGCCCAGATACTCGCGGCAGGCGTCGAGCGAGACTCCCGTGGCGCCGGCGGCGTCCTCGGCGAGCAACTCGAGATGGGAGAGACCCCAGGCGCGGGAAGCCAACAGACTCTCGTGACCCCGCCGCACCGCGACGGGGTCAGCCGCGCGTCGAGCGGCCCAGACCGCGAACACGAACGGCAGGCCCGTCCACTGCTTCCACTCGGTGCCGAGGTCGTAGCGATGGGGATAGGTGCCCCGCGCGGCGAGCGCGAGCGCCGCATCGCCGATCACCAGCACTGCCTCGTGCGGCAGCCCTGCCAGCGCGTCCAAGTCCTGTGCCTCGGCCCGCGCCTCGGCGACTTTGGGGGCGACCTTCCACACGTCCTTGCAGAGCAGCTCAAGCAGGGCGACCGACGTTCGGGATGACGCCGAAATCAGCACCGTCCGGCCGTCCAACTGCCCGACCGGCCGTCGACTGAATAGTGCCACACTCCGCACCGGCCCATCGCACGAAATCGCGAGGTCCGGGAGCAAGAGGAGCTCCTTGGCGTGCCGCGCGTACTCGACGGCGCTGATCACGCTCACGTCCAGCTCTCCGGCGACGAGCAGATCGTTCAGCTCCGCCGGCGTGCCGGTGACGAGCTCGGTGCCCGCTGGGAGTGTGACGATCCCACGGTCGATCGCCCCGTACACGGGAGCGCAGTTGATGTAGCCGATGCGCCCGATTCTCATTCGACGCCGTTCAGCACCGGCAGCTCGCGCCGGTGCTTGATGTTGAACGTCGGGCCTTCCGGGCCCGCGGGCCGCGCGGGAGCCTCGCTCGGCACGTAGTCCTCGAACGTCCGCACCGTCTGGTACAGCGAGTCGCGTTCCACCGGTTCTTTGCCCGCGCCGCGAATGAGCGACACGATCTGGTCGTACGACAGCCACATCGGCGTGCCCGCGCCCGCTTCGTGGTAAACGCGCTCGAACACGACGGTGCCCTCGAGATCGTCGCAGCCAAATCCCAAGGCAATCTGGGAAATAAACGGCGTCACCATCGGCCAATGCGTCTTCACGTGGGGGATGTTGTCGAGCAGCAGCCGGCCCACGGCGATGTTCTTCAAGTCGTCGAAGCCCGTCGTGGCGGTCCCCGTGCGCCCCAGCGTCTCCCCCAGCTCGTTGTGGTCGGGGTGATAGGCGAGCGGGATGTAGGTGAGGAACCCGCCCGTCTCGTCCTGCAGCGCGCGCAGCGCCAGGAGATGGTCGACGCGGTCTTCCGTCGTCTCGACGTGCCCGTAGAGCATCGTGCAGTTAGACGGGATGCCGAGCTTGTGGGCCTCGCGATGCACGGCGAGCCACTCCTCGCCGGTGAGCTTGCGGTCTGCGATCGTAGCGCGCGCCGCCGGCGAGAACACCTCGGCCCCACCACCGGGAAGCGTATTCACGCCCGCGCCTTTCATAGCCTTCAAAACCTCGACAACCTCGATACCCTCGATCCTGGCCAGATGAGCAACCTCGACCGCCGTCAGCGCTTTGATCATGACCTGCGGGTGCCGCTCCTTCAGGCCGCGGAACATCTCGAGGTAGTACTCGAGGCGCAGCTTGGGGTGCAGCCCGCCCACGATGTGGAACTCGCGCGTCGGATTGGCCCGCGCCGCCTCGGCCTCGGCGTACACCTCGTCGAGGCTCCGCGTGTAGGCGCCGTCTTCCTTGGGAATGCGCGCGAACGAGCAGAACACACAGGTGTTGCGCAGGATGCAGACGTTGGTCGGATTGATGTGCTGGTTCGCGGCGAAGTACACGCGATCGCCATTGCGACGCACGTTGGCGAGGTTGGCGAGGTGGCCGATGGTCAACAGGTCGGCGGATGCGAAAAGCGCGAGGCCATCCTCGCGCGTCAGTCGTTCACCTCGTTCAACTTTCGCTACGATGGGGACCAGGTGCGGGTCCGGTCCGCCCGACCGCCCATCCGCCCGTCCGCCCGTCACGCCACCCTCCGCACCGCCAGCGTCACGTTGTGCCCCCCGAACCCGAACGAGTTCGAGAGCGCCACCTCCACCTGGCGCCGCACGGCTTTGTTGGGCGCGGAATCCAGATCGCACGCCGGATCGACGTTGAACTGATTGATCGTGGGCGGGATCACCCCATGATGCAACGCCAGCGTGCACACCGCCAGCTCGAGTGCGCCCGCGGCGCCGAGCAGGTGGCCCGTCATCGATTTCGTGGACCCGAACACGAGCTTGCGCGCCTGGTCGCCGAAGACCGCTTTGACGGCCGCCGTCTCCGCGGCGTCGCCGTACGGCGTCGACGTGCCATGCGCGTTGACGTAGCCCACGTCGGTCGGCCTGATGCCGCCGTCCTTCATCGCGAGGCGCATCGCTTGCTGCGCCCCGGAGCCGTCGGGAGCCGGCGCGGTGATGTGGTGTGCGTCGGCCGTGGCGCCGTAGCCGACGAGCTCGGCGTAGATGCGCGCGCCCCGCGTCTTGGCGCGCTCCCACTCCTCGAGGATCACCGTCGCGGCGCCGTCGCCCATCACGAAACCGTCGCGATCCTTATCGAAGGGCCGCGACGCGGTCTGCGGGTCGTCGTTCCGCTCCGACAACGCCTTCATGTTGGCGAAGCTCGCGATCGCGAGCGGCGTAATCGCCGCTTCGGACCCGCCCGCCACCATGACGTCGGCTTCTCCCGAGCGGATGAGGCGGTACGCGTCGCCCACGGCATGCCCGGACGAGGCGCACGCCGATACAGTCGCGTAGTTGGGTCCCTGGAATCCGTAGCGCATCGAGACCAGCGCCGAGGCGACGTTGGCCATGAACATCGGCACGAAGAAGGGCGAGACGCGGTCCGGCCCCTTCTCCACGTAGGCCCGCATGTTCTCTTCGAATGTCGCGATGCCGCCGGTGCCCGTCCCGATGATCACCCCGACCCGTCTGGGATCGAGGGTCCCTCCGGTCTTCTCGATGCAAGAGTCGCTGACCGCCTGGACCGACGCCCCCATCGAGAACTGGGCGAACAGGTCGTAGCGGCGCGCTTCTTTTTTCTCGATGTACTGGAGCGGATCGAACCCCTTCACCTCGCAGGCGAAGCGCACGCGCAGCTTGGCGGGATCGAACTTCGTGATGGGACCCGCGCCCGACTTACCGGCGACGAGCCCCTCCCACGTCGTGGTGGCGTCGTTTCCCAACGGCGACACGACCCCAAGGCCCGTGATCGCCACCCGGCGCGTCACTATTTGCCCTTCCCCATCTTTTCGTGGAGGTATGACAGCGCCGCCCCGACGGTGCGCAGCTTCTCCGCCTCTTCGTCCGGGATGTCGATGTCGAACTCTTTCTCGAAGGCCATGACGAGCTCGACCGTGTCGAGGCTGTCGGCGCCGAGGTCCTCCATAAAGCTGGCGTCGTTGGTCAGCTTGTCGCGCTCCACGCCGAGCTCCTCGACGATGATGTCCTTGACCTTCTCCTCGAGCTGCTTCATGTCCATAGCCATGGGTAACCCTCAGCGGAGGTAAAGGGGTGCCTGCTACATCACCATCCCGCCATCGACCACCAGCACCTGCCCTGTAATGTAGCTGGCTAAGTCGGAGGCGAGAAAGAGGACGGCGCCAGCGATATCGGACCCCTGCCCGAGCCGTCCCTGCGGAATGTTGTCCAGGAAGTACTGCTTGGCTTCCGGGGAAATGCCCTTCGTCAGCTCCGTCTCCACATAGCCCGGCGCGACGGCGTTCACGAGCACGTTGCGCGAGGCCAGCTCCTTGGCCACCGACTTGGTAAAGCCGATGATCCCGGCCTTGGACGCGGAGTAGTTCGACTGTCCCTTGTTGCCGTTCAGCCCCACCACGCTCCCGATGTTGATGACGCGCCCCCAGCGCCGCTTGATCATGCCGCGCGCGGCGTACTTGGTCATCAAGAACGCGCCCTTGAGGTTCGTGTCGATCACCGAATCCCAGTCGGCCTCGGTGATGCGGAACAGCAGGTTGTCCTTGGTGAACCCGGCGTTGTTGACGAGGACGTCGATCTGGCCGAAGTCCTTGTCCACCGCGTCGGCCAGCGCCTCGACCTGCTTCGCGATCCCGACGTCGCACCCGTAGCCCTTCGCGCCACCACCCAAGGCGGCCGCGACCTCCTGCGCCTTGGCGCCGTCGCGCGAGCAGAGCGCGACTTTGGCGCCGGCGTCCCCGAGGACGCGGCAGATGTCGTGCCCGATCCCCCGGGTTCCCCCGGTCACCAACGCGACCTTGCCGGTCAGATCGAGCTTCATCTCTTGATTACGCGCTTTCCATGAACTTCGTGATCTCCGCGGCCGTCCCGAGACTCACCACGTTCGCCCCGGGGACGATGCGCCTCAAGAGGCCCGCCAACACCTGCCCGGGCCCGATTTCGACCCACCGGACCTCCGTCCCCTCCCCGGCGAGCCGCGCGGCGTGCTGCATGCATTCGACCCAGCGCACCGGCGCCGTGAGCTGATCGGCCAAGAGACGCCGCGCCCGGCCCGTGTCCGTCACGGCCTCGGCGGTCGCGTTGGCGACGACCGGAAACGTCGGGTCCTGAAACGGGGCCTTCTCGAGCGCCAGCTGCAGGTGATTCTTCGCCGGCGCCATCAACGGCGAGTGAAACGCGCCGCTGACCTTGAGCGCGATCACCCGCTTCGCGCCGCGCGCCTTGCACGCCTCGCCCGCCCGCCCCACCGCATCGGGATCGCCCGAGATCACCGTCTGGTCGGGCGCGTTCAAATTCGCCGCGACCGCGACGCTCCCCTGCTGCGACGTCTCCTTGCACGCGGCCTCGACTGCCGCCGTGGCCAGTCCCAGAATCGCCGCCATCGTCCCCGGCCGGTCTTCGCCGGCCTTCTGCATCAGCTCGCCGCGGCGCCGCACCAGCTTCGCCGCGTCGGAGGCTTCGAGCGCGCTGGCGGTGACGTACGCTGAGTACTCGCCCAGTGAGTGCCCCGCCGCGCCGATGCCCCCGGCGTTGGCCGTCCCCAGCGCCGCGAACACGGCCACGCTGTGGGCGAGGATCGCAGGCTGGGCGTTCTGCGTCGCCGTCAGCTCATCCTCGGGGCCCTCGAACATGACCTTCGACAGCGCCACGCCGAGCGCGTCGTCGATCGCCTGAAAAACGTCGCGCGCCGCGGGAAACGTCGCCGCGAGGTCTTTGCCCATCCCGACTTTTTGCGCGCCCTGGCCCGGGCAGAGCCAGATGGTTGCTACCACTTCACAACCATGCTCGCCCAGGTAAAGCCGGCCCCGAAGGCGACGAACATCACGGTCATCCCCGGCTGCAGCCGTCCGGTCTTCACCGCCTCGTCCAAGGCGATGGCGATCGAGGCCGCCGAGGTGTTGCCGAACCGGTCCACGTTGACGTAGACCTTGTCCATCGAGACCTCGGCGTGCTTCGCCGTCGCCTCGATGATGCGGATGTTCGCCTGATGGGGAATGAGGAGATCGAGATCGCCGGCGGTGAGACCGGCGCGTTGCAACGCATGATCGCAGGCATCGGCCATCGACAGCACCGCGGCCTTGAAGACTTCGCGGCCCGCCATCTTGATGTAGTAGCTGTGATCCTTGAGCAGCTCGTCGCTCGGCGGGTGCGCCGCGCCCCCGCCCGGACGGTAGAGCAGCTCGGCGAGCGTGCCGTCGGACTTCATGTACGACGAGAGCACGCCCCGCGTCCCCGTCGCCGGGCGCATCAGCGTCGCGCCCGCTCCGTCGCCGAAGAGCACGGCGGTGGTGCGGTCGGTCCAATCCATGATGCTGGTGAGCTTTTCAGCCGCGATCACCAGGATGTTCTTGCCCTGCTCGGAGGCGATGAGCCCCTCGGCGACGTTCAAGGCATACACGAAGCCGGCGCACGCCGCGCCCACGTCGAACGCCGCGGCGTTCTTGGCGCCGAGAATCGCCTGGAGATCGCACGCCTGGGAGGGGAGCAGACGGTCGGGAGAGGCGGTCGCATATACGATCGCGTCGATGTCGAGCGGGGTCAGCCCGTTCTGCTCGAGGACCTGGAGGGCAGCCGCCTTGCCCATGCAGGCGTTGGTCTCGTCCTTGCTCGAGACGCGCCGCTCGCGAATGCCGGTGCGGTCGCGAATCCACTGGTCCGAGGTCTCCAGGATCTTGGAGAACTCGTCGTTGGTCATCACGCGCGCCGGCGCGTAACTCCCCGTTCCCGACAGCTCGGCGAAGGGGCGCTTGATCACGCGGGCACGCCTCCACTCGTAGCAAACTCGGCGGCGATGTCGTCGCTCAGGTGGCTGTTCACCGCCTGCACCGCGACGCGAATCGCGTTCTTGATGGCTTTCGCAGGAGATGAGCCGTGACAGATGATCACCACGCCGCGCACGCCGAGCAGCGGCGCCCCGCCGTACGTGGCGTAGTCGAGCACCTTGAGGACGTTGGCCATGCCGGGGAGCTTCAGTACCTCAGGCACTTCCCGCTTCATCAAGGAGACGAACACGCGCGCGGCCGACTCGTAGAACTTGAGAACGACGTTGCCGACGAAGCCGTCGCAGGCGACGACGTCGAGCGGCTGGCCGCGGGCCTCACCGGCCGGAATCTCGCGGCCCTCCACGTTCCCCACGTATTTCACGCCGGGCGTCTGCTTGAGGAGCTGGTGCGCTTCCTTGGTGACCCCGTTGCCCTTTTCGTCTTCCTCGCCGACGTTGAGCAAGCCGACGGTCGGGGTCGCGCGGCCGAGCACATCCCGGGCGTAGACGGCGCCCAGGTGCGCGAAGCCGACGAGCTCGCGGGCGTCGCAGTCGACGTTCGCGCCGGCGTCGAGCAGGAGGACGGGTTTTGTGGCGGTCGGCAGCAGGGCGCCGATGGCGGCGCGCTGGACGCCCGGATGGAGCCGCAGCAGCAGCGTGCTCGCCGCCATCACGGCGCCGGTGTTGCCGGCCGAGATGAAGGCGTCCGAGTCGCCCTTTTTCTGGAGCTCGAGACCCACGGCGATCGAGGAGCGCGGCTTGCCGCGGACGGCGGCCAGCGGCTTTTCCCCCATCCCCACGACTTCGGGCGCGTCGACGATGTCGATCCGCGACCGATCCACGCCCGTCGTCTTGGTGAGCGCGCCCTCGATGTCGGCGCTACGGCCCACCAGCTGCACCCGGAACTCGGAGGGCAGCTCTTGCAGCGCGAGGGCGGCGCCTTCGACTTCGACCCGCGGGGCGTTGTCCCCACCCATCGCGTCCAGCGCGATGCGGATCACGTCAGTCCTCGACGGTCACTCGCTGCTCACCCTTGTAATAGCCGCAGGTCGGGCACACGCGATGCGGCTGCTTCATATCGCCGCAGCGCGGGCACGGCTGCAGCGTGGGGCGCACGGCCTTGTAGTGCGTGCGGCGCGCGCGCTTCTTGCGCTTGGAGGTTCTACGCTTCGGGACGGCCATGTTACGATTGTCCTTTTTGCTTCAAGGATTCGAGCGCCTGCCACCGCGGGTCGGTAGCGGGCGGGCAGCCACACGGGCCCGCGTTCAGGTCCTGGCCACAGCGCGGGCACAGCCCGCGACAGTCCTCGCGGCACTGCAAGAACCGCGGGACGACGAGTAGCACTTCCTCCCGGATCGCCGGTGCGAGATCGATCTCGGTCGCGTCGGACGCCAACGGATAGACGTCCGGGTCTTCCTCAGCGTCTGCATCTTGGGTGAACAGGGCGCTGGCGTCTGCGGTCACGGGGACGGTCACCGGGGTCAAACAGCGCCGGCACTCCCCAGTCACCAGCGTCTTGAGCGTGCCGTGCCAATAGAATCGCCCTTCTCCCGTCCCCTGCAACCGGCCGTTGACAGCCACCGGTGCCCCAAGGGCGACATCGAGCCCCTCGAGCAGGGGGTCGGCCTGTCCGAGCTCGCCCCGGGTTTCTACCGGTCCCCGGGCCAACTCCCGCAGGTCAACGCGCAGCATGGTGAGCGAAGCTAAACCGTTGTGGCACTTGCGTCAACAGAGCGACGCCAACTCCCCTTCGGGGAAGAAAAATGCCACTTCTCGGGCCGCATTCTCGGGCGAATCGGACGCGTGAATCGCGTTTCGCTCTTTGGACTGCGCGTAGAGCTTGCGAATCGTGCCCGGCTTCGCCTCGGCGGGGTCGGTCGCCCCGATGACCTCGCGCAGCTGCGCCACGGCATTGTCGCGCTCGAGCGCCAGCGGCAGCGCCGGCCCCGACGTCATGAACGTCACGAGCGAGCGGAAAAAGGGTCGCTCGCGGTGCACGGCATAGAAGGCTTCCGCTTGCGGTTGGGTCAGCCGCACGAGGCGGGCCGCACGGACCTTGAAGCCCTGGGCTTCGAGGTGCGCGAGCACTTTGCCTGCGTTACCGGCTTGAACGGCGTCGGGCTTGATGATGGCTAACGTCAGCATGGTATCAGGTGGTGACCAGTCGGCGTATGAGATCGGCCCGCGTGAGGAAGCCGACGACCACCCCCTCGCGAACGACAGGAAAACGATCGACGTCCTTGTTGTTCATCAGGTTCGCCACGTCCGACAGGGTCTGGTCCTCGGACAGGCACAACACGGTGCGCGCCATGACGTCCTTCACGGGCAGATCGCGCGGATCGGAGCTGGTGCGCTGCGCCGGGTTCTTGGGGACGGCGCGGAACTCCCCGCTCTTCGTCTTCTGCAGGTAGTCGGGGATCAGGTACCGCAGCAGCTCGCGGTGCGACACCATCCCCATCAGTGATCCCACGTCGTCCACGACCGGGATCGCGCGCACGTCCTTCTCGATCATCAGGCGCGCCACCTCGCCGAGCGTCTGCTCGGGATGCGCGGCGAGCACCTCGGGCGTCATCAGATCCCGCACCGTGAGGTGGCTGGGCAGCTCGACGGCGTCGAGGGCGCCGAGCTGCGCGACTTGCTCCGCGGTCTTGGCGGCGAGCATGGCCAGCACCGTCTCGGGGTCCGAGAGGATGCGCGCGAAGCCGCCCACGACTTGCAGGTACGTCGGCGTCTCACGCGGCGGCGCGACGATCAGGATCACGATCCGCGCCGTGCGGTGCGGATCCTTCTCCCACCGGATCGGCGTGGTCGAAATGCCCACCGCGGTCACGAGCTTCCGCACCGCCTCGGTGCGAAAATGCGGGAGGAAGGCATGCTCGCCCACGCTCACCATATCTTCGGGCCACGAGTTCCGGATGACGGCGTTGAGGCGGTTCGCCTCCCCCTCGCCGACGGCGCCCGTCGCGATCAGCCGCTCGGCGAGCCGCTCCGTCGCATCTCTCACCGTCTGGGCGGAGAGCGGGACGATGACGTGCTGCGGGTCGACGACGTCCTTGAGCCTCACAGCCGTTCCTTGAGGAGAGGGACGACGTCGGCAGGACGCTTCATCACGCTGATTCCCGCGCCTTCGAGCGCCGACATCTTTTCCGCCGCCGTCCCCGACGAGCCGGAGATGATCGCGCCGGCGTGTCCCATGCGGCGCCCCGGCGGCGCGGTTTGGCCCGCGATGAATCCGACGACGGGCTTCGTGACCCCGTGCTTCACGAACTCGGCGGCCTGCTGCTCGTCGGTACCCCCGATCTCGCCGATCATCACGATCGCATCCGTCTCGGCATCGGCCTGGAACGCCGACAGGCAGTGGATGAAGTTCGTGCCGATGAGCGGGTCGCCGCCGATCCCGACGCAGGTGGACTGTCCGAACCCCTGCGTGGAGAGCTGGTGAATGATCTCGTAGGTGAGGGTGCCGCTGCGCGACACGACACCGATCTTCCCTGGTTTGCAGATGTTACCCGGAATGATCCCCACCTTGCTCTTGCCCGGCGAGATGAGTCCCGGGCAATTGGGACCGATGAGCCGCGCGCCGCGCTCGGCCACGAACGGCAGCACGCGCGTCATGTCGAGTACCGGAATCCCCTCAGTGATGCAGACGATCAGTCCGATGCCCGCATCGGCCGCCTCAAAAACCGCCGAGGCGGCGAAGGGCGGGGGCACGTAAATCACCGCGGCGTTCGCCTTGGTCTCACGAACGGCGTCGGCCACCGTGTTGAATACCGGGACGACGCCCTCGAAGACCTGCCCGCCCTTCCCCGGCGTCACGCCCGCCACGACTTTCGTGCCGTACGAGATCATCTGCTTCGCGTGGAACGAGCCGTCGCGGCCCGTGATGCCCTGCACGACGAGGCGCGTAGACTTGTCGATGAAGATGCTCACGCCGCCCCCTTCGCTTTGGCGACTGCCTGCTTCACCGCCTCGTCCATGTCCCCCAGCGCCGAGAAGCCCGCCTTCCGGAGAATCTCGATCCCCTCACGCTCGTTCGTGCCGGTGAGCCGGATGACGATCGGCACCTTGAGGGGGAACTGCTGCGTGGCCTGGACGATGCCGTTCGCCACGTCGTCGCCGCGCGTGATGCCCCCGAAGATGTTGAACAAGATCGCTTTCACGGCTGGATCGCCCGTGATGATGCGGAGGGCGGCCACGACCTTCTGCGGGTTCGAGGAGCCGCCGATGTCGAGGAAGTTCGCCGGGTCGCCGCCGTAGTACTTCACCAGATCCATCGTGGCCATCGCGAGCCCCGCGCCGTTCACGCAGCAGCCGACGGTCCCTTCCAGCTTGATGAACGTCAGACCGGCTTCGCGCGCGGCGACCTCCGCCGGCGCATCGGCGGTGGGGTCGCGCAGGGCCGCGATCTCGGGCCGGCGGTCGAGCTCGTTGTCGTCGATGACGATCTTGGCGTCGAGCGCCTGGACGTTACCGTCGGGCGTGGTGACGAGGGGATTCACCTCGGCGAGCGAGGCGCCGACGGCGTAGAACGCCGTGTACAGCTTCTGCATGATGTCGGCGGCGGCGCGAGCCTGCGCTACGTCCTGGTACAGCGCGAAGCCCAGGCTGAGCGCCTGGTGCGACAGCAGGCCGTAGCGCGGATCCACCGGGAGCCGGTGGATCTTCTCGGGAGTCTGGGCCGCGACTTCTTCGATGTCGATGCCGCCGGCCGCGCTCACCATCAGCACGGGCCGCTGCGACGCGCGGTCGACGATGATCCCCACGTAGCTCTCGGACGCGATGTCGGCGGCTGGGGCCACGAGGACCTTCTGCACGGTGAGACCCTTGATCGTCATGCCGATGATGGCCCGGGCATGCGTCTCGGCTTCGGCTGCCGTCTTCGCCAGCTTGACGCCCCCCGCCTTACCGCGGCCACCGGCGTGGACCTGCGCCTTGATCACGACCTTCCCGCCCATACGCTCCGCGATCGCCTTCGCTTCGGCCGGCGTCGACGCGACGTCCCCCGGCGGCACGGGGATGCCGTGTCGCCGCAGGATGTCGCGCGCCTGATACTCGTGCAGGTTCACCCGTGCTCCTTCGTGATTGTCGTCCCCGCTTCACCCTCGAGCGCCGCGAGCCCGCGCGCCAGCTCTGCAATGATCGCCCGCTCGCCGCCGGCCCGAACGAAATCGGCGGCCGCTTCGACTTTGGGCCGCATGCTGCCGGCCCCCAGCTCCTTGCCCGCCAGCATATGGTCCGCCTGGGCGAGCGACAGGCGCCGGATCGCTTCCTGCCGCGGCGTGCCGTAGGCGCGGTACACCGCGTCCACGTTCGTCAGGATCAAGAGCACCTGCGCGTCGATCTCACGGCCGAGAATCGCGGCGACGCGGTCCTTGTCGGCCACGGCGTCGATCCCCTCCAGGCCGAGCTTCTGGTCCCTGAAGACCGGCGGCCCGCCTCCCCCGCACGCGACCACGATGTGCCCCGCCCCGACCAGGTGACGCACCATGTCGCGCTCCACGATCCCCGCCGGCTTGGGGCTCGGCGCGAGGCGCCGCCACTGGCCCGGCTTCTCCTCCCGCACCGGCACGCCGCGCGCCTGGAGCCGCGCGACGCGGACCGAATCGAGCGCGTGGCCGATGGGCTTCGACGGCGTGCGGAGGTTGGGATCGTCGGCGTCGCACAACGTCTGCGTGATCACCGTAACCACGGTGCGCTGCACGCCCGCGCGCGCCAGCGCGTTTTGCAGCGACTGCTGAATCATGTAGCCCATCCAACCCGCCGTCCCCGCGACTAAGACGCCGAGCGGGAGCGGTTCTACCTGATCGGCGGCGAGCTCGTTGCGCGCCAGCTCGTCGCCGACCTGCGGGCCGTTGCCGTGCACCAGCACGATGTGCCACCCCGCCCGCGCCAGGTCCACGATCGGCGCCAGACTCTCGCGGGTGTGGCGGAACTGGTTGCCGATCGTCGCCCGCTCGCCCTGGGGCGCGACGGCATTGCCCCCCAGCGCGACGACGATGCTTCCGCGAGCAGTCACGGCGGCGCAACCTAGCGGGGCCGAGGGACTGGAGCAAGCAGGCGCCGGATTTCCTTCCAGATCTGCCCGAAACGCTCGAGATTCCCCGCGGTCATGGCCGCGTCGGCGCGCGTCACGAGCGTGCGCACCTGCTCCCAGCGTCCGCTCAGCGTCGTGTCCACGGGCGCGTACACTTGCCCCGTCAACAACGCTTGCAGCGCGTGGGGCACGGTCGGCCCCTCCCCGCTGCGTGGACCAAGCGTGAGGTAGACCATCGCCACGCCGCGCGGCGGGGAGTCGGCCGGTTGCGCAAAGAGACCCTGGAGCGTGGTGACGTTCTCCCCGGCGAGCCAGATGCGCAGCTCGCCCGGACTCGTCTCCCGCGCCCCACCATACCCGGGCGGAAGGCGCTCCGTGGGCCCGGGACGCCAGAGCCGCAGGGCCGGCCCAGCGGGCTCCACGGTCCCCGCGAGCAGCGCGACGAAACGCGGCGCGGTGCGCGTGGCCCCCTCGAATCCGAGCCCCGTCCACAAGCTCCCGCCGGGTGCCACCTGGAAGGGCGCTTCTGGTCGCGGCGTCCACGGGACCGAGTCGCTGCCATTCGCGCGCGCGACTTGGTCGGCGGCGAGCTGAAAGGCCTCCGCGGGATATGCGACCTGCCGGAGCAGCTCATCGGGGATGCGAACCCGCGGCTCGATGAGCGGATCGAAGTGCCGCGCCCACGCGGCGGTGAGGGAGTCGTGCCCCGGCGCCAGCCACACGTGCGTCTCGCCGGTCGCCGCGCGCACTGCGCCGAAGAGTCCCGCCCGGAGGTAGCGGATGGGCCGATCGCGCCACGGCAGCGCGCGAGCCAGCGGGAACGTTTCGCTCGACACGTACCCCCAGCTCACCCACCACAACGCGCTGTCGGCGAGCGCGGGAATCGGCTCGCCGAAGTCCGCGAACGGGGCGAGGCGCTGCAAGCGGTCGACGACATCACGCCGCCACAGCAACACGTGCCCGTCGGTCTCGGCGCGGGCGAGCGACGGCCCCTGCAGCGCCCACGCCAGCGCGGCGCGCCGCAGTCCGCCGCGCAGCGGGATTCCGTGGTCTCGCAGCGCCGGCCACGCGTCGGGAGACACGACGGCGAATTCGGTTGCCCCCGGGGCAAACCAGGTGAGCGTGTCGCCGGCGCCTCTGCGCACCGGCGCGCGCCCGACGGCCAACCCGGTATCGGTCTCGACCGCAAAGCGCGGCACGCCGGGAGGCAGTAACGGGACGGTGAGCCAGCCCGCGGGCGTCGCCGACAGTGCGACGGCTGTCCGCGGCGAGCCGCCCGCCACCAGGGCCACTCGTTTTGGGTCCCACAACGGGAGTCCGCCGCCGCGCAGCCCGGCTTCGATGGACGAGAAGGCCGTCGGGGGCCCCGCCCCGAGCGGCGTCAGGCCGAAAGCGACCCGCTCCTCGGCGGCGCGGCGCCGGAGGAGGAGTGACTCATCCGATGTGCGCGAGGCCCGCACGACGCCCGGCACGAGCGTGTAGCACCCCACCCAGGCGAGCACCAGGGCGGCCCAGCTGCCCAGCACGAGGTTCGGGATATCGCGCCAACCCCAGATGAGGCTGGCGATCGCCGTGGCGACCCCGACGGCGGCGACGAAGGCCGCGCCCGGGAGCCGCACGTCGAGCGCCGTCTGATCCACGGTGCCGTGCAGGCCCCCCACGAGCTCCGCGGGATCGAGCGCCGCGCCCCACGCCAGCGCGAGCGCCAGACAGGCGAGCAGGACGGCGAGATGGGCGCGGGCATGATCGCTGGTGCGCAGCCGGCCGTCCCGCACGCGCAGCGAGCCGATGGCCACGTAGAGGAGCCCGGCCACCAACGTGGCGCTCGCCGTCCACGCTACCGCGTGTGCCTGCAGCGTCGATTGCCAGGGCAGCACCGCGACGTAGTAGCCGAGGTCGTGATGCAGGAGGTCGTCTGTGACGCCGAAGGTCGGCGGTGTCCCCGCCAGCAACGCGTCGCGCCACCAGTCGGTGGTGCCGAGGGAGAGCAGCAACCCACCCAGGATGCCGGTGCCGAGAGTCAGAGTGAACAGGACACGCTGCGGCACTACCTCGACGATCTCGAGGTCACCCAGGCGCCGCGGCATCTGCACCGACCCGATCGCTCGATAGACGACAAACAGATTGCCCGTCGCCCAGAGCATCGAGAACACCATCACGAAGCCCTGCATCTGCCGGGCGAGGGTCCGGGCTTCGAGCAGCACCTCGCCGCCCGGGAACGTCGCGGCCCAGGCGCGCTCCGCGGTTTCCACCGCGAGCACTCGGCCACCTACGAGGATCGCGACGAGGAGCGCGGCGACCCAAAAGAGCCAGGAACGCCGGCTCACGGCCGGACGCCGTTCCGGGAAAGCCAGTCCTCCACTTCCTTGCGATAGGCGGCGAGCGCTTCGGGTGTCGCCGCTTCGAACCGCATCACCAGGACGGGCTGCGTGTTCGAGGCGCGCAGGAGTCCCCATCCCTCCTTGAACGTGATGCGCACGCCGTCGAGCGTCGCGACGGGATACCTTGCGGCGAAGTACTCGGCGGCGCGGCGCACGACGTCGAACTTCTGCTCGTCGGCGCAGTCGACCCGCATCTCGGGGGTCGCGAGCGTGCGCGGGACGTCGGCGAGGAGCCGGGACAGGGGCCCCCCCTCGCGCGCGACATACGCGAGCAGCCGCGCCGCCCCGAACAGCGCGTCGTCGAAACCGAACCAGTCGGCGCCGAAGAACATGTGACCGCTCATTTCGCCGGCGAGCGGCGCGTCGAGCTCTTTCATCTTCTGCTTGATGAATGAATGGCCCGTCTTCCACATGACCGGCTCGAGCCCGGCCTGCTTCAGCATCTGGGGCAAGACCTCCGAGCACTTCACGTCGAAGATCACGACCTTCCCCGTTCCGACGCGGTGCACCAGATCGCGCCCGAACAGGATCAAGAGCTGATCCCCGGGCACCACCGCCCCGCGCTCGTCCACGGCCCCGATGCGGTCGCCGTCGCCGTCGAACGCAATCCCCAGCTCGGCGCCGTGCTGCCGCACGGCGTTCTGGAGATCGTGGAGGTTCTCGATGTCGCTGGGATCGGGATGGTGGTTCGGGAACGTGCCGTCCGACACGTCGAACAGGGGCACAACCTCGGCGCCGAGCCCGCGCAGGGTCTCGACCGCGATGAGGCTCGTCACCCCGTTGCCGCAATCCACGACGACTTTCAGGGGACGGGCGAGTGGCGCATTCCGTTGGATGATCGCATCACGGTACGCGGTGAGCAGTGCGCGGTGCGCGGTATGATTGCCCCCGGCTTTCGCGAGGAGGTTGTCGTCCTCGATGAGCCGGTACAGCGTCTGAATCTCGTCCCCGAACACGGCATTGTGCTCGAGGACCATCTTGAAGCCGTTGAACTCAGGCGGATTGTGCGATCCGGTGATCTGGATGCCGCCGTCGACGTCGAGCGTCTGGGTGGCGAAGGAGAGCGCCGGTGTCGGCAGCTCGCCCACATCGACGGCGGTGCCGCCCGCGGCCACGATGCCGTCACGCACGCCGGCGGCGAGATCGGGACCCGAGGGCCGATTGTCGCGTCCGACCGCCACGCGGGGCGCCCGGTCGAGACGCTCCCAGGCGAACGTCGCGTACGCCTGACCGATGGCTCGGGCCACCGCGGGCGTGAGTTGGTCCCCCACGGTGCCGCGGATGTCGTACTGCCGGAAGATGGTGCCGGGAAGCTTCACGGGACTGAGCCCGCTCCGTCAGCTGCCGGAGGGGGGGGGCGCTGCGCGCGGTGGACCCGAAGCGGGCGCGGCGTGCACGCTGTCGGCGGCCGTGCGGGCGACGTCGAGGAGCCTGTTGGGCCAAACGCCGAACAGCAACAAGCCCGCGACCGCCACGGCGACCGCGGCCTCGCCGAGGCGGCCCAGGCGGACCTCCGCGTGCACCGTCTCCGATGCCTCGGGCTTCATGTACATCGCCATGATCACCGGGAGATAGTAGCCCGCGGATACGACGCTGGCGAGGACGAGGATGACGGCGAGCACGTTCTGCCCCGCGCTCGTCGCCGCGAGCAGGATGTACCACTTGCCGATGAATCCGGCGGTGCCCGGGAACCCGAGCAGCGACAGCATGCACACGGCGAGCGCGAACGCGAGCCAGGGGCGCCGCGTCGCGAGGCCGGCGAGGTCGTCGATCAGGACGTCGCTCTCCCCGCGGCGTCCCTTGGCGGCGAGCACGGCGAACGCGCCGACCGACATCAAGGTGTACGCTACGAGATACACAATGAAGGCCGCGGTCCCCGCGCTCTTCCCCGAGGCCACGGCGACGAGCAGGTAGCCCGCGTGGGCCACCGAGGAGTACGCGAGCATCCGCTTGAGCGAGCGCTGCGTGAGGGCCAGGAGATTGCCGCCCACCATCGTGACGACCGCGAGCCACCAGACGATCTCTTGCCAGGCGCCGCCGTGCGCGAAGGCTTCGGTGAGGACGCGGAACAGCGCGGCGAACGCCGCGGCCTTGACGCCCGTCGCCATGAACGCGGTGACCGGCGTGGGCGCGCCGTCGTACACGTCGGGCGCCCACATGTGGAACGGGACCGCGGCGACCTTGAACGCGAAGCCGACGAGCAAAAGCCCGAGGCCCGCGGTGAGCATGATGCCCCCCCCGTCGCCGCCGCCGATCCCCAGCTGGATGCCGATCATCGAGAGGTTCGTTGTCCCCGTGGCGCCGTAGATCAGCGCGATACCGTAGAGCAGGAACCCGGACGCGAACGCGCCCAACAGGAAGTACTTGAGCGCGGCCTCGGCGGAACGCGGGGAGCGTCGATCGAAGCCCGCCAGCACGTACACCGCGATCGACATCAGCTCGAGGCCCAGGAAGATCACCATCAGATCTTCGCCGCCCGCCATGAGCATCATCCCCAGCGTCGCGAAGACGAGGAGCACGTAATACTCGGGCGCGACGAGCTCCTCGCGCTCGAGATAGGCGAACGAGATGAGCGTTGTGAGCCCTGCCCCACCGAGGAAGAGCCAATCGGTCACCCAGCGGAAGTCGTCGACGGCGACCATCCCGGCGAGCCCCGCGGCCTGCGCCATGTTGTACCAGAGCCACCACGCCGCGATGCCCGTCGACAGCAAAGCCGCGAGCGTCAGCCACCCGGCGATGCGCAGGTCGCGCACGGTCTTGTGGCGCCACGCGACGAACAGCAGCAGCACCAGCGCCCACGCCGTGAGCACCAGCTCGGGCAGGAGGCCGAGCAGGAGGTCGCCGGAGCTGGAGAGGTCGAGGTTCATTTCCCGCGGACCTGCTCGATGAGGTGCTGGGCCGACGGTTCCATGCGTGTCAGGAAGGGCTTCGGATAGACGCCGATCCAGAGGATGCACACAAGCAGCGGGATGAGCACGATCAGCTCACGCGTCGTGAGATCGGGGAGCTTCTCGTTCTCGTGCTTGTCGAGCGGATTGAAGAGCACCCGTTGCAGCGCCCACAGCAGATACGCGGCGGCGATGATCACGCCCGTCGTCGCCAGGGCCGACGCGACCGGATAGGTCCGGAAGGACCCGAGCAGCACCAGGAACTCGCCCACGAAGCCGTTCGTCCCCGGGAGGCCGATCGACGACAACGACACGACCGTGAGAATCGCCGCGAACAGCGGCACCACGCGCGCGATGCCGCCGTAGGCATCGATCAGGCGGCTGTGGCGGCGCTCGTAGATCATGCCGACCAGGAAGAACAGCGCCCCCGTCGAGATGCCGTGGTTGATCATCACCAGCAGCGCGCCCTGCACGCTCTGCAACGTGAGCGCCCAGATGCCGAGCATCACGAACCCGAGGTGCGCGACCGACGAATACGCGATCAGCTTCTTGAAGTCGGGCTGCACCATGGCCACGAGCCCGCCGTAGAGGATCCCGACGAGCGACAGCGTGACGATCACGATCTGGACGGTGGGGCTCAGGGCTACCGCTGGGAAAAACGGCAGCGCGAACCGCAGGAAGCCGTACGTCCCCATTTTGAGCAGAATGCCGGCGAGGATCACCGACCCCGCCGTCGGCGCTTCGACGTGCGCGTCGGGGAGCCAGGTGTGGAAGGGGAACATCGGCACCTTGATCGCGAACGCGAGGAAGAAGGCGCCGAAGAGCCACCAGCCGAGGGTGCCGAGGTTGCCGAGGTTGCCGAGGATGTGGGCGTATGAGAACGAATACGTCCCGGTCGCCTGACCCACATGGAAGTACAGCATCAGGATCGCCACGAGCATGAGCAGCGATCCGAAGAACGTATAGATGAAAAACTTGATCGCCGCGTAGAGCCGGTTCTCGCCGCCCCACACCCCGATGATGAAGTACATGGGGATGAGCATCACCTCCCACATCACGTAGAACAGGAAGAGATCGAGCGCCACGAACACCCCGATCATTCCCGTCGTGAGCACGAGCAGCAGGGCGTAGAACCCGGGCTCGCGCTTCGTGATGTAGCTCCAGCTCCCCAGCACCGAGAGCGGCATCAGGAACGTCGTGAGCAGGACCATGAACAGCGAGATCCCGTCGACGCCGACGGTGTAGCGAATGCCCCAGGGCGCGATCCACGCGGCGTCGGCGACGAACTGCATGCCCCCCGCCGGCACGAACTGCCACCACAGCGGGACCGACAACCCGAACTCGACGAGGCTCGCGACCAGAGCGACGTACTTGGCCTGCCGCGCGGGCGCGACGAGGATCAGCGCCGCGGCGATGAGGGGCCAGAGGAGCAGTGCGGTGAGGACCCAGCGGGCGTACATCGGTTAACCCACCCCTCCCGCCATGAGGCGCCATAGAATGGCGAGCACGCCGACCACGAACACCGTGACGTAGAGGCCCACCTGCCCCGTCTGCAGCCGGGCGCCGAGCCAGCCGAGCGCGCGCGCGCCGCGCGCCGCGCCGTTCACCCCGGCGCCATCCACGACGCGCTCGTCGACCTGCTTCCACAGGATGTCGCGCGACAACCAGAGGAGCGGCTGCACGATGAAGAAGTCGTACAGCTCATCCACGTACCACTTGTTCCGCAAAACCTTGGCGAGACCCCGCTCCGCCGACGCGCTGCGCGCGGCCACCAGCGCCTCAGGCTTGAGCAGGCGCCACGCGCCCACGATACCGGTGATCGCGACCGCCACGGCGATCGCCACCAGCACCCATTCGAGCCCCGTAGAAACGTGCGCCTCGGGGAGCAGCGCGGCACCTTGGGCCGTCACGGGCTCGAGCCAGTGATGGAGCCATGCGTTCCCGCTCCACAGCTCGGGCACATTGATCAACCCGCCGGCGATCGACAGGATGCCCAGCACGACGAGCGGAGCTGTCATGATCCACGGGGCTTCGTGCAGATGCGCCTCGGCGTCCGCCCCGCTGCGGTTTGGTCCGTGGAACGTGTAGATCATCAGGCGAGTCATGTAGAACGCGGTGAGCAGCGCCGCGGCGAGTCCGAGACCCCAGAACGCGAACCAGGCAGGTTGCGCGGTGCCGCGCGTGAACGCCGCCGCCAGGATCTCGTCCTTCGAGAAGAACCCGGACAGGGGCGGCACGCCGGCGATCGCCAGCGTGGCGATCCACATGAGCGCCGCCGTCCACGGCATGTGGCGGCGCAGACCGCCCATGTTGCGCATGTCCTGGGCGTCCTCATGCGAGTGCGTCGCGTGATAGGCATGATGCATCGCGTAGATCACGCTGCCCGAGCCGAGGAACAGCAACGCCTTGAACAAGGCATGCGTCACGAGGTGGAAGACCCCCGCCGCCATCGCGCCCGTGCCGACTCCCACGAACATGTAGCCGAGCTGCGAGATCGTGGAGTACGCGAGGACGCGCTTGATGTCCCATTGTTTGAGCGCGATCGTCGCGGCGAAGAGGGCGGTCAGCGCGCCGACACCGGCGACGACCGCGCCCGAGATCGGTGCCAGGGCGAAGAGCACATTGCAGCGCGCCACGAGGTACACGCCCGCGGTGACCATCGTGGCCGCATGGATCAAGGCCGACACCGGTGTGGGGCCCTGCATCGCGTCCGGGAGCCACGTGTACAGGGGGATCTGCGCCGATTTACCCGTGCAGCCGAGGAACAGGAAGAGCGTGATCGCAGTGACGGCCCCGCCACCGGCGGCGAGCAGCGTCGGTGCGCGCGAGAACACCTCACGGAAGTCGAGCGAGCCCGTCGCCCAGAAGATGATGAACATGGCGACGAGGAACCCGAAGTCGCCGATGCGGTTGACGATGAAGGCCTTCTTCCCTGCGTCGGCGTTGACCTTCTCGTTGAACCAGAAGCCGATGAGCAGGTAGCTGCAGAGGCCCACGCCCTCCCACCCGACGAACATCACGGGGAAGTTCGCGCCCAGCACCAGGACCAGCATGAAGAAGATGAAAAGATTGAGGTACGCGAAGTAGCGCGCGTATCCCGCGTCTTCCTTCATGTACCCGACGCTGAAGATGTGGATGAGCGACCCGACGCCGGTGACGACGAGCAGCATGACGGCGGAGAGCTGGTCGACCTGGAGAGCGACGTCCACCTGCAGCGTGCCGACGGGCATCCACGACCAGTACTGCTGCACGACCGGCGCCTCGGCGTGGAGCCCCGTGAAGGCGCTCACGACGGCCACGGCGACGGCAAAGGCGCCCGCGAGGACGCCGACGCCGATCACCGTGACGGCGGCCTTCGCGTTCGGGCGCCACAGCGCGAGCGCCCCATTCAGCACGAAGCCCGCCAGCGCCAGGGCCGGCGCGAGCCAGATGAGGTCGACCGCGGTTCCGGTCATCAGCCTTTGAGGATGTTGATATTCTGCAGGTTCACCGTCTGCTTGTGACGATAGACGGCGAGGATGATCGCGAGCCCGACGGCCGCTTCGGCCGCCGCCACCGCCATCACGAAGAAGACGAACACCTGCCCGCCCACGCCGAGGCGTTGCGCCAGGGCGACGAAGGTGAGGTTCACGGCGTTGAGCATCAGCTCGACGCACATGAAGATCACGATCGCGTTGCGCCGCAGCAGCACGCCGGCGACGCCGAGCGTGAACAGCACGGCCGAGATGACGAGGGCGGGTTCGAGCAGCACGCTAGAGTTTCCGCTTCGCCAGCACCACCGCGCCGACGATCGCGGCGAGGAGGAGCAAGCTGGTGATCTCGAACGGGATCAGATAGGCGTCGAACAGGGGCCCGGCGACCGACGCGACCATGCCCTGCTGCTGCATCGCCGCCATCGTGCCCTCGGGGAGCTGGATGGCCGCGGGGGGCGCGGCGTGTCCGAGCACGCGCAGCTGCAGCAGCAGCGTTCCCGCGAGCAGCGCGCCGATCCCGAGGCCCACGGGTCCCTTCAGGTCGCTAGGCCCGGGGCGACCGAGGTTGAGCAGCATGATCACGAAGAGGAAGAGCACCATGATGGCGCCGGCGTAGACGAGGACCTGCAGCGCCGCGATGAATTGCGCGTCGAGCAGGACGTACATCGCGGCGAGCGCGAACAGCGTGACCACGAGCCACAGCGCGCTCCCCACGGGGCTACGCCGCGTGATGCACAACAGCCCCGCCGCCATGGCGATGACACCGAAGATCCAGAAGAACGTCAGCGTCACGCGCTACTCACCCTTCGGGTCGGAGGGGTCCCACAGCGTCGACACCGGGTGCGTCTGCGCGCAGAGGCGCTCGAGATCGTACACGAAGCGGTCGCGCGAATACTCGGAGTTCTCGTAGTGCACGCCGACGTGGATCGCCTCTTCGGGGCACACTTCCTGACAGTAGCCGCAGAAGACGCAGCGGAACTCGTCGATCTCGTAGATCAGCGGATAGCGGTGCCCGTTCTCGTCCTCGCCCGGCACCAGCTTGATGCAATTGGCGGGACAGATCTGCGGGCAAAGGCCGCACGCGACGCACTTGGCCCTGCCCTGCTCGTCGGTGAGCATGCGGTGCGTGCCCCGCCAGCGCGACGACAACGTCCAGTCGTCGGTGGCGCGCTGCTCGGGATACTGCATCGTGACCTTCGGCCGGAAGATGTGGCTGAAGGTCAGCGCCATCCCGCTGAGTGTGGCGCGCAGATAGGACGTCTCGCGCGTCGGCCGCTTCAATACTTTCACGCCGATGGCCATCAGGCGACCTCCGCCGTCGAGGCTGAAATGATCCGGCCGCGGTCGAGCCACCACACGACCATGGCGAGCAGGACCAGGTTCACGGCGCCGAGCGCGAGCGCGAACGGAGTTCCGTACGTCCAGCCGAGCTGCGCGTGGAGGTACCACATCACCGTCGCGATGACGGCCAGGTACGCGAGCGCGAGGGGCAGCAGCACCTTCCACCCGAGCGCCATTAGCTGGTCGTAGCGGAACCGCGGCAGCGTCCAGCGGATCCAGATGTAGGTGAAGAGGAAGAACCCCGTCTTGGCGCCGAACGCCGCCAGCGTCGCCAGGGTCTTGAGCACGCTCGGATCGCCAGCGTCATCCCAATGGGTGAAGGGGATGTCCCACCCGCCGAAGAACAGGGTCGCCATCATCGCGGAGGCCGTCACCATGTTCGAGTACTCGGCGATGTAGAACATCGAGAACTTCATCGCGCTGTACTCGGTGTGATAGCCCGCGATCAACTCGCCCTCGGCTTCCGGCAGGTCGAACGGCAAGCGGTTCGTCTCGGCGAGCGCACTGATGAAGAAGATCAGGAACGCCAGCGTCAGCGAAATCACGAACCACCCGCCCTGCTGTTGCTGCGCGATGACCTGCGTGAGCGTGACGTTGCCCGCAATGAGGAGCACGGCGACGGTGCTCATCCCCAGCGCGATCTCGTACGAGATCATCTGCGCCGACGCCCGCAGCCCGCCCAGCAGCGCGTACTTGTTGTTCGACGACCACCCCGCCAGGACTATGCCATACACGCCGAGTGAACTGATCGCGAGGATGTAGAGGAACCCCACCGGCAGGTCCGCCACGACCATCGGCACGACGCCCCACGGCGTCGGCAGCGGCGCCGCGAACGGAATCACGGCGAACGTGAGCAGCGCTGGCACGAAGGAGATCAACGGCGCGAGCGTGAACAGCGTGCGATCGGCCTGCGCCGGGTACGTCTCTTCCTTGAGGAAGTTCTTCAACCCGTCGGCCGCCGGTTGCAACAGGCCCTGCGGCCCGACGCGGTTCGGACCGAGGCGATCCTGCATCCACGCGCAGATGCGCCGCTCCGCCAACGTCAGCAGCGCGACGCCGACCATGATGACGTTAAAAACAACAAACACCTTGATACCTGACGAAACCAAGAAGAACGTCATTGCCGAGCCTCGGCCACGCCCAGTGCGGCAGCGAGCTCACCCAGCACCCAGGCGGCCGGCCGGGCCATCCCCGGCGCCGGCTTCGCCTGGAAGTATTTCTGGGCGCGCCCGTCGCGATTCACGAAGGTGCCCTCTTCTTCCGCGACGTTCGCGATCGGCAGCACCACCTGCGCGGCGCGACACGCCGTTTCGGGCGGCAACACCGTGCCCGCGTAGATCAGCGCGCCGGCGGTTTCCACGGGGCAGTCGGGATCGTCCAGCACCAGGACCACGGCGGCGGACGCCGCGGCCTTCACGGCGGCGGCGTAGTCGCGCGTGTAGCCGAGCTGCTCGGCGCCCTTCGCGTTCGGCGCCCGTTCGGCGCGCAGCGCCAGGTTCGGGACGCCGGGGAGCGGCGCTTCTTCCCCCATCACCACCTGGAAGGCGCCCGTCCACTCGAACGCCGAGAGGAGGCGGCGGGCCAGATCCAATGCCTCGGTCGAGGCCCCGGGGGACACGAGGGCGACGGCTTTGCCCGAGGCGCCGCGCAGGATCCCGAGGACACGTGCGAACGCCTCGTCCCAATCGGTGGCGTGCAGCTCGCCGTCGCGCCGCACGAGGGGCGCTTCGATCCGGTCGCCACGGTTCATCCAGCGGTAGTTGGCCCGCCCGTGATCGCAAATGAAGTAGCGGTTCACGTCGAGGTTGGGCCGCGGCCTGACGCGCACGACGACTTCGTCGCGCGTGTCGAGCGTCACGCTGCAGCCCTGCGAGCACCCGGTGCAGATCGACGCCGTCTTGTCGAGCTCCCAGGCGCGCGCCTTGTGCAGGAAATCCTTGGAGAGCAGCGAGCCCACGGGACAGAGGTCCACGACGTTGCCGGCCCACGGATGATCGAGCCGGGCCTCCGGGTGGATCCCGATGTAGGCGCGGTCGCCGCGCTCCGAGACGTTGAGCACCGGTTCTTGCGCCAGGTCGTCCATGAAGCGGACGCAGCGCGTGCACAGGATGCAGCGGTTCGGGACATAGAGCACGTCGGGCCCGAAGTCTTCGACGGGATTGAAGCGCTTGGCGTACTCGCCGTAGCGCGTGCCGGAGCGCCCTTCCTGGAACACGAAGTCCTGCAACTCGCACTCCCCCGCCTGGTCGCAGATGGGACAGTCGAGCGGATGATTGATCAGCAGGAATTCGAGCACGCTCTGCCGCGCGTCTTTGGCCGGCACGCTCTGCGTCTTCACCACCATGCCCTCGGTCACGGCGGTGGCGCAGGCGATCTGCAGCTTGGGGGCCTTTTCGATCTCGACGAGGCACATGCGGCACACGCCGGCGACGGGCAACCCGGGGTGGTAGCAGTAGTGCGGCACGAGGACGCCGGCCTGCTTGGCAGCCTCGATGACGAGCGTGCCCGGAGGAACGGAGACGGGGACGCCGTCGATCGTCAGATTGATGAGTTGATCGGCCATTACGCCACCATCATCGGTTTACGCCGGCCCGCGATATAGTCTTCGAACTCGTTCTTGAACTTCTTGATGCCGGAGACGACGGGCGCCGCGCACGAGTCGGACAGCACGCAGATCGTCTTGCCCGTCATGTTTTCCGAGAGATCGAGCAGCAGATCGAGGTCCTGCATCTTGCCCTGCCCCGCGAGGATCCGCTCCATGATCTTGGTGGTCCACGCGGTGCCCTCGCGGCACTGCGTGCACTGGGCGCACGACTCGTGCGCGTAGAACCGCGCCAGGCGCATGATCTGATAGACCATGTCAGCCGAGTCATCGAACACGATCACGCCCCCCGACCCGAGCATCGTGCCCGCGGTGACGCACCCTTCGTAGTCGAGCAGCGTGCGCTCCGTTTCTTCGCGATTCAGGATCGGCACCGACGAGCCGCCGGGGATGCAGGCCTTGAGGGTCCGGCCGGCCGGCACGCCGCCGCACATGTCGTACAGCAGGTCCTTCAGCGGGAACCCCATCGTGACTTCGTAGTTGCCGGGACGCTTCACGTGGCCGCAGACGGAAAAGAGCTTCGTGCCCGTGCTCTTCGGATTCGAGAGGCAGAGACCCTTGTACCACGCCGCGCCCTTCTTCAGGATGTGCGGGACCGCCGTGAGCGTTTCGACGTTGTTGATCGTCGTCGGCATCCCGAACAAGCCCGCGGCCGCCGGGAAAGGCGGCTTGATGCGCGGATTGCCCCGCTTGCCCTCGATCGAGTTCATGAGGGCCGTCTCTTCGCCGCAGATGTACGCGCCCGCACCGCGGTGCAGCACGATCTTGATCTTGCCGAAGACCCCGGCGGCGTTGGCCTCCGCCAGCGCCTTCTCCATGATCGTCCAGGGTTCCGTGAATTCGCCGCGGATATAGATGTAAGCGACCTCGGCCTGGATCGCGTGCGCGGCGATCGCCGTCCCCTCGAGCAGGGCGTGCGGCGTCCAGCGCATGATCTCGCGGTCCTTGAACGTCCCCGGCTCCGATTCGTCGGCGTTCACGCAGAGATAGTGGGGCTGCTTCTTTTCTTTCGGCATGAACGACCACTTGAGGCCCGTCGGGAAACCGGCACCGCCGCGACCGCGCAGCCCGGATTCCTTGACAACCTCGATCACCTCGACCGGAGTCATCTTGAGCGCCTGCGCCAGCGCCTCGTACCCGCCGCGCTTCACCCACCCCTTGTAGGTGCGCATATCGGCGTCGCCGAAGTACTGCGACAGCACGACCGTTTCCTTGAGATGCGGCTTGTGGGGATATCCCATGGTCAGCGGTACTTCTTCACGAGATCGGCGACCTTGTCGGGTGTCACGTTCTCGATGAAGTCATCGTTGATCAGGACGGGGGTCGCGAAGCCGCACGCCCCCAGGCACTCCACCTCGATGATCGTCCACTTGCCGTCGGGGCTCGTCGCGCCCGCATCCTTCGCGCCGGTCTGCTCGAGAAACGCCTTCACGACGCCCTCGGCCCCACAGATGTTGCACGGCGACGTCGTGCAGACTTGGACGAAATTCCGCCCCACCGGATGCTGGTGGTACATCGTATAGAACGTGACCACGCCCTTGACGGAGGCCGGCGTGATCCCGAGCGCATCGGCGACTTCGGCCATGTTGCGATCGGAGATCCAGCCGCGCTCGCGCTGCACCACCCACAGCGCCGGCAGCAACGCGGCCTGTTTGGTGGGGTAGCGGCTCAGGATCGTCTGCAGCTCCTCGAGCACCTTGCCGGCGAATACCGCGCGGTACTCCTCCGTGTCTGCGGCGTGCGAGACGCTCACCGGTCCACCTCACCCATCACGATGTCGACCGAAGCGTTGATCGCGACCAGGTCCGACAGCAGGTGTCCCTCCGCCATCTTGGACAATGCCGACAGGTTGATGAACGACGGGGGGCGGATGCGCCACCGTACCGGCTTCGCCGATCCGTCCGACACGAAGTAGTTGCCCAGCTCGCCCTTGGGGTTCTCGATGCCGACGTAGGCTTCGCCGATCGGCGCCTTCACCCCTTCCATGACCTGCTTGAAGTGGAAGATCATCGCTTCCATGTCGCTCATCGCGCGCGACTTGGGCGGCAGAATGACGCGCGGGTCGTCCACGTTGATGGGGCCGTCGGGAAGCCGGGCGAGCGCCTGCTGCAGGATCTTGTTCGACTGATGGCACTCCTCGAGCCGGACCAGGTACCGGTCGTACACGTCCCCGTGTTCGCCGACCGGGACTTCGAAGTCGTAGGTCTCGTAGCCGAGGTATGGCCGGTCCTTGCGGACGTCCCAGGGGACGCCGCTGGCGCGCAGCATCGGGCCCGACAGCGAGTAGTTGATCGCCTCGGCGGCGGTCATCACGCCCACGCCCTGCGTACGCCCCGCCCACACGGCATTGCGCGTCAAGACGCGGTCGATCTCCGCCAGCGTTTTGGGGAAGGTGTCCGTGAACTTGCGCAGGCCCGGGGCGAAGGCGTCGGGGATGTCGGCCATGAGACCGCCCACGCGCGTGAGGCTCGTGGTGAGCCGGGCCCCCGTCCACATCTCCTGGAGGTTATAGATCCGCTCGCGCTCCTGGAACGCCCACAGGAACGGCGTGAAGGCGCCGAGGTCGATCGACGTCGTGCCGAGCCACACCATGTGCGAGATGATGCGGCTCATCTCGCAGGCGATCACGCGCAACACGGTGCAGCGCGGCGTGATGGCGATCCCCATCAGCTTTTCGGCGGCGAGCGCCATCCCGACGTTGTTCGCCATGGGCGAGAGGTAGTCGGTGCGGTCGGTGAGGGGGACGATCTGATTGTAGTGCCGATACTCGCCCAGCTTCTCGAAGCCCGAGTGCAGGTACCCGACGTGCGGGATGCACCGCACCACTGTTTCGCCGTCCAGCTCGACGACGAGACGCAGCACGCCGTGCGTTGCCGGATGCTGCGGGCCCATGTTCAGGAGCAGGTGCTCGCCGCCGAGGTCCGACGCGGCGAGCGGCACGCGCGTCGCCTGGCCCTGGGCGTCGACGCCGGGCGTCGCGAGCTCGAGCTCGACGCTGCGGGTCATTCGGGCACCACGCCGCGCTCGCCGCGCTTCAGCCGCTCGCGCATGTCGTCGGGGAGATCTCCCCACGCATCGGCGATCGACAGCTCATCGAGGGAGTAGTGCGCCTCGGGGTTGGCGTTCAACGCCTGGCGCACCTGCTCGGCGCGCGAGAACCGGCCGCGCAGTGGGAAGTCTTTGCGGAGCGGGAAGCCCTCCGCATACGTCTCCCACATCAGGATACGACGGAGGTCGGGGTGGCCGCGGAAGGTGATGCCGAACATGTCGAACACTTCCCGCTCGAGCCAATCCGCACCGTGCCAGAGGCCCCACACCGAATCGACCGTGAGGTCGCCCGCGGCGTCGAGCTCCACCTTCACGCGCAGATCGGCGCGGCAGGAGAGGGAGCGCACGAAGTAGACGACCTCGAGGGGCCGTTCGCGGTCCCGGAACTCGACGGCCGTGACGTCGACGAGGTAGTCGTACTCCTGGCCGGGCGTCTCTTTCAGCCAGGTCATCGCCTCGAGCAGGCGCGCGCGCTCGACGTAGACGATCGTCTCGCCGTCACGCGCGACGGTTTCACGTAACCGCCCCGGAATCTGCAAGGTCACGACGAGCGGAATTGGTGGACGGAGTTGCCGAACGGCTCCGACACTTCGTCGATCTCCGCGGGCGAGAGCCGCAGGCCCCGCTCATCGAGCGGCTGCTCGTCGCGACGGCGCTCGGCGTCGAAGAGGGACTCGCCCTTGATCTTCTTGTGGAGGAGGAGCACGCCGTAGAGGAGCCCTTCGGGGCGCGGCGGGCACCCCGGGACGTAGACGTCGACCGGCACGATCGTGTCGATCCCCTGCACCATCGCGTAATTGTCGAAAATGCCGCCCGTCGACGCGCAGGCCCCCATCGAGATGACCCACTTGGGCTGCGGCATCTGGTCGAAGATGCGGCGGATGACGGGGGCGAGCTTGAACGGCAGGCGGCCCGCGCAGATCAGCACGTCGGCCTGGCGCGGTGAGAAGGCCTGCCGCTCCATCCCGAAGCGGGCGAAGTCGTAGCGGCTCGCCGCGGTGGCCATGAACTCGATGGCGCAGCAGGCCGTCCCGAACGGCATCGGCCAGAGCGAGTTGGCGCGCGAGGAGTTCACCGCCCAGTCGACCAGGTCCTGGAACTTGGCGAGCAGGTAGTTCGGGCTTTGCCCCGCGACTTCCTTCGATTCGATCACCCGCTTCATGGTCTCAATCCCACTGGAATGCGCCCCGTTTCCAGACGTAGATGTATCCCACGGCGAGGATGACGAGGAAGACCAGCATCTCGACCAGCAGGAACCCCATCGTGGCGCCGGTCGCCTGCGGCCCCCCCCCGCCGAAGTAGATCGCGGCCCATGGGATCAGGAAGACGGTCTCGATGTCGAACACGATGAACAGCATCGCCACGAGGTAGAACTTCACGGAGAAGCGTTCGTGGGCGGAGCCGAGGGGCGGCATCCCGCTCTCGTAGGGCCGGTCCTTCACGTCGGTGGGCCGCCGTGGCCCCAGAAAATGCGACCCGACCACCATCGTCAGCGCGGCGACGACGGCGAGACCGAAGAGCATGAGGAACGGGATATAGGACTGCATCGCGCTCGTGAAATAATTCACTTGTGGGTTGTTGGAAGCTATATTGCGCCTCCATGTCCATCAAGTCCGACCGCTGGATTCGGCGCATGGCTCGCGAGCATCAGATGATCGAACCCTTCGCCGACGCCCAGGTGCGCGCCGGCGTGATTTCGTATGGCGTCTCGTCGTACGGGTACGACATGCGCGTGGCGCAGGAGTTCAAGATCTTCACGAACGCGCTTTCGGCGATCGTCGACCCGAAGCAGTTCGATCCCAAGTCTTTCGTCGAATTCACAGGCTCCGTCTGCGTCGTCCCGCCCAACTCGTTCGCCCTCGCCCGCTCGGTCGAGTACTTCCGCATCCCGCGCAACGTCCTGACCATCTGCGTCGGCAAGAGCACCTATGCCCGCTGCGGCGTCATCACGAACGTGACGCCGTTCGAACCGGAGTGGGAAGGACACGTGACGCTCGAGATCTCGAACACGACGCCGCTGCCGGCCAAGATTTATGCTGAGGAGGGGATCGCGCAGGTGCTGTTTTTTACGGCGGATGAGGGAGACGAATGTGAAGTGAGCTACAAGGACAAGAAGGGGAAATACCAGGCGCAGAAGGGGATAACGCTGCCGAAGCTCTAGAGCTTCGCCCGCCGGTTATATGCGTACGCCATCGCCAGCGCGATCAGCGCGAGCGCGAAGAAGACGGCCACGCGATACAGCGCTTCCAACGTCGACAAGTCGTACAGCACGATCTTCATGGCCGCGACTGCGGCAACCCCGAGCCCGGCGGACCGCACATCCTTGCGGTTGAGCCGGAAGCCGAGTTGCACGAGCGCCCCCGCGTAGATCAACCACCACAGGCTCAGGGCGAGGTCGCCCGCGAGCGGCGTTTGCCGCCAAAAGAACCGCGGCAGCTGGATCGAGCCGCCGGCGAGGATCGCGGCGCCGCACATCACCCAGAACGCCTCGGCGCCGCGGAGCTCCCAGGGCGCCGGCGAGATGGGTATGCGCCAGTTGCGGGCGGCGATCGCCGTCGCCGCTACGTACGCGTACAGCGCGAGGGCCCAGGGATCGGTGAACACGGGGGCATCATAGGCGCGGTCCCAAACCGCGATCAGGAGCAGCTCCAGGCCGGCGAGGCCCGCGAGGCCAATCGCGACCACGCGCGCCCCGGGTCGTGTGGCGGCGCGGTCCGCTGCGAGCGCGAGTAACGCGAGACCGGTCCAACAGAACACTGTCGTGGCCGGGCTCCATTGGACGAAACACCCGAGGGCGACGAGCGAGAATCCCATGACGAGGAGACTCGGCGTGCGGCGATGCCACCCCGCCGCCAAATAGACCGCGCCGAGCACGGCCGGCAGAGCTCCGGGGCGATACTCGAGCAGCTGCGGTCCTGCGGCACGGGCAATGATGAGGAGAGCGAAGGGAGTTGAAAGGAAAAGCAGCTGCTCCGTAACCACCTCGAAGCTCTCTCCCCGAAGCGCAAACGGATCCGGTGCCAGTTGTTGCCACCACACGAGCCCGGCGATCGCGAATGCCGCACCCAAGCCGAGCCAAAGGGCGCCGTCATGTTCGGTGGGGGGGTAGTTGAAACTCGCCCCGACGATGATCCAGGCGAGCAGCACAACGCCGACGCGCGCCTCGGGCCAGGTGTGTCGCCGTGTCACGTGCAGGGTCAGCAACGCCCCGGCGGCGATGAACCAGGCGCCCAGTGGTGTTTGCAGAGCGTCCGTCGCACCGGCTGCGGCGAGCAATAGGTACCCGAAGAGGGCGAGGTCGAACGTGCGCCGCCACGTCTGGGAGTACGCCAGGATCCCCGTGCCGATGCCGACGACCTCCAGGTAGCCCAGGAACGCCTGTTGGTCAGGGACCGGGGGCGGCAGCAGCGCGGGCGCGAGATACGCGCCGGCCAGCGCCCAGATGGCGAGAGCCTCGATCTCGTGGTGCAGCGCGAACATGGTCACGACCACTGTCGAGCCGGCGAGCAACAGCACGCCGACGCGGCGGTCCACCAGGGCATACGGACCCGCCGCGGCCCACAGGCCGAGGTACACGAGCCCCGCCCCGGCGCCGATCAGCGAGGCGCCGTACCGCCGCATCCCCTTTCGGATGCGTTGGTCGCCCCACGCTGCCACGCCCGTGCCCGCCACGATCGCGAGCGTCGCGCGCAGGAACGGCGAGATCCATTGGCGGTCGAACGCGTATTTGAGGAAGAATCCGCCGGCCGCGAGCAACGCTACCACGCCGACGACGAGGAGGCCGCGCTGGCCGAACCACTCTTCGAGGTCTCGTGTGGGGGGGGCCGGCGCAGGTGGAGGCGCGAGGGTCGTCTCGTCGACTTCGTAAACGGGCTCGCGGCGGGGTCGCGGTCGTTCGGGGAGTTGAAGGAAGTTGGCACCAGTCCGGAGGGCGATGAGGCGGCGCATCGCGTCCTCGAGCATCGCCACTCGGCGCTCGAGCCGCTCCATCGCCTCGCGGGCGTCGGGCTCTTCGCTCACGGCACCGTGGCTGGCTTTTGCGCTCCGAGCAACGTGATCGCTACGGTCGCGACCGCTAGGATGGCGAGGTCCCAGGGCCAACCCGGCTCGAGCTTGGGCAACAGGAGTTGGACAAGGTTCATCACGAAGTCGAACGTGCCCACGACCAATCCCAGCAGCACCGTGAGTCGCAGCGTGTAGCCCATGCGGACGAGCAGGCTGCCCGTCACGAGAATGACCGCCGCCTGCCCTGCGGCGATCGCCGCCGTGATTGCGATCCCGCCCGCCAGTGTCGCCATGTATGCAACTCGCGAGGGCACGAAGCTGAAGAACGTCGTGTGGATCAGAGACATCAGAAGACCCGCAACGACCGCACAGATCCCTGCCCAGATGGCGTAATAGACCACTACCCGCATGCGGTCGCCGTTGTCGCTCATCGCAATGCCGCCGCCGCTTCGACCAGCGCCGAACGGGCTTGGTCGACGCGCGTGATGAGATCGGTCAATTCGCGCTCCACCGCCGCCGCGTCGGCGTAGCGGATCGCCTCGTTCACCGTCGGGAATGCCATCGTCGCGTAGCCGTTATCGACGTCCGACGCGAACTGGAGGCTGCGATACCAGGGCCGGCTCACGAGCCCTTCGGGCCGCGTGAGGCGGCGCTCCACCTGCATCAGGGCCTGATTGACGCGCGCCGCGCGCGCCGAGTCGACCGCGGTGGCGGCCGCGCGGGCGGTGTTAAAGACGCGAGCGACCCCGGTGAATCGATCGAGCGCGTCCCGGAGCCCCTGCGTGCTGACGGTCCAGTGCTTCTTGGTCAGGCCGGAGTCGAGCTGCGAAACGAGTGTGCTCATCTCCGTGCCAAAGGCGGCGTAGTCGAGCGGCAGAATATCGTAGTTCGCGAGGCGACCGAGGATCACACTCACGAGCTGCGCGCCCGCCTTGTGGGCGGCGTACTTCGGGTCCCCGAACTTCGTCATCCAGTCGTACGAGTCGTACATCGAGTGATAGATGCCGTCGGGCCCGTCGAATCCGATCCCCGCCGCCGGAATCCCGATGTGGTGGTAGAACCCCGCGAAATCGGACCCGCCGCCCATGTTGCCCAGGGTCAGGGCCGTGGTGTCGCCCTTGTTGTCGCGCAGCCACACGTCGTACACGCTTCCGGGACCCGTCGGATCGGGGACGACCCGCGTCGCGTCGCGGATGAGGGGCTTGAGCGACGGTGAGCCGGCGCCGCTGAAATCGGGGCCCGAGAAGGTCCCGTCCTCGTTGATGTAGGCCACGACGTGCGCGCGCAGGCTATCCTCGAGCTCCTCGACCCATTCCGTCGATCCGATGAGGCCCCACTCCTCGGCGTCCCACGTCGCGAACAGGATGGTGCGCGCCGGCCGCATCCCGGCCTGGGCGACACTCGCGAAGGCGCGCGCCGACTCGAGCACCGACACCGTACCGCTCACGTTGTCCCGCGCCCCCGGACTCCAGGCGTCGCGATGGCCGCCGACGACGACCCATTCGTCAGGATACTTCGCGCCGCGGATGATGCCGATCGTATTCCAGATCTTGTGATAGGCCCGCGCGCCCCGCTCGGTGCGCACCTTGAGCCGCGCGCGCACGGGCCCCGGGCCCACGTGATACCGGAACGGCAGCGCGCCCTGCCACGCCTGCGGCACCGACGGCCCGGTGAGCGGCTCGAGGAACTTGCGCCCGTTGGTATACGACATCGGGATGATGGGGATGTGCGGGATCGGGAACGAGTCTTCGGAGGCGCGGCGCGCCCCCTCGACCGATGCCCACCCCGGTGTGCTCGGGTCCCCGTTCATGTTCATCATGCTGCCGCGCTGAATGCCCCCCGCGGGCCGCATCGGACCTTTGGGATAAACGTCGCCGCGGAAGTAGCCGTCATCGTGCGGGTCCGAGTAGACGATCATCCCGACGGCGCCGTGCTTCTCCGCCTCGCGCGCCTTGATGCCGCGGAACGAGCGGCCGTAGCGCACGAGCGCGATCTTGCCGCGCACGCTGATCCCCAGCGAATCGAGGGTCTTGTAGTCCTCGATCAGGCCGTAATTGACGTACACGACCTCGGCGGTGACGTCGCCGTCGCCGGTGTAGCCGTTGAAGGGGGGCACCTGGGGACCCATCGTGACCGGATTGCCCGGCACCGGGGGCTCGGCGAGTGAGAGGCGAACGGCGCCGATCCACGCAGCCACGGTGTCAGGTTGAGGCAGGTACACCGTGTACTCCTTGCTCCAGGCTTCGATGCCCCAGGCCCGCATGCGCTCGAGCGCGTAGTCGCGGGTCGTAGCCTGGGCCGGCGTGCCCGCCATGTGCGGCACCAGGGTGAGCGTGCGCGACATCTGGCGCATGCTGGCCGTGTCGGGGACTGCGAGGAGGCGCTCCTCGAACGTTTGAGCGGAAAGTTGGAACGTTGGTATGATGGAAAGAACGACCAGTATCATCCAACGCTTTTCTGTCCATCGTTCCATCGTTCCAACGTTCCGTCCGCTCACGCATCCCTCCCAGCGAGAAGTATCGGTTGCCGAGCACGCATCGTGCGCACCGTGGCCGTGATGACCATGCAGATCAACGCTCCCAGCGCCGCCAGGCCCATGTCCTTCTGCGCGTCCCAAATGTCGCCCTGTGTCCCGAGCCACGCATCGCCCGTCCCGGGTGCCACGAGCGTCGCGATCACCATCTCCATGATCTCGTACAAGGCGCTGAACGCCAGGGTGACGTCCAGAGGAAGATAGTAGGCCCAGAACCCGCGTGCGTTGGCGACCCGCAGGAACACTTCGCGGATCGGGTACGCCATCAGCAAGCCGAACGAGAAGTGGACCACGCGGTCGAACGGATTGCGGGCGAATCCGAGGTGGTCGCGCATCCAGTAGCCGAAGGGCACTTCGGAGTACGTGTAATGGGCGCCCACGGCGTGCAGCGTCATGAACGCCGTGATGATGAGATACGACAGGTCGGACAGCGGGAATATGCGGTAGGTGCCGACGAGAACCACGACCATCGCGGCGACGAGCAGGTTCTCCAGCACCCAGTCGCTGCGATCGAGGGGCCGCACGGCGGTCACGACCCAGACGGCGATATACCAGAGCGCCAGCCCTTGGAGCAGCCGGTTCTTGCGGAAGCCGTGCCGGATGTGGCTGGTGGAGGTGGAAAGCATCGGTGACAAGCTATCAGCCATCAGCCGTCCGCAACATCGCAGACGGCTGACGGCGGATGGCTGACCGCGGCTTTACCGCGGATTCAAGATCCGGTCGATCCTCGCCTGCAGGTCTACGAAATGCGCCCGCGTCATGCGCTCGGGCTGCTTCGCGAGCGCTGCCGTGAGCGCCGGCTGCAGGCCCTGGAGCTCGAGCCGGGCCAGCGCGCGCGCATCGGCGGGGCGCGGCGGCGGCGGCGTGAAGCCGGGGAACGGCGTGAAGCCCGGCGGCGGCACGAACGCCAGCGGCGTGTTGATCAACCGATCCATCTGGTCGACGAACGCCTGCTGGAGATTGCGCCGGTATGCGTCGACCGACGGCCGCGCCGCCGACAGCTCGGAGAAGACGCCGCGGCGCACGTCACCGAACAGGTCCGTGAGCGTGTACGCCGAACCGGCCGCCAGGGTCGCGCCTTGCTCCGCGAGCCGCGACAGACGCGCGTCCTGGAAGAGGGCGTTCAGTACCGCCGTCTGACGCTGCCGGATTCGATCCACGAACCCTGTGGGTTCGATCCGGCGCAGCACCTCGGCATCGAGGAAGAAGATCGGCGTCGTGAACGCGTTCTCGTTCAGGAAGCGCACGGCGTCGACCTGCCGGGCGCGCGGCACGGCGGTATGGATCACGCCCGTCTGGTCGGGATACTTCTCGTGGCGGTACACGCCGCCGACCACCACCGCGACGTGGTTCATCTCGAGACTCCACTGCCCGAGGAGACGGTCGTAGAAGTCGTCGAGCAGCGTGTAGTCGTCGAGCTTGTCGGTCGTCGTCGCCGTGATCAGCATCGGGACGAGCCGCTTGAGATTCGCCACGCCGTAGCGCGTCGCCTTCACGGGGTCGTCGCCCAGCGCCTCGGTCTGCGTGCGGGGGTCGATGCCGTCCGGGTTGCCGAACTGCAGCCACGGCTTCGTGTCCTGGATTCGGGCCAGCGAATCGAGCACGGAACGCTCGGCGTCGGGGCTCGCGGCTCCGGCAATGCGGCGGTACCCCCAGTCGATCACGTAGTAGTCCCACGGTCCGATCTTGGGCATCAGCTCGACGTTATCGCCGGGCTGCGCGACGTAGTTGTTGCGCGCGTAGTCCATGATCGAGTACGACGTGCCGTTCGCGCGGGTGTACGTGGGACTACGCAGCGAGTCGGTCGGATACAGACCCGACGAGAGCTGATTGTGCGGCAGGCCGAGCGTGTGGCCGACTTCGTGCGTCGCGACGTAGGCCACCATCTGCCCCATCAACGTGTCGGGGAGCGGCAGATGGATCGCGCGCGAATCGACGGCACCAACCTGCGCCCACCACCACGCCTGCAACAGGCTCGTGATGTTGTGGAACCAGCCGATGTTCGACTGCAGGATTTCGCCGGTCCGCGGGTCGTTGACGTGCGGGCCGTAGGCGTTTTCGATCGTCGACGGCAACCAGCGGATCGTCGAGTAGCGCGCGTCGTCGAGGTCGAACTCCGAGTCCTCCTGCGGCGTCGGCGCCTTGCGCGCGATGATCGCGTTCGAGAAGCCGGCGGCGCGGAACACGGGCTCCCAGGCCTGCACGCCGTTGATGAGCCAGGGCACCCACTTGTCGGGCGTCGCGGGATCCAGATAAAACACGATCGGCTTGATCGGATCGCTGACGGCGGCATTCGGGTCCTTCGGCTCGAGCCGCCAGCGCGTGATGTAGCAGCGCGTCTGCACGACGGCGTTCTCGGTGCCGAAATCTTCGTAGCTCACCGAGAAGAAGCCGACGCGGTTATCGCAGAGGCGCGCCGCCATGGGCTGTTCGGGGAGAAGCACCATCGAGAAGTTCGTCGGAATCGTCATCGTGTTGAGCGAGCGGTCGGGCGGCGAGCCGGGCGCGCCGGGCACCGAGTCCACCTCGAAGGTCTGCAGGGCGCTCACTTCGACGTTGATCGGGAAGCTGCGGGCCCGCTCGACGAGCGAACGGGCGGGATCGAAGCGCCGCATGCGCATGCCCAGCTGGCGGGCGTTGAGCTCCGAGACGTCGGTGGTAAACAGGCTCGTGACGTCGATGACGGCGTTCGAGTCTCCGGGACTCCAGGCGGCGATGTCGAAGCTCTTGATGATCGGCGGCGTGTTCGAAAGATCGACGGCGCGGCTCACCGGCAGGTTGGAGTCGGCGCGCATCGCGAAGCTGATCATGCGCAGCAGCACCCGGGTCCCGAGGCGGTCCCAGCGCACGACGCGCGCGGAGATCTGCTCGCCGGCGTACCCGAGCCCACGGACGGTGCCGCGGCGGTCCACGACGAGCCGGAACTCGCGGCCCAGCATACGGCGCGGCACCTCGTAGAACAACTTCTCCCCGATGCGGTGAATGATGAACACGCCCGAATCGGTCGTGGCCTGGGCGGTGATCACCTGGTTGTAGGGTTTGGGCCCTTCGGCCGGCGCCTGCCCCGCGGGCCGCGGAGCCGCGCCACGAGCGGTATCTTGACGGGCGGGTGCGGGACTCGGTTGCTGCGCGGGGTGAGCTGGTGCGGAGGTGGCGCGTGAACACGCCAGGACGCCGAACGCCAGGAGGACGCTGAATGCGCGCATCGCGGAACACCTTCTGTTGGAGGAGACAGGTCGCGGGCCCGGAGAGATTATTGCGCCCGGAAGCGTACGTCCAGAGCCCGACCGGCGTTGCACTCTGCACGTGAAGGTCAACCTGCGAGCCGTCGTCACCTTCCTGGTGCTCGCCGCCGTCATCTACGCGGCCGCGCTCGCGCTCTACTTCACCACCGGGATCGAGATTCTCCTGGTCGCGGCGGGAATGCTGCTCCTTCCCCTGGCACTGCTCGTGGTGCGGCGACGCTTCTGGACCCCCCTGACCCGTCTCGAAGAGGGCTTGCAGCGCGTGTCGGAGGGCGATCTCACGGCCGAAGTCCCGGTCGAGTCAAACGATGAGTTGGGCCGCGTGGCCACCCACTTCAATCACATGACGCGCGTGCTGCGGGATCGCGCCGAGGAACAGGGGCGGTTTGCGGCGGCAGGCGAGCTGCTCGCCGGCGTGGCGCACGAAGTGAACAACCCCCTGATGGCGATCGCCGCCCACGCCGAGCTGCGCCTCGCCGACACCGATCTGTCCGCCGACGCCCGCGTGGAGATGCAGAGCATCCTGCGCCAGGCGCGCCGCGCCTCGAAGCTGCTGCGCGGTCTGCTGCGATTCGTACGGGCCGGTGAGAAACGCACCGCGCGCGTCAACCTGAACGACGTCGTGCGCAGCGCGATCGATCTCGTTTCGTACCGGTTCACCGTGGACGAGATCTCGATCGAGGGGCGCCTCGACCCCGCCCTGCCCCCGGTGCACGGCGATCCGAATCGCCTCGAACAGGTGCTCGTGAACCTGCTGAGCAACGCGCTCGATGCGTTGCGCGGCGTGAGGCCCCCCCGTCGCCTCGTGGTGGATTCGTTCGTGGAGCAGGATCGCGTGTGCGTCGCGGTGACCGACAATGGACCCGGGGTCGCGCCCGAGATCGCGGACCGTCTGTTCCGCCCATTCGCCACCACCAAAGGCCGGCGCGGCACAGGCCTCGGCCTCTACATCTCCCGCCAGTTGATCCGCGAGGCGGCCGGGGACTTGGGCCTCGACTCGATGCGGGTCTCGGAGTGGGGACGCGGCGCGCGCTTTCTGCTCTGGCTCCCGCCGGCCCCCACGGTGTCTGGGGCCGATGACGAGGACACGATCGCTCCGGTGGCGGACGCCGCGCCGGCCGAATCCCTCGCGGGGACACGCGTCTTACTGGTGGACGACGAGGATATGATCCGGCGCCCGATGGCCCGGTTCCTGGCGATGCGCGGCGTCGAGGTGATCGAGGCCAGCGACGGCGTGCAGGCGCTCGAGCGACTGGCGGGGTTCGAGCCGGACGTGATCCTCGCCGATCTGCGGATGCCGAAGATGGACGGCGCCGAGCTGTACGCTCGACTCCAGGCGGAGCGCCCGGGCTTGGCCGACCGCGTCCTCTTCCTCTCGGGCGACATCACGCAGCTCGCGGGCCGCGGCCTCGCGCCGGTCGCGCGGGAGCGGGTGCTCGTGAAACCGGTGGAGCTCGCCGAGCTGGAGCGGCGTCTGCGAGAGTTCATGCGGGAAGCCGCGGCGGACTGATGCTCGTCGTGGCGGTGCTGCTCTTGACGGTGCTGTTCCGGTTTGCGCTCGTCGCGGTCCTGACCTACGTGCTGCTCCCCCGCGGTCCTACCTGCCCGCATTGCTCGGCGCAGTTGACGATGATTCGCAATACGTTCTTGCAGCGGGTCGTGCCGTTCCTCGAGCGGCGCTGGTGCCTCGAGTGCGGCTGGCAGGGCGTCGTGCGGCGTCCGCCGCGGACGCTCATTCGCGGGTGATCAGCCGTACCGCCCGTTCGTAAAAGAAGTAGTCCCAGGCCCAGTTGAGCAGCACGAACAGCTTGTTGCGGAAGCCGATCAACTGGATGATGTGCACCACGAGCCACATCACCCACGCGGGAAACCCGCTCAGCTGCAGCCCGAAGACGTGCGCCACGGCGGCGTTGCGTCCAATCGTGGCGAGCGTACCCTGATCGCGATAGCGAAAGGCCTCGAGCGGCTTGCGGCGTAACGTGCGCACGATGTTGTGCGCGGCGATTTCGGCCATCTGGATCGCCACAGGTGCGACCATCGGCAGCGGTGCGCCGTTTTCTTCGACGTACGCGGCGTCCCCGATGAGGTAGACCTCCGGGTGCCCGGACACCTGGAGGGTCGGCTCGACGGGAATGCGGCCCTGCCGTGCGGGAGCGAGGCCGAGCGTTGCGTTCAAGGACGCGGCCTTCACGCCCGCCGCCCAAATCACGGTATGCGCGGGAATGACTTCCCCGCTCTTGAGGCGGACCCGCTCGCCGTCGAAGTCCGCGACGCTGGCGCTGAAGCGCACTTCGATCCATTTGCGCCACAGCGTGCGTCCTGCCGCCTCCCGCAGCCGCTCCGGCATCGCCGCGAGCAGCTTGTCGGTGGCCTCGAGCAACAGGATGCGCACGTCCTTGATGTTGAGGCGCGGATAGTCTTTCACGAGGACGAGGCGGATCAGCTCGGAGAGGGCGCCGGCCATTTCCACCCCGGTAGGACCGCCGCCCACGACGACGAACGTCAGCCGCGCCCGGCGCCGCTCGGGGTCGGCTTCCAGCATGGCCTGCTCGAAGCACGTGAGGACGTGATTGCGGATCTCCACGGCGTCCGGGACGTCTTTGAGCGAGAGCGCGTGCTTCTCCACGGCGTCGAGCCCGAAGAAGTTCGTTTCACCGCCATGGGCGAGAATCAGGAAGTCGTAAGGGATCGGTCCCGCGCTCGTCTGCAGGCGCCGGTCGTTGAAATCGACGCCGCTGACCTCCACCATCCGGAAATCGAAGTTCTTTTGGCCGCGCAGAATGGCGCGCACCGGCTTCGCGATCTGGTCGGGCTCGAGGCCCGCGGTCGCGACCTGGTACAGCAGCGGCTGGAAGAGATGGAAGTTGTTGCGATCGAGCAGAACGACTTGAACGGGAGCGCGGCGCAGGGCGCGGGCGGCGCGCAGGCCGCCAAACCCCGCGCCGACAATCACGACTATTGGGACGACTACTTGGTCAGCTTGCGCCACAGCCACTGGAGCGGATCGTAATTCCGATCGGCGACGCGCTCCTTGAGCGGGATGATCGCGTTGTCTGTGATCGTGATCGACTCCGGACAGACCTCGGTGCAGCACTTGGTGATGTTGCAGTAGCCGATCCCGCCCTCCTGGCGCAGATGGTCGGAGCGATCGGCCTCGTCGAGCGGATGCATCTCGTAGACCGCGGCGCGCACCAGCATCGCCGGACCCATGAATTCTTCGTGCTTGTCGTGGGCGCGCAGCACGTGGCACACGTCCTGGCACAGGAAGCACTCGATGCACTTCCGGAACTCCTGGGGCCGCTCCACCTCGTACTGGAACATCCGCCAGGTGCCGTCGGGGAAATCGGCCGCGCGCGGCTGGAACGCCGGGATGCGCTTGTTGACCTCGTAATTCCACGACACGTCGGTCACGAGGTCCTTGATCACGGGGAACGCCTTCATCGGCGTGATCGTGATCGTCTCGTCGGGGGCGTAGTCGGACATGCGCGTCATGCACATCAGGCGCGGCTTGCCGTTGATCTCCGCGGAGCAAGAGCCGCACTTCCCGGCCTTGCAGTTCCAGCGGACGGCGAGGTCGGGCGCCTGGTCGGCCTGAATGGCGTGCACCGCGTCGAGCACGACCATCCCCTCCCCCGCAGCCACTTCGTACTCGCGCAGCTCGCCGCCCTCTCGTGTCCCTCGAAACACCCGGAATCGGGTCACGCGCCCTCCTTGATAATCTTCGCAAGTTCCACAGGGAGCGAAGGCTGAGCCTCGCGCCGAACCGCCATGCGGTCCCCGTCCTTCTTGATCACGATCTGCTCGCGCGTCTGCCGCTCGTCCGAGTCGGGGAAGTCGCTGCGCGTATGGCCGCCGCGGCTCTCCGTCCGCTCGAGGGCGGCGCGCGCCGTCGCCTCAGAGACCACGAGGAGCGAGTGGAGATCGATCGCCGTGTGCCAACCGGGATTGTACTCGCGGCTCCCCGTGATCCCCACCTGCTTCGCGCGAACTTTGAGTTTCTCGAGCTCGCCGAGCGCCGTTTCCAGGCCGCCCTTGTCGCGGATGATGCCGGCGTTGCGCTGCATCACCGCCTGCAGCGCCGCTTGGACCGCGAACGGATTCTCGCCCTCGCGCTCGAACGGCTCGAGCGCGTCGCGCATCGCCGCATCGATCTCGCCATCGGGGATCGCCGCCGCGGCGCCGCGCTGCGACGCGGCATGCTGCCCGGCGCGCCGGCCGAACACGAGCAAATCGCTGAGGGAGTTGCCGCCTAGACGATTGGCGCCATGCATCCCGCCCCCGACCTCCCCCGCGGCGTAGAGGCCGGGCACAGTCGACTCCTGCGTCTCGGCATCGACCTTCACGCCCCCCATGACGTAGTGGGTCGTCGGGCCGATCTCCATCGCGTCCTTGGTGATGTCGACCTGCGCGAGCTCTTTGAACTGATGGTACATGCTCGGCAGCTTCTTCTTGATGTAGTCGGGGTTCTGCTTCGACGCGATATCGAGGAAGACGCCGCCGTGCGGGCTGCCGCGCCCTTCGGCGATCTCTTTCGTGATGGCCTTGGCGACGACGTCGCGCGTCAGCAGCTCGGGGGGCCGGCGGTTCTTCTTGCGCTCACCCTGCACCCACGCGTCGGACTCCGCCTCGGTCTCCGCGAAATCGCCCTTGAACATGTCGGGCATGTAGCGGAACATGAACCGCTCGCCCGCGCTGTTCTTGAGGACGCCACCCTCGCCGCGCACGCCTTCCGTCACGAGAATCCCCCGCACGCTCGGCGGCCAGACCATCCCCGTCGGGTGGAACTGCATGAACTCCATGTCGATCAGCTCGGCGCCGGCATCGTACGCGAGCGCGTGGCCATCGCCCGTGTACTCCCAGGAGTTGCTCGTGATCTGCCATGCCTTGCCGATCCCGCCGGTGGCCAGCACGATCGCCGGGGCGCGGAACAGCACGAAGCGCCCCGTCTCGCGGAAGTAGCCGAGCGCGCCCGCGACGCGACCTCCCACGACGAACACCTTGACGATCGTGCACTCCATATGGACGTCGAGCCCGGAGTGCACGCCTTTGTCCTGGAGCACCCGGATCATCTCGAGGCCGGTGCGGTCGCCGACGTGCGCCAGGCGGCTGTACGTGTGGCCGCCGAAAGGCCGCTGGTTGATCTTGCCGTCGGGGGTGCGGTCGAAGAGCGCGCCCCACGCCTCCAGCTCTCGGATCCGGTCCGGCGCTTCCTGCGCGTGGATCTGCGCCATGCGCCAGTTGTTGTGCATCTTGCCGCCGCGCATCGTGTCGCGGAAATGCACGCGCCAGTTGTCTTCGCCCATCACATTGCCGAGCGCGGCGGCGGCGCCCCCTTCGGCCATGACCGTATGGGCTTTGCCGAGCAGCGATTTGCAGACGAGGGCGACTTTGGCTTTCCCTTGGCCTTGGGCGCTGGCTTCGATCGCGGCGCGCAGCCCGGCGCCGCCGGCGCCGATCACGACCACGTCGTAGTCGTGCGTGCGGAGATCGCGGGCCGCCACTAGAAGAGCCGGATGTCGTGAATGATGCCCATCGCGCACAGACGGATGTAGACGTCCGTGAGCGCGACGGAGAAGAGCGAGCACCAGGCGAAGAGCATGTGATGACGGTTGAGCGCAGTCACCCCGCGCCACGCCTGGAAGCGCGCCTGCCCGCCGCGGGCGCAGGAGAAACAGTCCACCCCGCCGCCCACCAGGTGCCGCAGTGAGTGGCACCCGAACGTGTAGCACGCCAGGAGGATCACGTTGGTCGCCATGACGAGCGTGCCGAGACCTAGGCCAAACTCCCGAGGGCCGAGCGCCATGGCGCCGTCCGCGAGCACGCCGTTCACCGGCCACCGCATGGCGAGAAAGACATCGTAAGAGAGAATGAAGATGAAGACGACCGCCGCGTACATGGCATAGCGGTGCAGGTTCTGCAGCGTGAACGGAAACTTGGTCTCACCCTTGTACGCGTGGCGCGGCTCGCCGACGGCGCAGGCGGCGGGATCGAGGAAGAAGGCCCGGTAGTAGGCCTTGCGATAGTAGTAGCAGGTAGCGCGGAAGGCGCCGGGGAAGATCAAGATCAGAAACGCCGGCGAAAGGGGCCACCAGGTCGTCTGGATCAGCGGGGAGTAGAACGGCGAGAGGTAGGGCCCCCACTCGTAGTTCGCGCCGACCCAGGCCGCCCACGTGGCGTACACGCCGAAGCTGCCGAGCACGAGGGCCGTGAGTGCGGGGCCGATCCACCAGGCGTCGCGGCGCAGCGTCGCGCCGAGGCCCTGCTCGGTGAGGTCGCGGACCGACGTCGTCATAGCGTCACCGCCGCCATCGTCTGGTGCACCGCGTCGGCCGACTTCTTCAGGGCCGCCTTCTCGTCTGCCGTCAGCTCCACTTCCAGAATCTGCTCGAGGCCGTTCTTCCCCAGCTTGCAGGGGACGCCGCAGTACATCCCCGAGAGGCCGTACTCGCCTTCGAGCCAGGCCGCGCAGGGGAGGATCCGTTTCTGGTCGAGCACGATCGATTCGACCATCTGGACGGCCGCCGCAGAGGGCGCGTAATAGGCGGAGCCGGTCTTCAGGAACGCCACGATCTCGGCGCCGCCGTTGCGCGTGCGGTCCACGATCTTGTCGAGCTTCGCCTTGTCGAGCAGCTGCGTCACGGGGATGCCGGAGACCGTCGTGTACGACACGAGGGGCACCATCGTGTCGCCATGCCCGCCGAGCACCATCGCCTGGATGTCCTGCACGGACACGTCGAGGGCCTCTGCGAGAAACGCGCGATAGCGCGCGGTGTCGAGCACGCCGGCCATCCCGACCACTCGTTCGCGCGGAAAGCCGGTCACCTGCTTCGTGACCCAGCACATCACGTCGAGCGGATTCGAGACGACGACGACGATCGCCTTGGGACAGTGCTGCTTGATCTGCAGCGCGACCTGCTTGACGATATCGGCGTTGGTGCGGACCAGATCGTCGCGGCTCATCCCGGGCTTCCTGGCGATACCGGCCGTGACGACGACCACCTCGCTCCCCGCAGTCGGCCCATAGTCGTTGGCGGCGCCGACGATGCGCGTATCGAAGCCTTCGATGGGGCCCGATTCGTATTGATCGAGTGCTTTGCCTTGCGGGACGCCGTCGATGACGTCAACGAGGACGACGGTGCGGGCGAGCTCCTTCTCGGCGAGCCGTTGCGCCGTCGTGGCGCCGACGTTGCCTGCCCCGACCACGGTGATTCTGTTGAGCATGGGCTCCGGAGAGTGTGGAGTGACGGGACAAAGCTAACAGGAAGCGTTAGACTTTTCACCCATGCGCGTGCGCAACCGGCGGAGGGCATGAGGGTCATGGGCCAGTGAAGCGGAACACGCCCGTCAATACCGACCTGTCGTGGACAGTCTCGGGGACGTACTTCGAAGCGTGTAATTGCGAGGCCGTCTGCCCTTGCCGTTGGGAGGGCGAGCGCAAGCAGGGCCGGCCGTCGACTTACGAGACGTGCGACTTCGCGCTGTCGTGGCGGATCACGGAAGGACGCATCGGGAGCCTCGACCTGAGCGGCCTGTCGGTGATGATGGCGGGCACCTACTCGAACCACGTCACGCCGCCGACGCCGTGGCGCGTGATCCTGTATGTCGATGACAAGGGCGACCAGGCCCAGCAACGCGCGCTCGCCGACATCTTCCTCGGTCGCGTCGGCGGCACCACGCTCCGCAACTTCGCCGCCGGGATCGGGGAGATCTATGCGGTCCGCCCCGCCCGCATCGAGCTCGATCACACGACGAACAAAAAGTCGATGCGCGCCGGGACTTACGTGACGGCGCGAACCGCGCGGCCCGCGCCGGCCAAGGGCGCCGTGTCGTGCGGGGTCCCCGGTCACGACCGGCCCGGGCAGGAGCTGGTGATGGACGCGTTTCGCGTCGAGGATGCGCCGTTCGGTTGGGAGGTCCGCGGCCGCTGCGGGTTCGCTACGGACTTCGAGTACAACTCCGACAGCTAGGAGCGCGGCGAAAACCGGGCGAGCACCATCGCGATGCCGAGGGCCGCGAGAAAGGCCGGCACGCCGGTTATGACCGGCCAGGCCAGGAACGCGATGGGGGACGCGTGCTGGCCGGGCGTGCGCAGTGAGTGCAGGTAGGCGCTGACCGCGAGACCGAAGGCGCCGAGGGCCACCGAGGCGGCGGCGCGCAGGGCGGTCTTCAGCGGCGGGCTCGTCAGACGAAAGTGCTCGTACCAGATCTGCGTGGCGGCGACGACGGCGCTCGCGACCCATGCGGCGAGGCGCCACGGATGCACCCCGCCACCCGACGCCCGGTCGAATTCGACGGACACCAGGCTGATCACCACGTACAACACGGCGGCCAGGAGCGTGATCACGGACCTAGATCTACTTGGGCCGAATGGTGCCGATCACCTCGATCACGACGCGATAGCCCTCGAGGCGAGATGGGATTCGGTCCTTGGTGTCCCCGCCGGCGTCCGCGAGCAACACCTTGATGCACCGCTCGCCCTGGTACAGGCCGATCGCCGTGCCCACGACGCCCGGCAACGCCATCAACGAATCGGTGTGTGCGGCGAGAACCTGATCGATGCTCTTCGTGGCCACGGTGGGTCCCCCTTCCCCTCCCCCTCCTGTCCCCCCTCCCTCTCCCGCGCGCTGCGCGGTGGAGCAGGCCAACGCTCCGGCGAGCAGGGCCGCGCCGATCGCGCGCCCGATCATTGCCGTTTCACGGTCATCGAGAAGCCGTTGCTGCTGCCATCCGGGTCGTGGTTGGCGGACGATTTGTACACGTAGCCCGTCAGCGTCATCCCGGTCACCGCGAACGAGACCATCCGCGTCGAGTTCACGATCCCGGAGAGCACGACACTGCACGTGCCCGGCCCGCCGGCGTCACTCGTCACGCAGGTGACTTCGGGGCTCGTTCCATTCCAGAGGCCGCGCACCGTCACGCCGTTCACGGGGTTGTGCCGCGAGTCATGCGCGGTGATCTGCACGGTCGCCGTCCACGACGTGAGCGCGGATGTGTCCGCCGCGCCAGACAGATTGCCGACGTGGAGGTTCGGGGCGTTGACGCTGACGACGATCGCCTTGGCGTTATTGCCCGAATTGTTGTCGACGTATTTCTGCGTCGCCGTCAGAATGTGACCGCTCACGGTGGCGCCCGTCGTGTTCCAGCCGAACGTGCGCGTCACGGTTGCGCCGAGCGCGAGTCCGGCAATCGTCTGCGTGCCGATCACCGCGTTGCCGGCGGTGCCGTCGGTGAGGACGACGTCGAAGTTGGTGGTGACGTCCTGGCCACCGACGTTCTGCACCGTGACCACGATGGGCGCCGTGTCGCCCACGGTCACCTGGCTCGGCGCCGTGATGCTCGCCACCGCGATGTCCGCGGGCGCGGCCAGCACGTTGACCGTCGCCGAGCGCTGATTGTTGCCCGCGTTGTCGTCGCTCAGGCTGTGCGTCGCCACGAGCGTGTGTCCACCCAACGCGGCCGTGGCCGTATTCCAGCTGAAGGAGCGCGTCGCGCTCGCGCCCACCGCGAGGCCCGAGACCGTCTGCGTCCCGATCGTCACGCCCGCCGTCTGGTCCGTCAGGACGACGTTGAACGTACTCGGCACATTCAGCCCGCCGATGTTCTGCACCGTGACGCCGATCGTCGCCGTGCTTCCCTTATTGATGCTGGTGGGCGCCGTCAGGCTCGTCACCGCGACGTCGGTCGACGGCGCGATGAGCGTGACGGTGGCGGACGCCTGGTTGTTCGCGGCGTTCGCGTCACTCAGCGTCTGCGTCGCCACGAGCGTGTGACCGCCGAGGGCAGCGGCCGTCGTATTCCAGCTGAAGGTGCGCGTCGTGTTGGCGCCGATACCGAGCCCGGGAATCGTCTGCGTCCCGATCGTCACGCCGGCCGTCTGGTCGGTCAGCACCAGGTCGAAGTTCGAGCCGACTGCCAACCCGCCCACGTTCTGGACAGCGACCGAGATCGACACGCTGGTCCCCTGGGTCGCTGTACCGGGCGCCGTCACGCTGGTCACCGCCAGGTCGCTCGTCGGCGGCGCCTGCACGATGACGCTGATCCCGATGGTGTTATTCGCCCCGTTGTTGTCGGCCAGTTTTTGCGTCGCGAACAGGGTGTGGCCGCTCAGGGCGGCGCCGGTGGTGTTCCAGTTGAACGTGCGGGTCACGCTCGAGCCCTGGGCGAGTCCCGTGATCGTCTGGGTGCCGAGCACCGCGTTCCCCGCCGACCCATCGGTCAGTACGACGTCGAAGCTGGTCGTGACGTCTTGGCCGCCGATGTTCTGCACCGTTACCGAAACCGGGGCGATGTCGCCCTGATTTACGCGCGGCGGCGCCGTGATCCCCGTAACCGCGAGGTCCGTGGGCTGCGGCGTGACCGTGACGGTCGCCGAGCGGCTGTTGTTGGCGGCGTTTTCGTCGGCGAGCGTCTGCGTCGCGACGAGCGTGTGATTCCCCAACGCCGCTGCGGTCGTGGTCCACGTGAACGACCGTGTCGCGCTGGCGCCTGCGCCGATCCCCGTAACCGTCTGCGTGCCGATCGTGGTGCCGGCGGTCGCATCGGTGAGCACGATGTCGAAGCTGCCGCTGACGTTCTGGGTGCCGGCGTTCTGCACCGTCACACTGACGCTGGCCGGATTCCCCTGGCTCACGGAGCCAGGCGCCGTGACGCTCGACACGGCGATATCGATCGCCGGCGGCGGCGGCACGGGTGGATTCACATTGATCGCGATGGCAATTGCGTCGTTCGTCGGCTTGTTGTCGGGCAGCTTCTGCGTTGCGATCAGGATATGGCCGCTCAGTGACGCGCCCGCGGTGTTCCAGGGGACGTCGACAGTCGTGGTCGCGCCGATCGCGAGGCCGGGGACGCTGCGACTCCCGACCACCGCGCCACCCGCCGTCCCGTCGGTCAATTCGACCGCGAAGGGGGCCGTAACGTCCACCTCACCGACGTTCTGGAGCGTGACGACGACGTGCGCCGTATCGCCCTGGAAGACGGAGCGCGGCCCGGTGATGGCGGTGGCCGCGATGTCGGTCGGTTTCGGTACCACCGCGACCACGGTCGTCAGGCGATCGTTCTCGCCATCGTCGTCAGACAGATCGTGCGTCGCGACCAGTGTGTGCGGACCGAGCGCCGCGCCGGTCGCATCCCAGCTGAATATCAGCAGCGGGCTGGCGCCCGGCGCCAGTGACGAGACCGTCTGGGTCCCGATGGTGACGCCCGCGGTCGAGTCCTCGACGGTGACGACGAAGCTTCCCGCCGGCAGGTTCCCCGAGTTGGCGACCCTGACGCCGACGTTGACGGTATGTCCCACGATCACGCCGTTGGCGGGTGTAAGGATCTCCGTCACCGCCACGTCCATCGTCGGAGGCTCGACAGGGACCGTCGTGCTGCGCTGGTCGTTGGTCGCCCGGTCGTCCGCGAACAACTGGTGGCCCACGAGCGTGTGGTCACCGGCGGTCGTCGGCGTCCAGCTGAAGACCAGATTAGTCGAGGTACCAACGGCGAGGCCCGGCACACTCAGCGTGCCAACGGTCACGTGCTCGGTCGTGTCCTCGACCGTGACGTTGAAGGTCGCCGGTACATCCTGGTTGCCGAAGTTCTTCACGGTCACGGTGACGCTCGTGGCATGCCCCTGCACCGGCGTGCCAGTCACGTTGACGCCCGTCACCGCGATGTCGGTGAGGGGGCCCGGGGGCGGCGGCGCGAAGCCGTCGATCGCCACGCCGAACCGATTGAGCACGAGGTCGATGCGGTTGCCGATCGTCACCGCCGAGCTGCCCGCGAAGAGCAGCGCGACCGGGTTCACGTTGCCATCGTCGGTCACGATCAAGGACCCGGAGTCGCCGCCGTTGCTGAACCCCGGCGGCGCAATGATCAGCTGATCGACGTAGCGCGCCTGTTTGATGCACACGAACTCCACGGCCTCGTAGCAGACGTTCACCGTCGCATTGACGCCGGTGATCGTGCCGTGGGTGAGACGCGTCGTGCGTCCGTACTTCTGCACGTTGAGGCCGAGCAGCGCGTTGCGGTCGTCGATCAAGCCGTCGCCGTTCACGTCGCCGTAGATCGTGGAGTTCGGCATGCCGTAGCCGTCGTCGGAGGGCACGGAGTTGTCGAACACGTCGGTGCCCGTCAGCGCGATCGCGGCGTCGATCGTGTTGCTCCCGCCGGTGAAGTTGATCACCTGGAAGTCGCTCAGCGTCGCGATCTGGTCGGCTGCCGTGCCGCCGTCGAAGGGTCCCGGCTGGTACTCGGGGTCCCCGATGGTCGCGTCATTCGAATTGGCGAGGACGTGGTTGTTCGAGAGGATGTAGACTCGGCCGAGCGCGTCACGCACGCGCGCGCCGGCGGTGCCGGCCGTGATGTCGGGGTGCCCCACCGAGTACCCCATCGGGGCGGGCCGGCGCCGCTCGGTCGGATCGGAATGGACCATGAGCAGGCCCGTGACCTGCGTGGCGACCGGGACGCCGTCGAGTATCGCGGGGAGATCGGGGACACCCGCGTGTTCGAGGAGGACCTGCAGTCCGGGGCGCCCATCGGGGAGGAGGGCGACGGCCGTGCCGACCACCCCGGGATGGGCGAGGAGGTCCTCGCTGTAGCGCTTCTGGACGAGGATCGCGCCGCTCAAGTCGGGGAGCGTGGCGGGCGCCGAGGGGCTTTCAGAGCACGCGTACCAGACCGTGGACGCAAACGCCGCCAGTGTGAGGATGGCGGCGCGGGTCAACGAACGGCGGGCAACCATGGCTACTCCCGGGACCGAGAACAGGCGCGGCACGATAATGAAGGAGCGGCGCCCCGTCGGCAAGTGAAGTGCGTCACAAACGTTCGGGCCAGGCGGTTTTAGCCTTGCGGCGCCTCCTATTCCACGGCACGTACCGGCATCCGGCGGAGCCCGATCCTCTCGGGTTTCGCGGACGATCTACTCGAGTCCCATATCAGCGTGAGGATGATTCTGGTGAAGCTGTCGTAATAGTCGGTGGCGTGTTGATTCGCCGCTGCAATGAAATGCCGTCGCACCGCACGCAAGATTGGAAGGTCCTCCGGTCGCATAACGGAAACGACGTCGCGTTCACCGTCCGGCACGTTGTCGGCCAACTCGAAGAACGGAGTCGCGTCCCCGGCGAGAACAGACTGGAAGGTCGTGAGGAATTCCTCCCGGGTGTTCAGTGGCTTCGCGCGTCGCTCGAATAGCGGTGGCGTTCGGAAAAAACGTTGTAATGCGGTTCTGGCGCTGCCGGACAACCCTGACGTGGGCAATGCCCTCAAAGCGTTCAGGGCCTCCGGGGTGGCCTGGCTCATCAGCAGGGCGAGCGCATCCTGGCGGGCCGTGTCTTGCGGCGACGTGACGATCCGGATGAGCGCGGGCGTCGCGAGAGATTCCGGCATGCTCCCGTACAGGTAGAGGGCTCCCTCGAGTCGCTGCACTTCGTAGGCCCCGTGTTCCGGGAGATAGAAGTGTGCATCGGGGTAATGCAGCCAACGTTCGGCGGCGATCGAGATATCAAATCCCTCCGCCCCACGCTGGGCGAGATCCCTGACCCAAACGCTGAGATCGATGTCGTCCAGTCTTACCCCTGTGTATGCCTGGACTTGTATCGCTTTCGCCCCAGCGGACGAGTCGAGGGAGAGGAGGAGATTGCTGCCGTCGACGAGAAAGAGACCGCTGTCGGGTGGGGTCGTCAGAGCCGCGCGCAAACATGGGAGCAGAGTACGGCGGTTGGCCTTGACGGCATTCCAGAACGTATCAATGGCCGCGAGGTGCACCGCTTGATCGGCGGCGGTGAGATCCGCAGGTCGAAAGCCGTAGGTCGTCCGAACCATGCCTGCGAATCCCTGGCATGACGACTGGCCGGGGTCACAGGAGAGCGTGCCGGCGGCAGCGGCAATCAGGATTGGGGCCAGCCAGTGTAGTGGTTGGACTCGTCGGGTCCAGTCTTCGGAGCGCTCACCCTTTTGCCGTAGTTCGCGGAGCGTCGCCGCGGGACGATCAGTAGTAGTCACTGAGCAGGTCGCGGGCGTGCTCCGCGTCCTCTGGCGTCACGCGAATCCGCGGAGGACCCGTGACGAAGTTGTAGGCACTGAACAGCCGCCCCACGCCGAACAGATCCTGGAGTCCCTCCGACTGCGCCACATATCGGATCCCGGCCTGTCGCAACTCAACCTTGACCATCGCCAGCAGGGCGAGGTCCGCGGATTCGAACACCGTGACCAGGAGCCTCACACGAGTGGCAGTTCCCTACGCCAGGCAGGCCCAACCGCCGAAGTCGCCGTCAGTGGTCAGGACATAGTCCTGCGACACCGGCCCCCGGTCGGTGCTCATAACGAGAGTTGCCCGGAGTGTGTCCCCCCGCGCCTCACCGCTGAACGTGAACGGCGTGGAGTACCAGTAGCTCGTGAGGGTTCCTGACAACTGAATTCGGCGGTCGGCGCCTAGTCGCACGCCGGGGACGACATGAACGGGCTCAACACAGGGGAGTCGCAATTCACTGCTCACAAACGTCGACGTGAACTCAATCCCCGGCCCGGTCCAGTGGCCGATGACCTTCGGCCCCAGGGGATCGCTGCAGGACAGGGAGAGGAGGACGGCGAAGCTGCTCCAGACGAGGGTTCGAGTCATGGTGTGCTCACAGGGTGACTGGGTCGGTTTTACCCTACCAACCAGGCCGCCGGGGCGCCAGAGCCCCGCGCACCAGGAGTCATCACTCTACCCTATCTCGGGGACTGATAGAGGTCGCGAACGAAGCTCTCCGCGCTGATGAGACCATGTCCCCAGCGCTGGTCGTACGCCGCCGTGGGATGTGCGGCGATCACTTGGTCGAGGCTGCGTCCAGCTTGCCGCAGACGGCGTATTTCCTGTGAAACGCTTCTGATCATGTCGCGAAACGCGAGGATATCTCCTGAGCTGGCCACCGCGCCGCGCGCCCCGACGAAGCGGGACTTGGAATCAGGTCGGTCTGGCCGCGCCCAAGGATCGAGCGTCTTCAAGAGGCCCTCCACGGTGCCACTCAAGGCAGCGTCGATACGCGGATACCCGTCGCCGGGGAACGCTTCCCCCAGATAGATCACGTTCGAGCCCTCGAAGTGCACGAGCACGTCGGAGTCGGCGTAGCCGGGCTCCTGACGTACCGCGTGAATCGGCTCGTCGTTCAACTCGATCGAGAAGAACTGCGAGAACTGACTGCGCGGGCGTCGCAAGTGTGCGTCGCCCGGCGGGGGTCGTTGCATGCGTCGCACCGCGAATTCCTGCATGACGACGAGCGCGCCCCGTGCATCCCAGCCGGCGTCTGCCTGACCGACCGACGCCAGTCCGGCCATGGCCATGACGAGACGGCGTGGTGAAGCGGCTCGCGCGGCAAGCGAGTCGGCGACTGCGGCTGCGCTCATCGTGTCCATTTCCCCGACGATCACAGCGCCTTCGGCGCCAACCGACGCCACCATGTTCGAGCGCGGGGATTGCAGCAGAACGACATGCTCGCTCAGCGGCGTGACCCGAACCTGCGTCCAGGCCAGCGCCGGCCAGGCGAGCAGCAGCAAAGTCGCGACGCCTGCAACGCACGCGTACGCGGAATAACGGGGAGCCCTTGGGCTCCCCGCGCGCGTGCTCATGCGATGAGAAGAACCAGGATGACCACCGAGAGCACCAGAACGAGAGTGCTGACCCGGATGGTATGCGTGGCTGCAAGGCTCGCTGGGGTGTCGGCGACCCGCGGTTCGAAGCGTGTCCATTCGGGCTGGAGGCGGGGCCCCGCCAATGGAGTGGTCGCTGGGGCTGCGCTCGTGGACGTCGGCAACGAGTCGGCGACTTGCTGCGCCGCAAGCGGCGCCGCGGGGGCTACGTACAGTGCCGCTGCGAACAGTATCACGGCAGCGCGATCCGCAATGGCCAGTTTCATATCACCTCTCTGGTTGTGGTGATCCGCGTTCTTGACAGGGTGCGCAGTCAGACTGCCCGTCTCCCTTTCAAGGCCCGGTGGAGGAAGAGGAGCAGAAACGCGCCGCCGACGGCGATCGCTATGCTGCGCAGGTCGAAGCCGGAGATGTTACCGAATCCCAGTTTGGTTCCGATGAACCCGCCTACCAATGCGCCCAAGACACCGAGGACAATCGTGACGATGATCCCGCCGGGGTCTCGGCCGGGCATGAGAATCTTGGCCAATACTCCTGCAACCAGTCCGAGAACGATCCACGTGGCGATTCCCATGACGTTGCTCCAGGGTCATTGGTCAGCTTCAATACCCCCGATCCAAGCCGGAAGTCACGCCCCTCTACCCACCTCGCGTGTGCATCTCCCGCCGCGGATCTGCGCGCAGCGCATCGATCTGGTAGAGGGCGCCGCGCCCTACGACGGCCAGACGCTCTTCCGCGCCGCGATCGGCGCGGGCAGTCCACCCTCGAGTGATCAGCGCGCGCACCTCGTCATCCGTCGCGCCGGACCGCAGCGGGTCGCGCAGGTCGATTCCCTTCTCCGCGTACAGACACAGGAACCACGTGCCGTCCGCGGTCAGCCGGCTGCGGTCGCACGTCCGGCAGAACGGCGCGGTCGTCGAGGCGATGATCCCGAAGGTCGTCCCGTCGGACAAGCGGAACTGCTCCGCCGGCGCCGACGGATCGTCGCTCTGCAGCGCCGCGATCGGCCCATAGCGCGCGACCAGGCGCTCCAGGATCTCGCGCTGCGACACCACCTGCGCCGCCGACCATTCCGTCGCCCCGCCCACATCCATGTACTCGATGAACCGCGCCTCGGCGCCGTGCGCGCGCGCGAACTCGATCAGATCGGCCAACTCGTCGTCGTTCACGCCCCGGATCACGACGGTGTTGAGTTTCAGTCGCGTAAACCCTGCCGCGCGCGCCGCCACGATCCCCGCCACCACGTCGGCGTGCCGCTCGCTCCGCGCGAGCTCCCGCATCCGCTCGGGACGCAGCGTGTCGAGACTCACCGTCACGCGCTTGAGCCCGGCGCGCCGCAGCGCCTCGGCCGCTCGGGCGAGGAGCAGCCCGTTGGTCGTCATCGCGAGGTCCCGCAGGCCCGGGAGCCCCGCGAGCATGGCGGTCAACGACGGCAGATCGTGCCGCAGTAACGGTTCGCCACCGGTGAGGCGCAGCTTCGTGGCGCCGAGGGAGACGAACAGGCGCGCCAGGCGCGTGATCTCTTCGAAGGTCAGAATCGATTCTTTGGGGAGCCAGACGTATTCCTGCTCCGGCATGCAGTACCGGCAGCGCAGGTTGCAGCGGTCGGTGACTGAAATGCGGAGCGAGCCGAGGGGGCGCTGCAGGGTGTCACGGACCATGGGCGACCCACGCCTGCGAGCCGTCTGCTCGCAGCTCCTTCTTCCAGACCGGCAACCGTTTCTTGACCTCTTCGATCACAAAACGGCATGCCGCAAAAGCCTCGGCGCGATGTGGTGCGGCGGCCGCGATCGCGATGCTCGCCTCGCCGACGGGAACGAGGCCCAGTCGATGTTGGAGCATCACCCGCGCGTCGTGCCACTGCGCCTGCGCGTCGCTCAGAATGCGCACGCTCTCGTCGATGGCCATCGCTTCGTACGCCGAGTACTCGATCGCGGTGACGTCGCCGTCGGCGCGTGCAGTGCCGAGGAACACGCACGTGCCCCCTCGCTCACGACTTTGAACTTGCGACAGGAGCTCGGCGACATCGAGTGGATGACGCGTGATGTGCATCATCAGCCGCCGGCGAGTGGCGGGAGCAATGCCACTTCGTCTCCTTCGTTCACCAGCGCGTCGAGCTTCACATGCCGCTGATTCAAGGCCGCGAGGGGGCGCGGGGGCAAGTCGCGCGTGCCCGGAAAAACTTCACGCACGCGCGCGATCACATCCGCGACCGTTGCGGGGGTCTCGAGAGTGACGGCCGACCACGCACAGCCGGCCAGGTCGGCGTAACTCGCGAAGAACCGCACGGATACCTTGCTCATGACTCGATTATAGCCGGAAACAGCGCGGCCCCGACAGCAGTGCCGGGGCCGCGGGGCAAGTCTTGCGTGTGCAGCGGGTTACGAGGAAACCTTCTCGCTCGCGTCCGCGACCATCGCACGCAACTCCTTGCTGGGCTTGAAGACAGGCACCGGACGCGCCGCGACTTCGACGGGGTCACCAGTGCGCGGATTGCGCGCCATGCGCGTCTTCCGCTGGCGGATTTTGAACGTCCCAAATCCGCGTATCTCAATGTTATGCTGCTCCGATAGCGCCGCCTTCACCGCGTCCAAAAACGAGTCCACCACCCGGGCGCAGTCCTTCTTGGAAATGAGGGGACCGGCAGTTCGAGCGATTTGAGCGGTGACTTTTTCGACCAGATCGGCCTTCGTCATTGGTCCCCCCGAGAACGTCTGCCGGGCAGCAAAAGTCGGGGGCTATCATACGAGCTTACTTATTGACTGTCAAGCGCTTGTAGGAATTGTTGGAAGTGCCCTTGGGCGTCATGGGGCCCGGGGGAGGCCTCCGGATGGTACTGGACTGCGAAGATCGGATACTCCCGGTGCCTCACTCCTTCGACGGTCCCATCGTTGAGGTTAAGGTGCGTGACCTCAAGCGACTTCGCACCGGGAACGCCGCTCGTATCGCCGTTTACCGCGAACCCGTGGTTTTGTGACGTGATAAGTACTTGTCCCGTATTGAGATCGCGGACAGGGTGGTTCCCGCCGCGGTGACCGTACGGGAGCTTCACCGTCTCGCCCCCCAACGCCAGACCGAGCAATTGATGCCCGAGACAGATCCCGAAGATCGGCAGCGATCCGTCGGACAACTCGCGGATCGTGGTGATCGCATAGTCGACGGCGGCGGGATCGCCGGGACCGTTCGAGAGGAAGACGCCATCGGGTTCGAGCTCGCGCACGCGCGCTGCCGTCGTTTTCGCCGGCACGACCGTCACGCGGCAGCCGTGCTGCGCGAAGAGTCGCAGGATGTTGCGCTTCATCCCGAAGTCGAAGGCGACGACGTGATGCTTGGCGTCCTTCGGTCCCTCGTGATACTCCTCGGCGATCGTCGCTTTGGTGGCGAGGTCGAGCCCATCCATCGACGGCGACGCGGCGAGGGCGGCCTTCACGGCATCGCTCGGCTGCGCACCGAGTGCGACGGCGCCGCGCATCGCGCCCTTGGAGCGGATGTGGCGCGTCAGCTGCCGCGTGTCGACGTCCGAAACCAGGGGGACGCGCGCTTCGGAAAGCCAGTCGATCAAATCGCCGGTCGAGCGCCAGTTCGACGCGCGGGCCGACAACTCGCGCACGACGACTCCCGCGACGCGCGGGCGATCGGATTCGACATCCTCGGGATTGATTCCGTAGTTGCCGATCATCGGCGCCGTCATCACCACGATTTGGCCGAGATACGAGGGGTCGGTGAAGACCTCCTGATACCCGCTCAGATTGGTGGTGAAAACGACCTCGGCGTACGCGGGCTCGAATGGCAAGGGCGCGGTTCCGGGGAACCAGGCTCCGTCTTCGAGCAGGACGTACGCGGGGGGACGGTCAGCGATTGGAAGGAGGCGGTGTCTTGGCCGGCGGCGTGGTGTTCTCGAGCGGCAGCGGCGTCGACTGCACGGGCTGCGGCGGCGCGACCTGGCCCTCGAGCACCGAACGCGCCTGCGTTCCCTGCTGCGACATAAACGTCAGGACCAGCGCCAGGAACAGGAAGATCCCGGCGGTCCACCAGGTGACCTTGGTGAGCAGCGTCGTGGCCTGACGCCCACCCATGATCGTTTCGGTTCCGGCACCGCCGCCGAGCGACGCGAGCCCGCCCCCCTGGCCGGCCTGCAACAGCACCGCGGTCGCCAGGATCAGGGCGTCGAACAGCAGGATGAATTTGAGAGCGGTGTACATGTCGGCCGGGATAATACCTAGACGACGGCGCTTCGCACAAGCTCGGCCCAGCCGGCGGCATCGAGCGACGCGCCACCGACCAGCACGCCGTCCAGCTCACGCTCCGCGAGCAATTCAGCCGCGTTTTTCAAATTGACACTGCCGCCGTAGAGGATCTTTATCCCCTCGGTGCCGCGCTGCTTGAGCCACGCGCGGATGCCGCTGTGCACCTCCGCCGCATCCTTGGGCGTCGCGTTGCGTCCCGTGCCGATGGCCCACACCGGTTCGTACGCGATCGTGAGCGTGCCAATCGGACCCGGCAGCGCCGCTTCGAGCTGCCTGGTGACGACTGCGATCGTTTGGCCCGCTTCCCGCTCTGCCAGCTTCTCCCCAACACACAGAACCGGATGCAGCCCCGCGGCGAGCGCCGCCGCCACCTTCTTACCGGTCTCTTCGTCGGTCTCCCCGAAGACGTGGCGCCGCTCCGAATGCCCGACGAGCGTTGCACGCGCCCCGGCCTGCGCCGCGAGGGGCCCGGAGATTGCGCCCGTGAAGGCGCCCTTCGGCTCCCAATGAATGTCTTGGACACCTACCGAGAGGTCCGTCCGATGTTCGATGCCCTCGGCGGCGGCCTCGAGCGAAACGGCGGGCGGGAAGAACCACACCTGCCGTCCGTCGATCGGTGGGTACGCGTGGCGGAACATGGCGAGATACTCGCGGGCGTCGCGCGGCCCGATGTGCATCTTCCAATTGGCGGCGAAGAGCAGTGGTCTCACGCGTCCTCCAGGGCCGCGACGCCGGGCAGGACCTTCCCCTCGAGAAACTCGAGGGTGGCACCGCCTCCCGTCGAGATGTGCGTGATCTTGTCCTCGAGCCCGGCGACGGCGGCCGCGGAGTCCCCGCCCCCGACCACCGTCACCGCGCCCTTGGCGCCCGCGTCCACGAGCGCCTGCGCGACGGCGCGGGTCCCGGCGTCGAAGGGCGGCGTCTCGAACACGCCCATCGGCCCATTCCAGATGATCGTCTTGGCGTGGAGCAGCCGGGCACGGAAGTCGTGGCGCGTCTTCTCGTCGATGTCGTAGATCGCCCAGCCATGCGGGATCGCGTCGACGGGGACCTCTTTGCGCTCGGCGCCCTGATCGAGAGACGGGGCCACGACCGCGCCGCGCGGCAGGATGAGTTTCTTGCCGCTACGCTCGAGCAGCGTCTTCGCCATGGCGACGCGATCGGTCTCGACCAGCGAGCTGCCCACCGAAAGCCCCATCGCGACGAGGAACGTGCACGCCATGGCGCCGCCGATGAGGATCTCGTCGACGCGCGGCAGCAGCGCCTCGAGCACGTCGATCTTCCCCGAGATCTTCGCGCCCCCAACCACCGCCACGAACGGGCGCTTGGGCCGGTGCAGCGCCTCGCCGAGGTACGTCAATTCCTTCTCCATCAGGAAGCCGGCGACCGCGGGCTTCAGAATGTGCGCGACGCCCTCGGTCGATGCGTGCGCGCGGTGCGCGGAGCCGAAGGCGTCGTTCACGTAGATGTCACCGAGCGCGGCGAATGTGCGCGCCAGCTCCGGATCGTTCTTCTCCTCGCCGGGCCAGAAGCGGGTGTTCTCGACGAGGGCCACTCCGCCGCGCGGGAGCTGCCGCGTCGCGGCGACCCCCAGCCCCGGGTCCGGAATGAACTCGATGGGCGCGCCGAGCAGACGCTCCAGGTCGCGGACGATCTGCGTGAGGGAGTATTTGGGCTCGGGTCCGCCTTTAGGGCGTCCCAGGTGCGACAGGATGACCACGCGGGAGCCCTTGTCACGTAGATACGAGATCGTCGGGAGCGCCGCGCGGAGGCGACCATCGTCGGTGACGACGCCGTCCTTGAGCGGCACGTTGAAATCCTCCCGGACGAGCGCGCGCTTGCCGTCGAGCGCTTCCGCCGGCAGATCGCGGAGACTCCGCTTCTTCACTTCGTGCGTCCGATATGCGCCAGGAGATCGACGCAGCGTGCCGAGTAGCCCATCTCGTTGTCGTACCACGAAGAGACGTGCACCAGCGTGCCGTCGATCACGTTGGTTGACATGGCGTCGATCACGCTCGAGTAGAGGCTGCCGATGTAGTCGACGGAGACGAGCGGCTCGTCGGAGACGTCGAGGATGCCCTTGAGCGCGCCCTGCGCCGCCTTCTTGAACGCGGCGTTCACCTCGTCGATCGTCGTGCGCTTGTCGACTTCGGCGGTGAGATCGACGATCGACACGTCGGGGGTCGGCACGCGCAGCGAGACGCCGTCGATCTTGCCCTTCACTTCCGGCAACACGAGGCCAGTCGCCTTCGCGGCGCCCGTCGTCGTGGGGATGATGCTCAGCGCCGCGGCGCGCGCCCGGCGCAAGTCCTTGTGCGGCAGATCGAGGATCTGCTGGTCGTTGGTGTAGCTGTGCACGGTCGTCATGAAGCCGTGCTTGAAGCCGAAGTTGTCCATCACGACCTTCACGACGGGCACGAGGCAGTTCGTCGTGCAGCTGGCGTTCGAGATGACGTGGTGCTTGGCCGGATCGTACTTCGTATGATTCACGCCCATCACGATCGTGATGTCTTCACCTTTGGCGGGCGCGGAAATCACCACCTTCTTGGCGCCGGCGGTCAGGTGTTTCGCGGCCGCGTCGCGGTCGATGAACCGACCGGTGCTCTCGAGGACCAGCTCGACGCCCAGGTCCTTCCAGGGGAGCTTCTCGGGCTCCTTGATGGCGGAGACTTTGATCTCGCGGCCGTTGACGACCAGCGCGTCGCCCTTGGCGGCGACGGTACCCGGGAAGCGCCCGTGGACCGAGTCGTACGTCAGCAGGTGCGCCAGCGTTTTCGTGTCGGTGATGTCGTTCACCGCGACGAACTCGAGGCTCGACTCTTTGGCCATGGTCGCGGCCCGGAGCACGTTGCGTCCGATCCGCCCGAAGCCGTTGATGCCCACCCGTACGGCCATGTCTCCTCGCTTCCTAGGTAAAGTCCGGAATGACGGCGCGGCCGAATGTGACGCCGAAAATGGTCCGCGCCCCTGCCTGCTCCAACGCCCGCGCTGCTTCAGCCAACGTGGCGCCGGTGGTAAACACGTCGTCGACCAGCACGAAAGTTGTGGCGGGTGTGTTAACCCCGGGGCGGCGCCCCGGGGTAAACGCCCCCGCCACGTTCGCCAGGCGAGTCTCTGGTGTCAACGCCGTCTGCGTGGCGGTCTCGCGGGTGCGGGCGAGGAGGTCGCGCGACACCGGCAGGCGCCACAAGCGACCCAGCGATGCCGCCAGAGCGTCACTCTGGTTGTAGCCGCGCTGCCGCAGCCGCTTGGGAGCGAGCGGGATGGGGACGAGAATCTCCGGGGACTGGGAGCCAGGAGCCGGGAGCAAGCCCACCATGGCGTCGGCGAGATCGTCGGCGATCCGCGGTAGACTGCCGTACTTGAGCGCGTGCACCGCCTCCCGCGCCCCGTCGGAGAGCCACACCGCAGACCGCACCACGGTCAGCGCCGCAGGCCACTCGGCGCACAAGCGGCAAGGTCCAAAATGAGGCTCGGGCTGGCCGCAGCGCTCGCACCACGGCGGACGCACGGAGCGCCAGCGGTGGCGGCAGACGGGACAGACGAGCCGGCCCAAGTCGCGATCGGCGAGGAGTGCGTGACAGAGCAGGCACTCCGCCGGCAGCACCAGCTGTGCGATCGCCTCGGCGGCGTTACGCACGCAGCGCGCGCTCGACGGCCGCGCGCATCACCTCCACCGGCGGCGCGATCCCCGGAAAGAATCGGCTGAACGCGGCGGCGCCTTGCTGCACCAGCACGTCGCGCCCGTCACTGGCCGCGACGTCCTTCACGCGCTCCCGCAGCGTGCGCACCCAGCGGGTGCCACCGGCCGTGTACACGAGATCGAGTGCCGTACGGACTCCTCGGAGCTCCTTCGGTTCGATCGGCAGTGGATCGCGGTCCCCCAATCCCAGGGGGGTCGCGTTGATCGCCGTGTCGACTTCGACGGGGCCGTGCGTGGCCTCGGCGCGAACGCCGATCTGGCTCGCCCACGTGGTGAATGCGCGTGCCCGATCGGGGTGACGGGACCGCACCCACAGCGTGGCACCCGCATCGGCCGCCGCCACCGCGACGGCACGCGCCGATCCCCCCGTGCCGATCACGAGCCACCGGCCGCCGCGCCCATTGGAGCCCAGCGCGGCCAGGGCCCCGCGCACACCTGCGACGTCGGTATTGTCGCCCACGAGCACGCCGTCTTCGGTCCAGAACGTATTGCACGCGCCGGCGCGGGCGCAGACATCCGTTTTCCGCGCGACGGATCGTTCCGCCGCCTCTTTATGCGGGACCGTGACGTTCCCGGCGCCACCGGTCGCGGCGAGTGCCTGAAACACCGCCGACACCGCGCTCGCGGGGACCCGCAGCGCCACGTACACCGCGTTGAGTCCCAGGGCGCGATAGGCGGCGTTGTGCATCGCGGGGGAAAGCGAATGCGCGACCGGATCCCCGACGATCGTGAGGAGCCGGGTGCTAGCGCCGATCTCCACGCGGTTCCTCGGTGGCCAGACGTTCCGCGGTCGTCCCGACCAGAGCCTCGAGCTCCACGCAGGTGTTGCGATAGACGTCGAGATCGCCGCCGAAGGGATCGCTCACCTCGGCGCCGTCGCCTTCGCGACCGGCGTACTCGCCCAGCACGAACACGCGTCCCTCGCCGCCCAACTCGTCCACGCGTGCGCGGTGGTGGCGCGCCATCGTGAGAATCAGGTCGGCTTCGTCGACGAGCTCGCGCGTCAGGAGGCGCGCGCGGTGTCCCGAGAGATCGAGCCCGCGCTCGAGCCCGACGAGGTAGGCGCCTTCGGACGCCGGCGCGCCGTCCCACGCGCCCGTGCCCGCGGAGGTCACGTTCACCCCGTCGATGCCACGTTCCTTCAGCGTGCGCTTCAGCATTTCCTCGGCGAGAGGGCTGCGGCAGATATTCCCCGTGCAGACGAGCAGGACATGTTTGATCACGGCGCGAGACGACCTGCCGCCCGCCGCAGCTCGGCGAGGGTGACGGCCCCTTCGCGCACGAGGCGCGCGTCGCGTTGCGTGCAGTCAACCACGGTGGAGGGGGGCCGGTTGCCCAGCACGCCGCCATCGAGGATGAGCAGGCGCCCGGCGTCGACGGCCCCTTTAAAGTCGCGCACGATCGCCGCGGCGCCCGGTGCGGGCTGACTTCCTGGGATATTCGCCGACGTGGAGGTCAGTGGCTCCCGAAGCGCCGCCACGAGCCGCGCGATCCCGGCGTGCGATGTCCACCGCACCGCGAACCCGCCCTCCGGGCCGCGCAGCAGCTTCGGGAGACGTCCCGCGCCGCCCGGCAGCACGAGCGTCAGGGGCCCCGGCCAGAATGCCCGCGCCAGCGCGTCCGCCGACGCGTTGAACTCGAGCCCCTGCCGTTCGGCCATGACCCGATCGCTGATCAATAGGAGGAAGGGCTTGCCGGGCGCCCGGCCCTTGAGCGCGGCGAGCACCTCGACGTCGCGCGTCACCGCGCGCGAGCCGAGCCCGTACACGGTCTCGGTGGGATAGCCGAGGAGACCCCCGGCGCCGAGATGCTCGGCGACGCGCGGAATCGCCGCGGCGATCTCCGCGGCGCTCTGGAACGGAACCGGGTTCACCGCAGCTCACGCGCCAGGGCCTCGGCGATCCGGAAGTCGTCGGTCGTCGTGATCTTCACGTTGTGCGGTGAGTCGGTGACGACTTCGACCGGGAACCCGGCGCGCTCGCATGCCTCCGCGTCATCGGTGGGTGCCCTGCTCTTTCCGGACGTCCGCCGGCCGTACGCCGTCTCGAGCATGGCACGGGGGAACCCCTGCGGCGTCTGCGCCCGCCAGAGATGCTCTCGCTCGACGGTTCTCTTTATACGTCTTTCTTCAACGACTTCTTTGAGCGTGTCGCCCATCGGTACCGCGGCGACCGCGGCCACACCCGCCCGTGCCCGGCCGATGACGACGTCGATCGTGGTGCGACCGACAAACGGGCGGGCGGCATCGTGCACGAGGATCACGGCGGCGTTGGATGGGAGCGCGGCGAGTCCGGCGCGTACCGAGTCGGCGCGCTGCGCGCCCCCGGCGACGAGCGAGAGCCGCTCGCCCAGCAGCTTGGCGAGCCATTCCGGGGGCCGCTCCACGTACGCCGGCGGCAGCGCGACGACGACATGCGCGACATCGGGATGGGACGTGAAGGGTCGCAGCGCGCGCAGCAGCATCGGAACGCCGAGGATGGGGCGGAACTGTTTCGGCTCGCCGGGGCCGGCGCGCACGCCTGCCCCGGCCGCCACCACCACGACCCCGACGTCAGGCGGCGAGCCGGCGGGCGAGCTCACCGATGTTCTCCAACGTCACCACTTCGATCGTGGTCGAGAGTTTGGACCGTGCCGAGAGAAACACGCGGCGGAATCCCTGGCGCGACGCCTCGGCGAGACGCCGCTCGACGCCGGCGACGGGCCGGATCTCCCCGCCGAGGCCCACCTCCCCGACGAACAGGGCATCGCCCGGAACGGGGCGGTCGTGCACGCTCGACACGAGCGCGGCGAGCACCGCGAGATCGGTGGAGGGTTCGGCGAGGCGCACGCCCCCGGTGACGTTCACGAAGACGTCGAGATTCCCGAACGGCAGCCCGCCGCGCCGCTCGAGCACCGCCAGCAGCACCGCCAGGCGGCGATGATCGAGACCCGTCGCCACCCGCTGCGGCGTCCCGAACCCCGCCTTCGACGCGAGCGCCTGGATTTCGACGAGCATCGGGCGCGTTCCCTCCATCAGCGCCGTCACCGCCGACCCCGAGACGCCCGTCGTGCGTCCCGCGAGGAACGCGGCCGCGGGATTGGCCACGGGCTCGAGCCCGGCGGCCGTCATCTGGAAGACGCCGATTTCATCGACCGAGCCGAAGCGATTCTTGACGGCGCGAAGAATCCGGTGATCGAGCGTGCTCTCGCCTTCGAAGTAGAGCACCGTATCCACGATGTGCTCGAGGGTCTTGGGGCCCGCGATACCACCGCCCTTGGTCACGTGCCCGACGAGGAGCACGGCGGGTCCCGCTTCCTTGGCGAAGCGCATCATACGAGCGGCGCACTCGCGCACTTGCCCGACGTTGCCGGGGGCGCCTTCGAGCTCTTCCGTGTAGGTCGTCTGGATCGAGTCGAGCAGCACGACGCGCGCGCCCAGCGCCGCCGCGTGGTGCACGATCGCCTCGAGCCGCGTCTCGCCCAGGACGTGGATGCTGCCGGCGTTCTCGCCCAGGCGGTCGGCGCGGAGGCGGAGCTGGTCGGGGGATTCCTCACCGGAGACGTAAAGGGTCCGGATGCCGACGCTCTCGAGTCGCGCGGCGACTTGCATCAACAGCGTGGACTTGCCGATCCCCGGCTCACCGCCGACCAGGGTCACCGAACCCGGGACGATGCCGCCGCCGAGGACAAAGTCGAACTCGGCGAGGCCGGTTTTCCAGCGGGCGGTCGCGGACTGCTTCAGGTCGGTTAGGCGGATGGGCGGTTGGCCGGTGGGAACACCGCGAACCGCCGAACCGCCCGACCGCCCAACCGCCTCTTCGACCAGGGTATTCCACGTCCCGCACGCATCGCATTTGCCCGCCCACTTCGGCTGCTCGGCGCCGCAGTCGGTGCACCGGAAGACCGAATGCCCCTTAGGCACTAGCAAACTCTGGAGGCGCTTCTCTCCGCGAGGCGTTGTCGAATCTCGTGAACCGCTTTTCGAAAACCAGCGAAATGGTACCCGTCGGTCCGTTCCGCTGCTTGCCAACAATCAGCTCGGCTTTTCGCTCGATATCGTTGCCGTCCTTGTCCAGCTTCTTTCCGTCAGGAGTGGAAGTCACGTACATCTCTTCGCGATAAATGAAGAGAACGACGTCGGCATCCTGTTCGATAGCGCCGGATTCACGGAGGTCCGACAACTGCGGCCTGCGATGTTCGCCTCCGCGCTGCTCCGGGGCGCGGGAAAGCTGCGAAAGCGCCAAGACGGGCACGTCGAGTTCTTTCGCCAAGGCCTTCAGTGAGCGCGAGATGTACGAGATCTCCTGCTGCCGATTGTCCAAGTCCTCAGGCCCTTGCATGAGCTGCAGGTAATCGACGACCACCAGATCGATGTCGTGCTCCGCTTTCAGACGACGAGCCTTGGATCGTACGGCAAGGGGCGTCAAGGCTGCACTGTCGTCAATCCAAATGTGGGCCGCGCTCAGCATACCGGCCGCTCGTGCGAGCTTCGGGTAGTCTGAGTCCTGGAGCTTCCCACGCCGAAGCTTCTGCGCGTCCACGAAGCCCTCGGAGCACAACAGCCGTTGGACGAGCTGGTCCTTCGACATTTCCAGCGAGAATAGCGCGACCTTCTTCGCGTGCGTGATCGCCGCGTGCTGAACGATGTTCAGCGCGAATGCGGTTTTCCCCATCGAAGGCCTCGCCGCCAAGATCACGAGATCACTCTTCTGGAGGCCAGCCGTGTACTCATCGAGATCGGTGAACCCGGTGGGCACGCCCGTGAGCGCACTGTCTCGTCCTTGGAGCTGCTCGATCCGCTCCATGGTCGGCCAGATCAGCTCCTTCAGCCGTATGAAGTCCTGCGCACGGCGAAACTGCGCGACCTCGAATATCCGGTGTTCTGCGACGTCGAGGACCTCAGACGCATGGCTCCGCGTCTCGTACACGTCCTGGATGATCCCCGTCGCGGCCTCGACGAGGCGGCGCAGCACCGCTTTGTCGCGAACGATCTTGGCGTGGTAGTCGACGTTGGCGGCGGTGGGAACGACGTCGATGAGGGCGGCGACGTACTCCATCCCGCCCGCGCGATCCAAATCGCCGCGGCGCGCCAGCTCGTCGCGCAGCGTGACGGGATCGATGACGTCGCCGCGTTCCGTGAGGGCGATCATCGCCCGGAACAGCAGGCGGTGGCCCTCGCGGTAGAACATCGTGTCGTCCAGGAACTCGGCGGCTTTGAGGGCCGCGTCCTGGTCGAGCAGCATCGCGCCGAGGACCGCCTGCTCCGCCTCGTTGCTCCACGGAGCCTGGCGGCCGGCGAACTCGGATGACCGCTCAGCTGTCGAGGATACGGCGGGCGATGCGGACGTCATCCCAGGTTGGTCTCTTCCAGTTGGGGTTTCGGAGCAGCGCGGCCGGGTGATACGTGACGATCACCGGAATCCCGCGAAACCGATGCACCAGATTCCGCAGCGCGCCCAGCGACTGCTTGGTGTTGAGCATCGTTTGCGCCGCGGTCCCGCCCATCGCGAGAATCACCGCGGGCTTGATCAGCTCGATCTGCCGGAACAGATAGGGCACGCACGCGGCGATCTCGTCGTACTGCGGCAGCCGATTCTCCGGCGGCCGGCACTTCACCACGTTACAAATGAAGACTCGCTCCCGGGGGAAATCTATCGCCTCGAGAATCTTCGTGAGGAGCTCGCCGGCCTTGCCAACGAAGGGCCGGCCCGTCTCGTCTTCGGTGCGGCCCGGCCCTTCCCCGACGACGACGAGTCGCGCGTCGGCAGGTCCCTCCCCCGGCACGGTGTTCGTTCGGGCTTCGCACAGCTTGCACTTGATGCAGTCATGCACGAGCGCCGCGATTTCCGCGAGGGTGTGCGTCTGCTGCACCGGATCGGCCGCGAAGAGATCGCCGGAGGGGGGATCGAAGGAGAGGCCGGGCGGCGGGAGAGCTTCCGGTTTGGGGTTAACTGACCCCGGGCGCAAGCCCGGGGTTATCAAAGGAGCCTCGGGGAGTATCACCTGATCCCCACCCAGCACCCGTTGTTGTTCGAGGTATTTCAACGCCAGAGCCCGCCCGTCGGTCACAAGGCTTCTTCCACCGCGTCGAGGATTCGGTCGGCCACGTCGCGCTTCGGCAGGAGCGGCAGGTCGAGTTGCCTGCCCCCCTTGGAAAGCACCGTCACGCGATTCGTCGTCACCTCGAACCCTGCACCGGGCTCCAGCGCATCGTTGAGGACCACGAAATCGAGCGACTTATCTTGCAGTTTCTGGCGCGCCCGCGCCAGACCATTCCCCGTCTCCAAGGCGAACCCGACCACGAGGAGGCCCTTCGGCCGTTCGAGCGACGCGAGCACGTCGGGCGTGGCCTCGAGCTCGACGGTCAGCGCACCGTCGCCGCGCGGCCGTTTGGTCTTCGCCGTGGTCTTGGGCCGGAAGTCGGCGGGGGCCGCCGCCATGAAGAGCGCGTCGGCTTCCTTCATCAGGCCCTGCACCGCGCGCGCGAGGTCCTCCGTGGACTCGATGCGCTGCACCGTCACGCCGCCTGGGGGCGGCAGCTCCGTGGGACCGCTGACCAGCACGACCTGCGCTCCCCGCGCCTGCGCGGCCTCGGCGAGCGCGTAGCCCATCCGCCCGCTCGACGGATTCGTGAGCACGCGGACGGGATCGAGATGCTCCCGCGTCGGTCCCGCCGTCACGATGACGCGCTTTCCGGTCCACTTCCCCTTCGCGCCGCCAGTCAGCAAACGAGCCGCCGCTTCGAGGATCGTCTCGGGTTCGCTCATCCGGCCCGGTCGTTCGCTCGGACCTTCGGCGAGAGCGCCGATCTCCGGCCCCACCATCGTCCAGCCCCGTTGCGACAACGTCTTGAGGTTGGCGGTCGTCGCGGGGTGCGCGTACATCGCGTCGTTCATCGCGGGGGCCGCGAGGACGGGTCCTGTGCGGGCGAGCAGCAGCGCAGTGAGGAGGTCGTCCGCCATCCCCATGGCCGCGCGCGCCAGCAGGTGCGCCGTCGCCGGCGCGACGATCACGAGGTCCGGGTGCTTCGCGAGCCCGATGTGCGCGAGCGCCCGGCCCGGCTCCCACAGGGAGGTCAGGACCGGGCGCCCGGTCAGCGCTTCGAAGGTCACGGGCCGCACGAACTCCGCGGCCGACGTGGTCAGCACGACATCGACGGTCGCACCCGCCTCGGTGAGCCGGCGGGCCAGCGTGCAGCTCTTGTAGCACGCGATCCCGCCCGACACGCCGAGCACGACGTGACGGCCGGTAAACGACATCACACTTCCTGTTGGGTGCGCCGCCGCCGGACCAGGCGGTACTTCAGGTTGCCGCGCACCAGCTCGTCGAAGGCGCGGGTTGTCAGCTTTTGCTCCCAGTCCACGGAGCGGTCGCGAGGAAAGTCATTGACGTAGCGCGCGAACTTCGCCGCCACGAGCACGCCCAGGTATTTGTTCTGCGTCTGGCCGGCCACTTCCGCCGGGGTCACGATTCTCATTACCTAACCTCGCTTTTGATGGATCTCTCGATCGAGATGCCTAAGTTGCTCTTCAAGATACGCTCCGTACTTGCTGAATATGTCCAACTCCCAGACCAAGCCATGCTGATTCCGTTGGTATCCGGGGCCCTCGTCAACGGCCTCGACAACCTGCTGCACTGCGCTTGCCAAGTCATCGTTGGTCACAAGGCGGTCAAAGTGCGCAGCGTACGAAAACTCTTCCCGAGCGCGTTCCAGACGCCGCCTGATCTGTGCATGCGTCTCGCTCTTCCTGTCAAAAAGCCTCTGCATCCACGTCTCTGGAGACGTTGGCAGAATGAAGAGCCGGATCGTCTGCGGCTCCAACTTCTTCACCTGCTCGGCGCCATCCACCTCAATATCCAACAGGACGTGGCGTCCGGACTTGCGGACACGTTCTACTTCTTCCCTAAGAGTACCGTACAATTCGCCAGCGTACTCGGCCGACTCCAGAAACTCTCCAGCCTCTTTTCGCCGGACAAACTCTTTGCGCGTGACGAAATGGTATGCCTCACCATCCTTCTCCCCCGCGCGAGGCTTGCGTGTCGTGGCGGATACTGAGAACCCAAAACGGTCAGGGAATGCATCGCGGACCGCCTTAGCTATTGTCGTCTTGCCGCCCCCCGATGGAGCAGACAACACGACAATTGAAGGCTTCACTCCAGGTTCTCCAACTGCTCCCGGAACTTCTCCAGCTCGCCCTTCATCGCGATCACCGTTTGCGTGATCGCCGCATCATTCGCCTTCGAGCCCATCGTGTTCACCTCGCGCAGCAGCTCCTGCCCCAGGAACCCGAGCTGCTTGCCGACCGCGTCCTTCGACGCCAACGCCTGCCGGCACGCCGCGAGGTGCGTGCGAAACCGCACCAGCTCCTCGGTGATATCCACGCGGTCGGCGAGCAGCGCCACTTCGAGCGCGAGGCGCTGCGGGTCTACCTGGAGACCTCCTGCTAGGTCTGCCACCGCCTTCCTCAGGCGTTCGTGCTCCGCGGTGAGCCGCACGGGCGCCCGCTCTTCGATGATCTGCGCGCCGCGCTCGAGTCCGTCGAGCCGCGCCGTCAGCTCCACCGCCAGCGCCCCGCCCTCCCGCTCTCGCATCACCAGGACGTCGCGCGCCGCTTGCTCGACGATGGGCTTCACGTCGACCCAGGTCACCGCCGTCTCGGCGCTCGCGCCGTTCGCTGCGCCCATCACATCTGGCTGCCGCGCGACAAACGCGAGATCGACATCGCCCTTGAGCTTCAGCTTCTTCTTCAGCTCTTTCGCCGCGGCCACCACCTGCCGTGCGCGCTCCAAGTCGATCGCCACGGCGCCACCGTTCTGCGCCGCCGGCTCGACCCAGCGGGCCGTGACGGCCACATGGCCGCGCTCGAGCAGCTGCCGCAAGCGCTCGCGCAGCTCACCCTCGATCCCGGACAGCTCGGCCGGGAGCTTGAGCTGGGGATTGAAGTAACGGTGATTGACGGTGCGGATATCCACCCGCAGCCGTCCGCCGAGGACACCGGCTTCGGCAGAGCCGAAGCCCGTCATGCTTCGTGGCACAGGCGCGAAAACTAGTCGGGGGAACGACTTACTTCAATCCGGCTAATTCGTGAAGAACCAGCGAGCTCCGTACAGTTGCAGGCTCTTGGGGTGGCTCAGACCCTCCACGTAGTTCGCCCGCATGCCGTTGGTGTTGCGGATGATCCAGAAGATCGTCACGCCGGCGAGCTGGAACTCGAGGTTCGTCTCCGCCCAGGTGGCGCCGCCCAGGCGCCGCGGCGCGCCTGCGGAGTCCTGGCCGCCGAGGGCCCAGCGGCTCCACGATTCGACCGCTACCTCGCCTCGCAGGGCGAAGATGCCGCTGCGGTAGACGCGCCAGAACTTCGAGTGGAACGACGCCGACACGCGAGCGTGATGCGGCGGCTCGAAGTCGCCCCCACCGACGACGGGGTCGAAATACCATCCCGAGAAGGCGACACCCGCCAAGGGGTTGAGGGTGGCGTGCACCGCGAGGAACTCGGTGCGCGGCGTGGCGCCGAGGTGATCGACGGGCTTGATGCCCGCCTCGAATCCGAGGGGCGTGAACGGATCACGCCAGCCACGGCCGACCTCGACGGTGAAGCGCGCGCGATCCCAGCGCACCCACGCCGCCAGGTCGATCGTCTTTTGGTACGCGGTGTCGCTTACGTCCAGCGGGGCGCGCACGTCGCGCGTCCAGGCGACTTCGCCGCGCACGCTGAGCCCGAGCGGAAACGCGACCCCCGCGCTGCCCACCGCCCGGCTCCCCGTGCGGTCCCCGGCGTATGTCGTGTGGCGCAGGGCGCCGCTCAAGGTCAGGCGAGTGAGGGGGATCCACCCGCCCACCAGGTCGAGCTCGCTTGGCGCGCCGTCGAATCCAAAGCGACCGCTGGCGACGACGTTGGCCCGTCGCCACGCGCGGCTCACATCGATGCTCGCCTGGGACAGGGCCCGGTCCGGCACGAGTGTGTCACGCTCCAGCGACGTCCCACTCACCGCCCCGCTGAGGCGGAATCCCAGCCCGTCGCTGCGTTCCGCCCAAAAAAACCGCAACGCCCGGTCCCGGCGCTGCTGGCGCCATTCATCGACACGGCCGGTCTCGCCTCGGCGATGCCAACTCGAGGTCAGCACCTGGAGGGACGCCCCCATCTTCCCACTCGGTCGGACGAACTCCGCCTTGAACCACAGATCCGTGGCGGTGAAGTTGGTCGTCGTGGCGGTCGGGCTTCCGTCGAGACTGTTCTGGTCGAACGCAAATGCGAAGCCGAGACCAGAGCGTGACCGTGAGGCGTAGCCGCCGCGATACCCCGCGATGCCGAGGTCGCCCGTGGCGACGCCGATTTGCGTCATCGGCTGTGTCGACCGCTGCCTCGCGGTCACGAGGTACACGCGCAGCATCGCGGGGAGAACGATGACGTCGACGCGCTCGAGCGGCGCGAGGGGAATGCGCGCCGGATCGAGCGCCAGGGAGTCGCGTCCGATCGACAAGTAGGGCACGCCGTCCCAGTACACCTCGATGGCCGCGCTCCCTGCCCCGCGCCCGCCGAACAGGACGGGCTCCGCCTGTCCAAACCACCCGCCCCGCGCGACGTACACACCTGGGATGTGCACGAGCAGATCGCTCAGGGTGCGCGCGTTGGTGAAGAGCAGCGAGTCGGCGGTGAAGGTGTAGCGGGACCCGAGGGGGAGCGGCCCGGGCGCGATTGCGCGCGGTATCGCTGGCAGCAGGCGGGTCGCGGTGTCGGGCGCCGGGACGGTGTCGCGCCGCGCGGTGGTGTCGCGGCGGGTGGAATCGACTTGGGCGGCCGCGCCTGCCGCCACGGTCCCGGACAGGACCGCGACGAGAAGGCCCGCCCGGATCAAGCGCCCGCGCGTTTGAGGAGGAACTCGGTGAAGAGGCGCACGCCGATCGCCGTCGGCCCCTTGCCCTGCGTCGCGCCCTCGCCCTCCGTGTATGCGGTCCCCGCGATGTCCATGTGCACCCACGGGAAGCCCTCCACGAATTCCTTCAGGAACCAGCCTCCCGCAATCGACCCCGCGGAGCGGCCCCCCGAATTTCGCACGTCGGCGATTTCGGACTTCACGAGGTCGCGGTACTCGTCCCACAGCGGCAGCGGCCAACAACGCTCCCCGGCGCGCTCGCCGGCATCGCGGACTTCGGCGAGGAGCGCCTCATCGTTTCCCATGATCCCGATCGCGTGGTGTCCCAGCGCGACGACGACCGCCCCGGTCAGTGTAGCGGCGTCCAGCACGGCGGCCGGCTTGAAGCGGCGCGCGTACGACAACGCGTCGCACAGAATCAGCCGTCCTTCGGCGTCGGTGTTGATGATCTCGATCGTCTTGCCGAGATGGCTCTTCACCACATCCCCGGGTTTTACCGCGGTGCCCGAGGGGAGGTTCTCCGTCGCGGGGATGAGCCCGACCACGTTCAACCTGGGCTTCAAGCGCCCGAGGACCTCGAAGGTGCCGAGTACGGCGGCGGCACCCGACATGTCGTACTTCATGTCCTCCATGTTCTGCGCCGGCTTGATCGAGATCCCGCCGGAGTCGAACGTGACGCCTTTCCCGACGAGCACGACGGGCGCGCCCTGACCGCCCTTATACTCCAGGGCGATAAACCGGGGTTCCTGGGCGCTGCCCTGGGAAACGGCGAGCAGCGCTCCCATGCCTTCCTTCTTTATCTGCGCAAGGTCCAGCACGGTGAGGGCGAACCCGTGCGCCTTGGCGAGTTTCCCCGCCTGGTCTGCGAGATAGCTCGGCGTGCACACGTTGCCCGGCTGCATCTGCAGGCCCCGCGTCAGACGGTGCCCGGTGGCGATGGCGTCGCCCACTTTCCGACCCGCTTCCGCGTCGGAGGCTTCCCCGGCGTCGACGACGACGGCGACGGACTCGAGCTCGGGCTTCGCGTCCTCGCCCTGCTGCTTGAGCTCGGTGAACTGCCAGCCACCCTGCGCCGCGCCCTCGACGGCGACCTGCCCCAGCTCGGACGCGCTCACCCCGCCCCGCGCCTCTGCGGCGACGGCGACCGCGAAGGCGGTGGCCCCGATGCCGCGGGCGCGCTTCGCGGCCACCGCGGCCGCGCGCCGCAGCGCGTTGCGCGTGACGTCTCCCGCCTTGCCGACGCCCACGAGCAGGATGCGCTGCGCCTTGCCGTTGCCGTACACGAGCAGCGCTTCGTCGCGCTTTCCTTTGTAATCGCCCGACGCGAAGGCGCGGGCCACGACGCCGCCCGCAGCGCGGTCGAGGTCGGCGAGCGATGCCGGCAGCGTCGTCCCTTGAGGCACCGCGATGGCGAGGAGCGGAGTCTCGACCTGCGCGAGCGGTTTGGCCGCGATCGTGCTCTTCACTTAAGGTGCTCGATGATGGCGTCGGCGAATGCGGAAGTCGCAACTTCCGTCGCGCCCGGCATCTGGCGCGCGAGGTCGTAAGTTACGCGTCCTCCGGCGATCGCGCCTTCCATTCCCCGCAACACCGCCGCGGCCGTGTCTTTCCAGCCGATCTCCTCGAACATCATCACACCGGAGAGAATGACGCTGCCGGGATTCACCTTGTCCTGCCCCGCGTACTTCGGCGCGGTGCCGTGGGTCGCCTCGAACACCGCGAATCCGTCGCCGACGTTGGCGCCCGGGGCCATGCCGAGTCCCCCGACCTGGGCGGCGCAGGCATCGGAGAGGTAGTCGCCGTTGAGGTTCGGCGTGGCGATCACCGCGTACTCAGCGGGGCGCAGCAGCACCTGCTGGAACATCGCATCCGCGATCCGGTCCTGGATGAGCACACGTCCCGCCTGCGGCTCCTTACTGGTCTTGTCGCCGTACTTCTCCTGGGCGACGGCGTACCCCCAATCGCGGAAGGCCCCCTCCGTGAACTTCATGATGTTGCCCTTGTGCACGAGCGTCACGGAGGGCCGTCCGTTGGCGATCGCGTACTCGATCGCTTTCGCGACGAGACGCTGCGAGCCGACTTTCGACATCGGCTTGATGCCGAGCGCGCTCTGCTCGCGAATCGTCTTGACGCCGAGGTCCTTGAGCAGGAAGGCGCGCAGCTTGTCGGCCTTCTCGCTCCCCGCCTCGAACTCGATGCCGGCGTACACGTCCTCGATGTTCTCGCGGAAGATCACGACGTCGAGCTTCTGGGGTTCCTTCACCGGGGCCGGCACGCCGGTGAACCAGCGCACCGGGCGAATGCACGCGTAGAGATCGAGGATCTGGCGCAGCGCGACGTTGAGCGAGCGGATCCCCCCGCCGACCGGTGTGGTCAGGGGGCCCTTGATGGCCACGCGGTGTTCGCGAATGACGGCGAGCGTCTCGTCGGGGAGCCAATTCTTGGTCGCGTTGAACGCTTTCTCGCCCGCGAGGACTTCGCGCCAATGCACCTGACGCTTTCCCTTGGAACTCCGCTGCACAGCGGCGTCGAAGACGCGCACCGAGGCCCGCCAGATGTCGGGGCCCGTCCCGTCGCCTTCGATGAAGGGGATGATCGGGTGATCGGGGACGACCCAACGACCGTCCCGGTAATCGATCTTGGTTGGGGCCATCGTCACGCGCGGCGGCTGAGGGGAGTCCAGGTCCGGTTCATCGCGCCGACGTATTCCGCGCGGGGCCGGATGAGGCGGTTGTCGGCGTGCTGTTCGAGCACGTGCGCGCACCAGCCGCTGACGCGGCTGATCGCGAAGATCGGCGTGTAGAGGTCGAGAGGGATCCCCATCACGTAGTACATGGAAGCGGAATAGAAGTCGACGTTACAGTAGAGCCCCTTCTCCCGCCGCATCGCGTCCTCGAGGGTCTGCTGGATCGCGAACCAGTGCGGCTGGCCGGCTTTGCGGGCCAGCTCCTCCGACATGCGGCGCAGGTGCGCCGCGCGCGGGTCCTCGGTGCGGTACACGCGATGCCCGAAGCCCATGATCTTTTTCTTCTGGGCGAGCGCCGCGCGCACCCACGGTTCGGCCCGCTCGGGGGTCCCGATCTCGAGCAGCATCTTCATGACTTCGGTGTTGGCGCCGCCGTGCAGCGGGCCCGCCAGCGCGGCCATCGCGCCCGTCACGGCCCCGTGCATGTCGGCGAGCGTGGCTGCGATCACCCGGGCCGCGAAGGTCGAGGCGTTGAGTTCGTGGTCGGCGTGCAGGATCAGTGCCACGTCCATCGCCTTGGCGGCTTCGGGATCCGGGAGCGTTCCCGAGATCATATAGAGGAGGTTCGCGGCCAGGTTCAGGCCGCGGCGTGGCGCGACGGGCTTCTGACCGCTCCTCAGGCGCTGGAACGCGGCGACCAGCGTCGGGAATTGCGCGATGAGGCGGATCGCCTTGCGGGATTCCGCCGCGGCGGAATCGTCACCCTTGTCGGGATCGACGAACACCGCGGCGCTGAGGGCGGTGCGCAGCACATCCATCGGCGGCGCCGTGCGAGGCGCCTCCTTGATGATCCGCAGGACCGCCTTGGGCAGTTTCTGGGCCGCCTTGATCGCGGCGGTGAAGGTCTTGAGCTGGTCGCGCTTCGGCAGGTCGCCGTACAGCAGCAGGTACGCGGTCTCTTCGAAGGTCGAGTGATCGGCGAGGTCGTGGATGTCGTAGCCGCGGTAGATGAGGCGGCCCTCTTCGCCGAACACGTAACAGATCGCCGATTGATTGGCGACGACGCCTTCGAGCCCCTTGGGGGAGGCGGACTCCAGCACGGCCGGCATGGGTCACCAGTCTACCTACGCCAAACCTAAATCGGAAGCGTGCTTAGAACACTACGCTTTGTTGAGGTAGCGCTCGTCCCAGGCGACGTCGAAGAGGTTGTTGCAGCGGTGGCAGCGCATCGCGTTGGGGTGGTCGACGAGCGGTGCGCGCTCGCGGCAGCTGGGGCAGACGGCATACTTCGGTCCCCAGGTGGATGGGAAACGTGGCGAGCTGCGTGGCGCGGGTACGACCGTCCACCGCAATACCGGTTCGGCCGCCAGCTGCAGCTGCCCGCGCGGCACGGAGACGGGTTTGCCTTTCACGTTCAGCGTGGCTTCCATCGACGTGAGTTTGAGAATGCGGTACCACGCCCCGCGACGGATGGGGGTCTTTGCGTCGACCTGGATGCGGGCCCACTGAAACGCGGGAGCGGCCATTACAGTGAAGAGCGTCCCCCGGGGGGATGAAGTAACGAACGAGCGGCTACGGTCTGACGAACGGTCGCATGAATTGTACCACCAGCAACCGCTGTTCTTCAACCCGCTCTAGCTGCGTGCGGAGCGCGGTGACGGCGCGCACATGATCGTGGAGCACGATCCCCGGTACAATCTCTCGAAAACGCGTGGTCGCTTCAAGACCCGTCACCCCAGGGAGGGAGCGCTCGGGCTTGGTGAGGCGCACGCGCGTATAGCGCAGTTGATACGTCCCCAGCTCGAGGTAGGCGGCGCCGGCCACGTCGGGTGAGCGCAGACGCGCCGCGGGCTCGAAGTCCACGCGCACGAATGGTTCGCCCTCCGTCGTGTCACGGCCCGCGAGGCGAAAACAGTGGTTGTGCGTGAACACACTGTCGGCGAACTGCTCGAGCCCCGGGAGGCGGACGATGCGCTGACCGCTGAATCCACCCTCACCCCAATCGATCACGCGGCCGGGCCGATAGCCGCGGCGCTCCTGCGCACTCGTCTGGCTGACGGTGTCGAACTCCAAGCGGGAGTTCTCCGGAGTTTTGCCGAGCGACTGGTAAGTGCGTTCGATGGCGAACGTGAACGGAAACGAGTCCGCCAGCAGCCGGTAGCGGCGGGCGTTCTCGAGCAGTTGCTCGAACACGGCGGCAAGGGCGGGCGTGGCCGCCGCGTCGGGGGGCCCAGGCTGCGTGCACGTCAGCTCGCCGGTCACGGTAATCGGCGGCAGCTCGACGGCGACATGGATCAGGACGATGCGGACCTGCAGGTCGGCGTCCGAGGTCACGACGAGCGTGGTGTCGGCGGGCATGTAGCCGATCTGCCGCACCACCAAGCGATACGTCCCCGGCACGACGCCGGAAAACGTGAATGCCCCGTGCTGGTCGGTGAAGTGTTCGTCGAGGGTCGGGCGGAGCGAGACGATGCTGTACCCGAGCGGTTCGCCGGTTTCGGCGGCTACCACGGTGCCGTGCACCGTGCCGAGCGGTGCGCTCACCACAGTGGCGAGGAAGAGGATCACGGGAATGCCCGGGCCGAGAATCGAACTCGGATGGGGTTGCCCCCACCGGATTTTGAGTCCGGCGCGTCTGCCAGTTCCGCCACCCGGGCGTGGGACGGGAATATAACCCGCGCCTTTGTGGTCGTCGCCTTGCGACACCGTTTGTCGCAGGACTGCCACAGGAGCCCCGCCCGACGGCCCCTCTCACGCACGACATCACACCGTGGCACGCCGATTGCCAACGGGCGGCGGTGACATCCATTCACACTGGAGGTTCCGATGCCACGCAACATGCACATCCTGCTCGTCGTGCTGGGGGCGAGCGCCATCGCCGCCTGTCGCGATCCCAGCTTCAGTGACGACGTTTCGGCCGCGAACAGCGCGGTGGTGCCGACGCAGGTGACCCGCTCCTTCGAGATGCCGGTCCGTGCCGCGGTCACGACCGCAGTGACGGGATGCGACAACTCGCCTGGACCTTACATCACAGTCGAAGGCGGTCTCTCGCTCGGCGGGCTGGGGACCAGGATAATGTTCACGAACAACTCCAAAGGGACCCACAACTACACCGATGAAGCACACGTCGATCTCACGGTCGTGCCCGCGGGGGAGACCATTGCGATTCCGAAGCAGCCCGTGCTGGGCGGCGTGGGGGGGAACCCCTTTATCTGGGTGCAACTCGAGGACGGCAACGGGCGGGCGCTGACGGGTGAGATCTACCTCGGGCGCTGCGTCCAGGGCCTCACCAAGAACACGGGCGTGGACTACGCGGCTGCCGCGCGGGCACTGGCGACGATCGCGGTCCAGGACTGCGAGAACAGCCCGGGCCCGTACATCACGATGGACGGCGATCTGTACGTCAACGCTGGCCTCGACGCCGTCTTGATCTTCCAGAACAACGACAACCCGGTGGACGGCCCGCATCGCGCCACGGCGGATAACGTCGTTAAGGTGGAGCTCATTCCCCCGGGCCACGACGTGCGCTTCGCCAAGCAGCCGTCTCAGGGCGGCGTGGGCGGCAATCCCTGGATCTGGTTCAACTTCCTCGATGGCACCGGCGTGGCTCTGGAGCAACCGAGCCTGCTCGGTCGCTGCGAGCAGTTGTCCAAGGCCTAAGGCATGTGGTGTTCGTGCACGTCGCCGCTGGCGCTTTCGTGGCGTGCACGAACACCGTACCGGGCCAAATCCTGCAGATACGTTGGGTCGGAGAGATCGACTTGCGGCCAGCGGCGCATGTCGTCGGGCGCAAAGGCGGCCACCAACTCCGCCATCGCGTGGCGAGCCGTGTCGCCGCTGACGTTGTTGTAGACCCCCACGATCCGGTAGCGCCGGCCCGCCTCCACGCGCAGCCCCGGCCCCCACAGCGCCAGTAGCCGGCGCGCGACGCCGCGCACCCCGCCAACGGGGTCGCGTCGCGCCGCCACGGAGACGATGACGCGACCCGTCTCGACATCCTCGAGGCGCACCGACTCGCCTTGATCGTGCAGGTGGCCCGAGACCACCAGCAGTCGTCCGGAGATCGGAAAAACGATCTCGGCGCTACGCTCCGAACGGCCCGGCGGAACGTCGAAGGTGTTCACCTGCCCCGGGCGGAAGTTCACGTCCATGACGATGGGCAGGGTGGCCACCGGTCGCGGCAGCAGGTTGGCGGGGCTCCACGTCAGGCTCAGTCTCAGGTAGACGCCCCGGACATCCTGCCCCGTTTGATTCCTCCACATGACGTAGAGCCCCAGCCGCTGACCCTCGCGCATAGGCGCGCCGATCGTCTTGGGGACCATCGCATCGTCGCTCTCGAGCGCCGCGGAGGCGATGCGCTCGGCGACGGGAGAGAAGAGGGTCCGCCGGTCGTAGTTGACGAGGGTGAAGTGGTGCAGCAGGCGCCGCGACAGCGGCGTCCCGCGCGCATCGAGCACTTCCGTCTTGAAGCCGCGGAACCACCCATCTGCGGGCCACGTGAGCTCTTGAGCGATCGTCCCGGGATCTTCGTCGTGCATCGCGTGCATCATGCCGAGCGGCATGGCTGCGACGTCGAACGGGCCGACGACGATGGTCATGACGCGACGCTGCTGATCGATGTGGATCCCCGCCACCGGAGGCTGGGGCGGAGCGGGGAGAGCCACCAGCAGTCCTGCCAGGAACAGAAGCATACGAGGCTCCGCGTGAAGGGTCACGCAGAGCCTCGTGTACGGCCGTCAAGTTAGGGTCAAGAAGTCGCTAGATGCCCCGGCCTCGCGGGCGCCGCGGACGGGCTCCAGCCCCGCCGGGACGTCGCCCACCCTGCCCCATCCCCGGGCCCATCCGCCCTCCGCCTGCTCCCCCGCGCCGCTGCGCGCGCATCTCCATCACGCGCCGCATCAGCCCCTCACGCATCTGCTGGTAGCGCGCGCGCTGCACCGGCGTCAGGTACGTCGCCATTTCGCGATCTTCATCCTGCTCGAGCTTGAGCATCTGCGCGCGCGCGTTCTGGTTCGCGTCCATCAAGCGCTTTACGCTGTCGGCATTGGCCGCGACGCCCGGCTGCATTTGATCGTCGAGGGCCCGGCGCCGCTCCATCTGCTGGCGCACGAGCGTGCGGCGCTGCCCTCCGAACTTCTCCTGGCTGGCGCGCAACTTGGCCGACTGGTCGGGTGTCAGCCGGAGCTCCTCCTGCACGCGTTGCGAGAACCGCTCCTCGATCTGCGCGCGCAGCCGCTCGGCCTCCGCCGTGTCGGGCCGAGCCGGGGTCACCGGCTCCTGAGCCGACAGGGTGGACGCGAGCACGAGTGTGACGACCAGCACGAAGCGATTCATTAGCCCTCCAGGGAGCGCAGCACCGCCTGCAGCTGCTGCGCATCGAGATCTTCGAGATCGCCGTCCGGCAGCGTCGTGCTGTCCTGGTTCAGCGTCTCGTCCAGCGTGCTCAAGACATCGCGCAACTGATCGGCGCTCAGGTCGGTCAGATCGTCCGTGACGAAGTGCGCGCCATGCGCGGGCACCGAGTTTCCGGACTGCCGCCACACGAGCCCGCCGCCCACGAGGACGACGACGGCGGCGGCGATCCGCAGCCACGCGGGCTGCATCCAGGCCGGACGCGTCGCACCCGCCGGCGCATCGCGCAGGCGCTCGACCACCGCGGCGGCGACGCGCTCCACATCGAGCCGCTCGCCGGCCGCGAGTCCGAGCCTCCGGGCTCCGTCGTGCACTTTGGCGTCGTGAAACGTGGCGTCGTCTTTCACTGCAGCCTCTCCTTCAAGCGTTTGACGGCGTGGTGGTAATGCACCCGTGCCGCTCCCTCCGTCGTATCCAGCGCCGCGGCGATTTCGTCGTACTCGAGCCCCTGCTGCGCGCGCAACAAGAACACCTCGCGCTGCAACCTCGGCAGCTCACCGACACCCGCCGCCAGCCGCGCCTCCGCTTCCCCCGCCTCGGCCCGCTCGTGCGGATCCCCGTCCCGGGCGGCCAGCCCCTGCGCGTCCGCGTCACTCAGGGGCACCACCTTGTGACGCGCCGCGCGGCGTCCGTGATCCTTCAGCACGTTGCCGCCGATCGTCAGGAGCCACGTCCGGAACTGGCACTGCCCGCGAAATCGATCGACCGCGCGAAACGCGCGGATGAATGTGTCCTGGACCAAGTCCTCCAGGTCGGCTTCGGGCGCGCCGGCACCGGCCAGGAAGCGCGCCAGGGCCCGTGCGTGACGCCGCACCAGCTCCGCCGCTGCCTGTTCCTCTCCCCGCTGCCACGCGACGATGAGCGCCGAGTCTGGAGCCGGGGAGATGGTGGCGGCAAGCGACTGGGGTTGGGCCATGGGCTCCAGGTTGTAGACGTGGCAGTTGCGTGGATATTAAGGACGGCGTAGCTTCCCGATTCGAACGCTTGTTCGAACCATGCGTCCCTACGACGAACGCCTCGACCACCTTCTCGCCCAGGCCGCCCAGGTCTTTGCCGAGAAGGGCTACCACTCGACCACGATGCGGGATTTGGCCGCGGCGAGCGGGATGTCGCTCGCGGGGATGTACTACTACACCAAGGGCAAAGAAGACCTGCTCGACTTGATCCAGGAGCGTTGCTTCACCCGCGTGCTGGCGGGCGCGGAGCAAGCGGTCGCCGCAGCCCGCGAGCCGGCAGAAAGACTGCAGGCCTTCATTCGCCACCACGTCACCTTCTTCGCGCGCCACATGGCCGAGATGAAGGTGTTGTCGCACGAGCCGGCGCGCGGCGTCGCGGCCATCAAGCGGCGCTACGTCGATCTCCTGGAGAAGCTCCTCAAGGATGCGGCGCCCGAAGAGACGCCCGTCGACCGCAGCGCCGCGGCCTACGTGCTGTTCGGCATGATGAACTGGATCTACAACTGGTACGACCCGGCGGGCCAGATCGACCCGCGCCGCCTGGCCGATCTGATCACGCGCATCTTCCACGGCGGCTTCGTGGACGTGCCCTTCCCTGCTCCCTCCCCGGTACACGGAGACTGATTGCATGGCTACCATGACGGAACCCAAGACCGAACAGAAGGCCCTCGTCCACTACACCGCGGATGACGGGCTCGCCGTCATCGAGCTCGACGATCCCCCGGCGAACACGTACACGCACGAGATGATGCGCCAGCTCGATGACGCGATCCTCAAGGCGCGTTTCGACGACGACGTGCATGTGATCGTGCTCCGCGGCAAGGGCGACAAGTTCTTCTCGGCCGGCGCGAACATCGGCATGCTCAACTCGGTGACGCCGCGCTTCAAGTATTTCTTCTGCCTGCACGCCAACGAGACGCTGAACCGGCTCGAGCAGACGCCGAAGCTCACGATCGCGGCGCTCAACGGGCACACCGTCGGCGGCGGGCTCGAAATCGCCATGGCGTGCGACATCCGCCTCGCCAAGGAAAACGCGGGCAAGATCGGGCTCCCCGAGGTGAACCTTGGCGTCCTGCCCGGCACCGGTGGCACGCAACGCATGGCGCGCATCCTCGGTAAGCCGCTCTCGATCGAATTGATGGTGAAGGGCGAGCTCTTCTCGTTCGACCGCGCCAAGGAGATCGGCCTCGTGAACGAGATCTTCGACGCCAAGGACTTCTGGGAGCAGGTCCTGCTGTACGCCAAGCAGTTCTGCCCGCCCCACAAGGCGTCGAAGGCCGTAGGGCTGATCAAGCGCGCGGTGCAGTCGGGCGCCGAGGTGCCTTTCGAGTCGGCGCTGGCGATCGAGCGCGAGCTGCAGCAGCAGCTCTTCCAGAGCGAAGATGCCAAGGAAGGGATCGCGGCAAACCAGGAGAAGCGGGTGGCGGAGTTCAAAGGGAAGTGAAGACCGACCTCTTCATCAATAACGAGTGGCGCCCGGCCGCGGCCGGGAAGCGTTTCCCCGTGGTGAACCCGGCCACCGAGGAGGTGATCGCCGACGTCGCCGCGGGCGATGCCGCCGACGTGGACAACGCCGTCCGGGCCGCCAAGGCCTGCTTCGAGTCCGCGGCGTGGCGCGATCTGTCGGCACGGAAGCGCGGCCGCATGTTGTCCAAGGCGGCCGATCTCCTCGAGGCCCGGCTCGACGAGTTCTCGCGGCTCGAGAGCGCCCAGAACGGCAAGACGCTGTTCGAAGCGAAGATCGAGCTGACGATGACGGTCAACACGCTCCGCTATTACGCGGGGTGGGCCGACAAGATCGTCGGCGATACACTCCCCGTGGACGGGCCCTTCCTCGCGTACACGCTGCGCGAGCCGATCGGCGTCGTCGGTGCGATCGTGCCATGGAATTTCCCCCTCAACATCGCCAGCTGGAAATTCGCGCCCGCGCTCGCAGCCGGATGCACGGTGATCCTGAAACCGGCGTCCGAAACGCCGCTCACGGCCGTGCTCTTCGGCGAGCTGGCGCTCGAGGCGGGACTGCCGGCTGGCGCGTTCAACGTGGTCGCGGGAGGTGGCTCGACGGCCGGGGCGGCGCTGGTGCGTCACCCCGACGTGGACAAGATCTCGTTCACGGGCTCGACCGAGGTCGGGCGCCAGGTCATGAAGATGGCGGCGGAGACGAACAAACGCGTCACGATGGAGCTGGGCGGCAAGAGCCCCAACATCATTTTCGCCGACGCCGACCTGAAGGCGGCGGTGCGCGGCGCGCAGACGGGCATCTTCTACGGCAAGGGTGAAGTCTGTGCCGCCGGCTCGAGGCTCCTCGTCGAGCGGTCGATACACGATCAGGTCGTCGAACAGCTCGCCGAAGGCGCGAAGAAGCTCACGCCCGGCGATCCCCTCGACAAGAACACGCGCCTCGGCGCTCTGGTCTCGAAGAAACAGCAGGAGAGCGTCCTCGCCTACGTGAAGAAAGGCGTCGACGAAGGCGCGCGGCTCGTGGCGGGGGGCAACGCCGTGAAGCCGAACGGCAAGGGCTATTTCGTCGAAGCCACCGTATTCGCCGGCGTCCAACCCGAGATGACGATCGCGCGCGAGGAGATCTTCGGCCCGGTGCTCGCCGTGCTCTCGTTCGACGATTTCGACGCCGGCGTCAAGCTCGCGAACAACACGGTCTACGGCCTCGCCGCCGGGATCTGGACGAAGGACATCCAGAAGGCGCACCGCGCCGCCAAGGCAATTCGCGCCGGCACGGTGTGGATCAACTCGTACAACTTTTACGACTCGGGCGCGCCCTTCGGTGGGTTCAAGGCGTCCGGCTTCGGTCGCGACCTCGGTCGCGAAGCCCTCGACGGCTACCTCGAGACCAAGACGGTCTGGGTCCAGTTGTGAGCGACGCCTTCATCTCCATCGCATTGCGCACGCCTGTGGGAAAGCACGGCGGGTCGCTCGCCGGCGTCCGCGCCGACGATCTCGCGGCCGTCCCGATCAAGGCCGTGGTCGAGCGCTCCGGAGTCGATCCGACTTCGATCGACGACGTCATCCTCGGGTGCACCAACCAAGCCGGGGAAGACAACCGCAACGTGGCGCGCATGGCGTTGCTCCTCGCCGGCCTCCCCGTGGAGGTCCCGGGCCAGACGGTGAACCGGCTCTGCGGCTCGGGGCTGCAGGCGGTCGCGAGCGCGGCGCAGGCGATCAAGGCCGGCGAGGGCGAGGCGTTCATCGCCGGCGGCGTCGAGAACATGACGCGCGCGCCCTACGTGACCCTCAAGTCGGGTGAGCCGTGGAGCCGCAAGGCGCCGGAGACCGCCGACACGACGGTCGGGTGGCGCTTCACGAACCCCCGTCTCAAACAGGAGTGGACGATCTCGTTGGGTGAGACCGCCGAGGTGGTGGCGCAGCAGTACAAGATCACGCGCGCGGAGCAGGACGCGTTTGCGGTGGAGAGCCAGCGACGGGCGAATGCGGCGTTGAACAACTGCGTGTTCACCGATGAAATCGTCAAAGTGAACCTGCCGGATGGGACGACTTTCGAGAAAGACGAGTATCCCCGCGCCGGCACCACACTCGAGACGGTCGGGAAGCTCAAGCCGGCGTTCAAGAAGGACGGGACGGTCACCGCGGCGACGTCGAGCGGGATCAACGACGGCGCCGCAGCCCTCCTGGTCACATCGAACGCAAAGACACCCCTCGCCAGAGTCGTAGCGACTGCCGTTGCAGGGGTCGATCCGAGCTGCATGGGCCTCGGTCCGATTCCTGCGACGCAGAAAGTCCTGAAGCGCGCGGGCCTCAAGATCGACCAGATCGATCTCATCGAGCTGAATGAAGCCTTTGCCGCGCAGGCGATCGCCTGCATCCGCGAGCTGAAGCTCGATCCCGCGAAGGTCAACATCTACGGCGGCGGGATCGCCCTCGGCCACCCGCTGGGGTGCACAGGTGCCAAGATCCTCACCACGCTTGTCCACGCCTTATCACGCCGTAACGGACGGTACGGTTTGGTGACGATGTGCATCGGCGTCGGTCAAGGCATCGCGATGATCGTGGAGCGAGTCTGATGGCCGCGTACGAGCGCGTCCTCGTCGAGATTACGGGCGGGATCGGGACGATCACGATGAATCGGCCCGAAAAGCTCAACGCCTTCGACGTGAGCGCCTGCACCGACCTGATCGAGGCGCTCCAGATGCTGGCGGGCTCGGATGCGGTGCGCGTCATCGTGCTGACGGGGGCAGGGCGCGCGTTCTGCGCCGGGGCCGATCTCTCGGTGCTGGGCAACGATGGCCCGAAGCTCGTCGCCGCCGGGAAGGATATCGCCCTCATCATTCGCGACGCCCCGAAGCCGGTGCTCGCCGCCGTCAACGGACCGGCGGCCGGCGGAGGCGCGAATCTCGCGCTCGCCTGCGACTACCGCCTGGCGTCGGATCAAGCGTCGATCGGACAGGTATTCCACAAGCTCGGCCTCGTCCCCGACTGGGGTGGGAGCTTCTTCCTCCCCCGGCTCGTCGGCATCTCGAAGGCCGCCGAGTTGGTGTGGAGCGCGCGCATGGTCCCCGCCGCCGAAGCCGCGCAGCTCGGCCTCTTCGATCGCGTCGTCCCGCAGGCGGATCTCGCGGCGGAAACGAAGCAGCTCGCCGAGCTGTGGGCGGGCATGGCGCCGCTCGCGGTGCGCAAGGCGAAGGCCGCGCTCTATCGCTCGGAACGGAGCACGCTTTTGGAGATGCTCGACCTCGAAATCGCCGATCAGAACACGCTGTTCCAAAGGAGTCGCTGAATGGTTCGCAAGCTGGGCAACTTCGACGACTGGATCGACTACTTCCGGTACTGGCAGGACTCGATCGGCTTGCCGCAGGGTGAGCTCCGCACGTTCACCTTCGATGCGAAGTTCGGCGATCCCGAAGTGCCGCACATCGAGTTCGGGCATTACAAGGGCCAACGCAAGTGGCCGACGGTGATGCACATCCCCGACCAGCGCATCCGCGACGCGCTGCTCAACCTGATCGTCTATCAGGGCGATACCGAGTTTGCGTCGGTGGAGCAGCAGCGCAACCTGCTGCAGCACGCGCCCTCGGATTATGACCTCCTGTCGCTGCAGCGGGTGATGACCGAGGAGATGCGCCACGGATGGCAGATGTCGTACCTCTTGTGCACGTACTTCGGCGATGAGGGCAAGCGCGAAGCCGCGAAGCTGCTGGACCGCCGCGCCGACGAAGGCGAGCGCTTGCTCGGCTCGTTCAATGAGATCGTCGACAACTGGCTCGACTTCTTCACGTACACGCAGTTCATCGATCGCGACGGCAAGTTCCAGCTCAAGATGCTGTCGGTGTCCGCGTTCGACCCGCTGGCGCGCTCCATGGGCCCGATGCTCAAGGAGGAGTCGTTCCACCTGGGCACCGGCAACAACGGCCTGCTCCGCATCGTGAAGGCCGGCAAGATGCCCCCCGAAGTGATCCAGCGGTTCTTTTACAAGTGGATCCCGACGGCCTTCGATCTCTTCGGAACCGACAACTCGTCATCGGCGCACTGGGCGTACGTCTGGGGACTCAAGGGTCGCTACGACGAGCGCGAGAGCGCCGGGGAGCCCGACAAGGCCAAGCTGAACGAGTACGCGCGCGGGCTCTATCGCCAGGAAATCGTGAAACTCGTCGAGCGGCTCAACATGTTCATCCCGGAGCGCGAGCGGCAGCTCAAGGTGCCCGATTTGAAGTTCAACCGCCGCATCGGCCTCTACGCGCACAAGCATTTCAACGTGGACGGTGAGCCGCTCGACGCGGCGAAATACCCGGCCTACTTGACGTCGGTGTTGCCGCGGCCCGAGGACATCGCGGTCGTACACGGGATCGAGAAAGAGCCCGACTGGATCGAGCCGAAGAAGGCGGACAGCCTCGGGTGAGGTCAGGCACGTCGCCGCTCGTCATCGCGCACCGCGGCGCCTCGAGCATCGAGCTCGAGAACTCCCTCGCAGCATTCCGGGCTGCCGCGCCCCAGGGTGCCGATGGCGTCGAGCTCGACATCCACGCGACGGCCGACGGGGAGCTCATCGTCCATCACGACGACACGATCGACGGGACGCATATCGCCCAGTCGCCGGCCCGGGCGATCGCGGCCCTGCGGCTCAAGAACGGCGAGCCCGTCCCCACCCTGGCGCAGGCGCTCGCGGCCGTCGCGCCGCGCCTCCAGGTGTTCATCGAGGTGAAGACACTCGACCCCCGGTGGGACGGACGTCTCTTCGAAGCCATGGATCGTGGCCCGAACCCCGCGGGCTACGCCATCCACAGCTTCGACCATCGGATCATCCGGCGGCTCGCTGACCGGCGTCGCGGAGGGAAGCTGCGCTGCGGCGTGCTGTCGAGCTCGTATCCGGTGCGGCCTCTCGCCGCGCTGGACGACGCCGCTGCTTCGATCCTATGGCAGGAGCGCACGGTAACCGACGACCTGCTGGTCCGGACCCTCCACGACGCGCATCGCAGCGTGTTCGTGTGGACGGTAGACGAGCCCGCGGATTTGGCCCGTTTCGTCGCGTTGGGCGTGGACGGGCTCTGCACCAACTTCCCCGCCCGCGCTCGGCAGGCGGTCGACGCGTCGCGCGCCGCATGACGTCATTCCTGCCCCGAGTCGCGGTCGTCGGCGCGGGCACCATGGGGCACGGGATCGCGTATGTCGCGGCCCTGGCCGGGTGCGAGGTCGCCCTGACCGACAGCCGAGCCGATGCCCTGCCCCAGGCCACGGTCAAGATCGACGCGCTGCTCGCGGGGGCGGTGGAGCGCGGTAAGCTCACCAAGGAGGCGAGCGCGCTCGTCGCGCGGCGTGTGCGCATCGAACGCGAGCTCGCTGACGCCGTCCGGGGCGTGGCGGTCGTGATCGAAGCCGTGGTGGAGGACCTGCAAATCAAGCAGCGTCTGCTCGCGACGATCGAGCGGTCTGTGCCCCCCGATACGCTGCTCGCGTCCAACACGTCGTCCCTGTCGATCGGTCAGCTGGCCGCGGGGCTCACGCGACCGGACCGGCTCGTGGGGATGCACTTCTTCAATCCCGTCCACCTGATGAAGCTGGTCGAGATCGTCACCCACGATCGCGCGGCCCCAGGCGTGAACGACCGCGCCATGACGTTCGCGCGGCAGCTCGGCAAGGAGCCCATCGTGGTGAAGGACTCCCCCGGCTTCGCATCGAGCCGGCTGGGCGTCGTGCTCGGACTCGAGGCCATGCGGATGCTGGAGCAAGGCGTCGCCAGTGTGGAGGACATCGACAAGGCGATGGAGCTGGGTTACAACCACCCGATGGGTCCCCTCAAGCTCACCGATCTCGTCGGCCTCGACGTACGCCTCGCGATCGCTGAATACCTGCACGCCACGCTCAAACTGCCGCACTACGAGCCCCCCGCGATTCTGCGGGACAAGGTGAAAAAGGGCGAGCTGGGGAAGAAATCGGGAAAGGGGTTCTACTCCTGGAGCACCTGACCCGCGTCACCGACGTCCACATCCACATACAGCCGTGGCGAGACCTGAAACCGCAGGTCCAGGCGGCCATGCGCAAGGGCAAGGAAGCGCACTGGGACTTCCTGCTGTCCTTGATGGACGATCCGAAGGCCCTGCTCGAGGTGATGGATCGCTCGAGCGTGTGGCGCGTGGGGCTCGTGAACTACCCGAGCCCCGACGTCATGGGCTTCGACGACTCCACCAACACGTTCGCCGCCAAGTATGCCCAGGCCAATCCCGAGCGGCTGCTGCCCTACGGCGGTGTGCACGCCCGGTTTACGAAGGACCCCACGGGCGACGTGGACCGCCTCATCGACCTCGGCATTCGCCTCCTCAAGATCCACCCGCCCCACCAGTGTTTCGCGGCCAACGCCTACACGGAAGGCCTCGAGGCCCTGGCCAAGATCTACCGCCGCTGTGAGGAGCGGGGCTTGCCGGTGATGGTCCACACGGGCACGTCGATTTTCCCTGGCGCGCGCTCGAAGTACGGCAACCCGATGGAGCTCGACGACGTCGCCATCGACTTCCCCGACCTGAAGCTGGTGATGGCGCATGGCGGCCGGCCGTTGTACATGGAAGAGGCGTTTTTCATTCTGCGACGTCACGGAAAAGTCAGGCTCGACGTGTCGGGCATTCCGCCCGCCAAGCTGCTGGAGTACTTTCCCCGCCTTGCCGAGATCGTGGACCAGGTGCTCTGGGGGACCGATTGGCCCAGCCCGGGCGTGAAGGATCTGCGGCAGAACATCGACCAGTTTCTGGCGCTCCCGCTCTCCGACGCGCACCGGAAGGCGATCCTCGAGACTAATGCCCTGGCTCTGTTTCCTGCTCGTTAGCGCGGCCTTGCAGGCCCCTAAGCCGCTTCGCTTCGACCTCGCCGCGCTGCCGGCCGCCCGCGATTCCTTCGCTTTCTATCTGAACGGCCAGGAGCGGGGACAGGCGGTGTGGCAGTACGAGATCCAGGGCGACCAGCTGGTGTTCACGGCCACCTCGGAGCTGCGCCCCGCCGATGCCGAGAGCGTGCACGTCGTCATGGACCGCCGCACCGGGGCGCCGGTATCGAGTTTCCATCGGATCGTCGTCTTCAACCCGCAGTCCGACACGGTGCTCGTGGAGCACGACCTGCACGTGCGGCAGGGACGCGTCGAGGGAACGCGCCGCGTGGGACTGCGCAACGGCCAGGTGACGACGCGCCCGGTGCGGACCACCCTGCCCTCCGCCGCGGTGTGGTCGGACTACGGGCTCCTCGCGGCGCCGGTGGTCATCGCGGATCCGGGAGACGTGCTGAGCGGGCGCGCCTACAGCGAGTTCGGCGACTCGATCACGACGCTGAGCCTCGTCGCCGAGCCGGCGGCCAGCGTCACCGTCCCGGCCGGCACGTTCGAGACGATCCCGCTGCGCAGTCCCGTCCTGCGCGTGTACGTGACGCGGTCGGCGCCCCGACGCGTCGTGAAAGGCGAATCGCTCGACGGATTCTTCCGGTTCGAGCTGGTCCAGCCCTGACAACGGAGCCTCACTTGCTCGCTCTTCTCGCATTTCTGCCCGTGACCGTCGTGGCCCAAGCGGATGCCGGCCGCATCGCCTACGAGCAGTTCACGCTTCCCAACGGCTTGCGCGTGATCTATTCGGAAGACCGTTCGACCCCGGTGGTCTCGGTGGACGTGTGGTACAGCGTCGGGTCGCGCAACGAGCGGGTGGGGCGGTCGGGGTTCGCCCACCTGTTCGAGCACATGATGTTTCAGGGTTCGGCCCACGTGAAGAAAGCCGAGCATTTCCAGCTGGTGCAGCGGGCGGGCGGGACGCTCAACGGCAGCACCCAGGAAGACCGTACCAACTATTTCGAGACGGTCCCTTCGAACCGCTTGAACCTCGCCCTGTGGCTCGAAGCGGATCGGATGCGGTCGCTCGCGATCACGCAGGAGAACTTCGAGAACCAGCGCGAGACCGTGAAGGAAGAGCGGCGGCTCGGGGTGGACAACCGGCCCTATGCGTCGGCCTTCACCGACGGTCTGGCGTGGCCCTTCGACAGCGCCGGCTGCTTCGCGTACGCGCACACCGTCATCGGCTCGATGGACGATCTGAATGCCGCGCGGCTCCCCGACGTGCAGGCCTTCTTCGATACCTACTACGCGCCCAACAACGCGACGCTCGTGGTGGTCGGCGATTTCAACGCCGCCGAGCTGCGGCGGCTCGTCAACGCCTACTTCGCCGGCGTGCCGAGCCATCCTGGTCCGGAGGCGGTCCGTTGCGACTGGCGGGTCGGGCCGGGCACGCGCCGCCGCGAGGTGCGCGACGCCCAGGCCAACCTCGACGCCGCGCTGCGGTTTTACCGGATTCCCGAGCACCGCAGCGCCGACACACCGGCGCTCGAGCTGTTGAACCTGATCCTGGGCCAGGGCGAAAGCTCGCGGCTCAACGTCGCCGTGGTGCGGCGCGAGAAGGCCGCGCTCGGCACCGGGACCTTCGTGAGCCCCGGCGGCTCGCGCAACGGCCCCGGCCTCTGGGTGGCGTTCGGGATCGTGAACCAGGGCGTGGGCGTGGAGCGGATGGACAGTCTCATCGCCATGCAGCTCGACAGCGTGCGCGCGAACGGTGTCACGACCGTCGAGCTGGAGAAGGCGAAGAACATCCTGCGCGCCGGCTTCATCAGCAACCGCGAGACGACCCTCGGCAAGGCGGAGGAGCTGCACCACTACCTCCTGTTTCACGAGGCCCTCGACGACATCAACACCGACCTGGGCCGCATCCTGGCCGTGACGGCCGCGGACGTGAAGCGGGTCGCCAACACCTATCTCGATCCCGCGAACCTCGTGCTGGTGGTCGTGCGCGCGGGACCGGGAGGGCAGACGCCATGACGCCAAGACGCCACGTTGCACGGGCCGCGCTCGCCGCTGCGGCTGCCCTGGCCGTCAGTCCGACCGTCCTGTGTGCCCAGGACTTCCCTACGCGCCCTCCGGCGCCCGCGCCGCTGCGCCCCGCGCAGTTCCCGCCGTTCCAGGAAGCGCCGCTGCCGAACGGCATGACGCTGCTGCTGATCGAGAACCACGAGCAGCCGTCGCTCTCCGTGACCCTGAGCTTCCGCGCCGGAACGGCGTACGACCCGGTGGGCAAAGAAGGGCTGTCGGCGATCGTCGCCGAGCTGCTGACCAAGGGCACCCCCACCCGCAGCGCCGATCAGATTGCCGCGGCGATCGAGGGCGTCGGCGGCAGCCTCGCCGCCGGCTCGGGCGAGGACTTCTTCACCGTCTCGACCGACGTGTTGAGCGATCACGCCGACCTGGCGTTCGAGCTGCTGGGTGATGTCACGCGCCGCGCCACCTTCCCTGCCGACGAGGTCGAGCTCGCCCGCACGCGGTACCTGTCGTCGCTCGAGGTCGAGATGTCGCAGCCGGAAAACGTCGCGGCCCGCGTGTTCGCCAAGGAGATGTATGGGCGGCATCCCTACGGGCGCAGCGCGTCGCCCGCGTCCTACAAGGCGATCACCCGCGATGACGTCGTCGGCTTCGCGAGCCGCCGGTTGCGGCCGGTGGGCGCCCTGCTGGTCGTCGCGGGGGACATGACGCTGGCCCGCGCCCGGGCGCTCGCGCTGCGGGCGTTCGGGGGAGCGGGATGGCGTGGCGCGCCACCGGCGACCCCACCGCTTCCCGCGGTGCCCGCCAAACGCGGCACCGACATCGTGCTCGTGCACCGGCCCGGGTCGGTGCAGTCAAACATCGTCATGGGGAATACGACGTTCCTGCCGACCGACACCGGCTACTACGCGGCGCGCATCGCCACTCAGGTCCTGGGCGGCGGAGCCGACTCACGGTTGTTCCTCATCCTGCGCGAGCAGAAGAGCTGGAC
>DASYRD010000106.1:0-5943 GCA_036004745.1 Gemmatimonadales bacterium | reverse complement strand
GTGGCGCTCTTTGTTGCGGCCCTCGTCATCTGGTTCGTCGTCCGCGTCGTCGACATCCTGCTGCTCGTCTTCATCGCGATCCTGCTCGCGGTTTACTTGTCCGCCGTCACGGATTATCTGGAGCGGCGCTTCAAGCTGGTGCGCTGGGCGGGGCTGTCGATCGCGGTGGCGGCCACGCTCGCGGCGGTCGTCTTCGTCGGGGCGCTCCTCGTTCCACCCGTCATCGACCAGACGCAGGCGCTCGTAGGCGGGCTCCCCGACACACTCACCAAGATTCAGGACGTCCTCGCCCGCTGGGCGAGCCAGTACCCCGTCCTGCGCCGGACCGAGCTCGCGAACCCGACGTCAGGACTCGTCGCCGGGATCGTGAACGACGCCACGGACTTCCTGCGCGGCTCCCTGATCGGCACGGTGCGGGGCGGGGGCAAAATCTTCATCGAAGGCGCCAGCGTGGTCGTGATGGCGCTCTATCTCGCGCGGCAGCCTGACCTGTATCGCGACGGCCTCGTCTCCCTGATCGCCCCGCAGCATCGTTCGATCGCGAAGCGCGTCTTTCTCGACATGGCCGCCACGCTCCGCGCCTGGGTCGTCGGTCAGTTGATCGCGATGACAGTCCTCGCCGTGCTCACGGCGATCGGCCTGTGGATTCTGGGCGTGCCGTTCTGGCTCGCCTTCGGCATCTTCACCGGGCTCGTCGCGGTCGTGCCGTTCTTCGGCACGCTCGTGTCGACGCTGTTGCCGGCGCTCTTCATGGTGGCCACCGGCGACTGGCTCAAGGTGGTCCTGGTGATTTCGCTCGGCGTCGTCGTGCACGTGCTCGAAGCCAACTTCATCCTGCCCCGCATCATGCAACGCAAACTGGCGCTGCCCCCGGTGCTGACGATCGGCGGCGTCTTGATCATGGGCACGCTGCTCGGCGCGATCGGACTCATCGTCGCCGTGCCTATTCTGGCCGTCACGCTGGTGCTCGTGCGCCACGTGCTCCACGGCGAGATTTATGGTGATATCGACCGTCAACAGCCCGCGGTGCTCCGGTCTACCGGTGAGCACCGCACCCCCGTTTCCGCGACATGACGAAACCGACACCACATCGCTTCCTGATCGTTGCCGACGGCCAGTTCGGCCCCCTCACCTCGAAGACCGCGAACTCCTGCATCCGCTACTTCCCGGAGCGCATCGTCGCGGTGCTCGATCGCGTCGAAGCCGGCAAGACCGTGCAGGATGTGCTGGGCTTCGGCGGCAACATCCCCGTCGTGGCCGAGTTCGAGCAGGGCGTGGCGCTGGGGGGCGGGGCGACGGCCGTGCTCATCGGCATCGCGCCCCCCGGTGGCCGGCTTCCCGACGACTGGCGTGGGTGGCTCCGCAGCGCCATCGACCGCCGCCTCGAGGTCTGGAGCGGGCTCCACACCTTCATCGGTGACGACCCGGAGTTCGGTCCCCTCGCCAAATCCAAAGGCGTGCGGATCCTCGACGCGCGGAAGCCGCCCCCGAACCTCCCCATCGCCGACGGTCGTGCCGCCGAGGTGGACGCGCTCGTGATTCTGGCGGTCGGCTCCGACTGCAACGTCGGCAAGATGACGGCGCAGCTTCAGCTCCGCGACGAGTTGGTGAAGCGCGGTCACAAGACCAGCTTCGTGGCGACGGGGCAAACGGGGATCTTCATCGAAGGGTGGGGCACGGCGGTCGACGCCGTCGTCGCCGACTTCATCGCCGGCGCTGCGGAAGAGCTGGTGCTGCAAGGCGCCAAGGGCAACGACATCGTGCTGGTCGAAGGGCAGGGGAGCCTCATTCACCCCGGATACTCGGGCGTGACCCTCGGTCTCCTGCACGGCTCCTGCCCCGACGCGCTGATTCTCTGCCACCAGGCCACGCGCGATTACATCGGCGATTATCATGGCCGCGAGCCGTGGGTGAAGATCCCGTCGTACACCGAGATGATCGACATTTACGAGCGCGCGGCGCATCCGATTCATCCCACCAAGGTGATCGGGATCTGTCTCAACACGTACGACATGGACGAGAAGGCCGCGCGGGCGGCGATTGCGAAGGCGCAGAAGGAGACGGGCCTCCCGGCGACGGATCCGGTGCGGTTCGAGTCCGGGCCGCTGGTGGATGCGATCGTGAGGGCTGCGGCTTCTTGATGTAGTACGGCGGCGATTCGGTACCGGTCGCCGCTCTTTCCTCTTTATAGTGCCCCCGTGCACTTCCTCCGCTGCGTCCTCGCCGAGTGGGCCCTCGTCCGTCCCCGCCTCCTCCGAACTCGGTTCGGCGCATGGCTCGCGCTGCTCGGTGGCGCCCTCATCTGGCTCGGACTCCGCGGCGCCGACCCGCTCGGCGTCGCGCTCAACGCGGGCGCCCTCGGTGCTGTTCTGAGCGCCGCATTCGCGGCCGGCTCCGCCGCCGACCGCGCTGCGTTTGCCATCACCCTCACGCATCCGACCACGCCGCTCGCCATCGCCTGCGGCCGTTGGCTCGCCGCCGTCCTCCCGACCGCGACGCTGGTCGGTGCGTGCACCATTGCTGCGGGTGGAGAGCTCTCCACCGGCCTCGCGGGAATCGTCGCGGCGGGGGCAGTCGCGGGGTGCGCTCTCGCCGCGGTGCTGGTCGCGGGCACGGGCGCCGCGCTCGCCCTCTTCATCTGTATGGCGCTCGCGGGGGCGCTGCCCCCCGAGGCGATCGTTGGCGTCGTGGACCCCGGCGTGGTGCGCATCGCCGTCGCGAGCGCCCTGGAGCTGGGACCGGCACTGTGGCGCTATCGAGAAGTCGCGAGCGGCAGCGTGGACGCGGTGTTGCACGCCGCCGCCTGGGCGGCACTCGGGGTCGTGCTGGCGAGCGGTGTGGTGCGACACCGGGGGCGGGCGCAATGACCGACTACGCTCTGACGCTGCACGAGGTGTGCGGGCCACAGCCCCTCGATGGGGTGTCGCTCGCGCTGCTCCCCGGCGAGATCATCGGAATCATTGGTCCCGCAGGCGCGGGGAAAACGACGCTGCTGAGAGTGGCGGCGGGTCTCGTGCGCCCCGCGCGCGGCGAGGTTTGTCGCAGCGGCGCGGCCGGGTACGCCCCTGAGGCGCCCGTCTTTCCGCCTGCGCTCACGGTGCGCGAGGTGCTCGGCTACTACGCTCGCTTCCATGCGATCGGCGCAATGCGGCGCGTGCTGGTGCACGATGCCCTCGAGATCGCCGGGCTCGCCGCCAGCGCGAACGCCCGCGCCGCCGCGCTCGGCCGCGTGGATCTGCAGCGGCTCGCGCTGGCCCAGGCGACGCTCGGGGGCCGGCAGGTGTTGCTCTTGGACGAGACGTTGTCAGGGCTCGATCCGCTGTCGCGCCGCGATCTGTGCACCCGTGTCGCCCATCTCGTCGCGACCGGCGTGGCGGTGCTGCTCGCGGCTCGCGATTTGAGCGCCCTCGAGCGGCTGGCCAGCCGGGTGCTCGTGCTGCGGGCCGGCCGCGTGGTGCGGGCGGGCTCCGTCGCCGCCCTCCTCGCCGAGCGCGTGTTGGAAGTCTTCCTCGACCACCCGCCCCCGGAGCCGCCCCCCGGATTCCGCGTGACGGCCGCCGGGCTCGAAGCCCCCCTCGCCGGTCGCACGCCCGAGGCCGCGCTCGCGTTGTGTCGCGCGCATCGCCTCGCCGTGCGCGCGTCGCGCGTCCGAGTGAAATCGCTGGAAGAGATCGTCCTGGACGCGCACGACGCGTCGCGTTGACGCTCCCGCCGTGCGCGTCTACGTTTCGCGCACGATGCCGGTTGCCCTCTACAACACGATGAGTCGCAGCGTCGAGCCCTTCCAACCGCTCGCGCCGCCGCGCGTGACGCTCTATACCTGCGGCCCCACCGTCTGGAATTATGCGCACATCGGCAACTTCCGAACGTTTCTGTTCGAGGATTTGCTGCGGCGTTGGCTCGAGCACTCACGCTTCGATGTCTTCCACATCATGAACCTGACCGACGTCGACGACCGCGTGATCAAGGCGGCCGCCGGCGCCGGCAAGCGCATTACAGATCACACCGAGCCCTTCACGCAGGCGTTCTTCGAGGATCGCGACTACCTGCGGATCAAACCGGCGCACGTGTACACGCGCGCGACGCAGTACGTCCCACAGATGATCGCGCTCGTACAGCAACTGCTCGACCGTGGCATGGCATATAAAGGAGACGACGGGTCGGTGTATTTCGCGCTCGCGAAGTTCCCCACGTACGGCCGTCTGTCGCGTCTCGACCGCCGTCAGATCAAAGTGGGCGCCCGCGTCGCGAGCGACGAGTACGCCAAGGATGACCCGAGCGACTTCGCCCTGTGGAAAAAGGCCGACGCCGAGGACGAGAGCGTCGGGGCCGCGTGGGACGCGCCCTTCGGCCGTGGGCGTCCGGGGTGGCACCTCGAGTGCTCGGCGATGGCGCTCGACGAGATCAGCAAGCGTTTTATGGTGCGCACGCTCGACATCCATTGCGGCGGAATCGATCTGATCTTTCCCCATCACGAAGATGAGATTGCGCAGGCGGAGGGCGCGACGGGCGAGCCGTTCTCACGTTGCTGGATGCACGGCGAGTTCCTGAACGTGCGCGGCACGAAGATGTCGAAGCGGTTCGGCAACTTTCTCACGGCGCGGGACCTGCGCGAGCAAGGCGTCGACGCGGCCGCGGTACGTCTGCTGTTCTGGCAATCGCATTATCGCCAACCGATCGACTTCAACGACGAGGCCCTCGCCGGCGCGACCGAAGGCGTGCGGCGACTCGGCGAATTGCACGCGCGCCTCAAGACCGGCGACGCCGAGCTCCCGGACCTCGTCCAAAAACTCGAATCCGAGTTCTCGGCCGCGCTCGACGACGACCTCGATGCTCCGCGGGCGGTCGCCGGCCTTTTCGAGTTCAGTCGCGCCGCCAACCGGGAGCTGGATGGGGGAGCGCGTGGGACGGGAGCGTTGGCGGCGTTGGAGCGCGTCGCGGGCGTCCTCGATGTGCTGCCAACCCCCAAGGTGGCGGATGCGGCGCTGGCGGACTGGGTGGCCGAGCGCCTGGCGGCCCGGAACCAGGCCCGTAAGTCCAAGGATTTCAAGGCTGCCGATGCGATCCGCGCCGAGCTCAAGGCGCGTGGCGTGGAGATCGAAGACACCCCCCAGGGGACTAAGTGGCGGGTTGCCTAAGTTCCAGACCCCGTTTAAGATATGAGTCTGTCTGATTTAGCGATCACCAGCTGACGTAGCTCAACTGGTAGAGCAGCTGATTTGTAATCAGCAGGTTGAGGGTTCGAGTCCCTTCGTCAGCTCACGTAGCGGCTGAGAAGAGGAGCAGCAGCATCCCGAACTCCGAGGAAATGACAAACCCCGCGCCGACCGAACGCGGGGTCTGTTGTCAGTGGGGGCGGAGCATCGGGTGGGGTGCCCGAGTGGCCAAAGGGAGCAGACTGTAAATCTGCCGCGCATCGCGCTACGAAGGTTCGAATCCTTCCCCCACCACTTTTGGGCGCGCGGGCGTAGCTCAGTTGGTAGAGCGTCAGCCTTCCAAGCTGAGGGTCACGGGTTCGAGTCCCGTCGCCCGCTCTTTGGTGCACGCTCGCGTAGCTCAGTCGGTAGAGCGCGTCCTTGGTAAGGACGAGGTCACCGGTTCAATCCCGGTCGCGAGCTCTGGGCCCGCACCACGCACGACGCACCACGCAATGAGGGAGCAATGGCAAAGGCAAAGTTCGAACGCAATAAGCCGCACGTAAACGTCGGCACCATCGGCCACGTCGACCACGGCAAGACGACCCTGACCGCGGCCCTGACCAAGGTGTCCGCCGACAAGGGCCTCGGCACCTACGTCTCGTACGACCAGGTGGCGAAGGCGTCCGAGTCGCAGGGCCGCCGCGACGCGACCAAGATCCTCACGATCGCGACGAGCCACGTGGAGTATTCGACGACCGAGCGCCACTACGCGCACGTCGACTGCCCGGGGCATGCCGACTACGTG
>DASYRD010000105.1:0-1724 GCA_036004745.1 Gemmatimonadales bacterium | reverse complement strand
GCTTTCACGACCGTACACTCGTAGTCGTCGACGGTGAAGAAATGCGAGTTCGGCCCGATATCCGGCGTCCCGGTAAAACGGCAGACGGGAAGCGCGCCCGAGGCCGCGTTTTCCACCGTCCATGCGCGGAAGTAAAAGCCGGTCCGCACCCAGGCCGAGCCGACCCCGCCTGCATCGATGAACGCCGCTTCCGCGGGCGACGCCGTCAGAAAGTAGGTATTGAGCGGGGGATAGAAGAATTCGATGACATTGGCGTCGGCTGGCGTGATCGTGATCCCGACCCCGCCGATCGGCAGGATCGCCAGGTTCAGGAGCTGCGGCGAATCGACGACCAGGTTCGCCGGCCGGTTGCCTAATGCGGCAGGTTGGAAGAAAAACGTCAGGGTACACGACTTGCCGACTGCGATCGGACTGCCGACATTGCAGTCGCCGACAGCACTGTAGTCGTATGCGGCCGGGCCGGTAAGCACGAGTGCGCTCGGCGTAAGCGGCGCCGGTCCGTGATTGACCAGCTGCACCGTGAGTCCGGCGGATTGCGTGCCGACGACCTGCGCCGCAAACGAGAGCGCCGATGGAGCGAAGGAGAGCGAGGCCGTGCCGCCCTGAGTGTCCACGCCGCGGCCGTAGAAAGTAAGAAGCTGATCGGGCGTGCTCGTGGTATTGCGCAACCACACCGCACCCGAAGTCTGGCCAGGCACCGTCGGCGCGAAGGTCACGGTCACCGAGCACGAGGCTGCCGGCGCCAGCGCGAGACCCGTTGCGCAAGTCCGGCTCACGTGGTACGCGGCGCCCGTCGCCGGATCGATGCTCACGTCGGTGAACGACCACGGCTGATCGCCGCAGTTGCTGATCGTCGCGGTGGCGGTCGTCGAGCTGCCGACCGACCGGTTACCGAAGAGGAACGTGTCGTCGGTAGCGCAGAAGCGGCCTTGCGCGCCGGCGCTTGAGACGACTGCAAGACACGCGAGCACGAACAGGATGCGCGCTGCCAAATTATGGATCAAGGTCTGTACAAGCCTCCAGCCGATGCCGCTTGACGCACCTTACGCTGCCCGCCGCATCCCGTTGCCGAGCTCGGCGAATACCGCGCGCACGTGCTCGACCGCCCAGTCGATTTCCTCCCGCGTGATCGTGAGCGGCGGCGCGAAGCGCACCACGGTACCGTGCGTATCTTTCGACAGCACGCCTCGCGCGAGCAGGCGATCGACGATCGCCTGCGCATCGGTGCGCCGCGCGTCGACCTCGAGGCCGACGAAAAGTCCCCTGCCTCGAATCTCGCGGATCAGCGGGCTCTTGATCGTCTGCAATTGCGCGAGCAGGTAAGCGCCAAGCTCCGCCGAGCGCTCGATCAGCCGCTCGTCATAGAGCACGGCGAGTGCCTCCAGCGCGACCGTTGCGGCAAGCGGATTGCCGCCGAACGTGCTGCCGTGGTCGCCGGGACGGAAGACCTGCATCACTTCGTTCGTCGCGACAAACGCCGAGACCGGCAGCATTCCGCCACCGAGCGCCTTGCCGAGCGCCACTCCATCCGGTACGACGCCTTCGTGCTCGCACGCCAGAAACTTGCCGGTACGGCCCATGCCGGTCTGGATTTCGTCGGCGAGAAGGAGCACGCGATGCTCGCGGCAGGTGCGCGCGCATTCGGCGAGATAGCCCGCGGGAGGGATGACGATGCCGCCCTCGCCCTGGATCGGCTCGACCAGGAATGCGGCGGTATGCGGCGT
>DASYRD010000104.1:0-26986 GCA_036004745.1 Gemmatimonadales bacterium | reverse complement strand
ACGATCGCGCGGGCGCTGAAGTCGATTGAGTTGCAGTACTCGGGGACGCCGCGATGGCCGGCCATATATCAGAAGGTGTCGCGCAAAGCCGTCCTCTCTCCCGCGGGAGATCAGGACGACACGTACGCGACCTACATCCATCCGAACTGGCCTGACATCAGGATCCTCCCGGCCGGCGTGGGCGGCGTCCCGCTGGGATACGAGGCGCAGGCCACGGTGAGCGCCGAGGATTCGGTCTACTACTCCCCCGATTGGACGCGGGAGAACATCTCGAGCCGCGGGGCATTCGGGGCCCTGTACCGGGTGTGGGGCGACGGCAAGCAGATGGTGAAGGACGACATCTTCGACTACTTCGGGTTGTCGGGCTACAGCGCGGACGAGCTCAAAGCAAAAGGCTACATCGTCTGGACACCGCCCCGTCCGAAGGGAGCGTTCCTCGGCGAGGGCGACACGTTCACGTACCTCAATCTGATCGACAACGGACTGCGAGCGCACGAGGACGCCACGCGCGGGGGCTGGGCAGGCCTGGGAGCTGGTGCAGCGACCGCGGCCACGGGTCAGCGCCCACTGCCGCCGATCACGATCAACTCGTACGACGATTTGCTCCGGTTGCAGGAGATGGCCACCGCCCGCCCACGACCACCGTCACCTGACCCGGACTTCATTCCTGCCGCACAGAATGGATTCGCCGCTCGCCTGCTGTGGTCGGTGACGCCGACGTACGCCAGCGCCAACCACGACCCTAACGTGTCGGTTCGCGGGAACGCCACACGCTCTGCTCATCCCGGCGAGACGCTTCGCCTGGAGGCGGTCACGTCAGATCAGGACGGGAACGCTGTGACCGTAAGGTGGCGGCAGTGGCGGGAAGTGAGCACTTATCCCGGCAACGTCTTGTTCTCGAACCCCACCGCGCTTGCCACGAGCATGCGGGTCCCGACTGACGCCGCCCCAGGACAGATGATTCAGTTGGTCCTGGAGGCGACGGACAATGGCACGCCCGCGCTGACCCGTTATCAGCGAGTCGTCGTCACCGTCACAGCCCCCGGTCGCGCAGCCGGATTACCTCGCTGAGCGACGTGGTGCCGTAGCGGGCTTTCACGCGTTCAATGAACTGCCTGGTCACGCCGTGGTCACGGGCGCGGCGCAGTTCCGACAGGGACAGGTTCGCGTACCCTGCCTCCTTGAGCGACCTGACGTAGGACGGATCGACGCCGTGGTCGCGCGCTTCCACCAGCTCCTCCGGGTTCGCGGGCGCGTAGCCCATCTCCTTCATGTCCGCGATGTAGTCCTCACTGACCCCGTGATCCCGCAGCCGCACGAGTGACTCGGTGTCGAGGTTCTTGTAGCCCGCGTTACCCACCGACCTAATGAACTCCGGGTTCACACCATGATCCCGCAGGCGCACGAGCACCTCCGCGCTCAGGTCCTTGTAGCCCGCGCGGCTCAGTGACTCGATGAAATCCGGATCGACACCGTGATCCCGCATCTGAACTAGGCTCTCTACGTCCCTGAATTGGAATCCCTGTGCCTTCATGTCCGCGATGTAGTCTCCGTCCACGCCGTGATCTCGGACGCGCACGAGGTCCTCCGCACTCAGATTCTTGTAGCCCGCGCTGTCCAGTGACGCGATGAACTCCGGGGTCACCCCGTGATCCCGCATGCGGACCAGGCTCTCCAAGTCGCCGAGGTGATACCCTCTCGCGCCGAGGTCCCGGACATACTCGAGATCGACGCCGTGCGTCGCCATCCGCGCCAGATCCGCGGCGGTGGGGCGCTCATACTTCTGGCGCGCCAACTCGTCCACGAGATCCAGCCCCAGGCCCGCCATCGTCATCTCGAACTGCTCCCACTCCGTCGGCGCGTTGATGCCGCGCTTGGCGAGCTGGGCGACAAAGTCGGGATTCGGCTGATAGGTGAAATGGCCCGAGCCCTTGCCGTGCTCGAACCAGCCCTCGCAGTCGAGTGTGCCGGCCGCCCTGACGATCTTGAAGTGCACCGCCACTCCGGATCCGTTCATGTCGACCGCGGAGAGGCCCACGAATTCGCGGAGGGACACGTCCCGACCCCAGTTACTCGAGTGTCGACCCTCGCCGTAGCGCACGTTGAGCTGGAGGGTGGCCGACTCGTCGCCCGGTTCGATCAGCCACTGCCCGCCCGAGGGGACGGTGCGCTGTGCCGAGAGGACTGGGGCGAGCAGAAGGGATGTCAGAAGAAGGACGGGCAACCGCATACGATCTCCGGGAGTGGATTCAGGGAGTTGGATAGGACCCGCGCCCCGAGGGTTGCAGGGCCATGCGCCGCCACAGGAACCCAAGCGACGCCGCGGCCATGACTCCTCCCGTCGCCAACCAGTCCTGCCGGGTGGCCGTCGCCAGCAATGCCACGATCAAGCCCGCCCCCAGCCACGGGACCACGCGCCCGCCCGGCATGACGAACGGTTGCCCGGCCGCGCCGACGTCGCGTCGCCGCAGCCGCCACACGGCGAGGCAGCATCCGAGGTAGACGAGCAGGATCGGTACGTTAGCCATGACCGCCAGCTTGACGTACGTGCCGGTGAGGGCGATGGCGGTCACGATCACGCCCTGGGCCCAAATCGCGATGTGCGGAGTGTGGTATGCCCCGTGCACGGCCGCGAGCGGCCGCGGCAGGTAGCCGTCCACCGCGAGGGCGAAGAGCGACCGCGGCGTGGCGAGCATTGTGGCGGTCATGAAGCCGAAGGTCGAGACGATCATCGCGATGAGGATCAGCATGGAGCCCGTCGGCCCGGCGAACTGCACGGCGGCGGCGGCGAGCGGAGCTTTGGCCGTCTCTGGGTCGGCGAGCGCTGGCCCTAGGATGCCTTGGGCGACGAGCTGGACGGCGATGTACAGCACTCCCACGCCCGTCACGGCGAGGGCGATCGCGCGCGGCACCGTGCGGGCCGCATCGCGTACTTCGCCGCTCACCTGCAACGCGGATTCCATCCCGAAAAAGGCAAACATCAGGAGCAGCCCGGACTCTCCCAGGCGTGGGAGCGACGGGAGTGAACCCAACGCGAGATTCTCCACCCGCACCTGCGATAGGCCGAGCACCACAAACGCGACGAGTGGGACGATCTTCGCGACCGTCGCGATGCCGCTGACACGCGATCCCAGGGCGGCGCCGCGGAGGTTAACGACGGCAAGGCCGCCATACGCCGCGATGAGGAGCACAGCACGCGCAAGCGAGCCGGCGAGGCCCGGCACCAGCTGCCCGAGCGCGTCGGCGAACACGGTGGCGACGGCGCCCATCGCAATCGTGATGCCGAGCCAGAGCAGCACGCCGCACAGAAATCCGGCGTAGGGGCCGAAGGCAGCCTCGACGTATGCGTACGGGCCACCACTCTGTGGGACGCGGCTCCCGGCTTCCGCGATGCAGAGGGCGATGAGCATAGTCGCCACGGCGCACACGAGGTAGGCGAGCGGAGCCGCGGCCCCCAATTTGCCGGCCACATGTGCGGGGAGCACGAAGATCGCCGCGCCGATCGTGATGTTGAAGATGGCGGCGGCGAGGCCGCGCACGCCGATGACGCGCTGCAGGGCGGGTTGGGTGGTCACCGGTGAGGCCATGCCACCAAGGTACAGCGTGATAGATTAGTCGCCCAATGCGTGCATCCGCCTGCCTCGTTGCCGTAGCGCTCGCCCTCGCGCCGAGCATCTCCTCGGCGCAGCAGGCGCCCCTGACGGCGCGCGATGTCGTCGAGAGGATCAAGCAAAACATCGGCGTGCCGTGGACCGAGCCGACCGTCGACACGTTCAAGGACGGCGATCCGGCGACGCCCGTGACCGGCATCGCGGTCACGATGATGGCGACCTTCGATGTGCTGCGTCGCGCCTCGGCGCAGGGCGCGAATCTCGTGATTACGCACGAGCCGACATTCTACGATCACTTCGACAAACTCGAAGGTCTCGAATCCGAGCATGATTCGGTGACGGCGGCGAAGCGCGCGTTCATTCGTGAACATCGGATGGTCGTGGTGCGCATGCACGATCATTGGCATCGGCGGCGCCCCGAGCCGATGGCGGCGAACCTGGCGCGCGTGCTCGGCTGGAACCGCGACCGGAGCGCCGACAGTGCGTGGCTCTACCGGGTACCGGAGACCACGCTGGCGCAGCTCGCCGCCACGATTCGCCGGCGCCTGCCGGCGCCGACGCTGCGGGTCGTCGGCGACTCGGGGCTAGTGGTCACGAGGATCGGGTTGTCGCCCGGCGCCGCCGGATTCGACGCGCACCGGAAGCTTTTGCAGCAAGATGCTGTGGAAGTGCTCGTGATTGGCGAAGCCCGCGAGTGGGAGACCGTGGAGTACGTGGCGGACGCGGTCACGGCGGGCCGGAAGAAGGCGTTGATCATCCTGGGACATATTCCGTCGGAGCAGGACGGCATGGCGGAGTTCGCGCGCTGGCTCGGCACCTTCGTGAAGGAAGTGCCGGTGACGTTCGTTCCAGCGGCAGATCCGTTTTGGGCGCCGAGGTAAACCCGGGTGAGTCATGCCACCAAGGTACCTCTAGCGGTTGACAAGACGTTCGGGGACCGTCAACACCAGCAGGCTGCCGATGGCCATGACGCCCGCGAGCGCGTAGATGCCGAAGTCAGTCGACCCCGTCCGATCGACGAGCCAGCCGATCACAGAGGGGCCGAGAAAACCCGCGAGATTGCCGATCGAGTTGATCAGCGCAATGCCGGTCGCCGCGGCCGCGCCCGCAAGCATGGCGGTCGGCAGGCACCAGAACTGCGAGAGCGACGTCGTGACGCCGGCGAGCGCCAACGACATGCCTGACACGGCAATGGCGGTGTTCGCACCAAAGCGGACGGTGACGAGCCAACCCACGGCGCCGATCAGCGCGGGGATGACGAGATGCCACCGCCGCTCGCGCGTTCTGTCCGAGTGCCGGCTGATGGCGATCATGGCGACTGCGGCAGCGGCGTTGGGCACACCCGTGAGGATACCGATCGCGAGCGGGCTCTCGACCCCGGTCCGCTTGATCAGTGTCGGGAGCCAGAACCCGGCGCCGTACAGCCCGGCGATCAGGCAGAAGTAGATCGCACTCAGCAGCCAGACTCGGGTGTTCGTGAGCCCCTCCAGCAGCGAGTGGGAGGAGACCTGTTGCTGGTCCTCGGTGATGCGCCGCGCGAGCACCGCTTTCTGCTCGGCGCCCAGCCAGCGGGCCGCGGCGATGCCGTCATCGAGATAGACGAGCACCGCGACGCCGAGGATGAGCGAGGGGAGTGCCTCGAGCAGAAAGAGCCACTGCCAGCCCGCGAGATGGTACGCGCCAGCCATGACCTTGAGGACCCCGCCGGAGAGCGGCCCACCGATGACGCCCGCGACCGGAATCCCGGTCATGAACAGCGCGATGATCCTGGCCCGCCGGTAGGAGGGGTACCAGTACGTCAGATACAGGATCACGCCTGGGAAGAACCCCGCCTCCGCCACACCGAGCAGGAAGCGTAGGACATAGAATCCGGTGGGCGTGGTCACGAACATCATCGCCGCGGAGACCGCCGCCCAGGTGAGCATCACTCGGGCGATCCACAGTCGCGCGCCGATGCGGTGGAGGATAATGTTGCTCGGAATCTCGAAGAGGAAGTATCCGACGAAAAAGATGCCGGCGCCCAGGCCGTAGACGGTCTCGCTGAACTTCAGATCGTTCAGCATCTGGAGTTTCGCGAAGCTGACATTCACGCGATCGAGATAGGCCGCGACGTAGCAGCAGAACAGCAAGGGCAGCACGCGCCGGGTGACGCGGTTGTAGAGTTGTGATTCCGCCAAGGATGCAACTATGCGGGCGTCTTCGCTGTCCAATTCCCTAACCCCATTTCAGGAGTCCGCATGCGTTTCGCCGTCCTCCTCCTGGTAGCCTTCCTGGCCGATCCGCCCCTCAACGTGCGCCTCGGCTACCCCGCCGACTCCAAGCTACTCATCATCAACGCCGACGACTTGGCGATGTCGCATTCGGAGAACGACGCCAGCCTCATTGCCCTCGACCAGAAACTGGTCACCTCCGCCACCGTGATGGTCCCGGCCCCATGGTTCGGCGAAGTGGCTGCGTACGCCAGGACGCATCCCGACGCCGATCTGGGCCTGCATCTGACGTTGACGGCGGAGTGGCAGACGTTCCGCTGGGGACCGGTGACGCCGCGCACGCTCGTTCCCAGCCTCGTCGGGCCCGACGGGTTTTTCTATTCCACCACCGAGGAATTCGCGCAGCACGCAAAGGTCGAGGAGGTCGAAATCGAAGTGCGAGCACAGATCGAGCGAGCCAAATCCATGGGCTTGGACCCCACCCATCTCGATGCGCATATGCACTCGCTCTATGCCACGCCGCAGCTCTTCGCTGTGCTGCGGAGGGTGGCGCGAGACTACAGACTGCCGATTCGCATGGCCCGCAATGAGCTGGTCTTCCGGGACCTGCTTCCCTACGTTGACGCGGCCGACCCGTTTCCCGATGCGATCTTCTCACCGCAAGGCGACGTGCAGCCTGCTGCGTGGAAGGACTACTACCTCAATGTCGTCAAGAACCTGCAACCCGGCGTCAGCGAGTTATTCGTGCATCTCGCGCATGACGACGCGGAGATGCGTGCGGTCACCGTGAACTTCCCGGTGTGGGATGCCGCGTGGCGCCAGCGCGACGTCGACGTCATTTCCAGCCCGGAGTTTCGGAAGGCCCTCGCCGATAACCACGTGATCCTCATCGGGTGGCGCCAGATCCAACGACTCATGCGGAAGTGACCCCGCTCCCTAACTAAAACGGCGAGCATAGCGCTCGCCGTTTTGCTCAGATGGCTCTGCGTGCTTACCTGCTGAAGTTCACCCCGGCGCTGCCACAGCCCACGCCCTGCACCCAGAGGGTCTGGTCTCCCGGAAGCTCCGGCGCGAGGTCGGTGGTGGAGACGATCATCTGCGCGGTGAACGACTCGTCATTGCCGTCGCCCGCGCGATAGAAATCGGCGAGCAACACAACGGTTCCGGCACCCGTCGCGATCTCCTTGGCGGCGTCGGCGCCGGTGCACCGGAACCGCGTCGAGGCCAGGAGCTGCGCGGTGTCCCAGCGCACGCCCTCACCGGCGGTACACCCGTTGAGCGGACCCTGCGCGACCGTCGCCTCGCAGCGGAACCCGCCGCCCGACTTCACGTCGGTCTCACTGGGAACCACGTTCGAGGCGCTCGCGGCGTCGAACGATCCGCCGCCGGTCAGAAACACCGCTCCGGTGGGGAAACCGCTGACGGTGCCGTTGAAGCCGAAGCCGGTGCGAGCTCCTCCGACACTCTTCGCGACGGACGCCTGCACCGGGGCCGCGGCGGAGTACGACGGGCTCGTCGGACCTCCGGACTTGCCGCTACAGGCGACCCAAACAAGTGCGGCCACCGCCAACATTCCAGCCTTGATCACGTTCATTTCCATCCTCCTGTCGTTGACGTTGTGATCGTAGATCTGCGTCATGGGCAGGTAATTAGCCGCCGCAGCATGCGGCGCCTATCAGACGGAGCGGAGTGGCACGGCCGGAATGTCCGGTATCCCCATGTAGGACGTCCGGCCGACGATCGTGTAGGATGAAAACCGACAGAATGGCGCGTGGGTGGACACGCAGCTGCACCTGGATCAGGGCGACTTCGGCGCAGCCTCGAACGTCGCGGTCAACACCCCAAACAGGAACCCGTCTCCGGTGGCGTCAGGATTCGTGAACAGGAAGTAGAGGTCGTGGACTCCCGTCGCCCGTTGCAGCGACACGCGGCGCGAGACCGGCGCCTCATCGGCGGTGGATAGAATCGGTTCACTCTCACCCAGTAGCGTGCCGGTCGGACTATCGAGATACACGGCGATCTTCCCGCCCTTTGCCTGATATTGCGCCGGCGCCGCTACGAGGAACGTCACGGCCCCGACGCCCGTCAAGTCGATCTGTTTCAGCGCGACCGATGACGCCGATCGATTTGCGACCGCGATTGGAACCGGCACGCGCTCGTCCGCTTGTTTCGACACGCCGTCCGACATTTCACCGTCCGCCACGATGACCGTCGGCGACCGTAGCTCGAGCGTCTGTTCGGTCGTGATCGCCGGCACGCCGTTCGCACCGCGGTCGGTGTACGCGGCGCGCAATTGCACCACACCACGCGGCGCGTCCCCCGAGCCTGCGGCGGGCGTGTAGGCGCCACGCACGGGCAGGGAAGGTGTACGCGCCTGCGCATCGGCGAGACTCATGATGTACGCCACCATCGCGTCGGCCTGCGCGGGGCTGAGCGCGGGATGCGCCGGCATCGCGACCGGTCCCCATACGCCGGATCCGCCTTCCCGAATCTTTCGGCTGAGCCGCGCGGTCGCCGACGTGTCGGCGCGGTACTTCCGCGCGACGTCGCGGTACGCGGGTCCGATCGACTTGCGATTCAGCTGATGGCAGGACAGGCAGTCGCCACCTTCGATGAGCTGCTGCCCCCCCGGTGGTCGATCCGCGGGACTCGCCCCCGCGGCTGCGCCGTCGGGGAGATACTGCGCGCGCACCGCCACGCGGCGCGCCGGGATCCGGCCGCTGCGCAGTGTTCCATCTTCGCGATCGGCCACGCGCACCGCGTAGCGCACCGGCACGCCGGGAAAGAAGAACGTGGTATTGCCACCGACGCGATCGATGCCCACAGTCGGCGGCTGATTGCCGGCGACGATCTTGATCGGGGGCGCGCTGGTCGATGCATCGTGCGCGTCCGTCACGGTCAGCGCGGCCGTGTAGGTCCCCGCCTGCCGGAACGTGATTCCCGGGTTCGGCGCCGTCGATCGCGCTACGACTGCACCGCGCTGCGTAATCGTCCATGCGTACCGGAGCGAGTCCTCGTCGAGATCCACCGTACCCGTCGAGGACAGTCTGATGCGCAGCGGGAGCGCGCCTTTCGGTTGATCCACCGCTGCGGCGACAACGGGGGCGCGATTGCCGGCGTTGTACTCGATGCGGACCAGCCGAGCATCGTCGTTGCCCGAGAACCAGATCGTGCCGTATTCGAGGATGTACAGATCGCCACTCGGCGCGAACTCCATCTCGATTGGCGCGGCGAACTGCGCGCTCGGCATGAACTGCTCGATGGATGCGAGGTCGCCATTCTTGTCCATCGTGACGGCCATGATCCAGTGCCGCATGAACTCGTAGATGAACAGGTTGCGGTCGTAGTACGCGGGAAAGGCCCGCGGTGCGTTCCGGAAATCGTCGCGGTAGAACACAGGGCCGGCCTCGGCGGTCCGTCCCCCGGTGCCGACGATCGGGAAATCGGGCGACGGCGCGTACGGATACCAGATGAACGCGCCGCGCGCCGGTGGCAGCTGATTGAGGCCCGTGTTGTTCGGCGAGTTGTTGACCGGATGGGCCGGATCGAATTGCGGGCCGCCCTGCGTCGTGACGGAATCGATGACGGTCGTCTTGTAGTAGGCCTGGTTGTTCCCCACGAAGTAGGGCCAGCCGTAGTTCCCGGGCCCGCGCGCCTGATTGATCTCGTCGTAGCCGCGCGGTCCACGTCCGCCCGAGTCGACGCTCGCGTCCGGCCCGACCTCGCCCCAGTAGACGAACCCGGTGTGCTTGTCGACCGAAATCCGATAGGGGTTGCGATGGCCCATCGTGTAGATCTCGGCCCGAGTCTTGGGCGTGCCTCTCGCGAAGAGGTTGCCATCGGGGATCGTGTACGAGCCGTCGGGCTCGGGATGGATGCGGATGATTTTGCCGCGGAGGTCGTTCGTGTTCGCCGACGATTTCTGCGCGTCCCACGGCATCCGCCCGGGCCGCTCGTCGATCGGGGCATACGCCGTGGCGAAGGGATTCGAGTTGTCGCCGGTGGACAGATAGAGATTGCCCCGGGTGTCGAACGCAATCGAGCCGCCGGTGTGACAGCACTGGAGCCGCTGCGTCGGGATTTCGAGGATCACCTTCTGCGACGCGAGATCGAGTGAGTCGCCGGTCAGCGTGAAGCGCGCGAGGACATTCCTCGCCTCTGGTCCGGCCGGCGAGTAGTACATGTAGACCCAGCCGTTCGTCGCGAAATTGGGATCGGCGGCGAGTCCGAGCAGGCCGTCTTCCGCTTGGCTCGAATCGGCGTACGTGGTGCTGACCGGAATCGTCGCGATGCGTCGCACACCGGTCTGGCCGGGCTTGTACAGGTTGACGTAGCCGTGGCGCTCTATGAACAGCACGCGCTCGTCCGGCAGCACGGCGAGCTCGATCGGTTCATCGAGCTTCTCGGCGAGCACGACGCGCGTGAACCGATTCTCTTCGGGCCGCGCACGATTGAAGTCGACCGACCGGGTACCGAGGGCGTAGCGCAAGCCGCCGAGGAGATGTTGCAGGAAGAGCGGCTCGGTGTAGGTGGCTTCGGTGTGGCCCATGTTGGTGTACCACGCGCGGCCGCCCGCGACGTCGTGGTACCAGCTCATGGGGTGGTGATCGCCGTTGGTCCCGCCCTCGTAGCTCTTCTCGTCGATCTCGATGAGCACGTGGATGGTCGGGTCGATCGACTTGAAGTTGTAGAACTCATCCTCGCGATCGAAGCGCGTCGGGAGCCCCTGCGTCGACACGTGCGTCGTGTCGAGGACGCGATAGCTGCCTTTGCGCACGTTGGGATTCCCGGGATGGCCGTTGAAGTACGCGCCGGCCAGCCGGCCGTACCAGGGCCAGTCGTACTCCGTGTCCGTGGCGGAATGCACGCCGACATATCCGCCCCCCGCCTGGATGTAGCGCTCGAAGACGTCCTGCTGCGCGGGATTCAGCACATCGCCGGTCGTACTCAGGAAAACGACGGCGCTGTAGCGCGCCAGGTTCTTCTGGGTAAAGACGCCGGCGTCCTCCGTCGTGTCGACCGCAAATCCATGCTCCTGTCCGAGCTTGCGTATGGCCGCGATGCCGTTGGGGATGGAGCTGTGACGGAATCCGGTGGTCTTGGAAAAGACGAGTACGCGCGGTTGCTGCGCCGCTGCGGTGACCGGGATCGCGATCGAGGCTAGAAAGAGGAGTCGGTACATGGCCGCCATTCTAGTATGCTATCAGTTCGGAGAACTTCGCGAGATCGATATTGCCGCCTGAAACTATGGCGACGATCGGCCCTTGGCCCGCCTTGCCCGTCAGCGCCGCGGCCAGGCCGAGCGCGCCGGCTCCCTCCGCGATGACGCGCGCCTTCTCCGCCATGAGCCGCATGGCGCGCTTGGTTTCGTCCAGCGTCACGACGATTGAGCCATCTACGACCGGCTGCATGCGCTGCCACATCCGCGGAAATACGCTCTTGCCCCCCGCGCCGTCGACGAACGTGGCCTTCCAATCCGCAAACACCTGCGCCGAGCCCTTCGCAAAGGAGAGCGCGGCGGGCGCGGCGGTCTCCGGCTCAGCGCCCCACACTTTGATTTCTGGCCGCGACGCCTTTACGGCGCTGGCGAGTCCCGTAATGAGGCCGCCGCCGCCGATCGCGGCAATGATGGCGACGGTGTCCGGCGCGTCCTCGAGAATCTCGAGGCCCATCGTCGCGTGACCGGCGATGAAGTTCTGGTCGTCGAAGGGGTGGATGAAGGTCCCGGAGACGCCGGGATACGCACGGTCGTCGAGCGCCTGCCAGGCCCTCGCATACGGCACGAGCACCAGCTGCGCGCCGAGGGCGCGCATGCGCTCGAGCTTCGCGGTGGGGGCCGTCTCGATCGCGACGACGGTGCAGGGCACACCCGCGGCCCGGGCGGCGTAGGCCACACCCTGGCCGGCATTGCCGGCGCTGATCGTCCACACGCCGCGCCCCCGCTCGGCATCGGACAGGAGTGCCACTGCGTTGGCGGCACCGCGCAGTTTGTAGGCGTTGATCGGTTGCAGGTTCTCGAGCTTGAGCCGTACGTCGGGAAACCCCGGCCCGAGCTCCAACCGGACCAACGGTGTGCGCACGATGGTTCCGGCGATGCGCTTCCGGGCGGCTTGGATTTCGCTGAGTGCGATGGGACGGATCGGCTCGAGTGCGGTCGTCATCACGCGTTCTTTGCGAGAACCAGAGCCGCCGCTGCCACGTCTTCGACGGCGACCCCCACCGACTTGAACAACGTGATCTCCTGAAGTGAGCGCCGGCCGGGATCGGCCCCGGACACGACGGCGCCGATCTCCACCACCTCACTCCGCGCCGCGATGACATCGCCCGATTCGCGCAGCGCCGCGTCGCGCGAGTCGACGAAGATCCGGGCCGAGGTGACGAGATCGTCGTCGAGCTCGCGCCAGTTGGGGCGGGTGGCGCCGATGGCGTTGACGTGCGTGCCCGGGGAGAGCCAACGCCCCTGGAGGATGGGTGTCGTCGCACTCGCCGCGACGACTACCACGTCCGCGCCGCGCACGGCAGCTTCCGCCGATGCCGCGGCCTTGATGCTGTGACGCTTAGCGAACGCCGGCGCGTTTCGAGGACTCCACACGCGCACTTCCTTGAATGAACGGACGTGACGCAGCGCGGCGAGGTGACTCCCCGCTTGCACGCCTGACCCGAGAATTGCGAGCACGGATGCGTCCGGTCGGGCCAGCCGCTCGGTCGCCACGGCGGACGCCGCGGCGGTTCGCATCTCGGTGATCAACCGGCCGTCGAGCACGGCGAGGGGCTCTCCGGTCTCGGCCTTGAACATGACAATGAGAGCGTGGTGCGTGTGGATCCCGACGTTCTGCGGGTAGAACGTTACGAGCTTGGCGCCGAGGGCCCCGGCGTACGCCGGCATGACGCCGAAGAAGCCTTGGTGGGGGGCCACCGGCAGGACGGCGCGCACCGGTTGCACGACCTGGCCCGCCGACAGCGCCGCGAGCGCCTGCGCGATGGCGGGAATGAGGTCGGGGTAGTGCAGCCGCTGCTGAACGGCCGGCTCGTCGAGAACGACGATGTCCATCACAAGGAACTACGTCGTGACGGATATCTGCACAAGCGACCTTCGCCGATGCTACAACGTCTTCAGAAAGGCTACGAGCGCCGCCCGATCCTCCGCCGACAGGGTGCGGAACGCGTCCCGTGCCCGCGCGGCCTCACCGTTGTGCAGCTCGATGGCCTGCTCGAGCGTCGTCGCACGGCCGTCGTGTAGGAATCGCGCCACGAGGCGCACGCCCATCAGCGGCTCGGTGCGAAACTCGCTCGGCGTCGCCTGCCCCAGACAGATGTCCGCGAGCTCGGGGCCCATGTCGTGCAACAACAGGTCGGTATACGCCGCCACTTCGCGCTGGCTCAGAGCGGCGATGGGGTTGTTGCCGGTACGGAGGACTGGGACGTGACAGCTGGCGCAACCGACTCGCGTAAAAGCGTCGCGGCCGGCCCGCGCCTGACGCGACAGGTGCTGCGGCGCCGGCGGGGCGAGCAGCCGCACGAATGCGTCGAGCGCCTCGGTCGCCGCCGCGGACAACTCCGGATCGGCGGCGGGGTCGACGCCGGCGGGCAGCGGCCGGCCCCCCACGGTCTCCTCGGTCGGCACGGCGGGGCTCGTGATCCCCTGCTCGGCGGCGAGAGCGCCGTCGTTGAACTCGCGCAGCGCGGGAACGAGCGCCTTACGACCGAAGCGGCCCAGACGGCCGTCGAAGAATCGGTTGGGGCGACCCGAGATGCCGTCGTGGTCGCGATCGTCGGGGTCGGCGTAGGCGAGGATCGCCGAATCAGGCACCGCGTCGAGCAAGCCGAACCCGAAGATGTCGGGCGTAGTGCGAGCTGCCGTGGCGGTCGCTTGCGGCGGAACCGGCTCACTGTCGATCGCCAGGGCAGCCTTTAACGCCGGCGTGACCTGGTTCTGGAAAACGGGGCCGCCCAGCGCCGCCAGCTCGTCGCACTGTCGTCCAGTGACTTCAGGATGGAAGGCCGCGGCGTGCCGTTCGACTTCGTCACCGGTCCCGCCCCGCACCGGAGCTTCGTGACACTCGGCGCACGCGTCCGCATTGAAGAGCGGTCCGAGCCCCGTCACCGGGGCGAACACGCTGTCGAAGATGGCGCGGCCGCGGTCGAAGCGTTCGCGCTCGGCGGCGGATAGGCCGGGGAGGGGATCGCCGGGCTGGGGCGGCCGGCGGCACCCCCCTGAACCTGCGGCGAGCGTGAGCACGGCACTCCAGGCTACCAGGCGCGCGCTCATGGCGCCCCCTCCGGGCCGGTCTCCATCCGCCCGACGCGCTCGATGGTGTACGCGCGATACCCGCCCGGCTGTCCTCCGTAGGAGACGCGGACGATGTCGCCCGGGGCGAGTTGGCCCAGCGTCAGGGCGGCGCCCGCCGCGGTGACACGGACGTCCGCAGGGACCTGGAGACGCACGACGCGCAGCGCCATGCCGACCCCCGTCGTGACTTCGAGCGCACGAGCGCGCACGTCCACGAGGCGGACGGCGCCCTGCACATTGTGGGTCGGTTGAGAAGGCTGCTGCGCGGTTGCGGCATGTGGGAAAGCAGCGATAATGCACACGGAAGCGAGTACGACCTGATTCATCGAAGCCTCCCGTCGGCGGCTGGGGTAGTGTACCCCGCCCCTTCAGTCGGGTTCGCTCCGTTGCCGAATGGCCCCGCAGGTGCTTACGTCATGGCTGCGCCCGATGTCCCTCGAAGGAGGCTCGATGCTCGCTGCAGTGCTCACCGCAGTCGTTTTGCTACAGAGTTGGGAGCCGCTCGGCTCGCGCCGCGTCAGTTTCGCGGTCGATCGTGACGTGATCGAGGTCGGCGCGCGCGAGGGAACCTTCAGCGCCATCCGCATCGAAGTCGACGGCGGGGCCCTCGAGATGTACAACATTGTCCTCACCTTCGGGAACGGTGACACCTGGTCGCCGAACACACGGGTCGTGTTCCGTCAGGGCTCGTGGAGTCGACTGATCGACGTGCCGGGACCGGCGCGCTTCATCCGCAAGATCGAGTTCTTGTACCGCAGCCGCCTGCGCCGTGGCCAGGCGACGGTGCGCGTCTTCGGCCGGTCGGCTGGCGCGCTCGGCGTCGTCACACCCAGCGACGACAAACCTCCAGAAGCGAGCCCAGCACCGACGACGGCGCTCGCGGCCCCCGCCGGAACATGGGATCACATCGGAATGCGCCCCGTGGACTTCCGGGTGGATCACGATGCCATTACCGCGGCGGGTGAAGGCGCGTTCCACGCGATCAAAATCGACGTCGAAGGCGGCGACCTCGAGATGTTCGATGTGAAGGTGACCTTCGGGAACGGCGAGACGTTCTCGCCCAGCACACGGCTCTACTTCCGCGAAGGCACGCGCAGCCGAGAAATCGATTTGCCGGGCGCGGCGCGCATTATCCGGCGGATCGACTTTTTCTATCGTAGCGCCCTCTTCGGAGCGCCGGGGCGAGCCATCGTGCACGTGTACGGCCGCCGATGACCGCGCTCGCCGTCGCCTATTGCCTCGCGAGCCGCCTCGCGTACGTCCTGTACACGGGGATCGCGTTGCGGCGCCAAGATCGAGATGCGTTTTTCACCCGCGCCTGGGGCGTGGAGGGCGGGTTCCAGCGATTCCGGCGCATCGTGTCGGTGCTGATGGTGAACGACGTCATCGCCTTCGGCCTGCTCTGCGTCGTGACGCACGACACGCTGGAAGTCTCCCTGGACCGCACGGTGGTGATCGTCATCGGTGCCGCGCTCGTCGCGGTGGGCATCTCGGTCAAGGTGTGGGCCGCCAACACGCTCGGCAGCGAGGCCTACTACTGGTACAATTTCTTCGCACCTCCCCGTCTCCATCGCGTCGTCCTCGCCGGCCCATACAAGTTCCTCGAGAACCCGATGTACACAGTCGGTTATCTGCAGGCGTACGGCTGGGCCCTCGTGACCGGGTCACTGCCGGGGCTGTTCGCGGCGGCGTTCCTCCATTTCGCGATCCTCGCCTTCTACTTCGCGGTCGAGAAGCCCCACTTCCAACGGCTGAACGGGTCTCGGACCTAACGATTCTCGCAGCGTCGCTTGACGCCTCCCGCGATGCGCGGTAGCACTATGGCAACGTTGCCTACCCCGGGAGTCATGACTATGCGCCGTGCCGCATGTTTATTCGCGTGTCTGCTGCTCACCCCAGCCGCGCTCCTCGCACAAGGTGGGTCGATCCGCGGCCGCGTCACCGACGCAGCCGGCGCGGCCCTCCCGCGAACGCAGGTCTCCGTCGAGGGCACGGGACTGCGCGCGACGAGCGACGAGCAAGGGCGTTACGACATCCGTGGCGTGGGGGCCGGCACCTACACCGTTCGGGCTCGCCTGCTCGGCTATGTGCCGCAATCGGCTCGCGTCACCGTCGGCGAGGGTGGCTCCGCGGAGCAGAACTTCTCGATGGCCTCGCAGCCGATCGCGCTCGCGCCGGTGGACGTGGTCGTCGGCTCGCGCGCCCGTCACACCGCGGCCGAGGAGCTGGCGGTCCCCGTCGACGTCTTCTCGGCGGAGCAGATGGCGCAGCAGGGCACGAGTGAGACGAGCCAGATTCTGCAGGCGCTGGCGCCGTCGGTGAACTTCCCGCGGCAGAGCGTGACGGACGCCAACGACATCGTCCGGCCCTTCACGCTGCGCGGTCTCTCCCCCGACCACACCCTGGTGCTGGTGAACGGGTGGCGCCGCCACCAGATGGCGGTGATGAACACCTTCGCGTACGGGATGGGGGCCGGCTCGAGCGGCGTGGACTTGAACGCCATCCCGAGCGGCGCCATTGATCGCGTCGAAGTGCTGCGCGACGGCGCGTCGGCGCAGTACGGCTCCGACGCCATCGCCGGTGTGGTGAACGTGGTAATGAAGGAAGGCGCGTTTGCGCCGTTCCTGAACGTCGAGACGGGCGGCTACTCGACCAAGGACTACCCGGACGACGGGGCGACCACGGATATCAACGGCGGCTTCGGTTTCGGCGTGGGGCGCGGCTCGCTCACGCTGTTCGGCGAGTACCTGCACCGCGATCCGACGAACCGCGCCTGGCCCGACATCTTCCTGGCCGACGTCAACGGCAACACCGATGTGATCGACACGCTCACCGGGCGCCTCATCCAGAAGCGCAACTCGCTCACGCAGCCCAACTATCACTGGGGCGACGGGCTCGAGAAGGACGCCATGACCTTCGCGAACTTCCGTCTGCCCTTGAATCCGGGCGGGACGAGCGAGCTGTACGCGTTCGGCGGTTACAGTCACCGCGTCGGCACCGGCAACGGCTTCTTCCGCTACTTCGACAGCGCCAAGAACTGGCCGGAGCTCTATCCGCAGGGGTTCCTGCCCGAATTCCATCCCGACGTCGCCGATTATTCCGGCGCCGCGGGGTTCCGCGCCAACGTCAACGGCTGGTCGCTCGATCTGGGCGCGGAGCTAGGGGCGAACCGCTTCGACTACAACCTGGACCACACGAACAACGCGTCGCTCGGCCCATGCCTCGACACGCCGTGTGCGCCCGGGGCGGACGGCGTTCTAGGTGGCGCTGGGGCGGCCGACGATCCCGGGATCCCGAACCAGTTGTCGTTCTTCGCCGGAAGCCTCAAGCGGCAGGAGGTCGTCGCCGGTGTGAACCTCGCGAAGTCGCTCGACCTCGGCATGCCGTCACCCGTCAACGTGGCCGTGGGCGCGCAGTACCGTCGCGAGAGCTTCACGATCGTGGCCGGCGATTCCGCTTCGTGGATCAACGGCGGCCACCTGGATCAGGATTCGGGCGGTCCCGCGCCCGCCGGCTCGTCGGTGTTCGCGGGGTTCTCGCCCACGGACGCGAGCGACCACAGCCGCAGCAACGTAGGTGCGTACCTCGATCTCGAGAGTAAGCTGAGCTCGCAGGTCCTGGCGAACGCGGCGGCACGGTTCGAGAGCTACAGCGACTTCGGACAGCGGTTGACGGGCAAGCTGGCGCTGCGCTTCCAGCCGACGCAGCGGTTCGTGCTGCGGGGCGCGGCCAGCACCGGCTTCCGCGCGCCGGGGCTCGCGCAGAGCTACTTCAGCCACACGACGACGAACGTGATCGGTGGACAGTTCATCGAGGTTGGGAACTACCCCGTGGACAACCGCGCCTCCCAGATCTTCGGCGCCAAGCCGCTGAAGGAGGAAACGTCGGTCAACCTGAGCGCGGGGTTCGCGTTCACGCCGAACGACAACGTCACGCTCACGGTCGACGTCTTCAACATCAAGATCAACGACCGGATCCTGTTGGGCGCGACGTTCGGCGACTCGGTGTCCCAGGCGATTCTCGCCGACTCGGGGTTCGCGTCGATCGGCGCGGTGCAGTTCTTCACGAACGGGCTCGACACCAGGACGAGCGGCATCGACGTGACGGGCGATCTGCGCGTGCCGGCAGGGCGGGGCAGCCTGGACTTCACCGCGGCCATCAACTACACGAAGAACAAGATCACGCACGTCGATACGCTGCCGCTGATTCTCCAGGGGACCCCGACGACCCTGACCAGCATCCTCGATCTCGTGACGAAGGTGGGCATCGAGGAAGAACGGCCCGACTGGCGCGGCACGTTCACGGGCCAGTACGCGGTGGGGCGGTTCCACGCCCTGGGCCGCGCGTCGTACTATGGCGGGTTCGCGTCGGCGCAACCCAGCTTTACGGACCGCGAAGAGTACAGCGCCAAGACGCTTTTCGACGCCGAGGTCGGCTATCACTTCAACGATGTGAACCTGTCAGTCGGCGCCCGGAACCTGTTCGACACGTATCCGGATCGGCCCAAGGCGGAATACAACAACAACGACAACACGTTCCCCTGGGCGGCAGCGTCGCCGTTCGGCTATAACGGGCGGTTCTTGTATGCGCGCGTGGAGATGCGGCTACTTCAATAACGAAAGGGGGGCAGTATGGTCAGGGCTGTAACGCGGTTCTTGAGTCTCGCCGCACTCGCGGCCGCACTCGTCAGCGATCCGGCGGTGGCGCAAAGTGGGGGCATCAGGGGCACTGTGCGCGACGCCAGTGGCGGCCCGTTGTCGGGCGCCACGGTGAGGGCGGCGGGCGGGGGCGGTTCCCGGCGCGCGACCTCGAGTGCCGACGGGACCTATAGCATCGCGAACCTCGCGGCCGGCACGTACACCGTGTCAGCCTCGTTGCCCGGTTTGCGCACCCAGTCGCAGCAAAACGTGGAAGTGACCGCGAACGGCGAGACTACGGTGGACTTCGTCATGCAGGCGCTGCAGCTGCAGGCGGTCACCGTCACGGCCATGCTGCGCGAGCAGGAGCTCGCGTCCGTGCCGTTCTCGATCGCGGCGCCGACCGATCAGGCGCTGCGGCTGCGCGGTGCGGAGAACATCGAGCAGATCGCCGCGAACGTCGCCGGCTTCAGCGTCCAGAACCTCGGCCCCGGTCAGAGCCAGGTCGCGATGCGGGGCGCGTCATCCGGGCAGATCGCCCGCGACCAGCCCGGCGTCAAAGAAGAGGTGGCTTCGTATCTCGACGACGTGCCAATCTCGCTTTCACTGTTCACCCCGGACCTCGATCTGTTCGACGTCACGCGCGTCGAAGTGCTGCGCGGCCCGCAGGGGACGCTCTTCGGCTCGGGCTCTCTCGCCGGAACCGTGCGGTACATCAGCAACGAACCGGAGCTGGGCGTCTCCAGCACCTTTGGTGAAGTGAGTGTCAACACGATCCGCGATGGCGCCTCGGGCAACTCGTCCAAGCTCGGCTTCAACGCTCCGTTGGGGGACAAGGCGGCCTTTCGCATCGTCGGATATAGCAACGCGATGGCTGGTTGGATGGACGCGGTGCAGCCCAACTTCCACATCAACGCGGACGTGAACGGCGGCAACCGCACTGGTGTCCGTGCTGCGCTGAAGCTCGCGCCGAGCGGCCATTTCAGCATCACGCCGCGCCTCGTTTATCAGAAGGTGCACATGGACGGCTGGAACCGTCACGACGCCTTCAACATCCTGGCCAATCCTTTCACGACGTCGCGGCAGGCGGTCACGCTGGGCCCGCGCCAGCTCTTCACACAGGTGGAAGAGCCCTTCACCGACGAGTTCCTGCTGGGCGATGTGAACCTGCGGTACGACTTCGGGAAGATGAATCTCACCTCCATCTCGACGTTCACGCACCGCTACATCCTGGTGGTGCGCGATGCGACCGCCCTGACCGCCAGTGTCACGGGCGGGAACTTCGGCGTGCCGGAGTCGGCATACACGCTCGACTCGCCGCTCGACGATGCCACAAAGTCGAAGGTGTTTACGCAGGAAGTACGCCTCTCGGGCGGTGACCCCCGACTCCGCTGGGTGGTCGGCGGGTTCTACAGCAACAACAAGCGCCACTACGGCCAGGACCTCGATACCCGGGGAATTGACGGGCCCGCGGCGACCGCCCTTGGCGCCCCGCCGGGGTTCACTCAGGGGCTCAAGGCTCCCCTCGATCACATGTTCTGGTCGGACCTGGACTATTCCTTGAAGCAGAAAGCGCTCTTCGGTGAAGCGACCCTGGCGGTGACGCCGGCGTTCGACCTGACGGGTGGCCTGCGCTACTACAACTTCGACGAAGACCGCGCGCAGATTTTCGACGGTATCCTGACGAACAACTTCACCGGAGACTCTCTGGTGTCGCAACCTGGCTCCGCGAAGGCCAGTGGCGTGGCGCCGCGCGTGATCGCCAGCTACAAGCTGTCGGATGCGGTCACCGTCAACGCGCAGGCATCGCAGGGCTTCCGGTTGGGTGGCATCAACGATCCGCTCAATTATCCCGCGTGCGGCCCGGCGGACTCCGCGACCTTCAGCGGCCATCCCTCCTGGAAAGACGAAAAGGCCTGGAACTACGAAGCCGGCCTCAAGGCGCGCGTGATGGGTGGGCGCGGCTCGGTGAACGTGTCCGCGTTCTACATGGACATCCGCAATCTCCAGTTGACCGTGACAGCGGGCCAATGCTCGTCGCGTCTGATCTTGAACGCCGACAAGGCCAGCAGTCAGGGTCTCGAGGCGGAGTTCACGGCCAGCCCGAACGACCACCTCGACTTGAGTCTCTCCGGCAGCTATGCCGATTCCAAGCTGAAGTCGTCCATTGTGGACGGCGTCGGGACGCCGCTCCCGGGTACGGTCGCAGGGAACCGCCTGCCGAGCGTGCCGAAGCTGAGTTGGAACGCGTCGGCCACGTATGGGTGGCCCACAGGCCCGGGCTCACGCACGTTCCTGAGTGGGAGTGTCCAGTATGTGGGCTCCCGCTTCACGCTGATCGACGACGAGGCGGCAGGCGTCGGCACCGTCAACATCGCCTCATTCCCAGACACGATCGGTGGACCACTGACGCAGAACACGTTCACGTTCAATCCAGAGCTTCCGTCCTACACTCTGGTGAACCTGCGGGCGGGGTTGACTCGCAGCAGCTGGGAGGTAGCACTCTTCGTCAACAACGTGACGGACGAGCAGGCGTTGCTGGCGCTGGACCGGGAACGCGGCCTGCGCGCCCGTGTCGGCTATCTGGTCAACCAGCCGCGCACGTTGGGCGTGACGCTGCGGTTTAGCTACTGACGTTATCGAGGTTGTCGAGGTTGGTGGAGGTTGTCGAGGTTGACCTCCACCAACCTCCATAACCTCCACAACCTCCCCTACATCGCATCCACAAGCTGCGCAAACGCCCGCCGCCCCTCGTCGGCCGCGGGACCCCAATGCTGCCAGCCGTTCAACTCGGAGTGCGCGAACGCCACGCGGCCGTAGTGCCGCCGAATGACGTCGCGTGGCGCCTTCCGGGAGGCGCCGCCAAAGAACCCCGCGAACGGGACCGAGAACGCGTGTCCCCAGCGATTCAGGATCAAGCCAGCGACGTCGCGATCGGCGCGAAAGCCTGAGGCGGAGAAGAGTTTGGTCATCTGTGCCGCGATGCGGCGCTCGTACTCCGGATACGACGTACTCAATAGCTCCATGCGACCCTGCGACACCTGCGCCCGCGCCGGGAGTCCGGGACGATGGAACGGCGTGTAGAAGCTCAGGATCGTGGGCTGGTCCGGGTCGAGCGGCGGCGCGTAGCTCCCCACCTGCATCGGGTTCCGGATGTTGCAGGTGTAGCCGAAGTCGCCCGCGCTCCGGTCCCAGATCGCGGCGCTGATCCCGAGCCGGTGCAGGAAGCGCCAGTTGGTGAGCGCGACGTTCGCCACGAGGAAGGGCGCATGCACGAACTGGCCGTACGCCTCGCGATACACCGGCGGCATGTCGCGCACCACGTACAGGTTCATCCACCCGCCCGTGGCCATGATGACCGCCTTGGCCCGGATCGCGTGGAGCCGGCCATCGCGCGTGTAAATGACCTTCACGCTGTCCGAGTTGGCGCGATCCCCTTCGTGCCTCACGCTGACGACCGTGGCGCGAAAACGCATGCGCAGTGGTTGCCCCGCGCGATCGAAGGCGGCGAGATTGAGACGTCCGGTAATAATGTCCTCGAAGCGGCCGGTCCCGGCGATGGCGTCTGGGATCAGCCGTTTGAGGAAGTAGCGGACGAAGCCCGAATTGCCCCCGGGGAACGACACCCGCCTGAGTCCCATGGGTAGAGGGTTCGTGAGGCCCGGCATGGGGAGTTGGTAGGCGACGTAGGCCGATACGGCATCGCTTCCCAGGCCGCAGGCCGACGCCAGGAAGAGGTCCGCGTAGCGCCCGGCCTCCGGGCCCAGGTGGAGCTCCTTCTCGAGGAACTCCTGGTACGACATGATGTCTAGGCCCCGCACGGCCTGCTCATCGGAGGCGAACCGCCGCGTCGCGCCAGAGCCGTGCCATTGCAAGAGCGTCGCACGAGCAATCGGCGAGAGCGGCGTATTGGCCAGACGCCGCTCCCACATGTCGACGGCCCACGTTCCCTCCCCTCGTGGGCCCGTGTTGAAGAAGTGTCCTACGCTCGTCTGCCCCTCGAGCCCGCGAACCATGTACTCGTAGTTGTCGGGACTGAACCGCAGCGGTTTTTCTGCCGCTGGCCAATCGCGCAACCGGAACTCCCTCGGCACGCCCAGTTCCGCATAGTACCGGGGGTCACCCGAGGCCCCTGCCGGGTCGCTCACGGCGCCCGGCAGGAAGAAGCCATTCGAGCCCTGCGGCCCGATCAACCGGACCCCACCGACCTCGAACTCGTTTTCCTTGGCCTCGCCGCCGAGGATCGGGTGGTTGTCGAGGATCAGGCAGGTCTGGCGGGCTTTTCGCTTTTTCGAGTACTCGAGCGCCGCTCCCAGCCCGGCGAAGCCGGCGCCGACGATCACTAAGTCATAGTCCTCGGTGCTCTCCACGCGATCGAAGGCGGCGGGGAAACCGCCGTCGCGCAGCCGATGCGCCGCCTCCACGGCCTCCGGCGTGTTGCCGTGGGAGAAGCGGTAGTCTCCGACTCCGCCGTAGCCGTACCAATCCGGACCGAGGGACGTGCCTCCCTTGGAGGGTTTGCACCCGAGCAACGCACCCCCGACGCCGAGCAGCGCGCCGTTCAGGAAATCCCGCCGGGTGATATGCGGGCCGAAGCTCATGAGCCCCTACGAGCGGGGCACCATGTGGTCGGTGAGCACGGGCAGAAAGGGCACCCAAGGACCGACCTCATCCCGGTACTGCTTGGCCATCACGCGCGCGACCTGAGCCACGTGCCCTAGATCGTGCACGACCCAGGCTGCGAGCAATTGGCGCAGCGTCACACCGCCCAGGCTCGGGTGCTCACCGGGAAGATCGAGCTCCCGCGGCGTGAGTTTCCAGGAGCGCAGCAGGTCCAGGTTCGTGGCACGCAACCTGGCGAACTCGGCGAGCAGCGATTCCACGGAGGCGCCTGCATTCCGCGCGCGGTGGCGGAACCGGTCGTACGGCTCGAAGCGGAGATCGGGTCCCTTTGCGAGAATGATGCGGGCACGCGGGATCCAATCCGTCTCCTCACCGTCGATGAGATGCCCCACCACATCGAACGGACTGAACGTTGCGGGACCTTCAGTGCCTCGAACCCAGGACGCACCCAGGCCGTCGAGCAGCGCACTGAGGGTGGCGGGCGAACGCCGGAGCATGTCTATCGATACGTCGAGATCGAAGTTCATGGACTACCGTCCAACCGTACAGGCTCCATGCCCCAATCTACGCGCACCGGCAGCTTCAGCTACAATGGGGTGCTTGCGAGCCGCGTCGATCGTCGCCAAGCTCGAGCGTCATGCGACTCCGCTCTTACGTGCTGGCCCTGCCCCTCGCCGCTCTATCGGCATCCGCGCACGCCCCAGCGCCCCGCGCGCCAGGCTTCGCGGACCTGTTCAACGGCAAGAATCTCAACGGCTGGGAGGGCGACCCGGCGTTCTGGTCCGTCCAGGACGGTGCGATCACCGGTCGCACGACTGCGGTGCACCCCGCGCCCCACAACACGTTTCTGGTGTGGACGGGGGGCGTGGTCGAGAACTTCGAGCTGCGTCTCAAGTTCCGGATCGTGGCGGACAACGTGCGGGGGTGGGCCAACTCCGGCGTTCAATACCGCAGCCGGCTCACGGATTCGGCCAACTGGGTCGTCGCCGGCTACCAGGCCGATCTGGACCTCCCGGGCGACTACGTTGGGACGCTGTACGAGGAACGGGGACGCGGTATTCTGGCCCGGCCGCCCACCGAGCGCCGCAACGCGATCCGGCCGGGACAATGGAACGACTACGTCATCATCGTCGAGGGAAATCACCATCGCTACTACGTAAACGGCAAGCTCACCCTCGACGCCACCGACCCCGACGAGACCCGCGCCGCGACCTCCGGGCTCCTCGCACTCCAGCTGCACGCCGGTCCGCCGATGACGGCGCAGTTCAAGGAAATCCGGCTCAAGCGGCTGGGGCAACGCGCGGCCGTGGAGTGGCCAGTGTACGGCGGCGGACCCGAGAGCATCCGATACTCGTCCCTCACGCAAATCAACCGTGAGACCGTCAAGCATCTCACCGTGGCCTGGACGTTCGATGCCAGCGACGGCGTGGCCAGCTCCGAGCTGGAGGTCAATCCCATCGTACTGCGCGGTGTCCTGTACGCTACGACCGTCAGCCTCAACGTCGTCGCGCTCAACGCCGCCACCGGCGAGCTGCTGTGGCGCTTCGATCCCTACAACGGTCGCAGGGTCCGCGGTGGGGGCGGCAGGACGCGTGGCGTCACGTATTGGAGCGATGGCCAGGACGAACGGATCTTCGTCGGCGTGCAGCAGTTCCTGTACGCCTTGGACGCGAAGACCGGGCGTCCCGTCCCGACCTTCGGGTCCGGGGGGGCGGGGCGGATCGACATGCGGGACGGCCTGCGGCCCGGCGAGAGGCTGATGATCTCACTCGGCACACCCGGCATCGTCTACAAGGACCTGCTCATCATCGGCAGCCGGACGGCCGAAGCCCTCCCGACGCCGCCCGGTGACGTCCGGGCCTACGACGTCAGGACCGGGGCGCTGCGCTGGACGTTCCATACCATCCCGCGGCCCGGGGAGCTGGGCTATGAGACGTGGCCCAAGGATGCGTGGACGTACACCGGCGCCGCGAACAACTGGACCGGGATGTCGCTCGACGCGCGGCGCGGCCTCGTGTTCGTGCCGACCGGCTCGGCGGCGGACGACTACTACGGCGCCAACCGCGCGGGCGACAACCTGTTCGCGAACTCGCTGATCGCCCTCAACGCTGAGACGGGCAAGCGCGTGTGGCACTTCCAGTTTGTCCGGCACGACGTGTGGGATCGCGACCTGCCGGCGCCCCCGAATCTCGTCACCGTGCGCCAGGGCGGCCGCGCGATCGACGCGGTGGCGCAGGTCACCAAGTCCGGCCACCTGTTCCTGTTCGCGCGGGAGACCGGGAGGCCGCTCTTCCCGATCCGGTACCGCGGCTACGCGAAGTCCGACGTCGAGGGGGAGGTCACGGCCGACTCGCAGCCGCTCCCCCTCGTGCCGGAGCCGTTCGCGCGCCAAGCAGTCACCGAGGACATGCTCACGGATCGGACGCCGGAGGCGCACCGCGCGGTGCTCGAGCGCTTCCGGACGCTGCGCAGCGGCGGCCAGTTCGTCCCGGCGAGTCTCCAGGGCACGATTGTGTTCCCCGGCTTGGACGGGGGGGCCGAGTGGGGCGGCGCGGCGGTCGATCCCGAGACGTCCATCCTGTACGTCAACGCGAACGAGATGCCGTGGACGGTGGCCCTGGTCGAGCGCACGCCTGCGGCGCAAGCATCCGGCGGCCAGGAGCTGTACACGGCGCAGTGCGCCGGCTGCCACGGCGCCGACCGCCAGGGATCGCCTCCCGCGGTCCCGTCGCTCGTTAACCTGAGTGATCGACTGACGACGCCGGAGATCCGGGCGGCGATGTCGGACGGCAGCGGAAGGATGCCGGGCTTCGCGCAGCTCGGCGGCGAGGCGCTGTCGGCGATCCAGAATTACATCCTGTCCTCACCCCCTGATGCAGGGGCAAGGCATGCCTTGCCCCTACTGCAAGGGGTGAGATCCCCGATCGACCAGAAGTACCGCGTTCAATACGGACGATTCCTCGACCCCGACGGATACCCTGGGATAAAGCCGCCCTGGGGCACGCTCAGCGCCATCGACCTGGCCACCGGTCGCTACGTCTGGAAGATCCCGCTCGGCGAGTACCGCGAGCTGGCCGCCCAAGGACTGGCCAACACAGGATGCGAGAACTACGGTGGTCCGGTGGTGACCGCGGGCGGCCTGGTGTTCATCGGCGCGACGAACTATGACAACAAGTTCCGCGCGTTCGACAAGACCACGGGGGCGCTCTTGTGGGAAACGACGCTGCCGGCGGCGGGGAACGCGACGCCGGCCACGTACGAGGTCAACGGCCGGCAATTCGTCGTGATCGCCACGTCGAGCGGGAAGTCCAGAATGCAGGCGCCCGCGAGGTACATCGCCTTCGCACTCGAGGAGACGCGGCGCGAGGAGTAGCGGAACCGATGCCGCAACCTAGCGCACCGGCACTGCCGAACTCAGCGCCGAAACGCCGTTTTCGTCGAAACTCTCGATCGCCACCCAGTACGCTTGACCCACCGTGAGCGCGTTGAGGAAAGGGTCATTTCACTCAGAGCCTCGAAAGCGGCACGGCGCCGAGCTAGCAGGTCCCAGCAAGCGCGATGTGGAGGGTAGCTCATCGAGCAGCGTCTCGTTCACGTCGAACGCGAGCACCCGAC
>DASYRD010000103.1:0-57897 GCA_036004745.1 Gemmatimonadales bacterium | reverse complement strand
TACACCGCGACGCCCAAGCTGGCGATTGGCGGCGGCTCGAACGGCGGACTGCTCGTCGGGGCGGCGATGACGCAGCGCCCCGAATTGTTCGGCGCAGCGCTGCCGGCGGTGGGCGTCATGGACATGCTGCGCTTCCACAAGTTCACGATCGGGTGGGCGTGGGTCACTGAATACGGTTCGGCCGACAGCGTCGGCCATTTCCCGTTTCTCTACGCCTACTCGCCCCTGCACAACCTCAAGACCGGGACCCGGTACCCGGCGACGCTCGTAACAACCGCCGATCACGACGATCGCGTGGTGCCCGGGCACTCGTTCAAGTTCGCCGCGGCGCTGCAGGCCGCGCAGGGCGGACCGGCGCCGGTTCTCATCCGTATCGAAACCAAGGCCGGCCATGGAGCCGGCAAGCCCACCGCGAAGATCATCGAGGAACAGACCGACCGGTGGGCGTTCGTGGTGCGCACCCTGCAGATGCACCTGCCCCAGCCCTAGGAGGCGTTGTGCCGAAGGTGACCGTCCCCTGCTCGCTGTGCGGCACGCCCGTGAGCGGGCGCTCGCTGGCGTCGCCGCAGAAACTCGAGAACGTCATCATCGACCTGATCAAGGCCGACCGCCCCGAATGGGAGGGCAAACGCGGGATCTGCCCGACCTGTCTCGAGCGATATCGGGCCAAGAAGTTCGTGGGCTATCTCGAAGCCGAGTACCACAAGTTGTCGGAGATCGAACACTCGGTCGTGTCGAAAATCACGCGCCGCGGCCGCGTCAGTAAGCTGGTGCACCAGGACTTCGAGTCGACGATGACGCTCGGACAGCGGGTCGCGGACAAAGTCGCGCAATTCGGCGGCAGCTGGCGGTTCATCGGGCTTTTCGGGGGGATTCTGGTCGTGTGGATGGGGATCAACACCTTCATCCTCGTCCAGCGTCCGTTCGATCCTTATCCCTTCATCCTCCTCAATCTCGTACTCTCGACCGTCGCCGCACTCCAGGCCCCGGTCATCATGATGAGCCAGAATCGCCAGGCCGAGAAGGACCGGCTGCAGGCGAACCAGGACTACGAAATCAACTTGATGGCGGAGATCGAGATCCGGGACCTACACGACAAGATGGATTCGCTGCGGTTCAAGCAATGGCACGAGCTGTGGCACATCCAAAAAAGGCAGATCGAGCTGCTGGAGCATCTGTGCGAGCGCGGAGCGAACCCGGACCTGAAGGTTCCCGCCCCCACACCGTACGTACCTCCGGAGCTCTAGCCCGCGTCCTTCCAGTCGATGGGATAGACGCGGGAGCACTCCGGACATTTCGCCTCTTTCGCGCCCTCGGCGACGACGTAGCGGGCGTGGCAGCCGGGGCACACGAGGTGCGGTTCGCGGACGACGCTCCACGTCTTGGGGGGGTCCTTGCGGACCTCGAGATCGCCGCGCGACATCCGGACTTCGACGTGGTGCACGTCGAGGACGACGTAGTCCTTCTTGTCGTCCTCCACCACCCGATACCAGGCGCCGCGCCGCAGGCCCTGCTTCTCCGCTCGATTCCCGCGACTGCGCGCCCACCCGATGTCAGCCATGCGCTCCCCCTGATCCGCCTCGTACGAGAACCAGAATAGCCGCTTGCGGCACCACGAGATGGGTCTTCCCCTCGAACGTGATCTCGACGGCCGCTTTGCGAAAGAACAATGCGTAGTCGCCGACCTCTGCCTGCATCGGCACGTACTTCACGTCTGCGCCGTGAATCTTCCACGGCTCCTCGTCCATACTCGCCGGTTCGGCCATGGGAGTGCCGGGGCCCGTCGCGATGATGCGACCGCCCTGCACCTGCCGGCCCTCGAGCGCGGTGGGGGGGAGGTAGAGCCCGACGTTGGTGCGCTCCTCGCCTTCTTCCGGTGTGATGAGCACACGGTCACCGACAACAATCAGTCGTTTCGGCATGTCGTCCGGCACCCCAGATGAGTAGCCCGGGGGGGGCGTTTTGCGCAAGGCGCAGCCACCCCGTGACCTGCGTCACGAGCGCAACGCTTGACAGCGGCGGCGAGGTCGCTATCAATGAGGCGCCGCGCCCTGACCGTTCTTCCCGACGTAGATCCGCGATCTCACTCTAAAGTGAGGGTCACGTGGCCATACAAGACTCTGCCGCCCAGAACCAGCAGGTGCTCAACATTCTCTCCCAGCTCTGGGACGTCGTCAAATCCGCGGTAACGTTGCTCGCCCAGTGGGACGTGTACCTGGCCCAGCAGCTCTTCTACGGCTCGTTCTGGGCCGTGCTGGGCAAATGCCTGCTCCTGGTTCCGCCGGCGACTGTCCTGGTGCTCGGGACATGGGGGACGATGGCCTCCCTGTTCACGATCCCGTTCCGTTTGGGACGCGCCGGATCCCTCCTGACCGGACTCCTGATGTCCTGGTGGGATGGGCTGCGGATGTCCTGGTTCTACTGGGCGGGGCTCGTGCGTTTTCTCGTGGTGCTCGTGGGTTGGATGTGGGGCTTGCTCAAGGCCGCGGTGCAGCTCGTTTGGGGCACGGTGAAGGGCGCGGTCACGTCCCCGCTCGCGATGCTCGATGCCACGTCGCGCCGGCCCGGCGTCCCATGGCCCTCGTTCTTCCTGCTGATCATCTGGTCGGCCGTCGAGGCGACGATCTTCACGTTCACGCTACGCCCGACGATGGCGGAGCTGCTCGCGGAGCTCACCGGCTACGACGTGAACCCGTTGTTCATGATCCCGATCCTCTGGATCTTCTTGTACATCCTGATCGCGGGCAGCTTCGCCTGCATCCAGGTGTTGAACGACGCGATCAAGACGCGGCAGGTCGGGCAAATCGTCGCGATGATCGCGGTCGAGTTCGCGGTAGCGTTGTTCGAGGTGCTGTTCCTGTACCGTGAGCTGGTCGACGCCATCACGCCGTGGCTCGCGCAGCAGGGGTTCACGCTGGGCGTCTTCGGCACCATCGGTCTCGCGATGTTCGCCTGGGTCGGCGTGCGCGGCATGACGTGGTTCCTGTTCGGCCGCTTCGGCGCGCCGGCGATGCTCGGCCTGCTGGGCCGGACCGCGATGGGCCAGGAGTTCGCCGGGGGAGCACAGGGCGGTGCGACGGCGGGTCTCGACTTCTGGAAGGGGCCCATCAGTGCGTTGAAGGCGGAGCGCGAGTGGTTCAAGAAAGAGGGCAAGGAGGTCTTCGAGCTGATGTCCTTGCCGATCCTCCAGCTCCTCGCCGCGGGGTTCAACTTCCTGATCGTGGCGGTCGTCGGCAAGCCGCACTTCTCGCTGCCGTTCCGCTCGATCGATGAAGTGCTCGCCAGCACGCCCTTCGCGGGCAAGGCGGGAGCAGAGGGGGGGCACTAATGCGCACCAGAGTGCTGGTATCGCTGGCGCTCGTCGCTGCAGCGGTTGCCTGCAGGCCGTCGGGGACCGCGAAGCCGCCAAAATCGACCCTCGTGGTCGGGATCGACGTTTCGGGGTCGTTTCGTGCAACACCGTACTTCAACGACGCGATCGATTTCGCGGCGCTCTACATCTACGCGCACCTGCACGGCATCGATGGCGTCCAGCAGAACACGGAGATCTTCGTCGGATCCCTGGGCGGGGAGCGACCGGGGCAGCCCAAGACATTCCACCCGATCCAGGACCTGACGGAGAAGACACCGCAGGAGATCTCGGCGTCCCTCAGGGCTTGGTTCCCCGAAACCGATCCGATCACGGACTACAACGGGTTCTTCCAGCGCCTGTCGGTCCACATTCGGCGGCAGAACCTGGTGCTGGCACCCCTCAACGTCGTGATGTTCACGGACGGCCAGCCGGACTTTCCGGGGGCTGGTCGCCTGACGACCGAGCAAAAGTTCGGCCGCGTCGACATGAGCCCCCTCGAGTACCTGTCCCGCAGTGTGACCGTGCGTGTCCTATATGTGCGGCCCGTCGTCGCCCAGAATTGGGAGCGTCTCGTCAAGCGTCAGCGCGTGCGCGTGTGGACGCAGGACGCGGACATCATGAGGGGCTGGCGCCGTCACGAGATTCCCGGTGCGGAGCTGGCGCAAGAGGACTCGCTGCTCAGCTGGATGAAGCAGATCGTCGACTTCCGCGTGCGGCGGGGGAAGATCCTCTAGGAGACGGCCTGCACCCAGGCGGCCAGGTCGGGCGCCGCGTGCGGGACGAGTGAGCGCCACAACTTGTACCGCAGTTTAACGAGGCCGCGCAGTTCGCGGCCTCGTTTCACGAACGGGATCAATCTCGCGGCCCGCCGCCGGAGCGCCGTGCGGGCCGTGCGCCATTCCTGGCCCCGTCCCGGCCGGTACTGGGCCCAGCCGATCGACCCGCACAGCCCTGCAGGTCCGAAGTCGTCCGAGGCGAGCAGCTCCTCCACGAAGACGCGAATCGGGCCCTCGAACGTGTGCAGCACGTCGTGCAGCGCCACGATCGCGCCGTCTGCCAGGTGGCCGCGGAAGAGGTCGATGTCTTCCTTGGCGCCTCTGTAGGTGTGATCCCCGTCGATCCAGAGAAACCGGATCGGGCGGTTCCAGCCCCGCGCCAAGTCGCGCGAAAAGGCCCGATGCACTTCCACCGTTTCCGTCACGCCAGCGTGCTCGAGGGTCGCCTGAAAATCGCCCCAGGACGACGCCTGGCCCTCGAGATCGGGGTCGGTGACCGAAGGGGCCGTGTGGGGATCGACGGTGACGACCTTGCCCAGACCGTACCGCGCGGCGATCGACGCGAGACCCACCGTCGACTTGCCTTTGAAACTGCCGATTTCGAGGATCGTGCCCTTCGCCGGCGCGCACGCCGCGGCCAGGGCCAGGAAACGAGCTTCGCGCTCCGTCAGGAACCCCGGTGCGGCACGCACGAGCGTCCACGCCGCATCGATCGCTGCCGGGAGATCGGCCGGTGGGGTCAGCAGAACTTGTCGAACGCGGCCGTCAGGTCGGCCGCGATGTCGCGCGCGTTGCGTCCTTCGATGTTCTTGCGCTCGAGCATGAACACGACCTGTCCATCCTTGAGGAGCGCGATTTGGGGAGACGAGGGCGCGTATCCCGTGAAGTACCCGCGGGCGCGCGCCGTGGCGTCGGCATCCTGTCCGGCGAACACCGTCGTGAGCCGTGCCGGGCGACGCGTGTGTTGGATCGCGAGCGCCGCGGCGGGACGGGCGTTGCGTGCCGCGCAGCCGCACACCGAGTTGACCACGACGAGGGTCGGGGCCTTTTCCTTGGCGAGCACAGCATCTACTTCATCGGGAGTCCGCAGCTCCGCAAACCCGAGTCGCGTCAACTCCTCGCGCATCGGGCGCACCAGCTCGGGGTCGTACATGGGTACATTGAGACGAGTCATGGTGGAAAGGTAACTGGGCGCCCTCACCGCCTGAAGTAGTACACGAGCTTCCCGGTCAGCTGGCCCCGCTGCGGGCGGCGCCACGGAATGCCATTGCTCAGCCCCGTTGGCCAGCCGCTGTTCCACACGACGTACAGATCGCTCCCTGGCTTCGGTATCCAGTGGAAGCGCGCGTTGAGCTGAAGTCGCTCCGACTCGTTATCGTGCTGCACGAACAGCGTGCTCGAGAGTCGTGGCGACGCGGCGACATCGAGGCGCACCCGCGTGGACCGGGCGGTGAACCGGCCCGTCGACAGGTGCACGTCCTGCTGTTCGAACTCCAGATTCGCGATGAGGTGCGGCGCCGTCCGGACCGTAAGCGCCGCCGCCAGCTCAGTCGCGGTACCCGTATAGAAGTCTCCACTCGACGCCGTGACGTCGAACCCGACGGGACGCCCCGCGGAGCTCTCGATACTCACCTCGGCTCGGTTGTACCAGTAATGCCCGGCGGCGATGGTGTCCGCGGGGAAGATCTCGAACGAGGCCTCGGGGACGTCCTCGAAGCGCTGCAGGGTCACGGCGAACTCGTCGCCACTCTCGAGCTCTCCACCGAGCGGCGAGACGGCGAACGACGCGTGGGACCGCGAGCCATCGAGCTGCGTCGTGACATCCCACTCGAGGAACGTGATCTGGAAACGCCGAATCCCCCAGCGGTGGGGGCGCGGGAAGAAGTCGATGTGCCCGTTATGGCGGATGACGTCCTGCTCGCGCACGAAACCCAGGGCCGGATCGTAGGCGGCGCCGGTCACGTTCACGCCCACGAAGTTGTCCCATCGGTCGTTGGGATAGTCGATGCCGAAGCGGGCCGCACCGCCCAGCGGGGCGCCTGACGAATCCCGCTGCGCGCTGGCGAAGCCGAGGACCACGAGGTTTTGGCCACGCACGACGAAGGGCAGATTAAAATCGACGCCTCCGCCGAGAGCGGGTCCCGCCTGTCCCCGCAGCGAGCGACTGGTGAGCATCGCGCCCACAAACCCGTTGGCGAGGACGTCGCGGCGCGCCCGCCCGACGAAGTCCCACGCATCCTCGGCGCCCCCCGTCCGCACGGCGAGCATTCCGACTCGCTGACGCCCGACGCGCCCCGTCAGCCGCGCGCCGGCCACCAGCGGGATCGGCGTGCCATCGGAGGCGAGGCCGATGCGCCGGCTGTAGAAGAGCTGCTGCTGCCCCGCCCGGCCGAAGTCGAAGAGACTACTCGACTCGAGAAAGAACGGACGCTTCTCCGGGAAGAACAGGGGGAACCGCGTGAGGTTCACGACCTGGCGGTCGACGTCCACCTGGGCGAAGTCGGTGTTGGCGGTAACGTCGAGCGTCACCGCGCCGCTCAAGGCGATCTTGGCATCGACCCCGACCTTCGCGGTGGCCTCGCCCAGGGCCAGGATGCTGTCGCTGCCGTTCGGGCGATACTCGAGCTCCCGCGTGGCCCCCGTCGCTGCGGCGTAGGGCCGTAGCTCAATCCGGCTACGAGCGGGGAGGTCGGCTAACCCGTCGAGCTCGCCCTCCGCGGCCATGAACAGAAGGCCTTCCGTGCGGTGCCAGGCACGCCACAGGACGTGCTCGTTGGTGCGCCGGATGACGCGGCGAAAATTTGCTCCCCAACGCCCCTGGCCGATACGATAGCGCAGTGTCTGCCACGGGATGAGCACCTCCGCCGTCCACCCATCCGCTGCGATGTGCGCCCGCGCATCCCACACACCGTCCCACTCGGCGTTGTCGCCTTCGAAGCTGACGACCTCGGCGTCCTCCAGGGCGCCGTTCGGATTGACGGTGAAGACGAGTCCCGAGCGGTGATCGAACAGCGGATCGAGGAGGATCGAGAAGGAATCGTCTGAGTTGAACTCGGCATCGCGACGGAGTTGCGCGTGGCGGATCCCCCCGGGCCGGGAGTCGTACGCCCACAAGGCGACGTAGAGCCCGCGGGGCGTGGCCAGGATGCGAACCACGGTGCGTTCGCTGCCGGGTCGTCCCTCGGCGGGCTCCTGTTGCGTGAAGTCGGTGATGGAATCGGCGGCGAGCCACACAGGCTCGTTGGGGATTCCATCCAGACGCGGCTGGAGCGTGGTCTGCGCGACGCGCAATGCCGGTTGCTGTGCGGCCACCGCGGTCGCCAACGCCACGAGGGCGCCGATCATCCCGCGCCCAAGGCCTTCATTTCTTGAGGAACGCCGTCAACGCCGCGCGAAAGTCCGGCGTGCTGCGGCTGACTGCGTTGACGTCGGCGCCGAGGCGGATGCCCTCCTCGAAGCCGAGCCCGTCGAGTTGGTAGAACTGCTGCTTGGTGAAGGCGAGGGCCGACGCACTGGAGGCCGCGAGTCCGCGCAGGACCTCGCCGGCCTGCTCCTCGAAGTCGGCATCCTCGTAGACCCGGGACACGAGTCCCACCGCCGCCGCTTCGGTCGCGTCGAGGAGCCGGCCCGTGGCCGCCAAATCGAACGCCACCTTCTCGCCCACCGCGCGCCGCAACAGCGCCATGACGACTGCGGGCACGAAGCCGCGCTGCACCTCGGGATACCCGAATTGCGCCGACTCGGCGGCGAGCACGATGTCGCAACCGGTCGCCAGGCCGCAGCCGCCGGCGAGCGCGCGTCCCTGCACCACGGCGACCACCGGCTTCGGGAGCCGGCGCATCCGCGGGAAAATGCCGCCGAAGTGCAACGCCGCCTGGCGGTTCTGCTCGGGGGTGTGGTCGGCCGAGGCGAGCAGCTCGTTCAAATCCATCCCGGCGCAGAAATCGCGGCCGGCGCCCCGCAGCGCGACGACGCGCACCTCCGCGTCGAGGTCGGCGCGCTCGAAGGTCGCGAGCAGGGCGTCGATCATCGCGCTGTCGATGGCGTTGCGCTTGTCGGCCCGATTGAGGGTCGCCGTGAGGATGCCTCCGGCGATCGCGACCTGGACCCGGTCGCTCACTTGGGCACCTCGATTTCCATGCGCAGCAGCGCCGTGGAGAAGACCTTCCCTTGCGCGTCGGTCTTGAGGGAGATCGTGCCGCCGCCGTCCAACGCGCCGTGCAGCAGGAAGTTCAACGCGTGCAGGTTCGGGAGCTCGAAGCGCTCGACCTTGCCCGTGATCATGCCTTTAAAGTGGCGCGCCACGCGGGCTGCCGTCACCTGCTTCTCCAGGAGTGGATAGTACTTGGCGTGCTTGGCGATCAGGCCCACGTTGGCCGTGTCACCTTTGTCCCCCGAGCGCGCATGGGCAATCTCGACGAGTCGTTTCTTCACACCTGGACGACCTCTATCACCGGCTTTACCACCTGCTTGTCGATGAGCGCCGGCCAATAGGCGACGATTTCCTCCGGCTTCGGCCGGCCGCCAGCGAATCCCGTCACGCTCGGCGGGCCGTTCAGAATCAGGGGCGCGATTTCGCGCGTGAACCGATCGACGGGCGCTTGCTCGCGGGCCCGCACGCCGATCCGCAGCTGTACCTCGGGCAGGTCGTCCGCTGCCAGTTCCTTCCGCGCGAGGGGACCATGCGTCGCATCGGCCCCGACGAACTCCGTGTGAATGGCCTCGAACGAGAGTTTCAGGTCCGTGAGGCGCTGCCGCAGAATCCGGTCGGCAGCCTCGGCCTTCGCGAGCGCGTCGGGCCAAGAGTACACCAGCGTGCCCACCGCCTTGTAACCGTACGAGTAGGCGATCGACACCTTGAGTTTATCGGTCGCGGGTTTCCCCTTAACCCCTGACACCCTCACCCTGTCCTTGCGGACCTGACTCAATTGGATGGTCGTGAAGTCCGCGACGCAGTCGGGCGTGATATACGCCGTCGGGTCTCCCATCTCGTAGACGAGCTGCTCGGTCACGCCGGGAACGTCGATGCGCCCGCCGGTACCCGGGTGCTTGACGATCTCGAACGAGCCGTCGGCGCGCGCCTCGACGATCGGGTAGCCGACGTTGGCGAGGTCCGGGACGCGCTGCCAGTCGAGCAGCCGGTTGCCACCGCTGGCCTGCGCGCCGCACTCGATGATGTGGCCCGCCACGGTCCCCGCCGCCATGCGGTCCCAGGCATCCGGGCGCCAATCGAAGCTCTGAATCAGGGGCGCCAGCGTCAGCCCGGTATCGGTGACGCGTCCGGTGATCACGATATCGGCGCCCTGTCGGAGCGCATCGACGATCGGCCATGCACCCAGGTAGGCGTTCGCCGAGAGGACGTGGTCGCGCACGTCCCGCAGCGGCCGCCCCGTGTCGAGGTTGGCGAGGGTGTGACCGCGCGCCAGGAGTCCGTCGAGGCGGTCGAGCAGATTATCGCCGGTGACGATTCCAATCTTGAGTCTGCCCTGGAGACCGAGGCTGCGCGCCACCTCAGCGACCGCCGCCGCGCAGGCGCCGGGGTTCACGCCGCCGGCGTTCGCGGTGACTTTGATCTTTCGCTGCGCGAGCACGGGGAGGATCCGCTGCATCAGGGGGATGAAGTCCTTCGCGTACCCCAGCGAGGGGTCCCGAGACTTCTGCTTTTGCATGATGGACATCGTGACTTCGGCGAGATAATCCATCATCAAGTAGTCGATCGGCCCGCCCGTGACCTGGCGGTATGGCGCCTCCAACCAGTCCCCCCAAAAACCCTGGCCCGCCGCGATGCGGACGACTTTTGTCATCGCTCCACCGGGGTGCGGCGCGCCGCCGGGGCTCCTCCGGCCGCGTTCGTCACACGTGTCTCCACGAGTGGTCCGAACCCTTGCGGCAGGTCGATCGCCGACGCCGAGGGCACAGGTACGGCGACGGCGGCGCGGCCACCGGCCACGACCGATAGATCGCTGCCATCTCCCACGGGTTTCTCCTGGCGCAGGAAACGTATGCGGGCGCTGCCGGTCCAAGGGTGACCGGGGAGTCGGGCGAACGCGGGGCACAGCTCGACCGTGAGCGGCCGCCCCGCGGCCTTCTCGGGAACGTTGAAGCTCAGGCGGCCGAACGCGTAGTTCACGGCCTCGTTCGCACCAGGGATTTGTTCGCCGCTCGAATCGTAGACGGTGACACTGAAATCGGTGAACTCGTCCCACAGGTCGGGTGACAACTGTACGTCGACTTCGGCGCGTTTCGCCCAGGTCGGCGCGCGCACCGACAGCGTCTCCGCCGGAAGCCCCCGGCCGCTCACCGCGTACGTCCGCTCGGCCCCGACGAGCACATGGGTCACGCGCCCGCTGACGGTGCCGTCGCGCACGCTCGACGCCTCGAGGCTCGATCCGGAGGGCGTGAGCGCGACGGCCCCCAACTCGGCACGCACGGTCGCCGTGATGGCATTCAGTGGCGGCGCGACGACGTCCAGCTCGTAGACGCCGGGGACTAGGTCTTCGCCTCGCACAGTGACGACCGCGGTACCAGGGTCTTCACCACCGACCTCGACGTCCTCGGGCGCCGAACGCGCGGGGGCACCGTTGGGCTCGTACAGTCGAACCGTGGCGCGCTCCCTCTGCGAGTCCGGCAGCGTCACCGTCGCGCGCAGCGTCGAGCCCGGCTGCGGGGCGCGGAGGAAGTAACGCCGCACCGCCGCGGCGCCGACGCCTCGGCGCTGGTCGTCGAGCGGCCGCTGGGTCAACTCGTGCGGGACGATCACGGTATTCACGAGTGTGAAGAGCGGCCCCGCGAGGGTATCGCTGGGATTCTTCGCCGTCACGGTCCCGACGTACACGCCGGGCGCGGAGAGCGCGCTGCGCTTGTATCCGACCGTGATGTCGGTCGCGCGCGGCGCCGCATCGATCGAGTCGGGCACCGTCAGCCAGGGCGCGTCGGCGTGGAGCTTGAACTGGGCCGCGCGCAGGCCCGCCAGGTGACGGACGGTGAACGTGGCGCCGCTGTCACTCCCCAGTCCGTCGCGGTGATAGGCGCCGTGCACGACGTAGCTGGAGCCCTGGTGGCCGGCCTTGAGCCATTGATACGCGGCCTCGAGCACGGGCGTCCCGCTGCCTTGATCTATGATCGTCGCGCCGGAGAATGGCCGAGCAGACACGCGCAGGGCCTGAACCAACTCCGCGGAGCTCACGCGCCGCCCCTCCTGCGCCATCGCCGACACGAGGCAGGCGACGAGCCCAGCCGCGTGGGGCGCAGCCATGCTCGTGCCTCCCTTGATCTCGTCGCCGGTGGCCCACGGAGGCACCACCGAGAACGCGACGCCAGGCGCGACCACGTCGGGCTTCGCCAGCTCGCCACCGCGCGAGCTGAACCAGCCGAGCACGTCGCGCGGTGCGGGAACACCCGGCTGCGGCGCGCGCGTGAAGACGCCGGGATACGACGCCCCGACGGACAGGGCCAGGTCGGCTGAGCCGGGGACGCCCATCGTGGACAGGCCGGGGCCGTCGTTGCCCGCGCTGATCGCCAGCACGACGTCGGGATGCGAGGCGAGGAAGGCGTCCACGAGCGAATCCATCACCGCGCGCCCCTCGTGCTCGTTGCCCACGCCGAAGCTGAGGTTCAAGACGAGCGGCAGGTTGCGCTGCGCGGCAAAGCGCGCCGCGTAGTCCATGGCGCGCCACATGCTCGCGTGCACGGTGACACCGCCCCGCGCGTTATTCGCGATTTTGAGACCGATGACCTGCGCCCCGGGGGCCACGCCGTCGAACCCCGCGACGTTGAACAGGTTGTGACCCGCGGCGATGCCGGCGACGTGCGTCCCGTGCGCCGACGTGTCGAAGAAGAGATCGAGCCAGGGCGGTGTGCCGGCAGGCGCGGTCGCCGGGGGCTCCGCGAAGTTCGCCACGATCGTGACGGGGCGCGTGCCCAGCGCGATGGTCTCGCGTCCCTGCCGGTAGTCGTGCAGGGGCATCTCATCTTCGAACGAGCCGTCGAGATTCGTGTCGATGAAGGCGACCCAGCCATCGATCGCCTTCACGACGACCACCGGGAAGACATCGGTGTTCTCGCCGTTGCCGTTCACGTCTCCGGCGGGCAGGGGGCCCAGGGGCAGCTCGCGGAAGACTCCTTCGTACCACGTCGTCGCCGTGGTGAGCCGGCCGATGCGCGCCGCGCCGCCCAGGCGGATGGCGTCTAGGGCGACCGGCGTGAGGATGACGCGACCTTCGCCGGAGAAGTCCCGCAGATCGAGAATCTTGGGACTTCCGGCGCTCGTCGACATCAGTCCGGCGACGCCCGGGTCGATCCCGCTATCGAGAATCGCGACCAGCACGCCACGCCCGTCGTACGTCGGGTGTGCGTTGCGGAACACGTCGACACCCGTGCTCTTGAGCGGCATGAGCCCCAGCAGGAACGCCACCGGCGGCTCCACCGCCGGCTCGGCGCGACTGGCGTCAGCAGGCGCCGGCGCCTTCTGGGCCGCCTTGGGGGCCGGCTGCGGAGCGGTCGGCCCAGCTTTGGTGCCGGCGCAGGCAGCGACGAACGTGAGCAGCAACGGCCGCAGCGACGGCCTCATGGATGACTCGTCAACGTGAAGGCTCCAAGGTGGGGTCCAGCGAACTCGTTCGAGGTCTCGAGCAGGAAGGCGAGCAGGTCGCGTGTGTCTTCGGGCGTGATGATCGCGTCGACGAACCCGCGCGCGCCGGCAAACTTCGCGTCGAGCTGGTGCTCGTAGTCCGCGCGCATCGCGTCAACCGCCGCTGCATTATCCGGTTGCGCCGCGGCGGCGCCGTAGACAGCCTGGATGGCCGACTCGCCCTCCATCACAGCCATGCGACCCGTGGGCCACGACAGGATGAAATCGGGATCGAACCCCTGCCCCGCCATCGCATAGTAACCGGCACCCGACGCGTGATTCACGGTGAGCACCAACTTCGGGACCGTCGCCGTCGCCATGGCCTCCACGAACCGAGCCCCCGCCCGGATGATCCCGGAGTGTTCGGCCTCGGTCCCGACCATGAAGCCGGAGACATCCTGGATGAACAGGAGGGGAATGCGCTCGCGGTCGGCGTTCTCGATGAAGTATGCCACCTTCTCGGCGCTCTCCGTGTAGACGATGCCACCGATCTTCGGCGCTTCACCCTTCTTCTTGCCCTTGATGACGCCGCGCGAATTCGCGATCAGCGCCACCTGACGGCCCTCGATGGCGCCGTGACCACAAATCATCTCTGGGGCGACGTCGGGTTGGAATTCGTCGAGCCGGCCGGCATCGAGCAGACATTCGAGCACGGCGCGGACGTCGTAGCTCATGCGGTGATCGGCCGGGAGCAAGTCGTACAGGTCTTTGGGATCGCGTTTTGGCGCGGAGTGCGTGCGCCGGGCGCTGTTGGGGTGCGGCAGCCGGCCCAGGTACTCGCGGATGCGGGCCAGGCACTCGCGGTCGTCCTTCGCTCGATAATGGGCGACGGCGCTGACCGACGTATGCGTCGCGGCGCCGCCAAGCGACTCCGCGTCCACCACCTGGCCGGTCGCGCCCTTCACGAGGTTCGGCCCGCCCAGACCCATGAACGATGTGCCCTCGACCATGAAAATCACGTCGGAAAGAGCCGGGAGGTACGCACCGCCGGCGATACATGGCCCCATCACAGCGGAGATCTGCGGCACCTTCAAATAGCGCCGCATGATCGAGTTGTAGTAGAAGATGCGCGCCGCCCCGTACTGCCCGGGGAAGACGCCCCCCTGGTACGGCAGGTTCACACCGGCGGAGTCGACGAGATAGATGATCGGGATGCGCTGGCGCATGGCGATTTCTTGCGCGCGCAGAATCTTCTTGATCGTCTCGGGCCACCACGAGCCCGCTTTCACGGTCGCGTCGTTCGCGACGACGACGACGGGCCGGCCGGCGACACGCCCCAGCCCGGTCACCACCCCGGCGGCGGGCGCCTGGCCGTCATACTGATCCCACGCGACGAGGAGCCCGATTTCGAGCCAGGGGCTCCCCTCGTCGAGGAGGCCGGCGACGCGCTCGCGGGCGGTCAGCTTCCCCTGCCCGTGCTGGCGGCGAACCTTGTCGGGCCCGCCGCCTTGCTCGAGGCGCGAGCGCAGGGCGAGGTACTCGTCGCTCAGCGTCTTGAGGCGGCTCACGACTTACGCCGCGACATGCGCCGCCGCCCACTCCTGGATGTACTTGATGAGATCCGACGTGGGAGTGCCGGGGCCGAACAGTTTCCCGGCACCCTGTTGCTCGAGCGCAGTCATGTCCTCAGGCGGGATGATGCCGCCGCCGGTCAGGAGCACGTCCTGACGGCCGGCGGCGTCGAGCAGCTTCCGGACGCGCGGGAAGAGGGTCATATGCGCGCCCGACAAGATCGACAGGCCGACGACGTCGACGTCTTCCTGGATCGCGGCTTGGGCGATCATCTCCGGCGTCTGATGCAGGCCGGTGTAGATCACTTCCATCCCCGCATCGCGCAGTGCCGCCGCGACGACCTTGGCCCCGCGGTCGTGCCCGTCGAGCCCCGGCTTGGCGACCAGGATGCGGATGGGACGCTGCCGCTTGCCGGGGGTCATCAGGCGCGGAAACGCAGCAGCGCCGCCAGCCCGTCCAAGGAGCGGCGCGCTTTGTCGTCGTACAGCACGTCGACCTGGGCGCGCTGGCGCAGCGCCTCTTCGACGGCGTCGTCGATCCGCGGGTCGGTATCCTGGCCATCCGCGAGGAGCGTGCGCACCTGGCCTCGGGTGAGCGCTCTCAGGGTCGCGTCGATCCCGTTGACGGCCCATCCCGTCCCCACGCCGTCCTTCGCCGCGTCGGCGTGGGCGCGCTCCCAGGCGCGCTCGCGCTCCTCGCGCAGCGCCAGGGCCGCCTCGCGCACCTCGGCGGCCGTCACCTGTTTGGGGTTGAGCCGCACCACGCCGAGCACGAGGTCGTGCAGGTAGGTATGCAGGTGCGGCACCACCGCGCCGGTATCGACGCCCACGCCGGCGACGACGAGCCCGGTGAGAGGCCGCTGCCGGTGGATCTGGAAGATGCGGTCGGCCACGTGCGCGTAGAGCCGCTGCTTCTCGGTGCGGATCCGCATGTGGTAGTTGTGCTCGCCGGCAAACCCCGACGGTTCCGCGTGAAACCGGCTGCCGCGCGACGCGTCCACACCTGCGAGAGCAGTCAGCTCGGTGCAGTCGAAGGCGGTGACCTCGAAGAAACGCGCCGCCGTGCGGTCGCACACCGCCACGAGGATCGTGCCGAACTCCTCCTCGAGCGCCACCAGCTCGCGCACGAGAGGCACGCGGTCGACGCTCAGGCGGGAGCGATGGACGTGCGGCAGCGCGAGGGCTTCGAAGAGCCCCAGTCCCTGAGACGCGAAGACGGCGATGCCGCGCGTCGACGGCAGGTGGCCGGGGTCTTCGAAATACTCGAGCACGCGACCCAAGTCGGCGGCGATGGCCTCACGAGCGGCGCGCTCGAGGGGACGCGTGGCGAGCGTCGTAACCGTCTCACGCACGCGGTTCTTCATCTTGATGAGGTATTTGCCGCGCGTCTTATCGCGCGGCTCGAGCTTTAAGTAGCACGAGACGACCCAATGGGGACCTGGCTCGATGGCGGCGAGCGCCGCCACGCTGGCGCTCAGATCACGCTCGATCGGGACGACGGCCTGGCGGCTCACGGTTAGAAGAACACCGGCTCGCGGTAGGCGCCCCAGACACGCTCCAGCGCGTGGCGGATCTCGAACAGCGTGGCGTAGGCCCGCGCGCAGTCGAGCATCGGCCCGATCACGTTGTGATCGGCCTCCGCGGCCTGGCGCAGCGCCTCGAGCCGCCGCTCCACGAGGGCGTTGTCGCGGCCCGCCCGCATTTGGGCCATGCGGCGCTTCTGCGCGTCCTCCGCCTCGTTCGAGACCTTGAGGATCTCCACCGGGTGGTCGTCTTCGGATAGGAACTCGTTCACGCCGACGATCACCTTGCCGCCGGCCTCCACGTTCCGCTGGAACGCGGCGGCCGACTGCGCGATCTGGCGCTGGAACCATCCCGCTTCGATTCCCCGCACGACGCCGCCGACGGACGCGATCTCCGCGAAAAGCGCCTCGGCTTCGCGCTCGAGCTGATCGGTCAGCGCTTCGAGATAGTACGACCCGCCCAACGGATCGATCACGTCGGCGACGCCGGTTTCGTGCGCGAGGATCTGCTGCGTGCGAAGCGCCACCTGCACTGCCTGCTCCGTGGGAAGCGCGAGCGTCTCGTCCAGCGAGTTGGTGTGCAGCGACTGCGTGCCGCCGAGAACCGCCGCGAGGGCCTGGTAGGCCACGCGGACGATGTTGTTGAGGGGCTGCTGCGCCGTCAGCGTCACGCCGGCCGTCTGGGAGTGGAATCGCATCATCCACGAGCGCGGCTCTTTCGCGCCGTAGCGCTCACGCATGTGTCGCGCCCAAATGCGACGCGCGGCGCGCAACTTGGCGATCTCTTCGAAGAAGTCGTTATGGATATCCCAGAAGAAGGAGAGCCGCGACGCGAAGGTGTCCACGTCGAGCCCGCGGGCGACGCCGCGCTCGACGTAGGTGAATCCGTTCGCCAGCGTGAACGCCAGCTCCTGCGCCGCCGTCGCGCCCGCTTCGCGGATGTGGTAGCCCGAGATCGAGATCGTGTTCCAGAGCGGTGTGTGCCTCGCGCACCAGTCGAACATGTCGACGATGACTTTGAGCGCCGGCTCGACGGGGTAGACCCAGGCGTGCTGGGCCATGTACTCCTTGAGGATGTCGTTCTGCACCGTGCCGCGCAGTTTGTCGATCGGCACGCCCTGCTTTTCGGCCGCCGCGACGTAAAAACAGAACAGGATGGCCGCCGGCCCGTTGATCGTCATGGAGGTGGAGACCTGGTCGAGCGGGATACCGCGGAACAGGGTTTCCATGTCGGCCAGCGACGAGATCGCGACACCGCACTTCCCCACTTCACCCTCGGACCGGGGATGGTCCGAGTCGTAGCCCATGAGCGTCGGGAAGTCGAAGGCGACCGACAGACCCGTCTGCCCGTGCTCGAGCAGGAACTTGTAGCGCTGGTTTGTGTCCTCCGCGCTTCCGAACCCCGCGAACTGGCGCATCGTCCACAGCTTGCCGCGATACATCGTGGGATGGATGCCGCGCGTGAACGGATAGGCGCCGGGCGCGCCGAGCTGCTTCTCGACGTCGAAGCCGGCGATGTCGGCCGGCGTGTAGATCGGCTTTTTGTCGATGGTCATCGGGGCGCTCGCACCTGGTCCAGAATCTCTTCGGCGACGTCGTAAGGGCTGCGCGTACCCTCAGTCACGGCATCGAGCCGCTCGGTCAGGAGTTCCTCGGCGCGCGTCTCGTCCCACACCCACTGCCGAATCGCGCGATTGACCACGGCCCGCGTGCGCGCGGCGAGCCGCCGAGCGCGCCGCTCGACGAGCTTGCCGCTCTCGGCCAGGTAGGCGTGATGCTTGTCGAGTGCCGCGACGAGCTCGGCGACGCCCTCACCCTTCGAGGCGACGGTGGTGAGAACGGGAGCCTCCCAGTCCGACGCGTCCACCCGTTGCCGCCCTTTGCCGCCCGCTGCCGTCCGGGGGTTGTGGTGCGGCGTAATATGCGCAAACGCATTGCCGCGCCGGATCCCCAGCATCACTTCGACTTCCTGCTTCAGTTTGTCCGCACCCGGCCGATCGCTCTTGTTGATCACGTACACCTCGGCGATCTCCATGACGCCGGCTTTGAGCGTCTGGATGCCGTCGCCCGATTCCGGCACGAGCACCAGCACGGTCGTCTCGGCCGTCGCGGCGACGTCCAACTCCGTCTGGCCCACACCCACGGTCTCGATGAGGATGCGCTCGAACCCGAACGCCTCGAGCACGTCCGCCACTTCTTCCGTGGTAGTAGCGAGGCCGCCCTGCGCGCCGCGCGTCGCCATCGACCGGATGAAGACTCCCGGATCGAGGCTCACCGACTCCATGCGGATGCGGTCGCCCAGGAGGGCGCCACCCGTGAACGGGCTGGTGGGATCGACGGCCACGACGGCGACCTTGCGACCTTGCTCCCGGAAGCGCTGGATCAACTGCTCGGTGAGCGTGCTCTTCCCGGCTCCCGGCGGCCCGGTGATGCCGATCCGGTGGGCCCCGCCGCGGCCCACGCGGCTGTGCAGCTGCGAGAGCACCCGCTCGAACCCGTCGCGCTGGTTCTCGACCAGGCTGATCGCGCGCGCCAGCGCCGCGGTGTCGCCGCGCTCGAGTCCGGCGAGGATGTCGTCGGTGTGCATGCCTCTCGAAAGATAGCGGACGCCGGTCATCAGAGCACGGTCCCGCGCAGGATCAGGCTCGCCGCGGTGAAGTAGATGACGAGTCCCGTCACGTCGACGAGCGTCGCGACGAAGGGCGCCGAGGCGCTCGCCGGGTCGAAGCCGAGCCGTCGCAGGATGAACGGCAGCAACGAGCCGGCGAACGTCCCGAACGTCACCACGCCGATGAGACTGAAGAACACCGTGATGGCGACGAGCATGTAGTGCTGGCCGTAGATGGGGCTCACCAGCTGCCACATGACGATGCGGAGGAAGCCGATGGATCCCAGGACCAGCCCGAGGACCAACCCGGCGGCGAGCTCGCGGCTGACGACCCGCCACCAGTCCCGCAGCCGCACCTCACCGAGCGCCATCGCGCGGATCACCAGCGTCGACGCTTGCGATCCGGAGTTGCCGCCGCTCGAGATGATGAGCGGCACGAACAGCGCGAGGACGACGGCGCGCGCGATTTCTTCCTCGAAAAACGCCATGGCGGTCGCCGTCAACATTTCGCCGAGGAAGAGCGCCGACAGCCAGCCGGCGCGCTTGCGCACCATGCGGTGAAACGCCGTCTTGAGGTAGGGCGCGTCGAGGGCCTCCGAACCGCCCAGCTTTTGGATGTCTTCCGTGGCCTCTTCCTCGACGACCGCCACGACGTCGTCCGCGGTGACCACGCCCTTCATCCGTCCCTCGCGATCCACCACGGGCGCCGCGGCGAGCCCGTGCTCCGCGAAGAGGTGCGCGACATCCTCCTGGTCGGCCTCTTCGGGAATCGTGATTACGTCGGTGTTCATGAGCGAGGCGATGCTCGCCTCCGGATCGCCGGCAACCAAGGCGGTGAGCGACACCTGCCCCACCAGCTTGCCGTCGTTGTCGAGGATGTACGCAAACGTGGGCGTGTCGCGGCCGGTCCGCTGCTGCGCCTGGCGCCGGAAGTAGCTCAGAGCCTCGGCGGCGGTCATATCCGGTCGCACCCGGATGTAGCGCGGGTTCATCAATCCGCCCGCCTCGTCTTCGGCATACGCGAGGAGGGCGGTGACTTCGGCGCGGGTCGGCTCGTCGAGCAGAGCCATCATCGCGTTGCGTTGGTCCGTCGGTGCCGACTGGATCAGGTCCGCGACGTCGTCCGACGCCAACGCTCGGATCCACACCCGCCGCTCCCCCGGCGGCAGGGCCAGGATGACGTCCACCTGATCGCCCGCGCTCAAGTCGAAGAAGAACTCGTGCGCCAGATCGGGGGGCAGCTGCTTGAGACGCCGCGCCCGGTCCGTCGCCTTGAGGCGCGGCCATGCTTCCGCCACCTCGAGGTAGGTGAGCTCCTTTTTCTTGGCTATGGAGCACGCTCCTCGGGCGCGGCCGGCGGTCCATCGAGCGAGCGCGCGCGCACCGGCCCGGGGCGCACCGCGATGCGCTCGACTCGCGTGGCGCTCGCCGCCAACACGTCGAACTCGAGGCCGTGGTACAGAAAGCGCCCACCGGCGCGCGGAATGCGACCGAGGATGTGGATGAGGAGGCCGCCCACCGTCTGCACGTCTCCCCCGTCCATCTGCACGCCGAACTGCTCCTCCAACGTGCTGAGCGGCACGCTGCCCTCGAACTCGACGATCCGCCCCGCGGGGGCCGGGTCGGCCGAGGCCTCGAACACTTCGCCGACCAGCTCCTTGAGCAGATCTTCGAAGGTGACGAGGCCGGCCGTGCCGCCGAACTCGTCGAGCACGACGGCCAGGTGGCTTCCGCCGCGCTGCATATCGAGCATCAGGTCGGCAGCCCGCCTCGTACCCGGCACCGTGAGCGCGGGGCGGACCGGGACGGGATCCTCGGGCTGCAGCTTCAGCAGGTCGAGGGTGTGGGCGACGCCGATCACCTCGTCGAGCGAGCCCCGATACACCGGATAGCGGCTGTATCCCGATTGCTGAAACACGTGAGCCGCTTCGGCGGCGAGCATGCCTTCGGGGATCGCCACGATGGCGGTGCGCGGCGTCATCAACTCGCCCACAGGGCGATCGGCGAACGCCAACACGCCGGAGACCACGGCCATCTCGTCGGTGGCCGCCAACGAGTCGGTATCGACGTTCGACAACAAGGCGGCGAGGGTGGTCCGCGTCGACGGATCGCGGCGAGGAATGAACGGCGCCAGCACCGTGCCCGCGCGCTCCATCCACGGGACCGCGCGACTCACGAGCGGTTCGGCCCAGCGCCGGCCGACGACACGCGGCACCAGGTACGCGGCACTGATGAACAGCGGCACTCCGGCCGTGAGCGTGAAGACGCCGAGGAATGTCGGCGTCGTCGCGGCGAGGAGCGCCGGCACCGCCGCCGCGGCGGTCAACACGCCGAGCGTGGTCAACGTGTTGGCGATCGCCAGCAGACGGCCCGGGTTCCCCAGCAGGCCCGACGCCCCCCCGGCGCCGCGCAGCTTGTACGCGACCCAGCGGGTGAGCTCGACCTGACTCACCGCGGCGGCCGCCACGCCGATGGCCGCGGAGACGCCGGCGAGCACGAGCCCGAGGACGAGGACGACGAGGGGACCGATCATGTCTTCTCGAATGAGACCTGCGTGACGCGCCGGCGGTCAACGCGCTCCACGACGACGCGATAGCCGTCGAGGGTCAGCTCGTCGCCCGGGCGGGGCACCCGGCCCAGGGCCGAATAGATGAGCCCACCCACAGTCGAGACTTCCGGGTGCGTAAAGGCCGCCCCGAGCGCTTCGGACAGCTCGTCGAGACTTACCCGTCCGTCCACCCAGAAGCGGGCGCCGTCACGTCTGATCGACGGGGCGCTCTCGGCGTCATGCTCGTCGCGGATCTCGCCGACGATCTCCTCGAGGATGTCCTCCCGGGTGATCAGCCCCGACGTCCCGCCGAACTCGTCCACGACGATGGCGATGTGCGCGGGCGCGCCTTGAAAGTCCTTAAGCTGGCTGTCGAGCGTCTTCGTCTCGGGCACAAATGCGGCGGGCCGAACCAGGTCCTGCCAGCGGGCGTCCCGCTCGCTGAGCGCCATCGCGAACGGGACCAGGTCCTTGGCGAACAGCATGCCGGTCACGTTGTCGGGGGTGCCGTCGTACACCGGCAGGCGGGCGTGCTCGCTCTGGCGGAACGCGTCGAGGACCTCTTCGGTCGACGCCGACACGTCGACACCCGCCATGTCGAGCCGCGGCGTCATCACTTCGTCGACGGTGGTGTCGGCGAGCGTGAACACGCCGAGCAACATGTCGCGCTGTGCGGCGCCGAGATCGGGCTGCAAGGGTCGCGGCGTGGCCACCAGCGAGTGCAGGCCTTTGTCGACCCACCCGAGCAGCCAGAGCAGCGGACCGAATGGCGCGAGGGTCCGGCGCGCGAGGGGGAGCGCCGCATCGGACAGCTCGGGAGCGAGGCGGGCAACGCTGCGCGGCAGCGCGTCACCGAGGACGAACAGCAGCAACACGCCCACGCCCAGCGCTACGAGCCCCTTGGCCCACGGGTGGGTCCACCACTGCACGGCGTTCGCGGCCGCGACGGCGCCGAGCACGAGGAGGCCCAGGCGCGCGACGTGGAGGGCGCGGTGCAGCGGCACGCGGCTCCCGGCGGAGGCGGGCGGCGCATCGCCAAGAGTATGCAACGCCTCCCCGACGGCCGCTTCCTCGGCGAGTGCGAGGAGGGCGGCCCACACAGCGCCGACGAGCGCCGCCACCAGACCGGCGTACCGGAGCGCCGTTTCGCTGAACATCACGTCCTACGCAGGAGCCGCCGCACGTAGCGCTCCTGGCGCCGCCACATGGCGGAGCGGGTTCGCCCGGGCCCTTCGGGGTGATCGTAGCCGAGCACGTGGAGGGTGCCGTGGACCGCGAGGCGCACCAGCTCCTCGTCCCCGGTGATCGATGGGCAGATGTAGACGTCGCCGAGGACCGAACCGTCGGCTTGGGGCATCGCGTACGCGATGACGTCGGTCACCCCGCGCCGTCCGGTGGCGCGGCGATTCAGCCGGCGCATGGCCGTGGCATCGAGCAACGTGAGGTCGACGCGCAGGCGCCGCGCTCCCTCCCACGCCGCCACCCGCTGCGCCACACGCACGAGCCGCTCAGCGGCTCGGCTGCGAATGCCAATCCGCCCCGATGCCGCCACTGGATTCCGGATAATCGATGCGGTTGTGATACATCCCGCTGAGCACCCGCACGAACTCGGCCTTCACCTGTTCGATCTGTTGCAAGGTCATCGGCGCTTCGGAGAGCTGCCCCGCGTTCACCTTCGTGCGCACGATATGATCGATCGCTTCGGCGATCTTCTTGGGTGTGAGGTCCTCGAGCACGCGCAGCGCGGCCTCGACCGAGTCGGCGATCATCGCGATCGCGGTCTCCATCGACCGCGGCTTGGGCCCCGGGTACACGAAGTCATCGTGATTGAGCGGCTGGCCGCCGTCTTCCTTCTTTGCCTTGTCGAGGAAGTACGTGATCTCGGTCGTGCCGTGATGCTCCGGAATGAACGACGCGACGACGTCGGGGAGCCCAGCCTCGCGGGCGAGGACCAACCCGTCGGTCACGTGCGCCTTGATGATCTGCGCCGACTGCAGTGCCTTGAGCCGGTCGTGCGGATTCACGCCGTGCGTCTGGTTCTCGACGAAGTACTGCGGGCTTTTCACCTTGCCAATGTCGTGGTAGTAGCAGCCGACGCGGCCGAGCAAGCCGTTCGCGCCGACGCGGTTGCACGCCGCCTCGACGAGGTTCGCCATCGCCACACTGTGCGCGTAGGTCCCCGGCGCCTCGAGCGACAGACGGCGGAGCAACGGCCGCGAGGGGTCCGACAGCTCGAGCAGCGTCAGGTCGGTCGTGATGTGCGTGACCGATTCCGCGACCGGCAGGAGGAAGAACGTGAGACCGGCACAGACGAGCGCGTTGATCGCGCCCCACACGCCGCGCAGGCCGATCTCCGTGATGGGCCACCCGCTCGCCATCCCCAGCGCCAGGGCGCCGACGAGGTACCCCACCGCGATGACCAGCACGGGGACATAGAAGTTGCTGCGCCGCCGCAGGGTGCGAACCGAGAGCGCCGCCGTCACGCCGCCGACGACGCACAGGAACAGCGCGGGCATGTCGTGGAAGACGGGCTGCAGCCCGATCACGACCGCGAGAATCATCGCCGCGATCATGGAGACGCGGCCGTTGAACAGTACGGTCATCATCGTCGCCGTAAACGGCAGGATGATGATTTCCGGGTGGTCCGGGAAGAAGCGCGCCACCGCCGCCGCCTGCGCCAGCGCCAAGCCGAAGAGGCCGCCGATCAGCGCCACCTCGCGTTGCTCGCGGTAGGTCTCGCGCCGATAGAACAACATCAGCACCCAGAAGATCGACAGGATGAGCATGTCGCGGATCAGCGGGCCGAGCACGCCGCGCACGGAGCGCGTCGTCGCCGCGCCGCGGCGCAGCAATTCCTGATGCAGGGCGAGGAGCCGCTCGTGCGCCTCGTTGGTCACGATCTCGTGGGACCCGACGATGCGGTCGCCGGCGCGCACGATGTACTTGCTCGGATCGACACTGCCGCGCAGCTCGTTGCGGCGGCGCTCGGTCTCGAGGCGGTTCAGCACCAGCGTGGGCCGGAAGAACTGACGCACCAGTTTCAGGTAGAGCACATCGCCGACGCTCGAGCCCGCGTCGGGATGCAGCGACTTGGCGCGGTTCAGGTATTGGGCAAAGGTCAGGACCTGGTCCCGCAGCACCGACGACTCGTTGCTGCCGCGGCGCACGATGATTTCGCGCGACTGCTCGACTTGGAGCACGCCGGGTCCCGCGACGCCCTGCGCCAACGTGCGATCGAAGAGCTGGGTCAGGGCCTGCTGCAGGCCGCGCCGTTTTCCCCCCTTGCTCAGATAGGCCGCCTCAGGGAGCGTCACGGCGACGCCGAACTCCTGCGCCGCGCGAATAATCGACTGGGGCCCCTGGTCCACCGCCGCGTCCACCGCGTCGAAGAACGCGCGCGACGCGGTCGCGCTCGAGTCGTAGGTGCGTTGCCGGAACTCGTAGATCGGTTTCGCCGATGCCGCGAGCTCCTCCGCTTCGCGCTGCAGCTCATCCTCCGACTTGTTCACCACGAAGTTGAAGGGCGCGATGATCTCCCGATCGGTCCGCGCGCCGGGCTCGAGCAGCGGCGCGACGTCGGCGGCGCTCGACGGGAAGGCGACGTTGGCGAGCGCGGCGAGGAAGAACACCCACACCCACCGCGCGCCATGATAGCGCACCTGTTCCTTCGTCGGGAGTTTCATCTCAACCCTGTGCGTCCTCGGCGTACGCCCGGATGATGTCCCGGACCAGCCGGTGCCGCACCACGTCCGAATCTTCGAGATAGCAGAACCCGATGCCCTCGATCCCGGGCAGAATCCGCTCGACCTGCAGCAAGCCGGAGTCCTCGCGGTTGGGGAGGTCGATCTGGGTCTTGTCGCCCGTGATCACCGCGCGCGAGTTCACGCCCAGCCGCGTGAGGAACATCTTCATCTGCATCCCGGTCGCGTTTTGCGCTTCGTCGAGGATGACGAAGGCATCCGAGAGCGTCCGGCCGCGCATGTAGGCGAGCGGCGCGATCTCGATCGTACGCGTCTCGAGTGCTTTCTGCACGCGATCGCGCGGCATCATGTCCTCGAGCGCATCGTACAGCGGCCGCAGGTAAGGATCGACCTTCTCCTGGAGGTCGCCGGGGAGGAACCCGAGGTTCTCGCCCGCTTCCACGGCCGGCCGAGCCAGGATGATCCGGCGGACCCGCTTGCGCGACAGCGCATCCACGGCGGCGGCCACCGCCAGGTACGTCTTCCCGGTTCCCGCCGGCCCGATCCCGATGACGATGTCGTGTTGGGCGATCGCCTGGAGATACGTACGCTGCCCCGTGGTCTTGGGCTGGATGACTCGCCGCAGACCCGGGAGAATGATCTTCACCTCGCCGTTGGCGGGACGGCCCCCCCCCAGCTCGCCATGCGCCTCGTCGGCCATCACGCGTTCGATATCGTGGACGTCGAGCGTCTCGCCTGCCCCCATGCGCGCGAGATCGACGAGCGCCTGCACCACCGTGAGGGCGCGCTCCACGGCTTCGGCGGAGCCCGCGAGCGAGAGGCTGTCGCCCCGGAGGGAGACGCGCACCCCGAGCCGCTTCGACAACTCGAGCAAGTTGCTGTCGTTCACGCCGGCGAGCGCGAGCGGGTCCACCCCTTCCACGGAGAGACGCTGGATCACGTCGCTCATGACGTCACGCGGATGTGCAGCGCATCCAAATCCGCCTCCCGGGCAGGGGCCGGCGCGCCTTCGAACAGGGCGCGGGCCGCCGTCGTCTTGGGGAACGCGATCACGTCGCGCATCGACGGTGCGCCGACAATGAGCATCACCGTGCGATCGAAGCCGATGGCAAAGCCGCCGTGCGGCGGCGCGCCGGCCGCCAGCGCGCCGAGCAGGAAGCCGAAGCGGGCATCGATCTCCGCCGGCGCCAGCCCCAGATGCGTGAAGACTTTGCGCTGCACCGCGGGATCCGTAATGCGGATCGAGCCGGACCCGAGCTCGTTGCCGTTGTAGACGGCGTCGTAATGCAGCGCGCGGCACGCGAACGGCTCGCGGTCGAGCGTTGCGACGTCGTCGGGATGCGGCGCGGTGAACGGATGGTGGGCGAACACCGGCTTCCCCGTTTCCGGGTCGGGCTCGAACAAGGGGAAGTCGACGACCCAGCAGAATGCGTGCTCGGCCTTGGGACGCGGCGCAAGACGCCGGATCACGTCGCGACGCACCTTGTCGAGTGCCGGCGAAGTCACCCGGTCGGGGCCCACCGTCATCAGCGCGGCGTCACCGTCGCGCACACCCAGCGCCCCGAGCGCTTCGATCGTGAAGTGCTTGCCGACCGACCCCGACACCTGATCGCCTTGCCGCTTGACCCACGCGAGCCCCGACGCGCCGACGCCCTTCGCGGTCTCCGCGAACTGATCCACGTCTTTGCGCGACAGTGCGCCGCCCCCGGGCACCGCGATCCCACGCACGCGGGCGCCGTTGGTGAGGGCGCTCTGGAAAAACGGCACCGCCAGCGGCTGGACCTGCGCGGTCCAGTCGGCGATCGGGAAGTCATAGCGCAGGTCCGGTTTGTCGGTCCCGTAGCGCTCCATGGCGTCGCGCCACTGCATGCGCGGGAAGGGCTGCGGAATCTTGTGGCCTGCCTCATCCCACAGGGCAACGAGCACCGCTTCGACGATCGCGAGGACGTCCTCCTGTCCCACGAACGCGGCCTCGATGTCGATCTGCGAGAACTCGGGCTGGCGGTCGAAGCGCAGGTCCTCATCGCGAAAGCAGCGCGCGATCTGGAAGTAGCGGTCGAACCCCGCCACCATCAGGAGCTGTTTGTAGATCTGCGGCGACTGCGGCAGCGCGTAGAACTCGCCGGGGTGCACGCGCGACGGCACGAGGTAGTCGCGCGCCCCCTCGGGCGTGGGCTTCGTCAGCACCGGCGTCTCGATCTCGAGGAAGTCGAGATCGGAAAGGGCGCGACGCGCCCGCTGCAGCAGCCGGTGGCGCAGAATCAAATTCGCCTGGAGCTCGGGACGCCGCAGGTCGAGGTGGCGGTACTTGAGACGCAGCTCCTCGGCGGCGAGCTCCTCGCCCTTGCCGCGGGCGACGGGAATCGCCGGCGTTTCCGCGGGCCCGACGACCTGGATAGCGGTGGCGTGCACTTCGACGTCGCCGGTGGCGAGCTCGGCATTCTTCATCGCCGCGGGACGCGCGACGACTTCGCCGTCGACGACGACCACGGTCTCGCTACCGACGCCCTGCGCGGTCGCCAGCGCCGCCGCCGCAGACCAGGCGGGACCCAGAGCCACTTGCACGATGCCGTCACGGTCGCGCAGATCGATGAACACGATCCCGCCGAGGTCGCGGCGCCGGTGCACCCAGCCCCCGAGCCGCACCCGCTGCCCCACATGTTCTGCCCGCAGCGCCCCGCAGCGGTGGGTGCGCCAGGTGGTCCGCATCTGCAACGCGCTTATGCTCCCTCCGCTTCGCACAGCGAGCGGTAGAACTCGTCCGGCGTCCGCGCTCCGAGGAGTCGGGCGCGCACCGGTTCTCGGCGCACGAGGCGCGAGATCCGGCTCAACGCTTTTACGTGGGCCCCGGCCTGCGACTCCGGGCCCGCCAGGAGAAAGAACAACCGCACCGGTTCACCATCGACCGTTTCATAGGGCACCGGTGCCGGCGTCGTCCCCGCCACCACCACAAGGTTCGCGAGCGCCGGCGTTTTGCCGTGCGGTACCGCCACGCCGTAGCCGATCCCCGTGGGGAACTGCCGCTCCCGCTCCAGGATCGCCTGAAAGACCTCGTCCCCGGTCCCCGTCCCCTGACTTGCCCCGTTACCGCCCCCCCCGCCCGCCAGCGCCAGGGCGACGAGTTCACGGAGCACACCCTCCTTGTTCTGCGCCTGGAGGGGCACCCTGATCCGATTCGGCGTCAGGAGGTCTGAAAGCCGCAATGGAATGTGTCCAAGTGCCGTAACCGGTTGAAGATAGTTAACTTGAGTTGACAGCGCCACTTGGCTCGGTAAACGTTCGACATGCAACGCATTGCCGTGCTGCTCGTTTGTGCCGCCGCGTTACCGGGCGGCGCCGGCACGGCACAGCAGGCCGCCGGCACCGCGCTGTGGCGACTCGCCGCGACGACGCTTCCCGTCCCCCCCGCACTCGCCACCGGTACCGCCGCCGTGTTTTGGAATCCCGCGCAGATCGAAGACAGCGCCCGCACCCAGTTAGGACTCGAAGGCATCCAAACGCCGGCCGCGATTGGCGCGTCGGGGATGCTTGCGGCTATTCGCATTCGCGCCGGCAGCGTCGGGCAAATCGGATTCATGTACGGACACGTCGGCCTGAGTGACCTGACGCGCACGGGTGACAGCCCCGATCCCATCGGCAGCGCCGTGCCCGTCTACACATCGGCGTTGGGGGTCACGTGGTCGCGGCCCGTCGCGGGTACAGCGCTTGGCGCGGCCCTGGCCTATCACGACACGCGACTCGACGACGCGCGCGTCACGCGCTGGACGTTCGATATCGGCGTGAGTCGCGACATCGCCCCCGGTCTCCGCGTCGCCGCGGCGACGCATTTCTTTTCCTCGCTCAGCACCAGTGATCCCGCGCAGGACGTGTATGCAGGCGTGGAGTACCGCGTCTGGCAGGGTCCCCTCTGGGGCGATCGCGGCGTCGTGCGCGCGCGCTACGGTATCGCGTTCGCACACGGATTCACGGCCGATCACCAGCTGGGCGCCGGTATCGAAGTGGGCCGAGTCGTGTCGCTCGATGTGGGCGTGGCGCGCGAGGGCAGTTACGGCAGCGAAGGGTGGCGCCCCGCCGCGGGTGTGCGCGTTACGATCGGGAAGTATCGCGTCACGCTCGCGCGTGACGCCGGCGTCAATCAGCTCGGCTCGGCGTATCGCGTCGGCGTCGACGCGCGCTTCAAGTGACCGACCTCCTGGGCCTCACCCCAGAGGCGGCGCGCGCGGCTCTCGGGGAGTGGCTCGCCGCGCGTGGCGAGCCCGCGTACCGGCTGCGACAGGTGCTTCCGCGACTGTGGCAGCGTCCGGTCGCCAGCTGGGCCGACGCGACCGAGCTCCCGGCGGCCCTGCGAGCGGCGCTCCAGGACGCCTTCGCCCTTTTCCGTCTCACGCTGGCGACGCGTCAGGTATCGAGCGACGGTACTGAGAAATTTCTATGGACGCTCGCCGACGGCGAAGCCATCGAGTCGGTCCTGATCCCCGAAGGCAAGCGCCGCACGCTGTGCATTTCGTCACAAGCCGGGTGCGCGTTGGGGTGCGTGTTTTGCGCCACCGGTCGCATGGGCTTTCGCCGCAATCTCTCGGTAGCGGAGATCGCCGGGCAGGTCCGCGAGCTGACGCTGGCGGCCGGGGCGCCCAAACCGACCAACATCGTGTTCATGGGAATGGGGGAGCCGCTCCTCAATTGGGACGCGGTCGATCCCACGCTGACCATTCTGAATCACCCGGATGGCTGTGGCATCGGCGCACGGCACATCACCGTGTCCACCGTGGGAATCCTTCCCAACCTCGCGAAGCTGGCGCGGCGCCCGGAGCAATTCCGCGTGGCCCTCTCCCTGCATGCGCCCACCGCCGCGCTGCGGCGCGACCTGATGCCGATCGAGAAGAAATACAAGTTGGCGGACGTGATGGAGGCGCTGAAGCAGTTTCGCCGGCGGGTGACGCTGGAATACGTGCTGATCGGGGGAAAGAACGACGCGCTCGAGGCGGCCGATCAACTCGCGAAGCTGGCCCAGCCCCTCGGCGCGCTCGTGAATCTGCTGCCGCTCCATCCGGGCGGCGCGCCGGACCTGACGCCAACCGATCGCGCGCGGATGATCGCCTTCGAGCGGCGGCTCAAGAAAGCCGGGGTCGAGGCGGTGTTGCGACGCAGTCGCGGCCTCGACATCAGCGCGGCCTGCGGCCAGCTACGGGTGGAAGTCCTGGCGCGGCGCAAAGTCGGCGCCCAGGAGCACGCTGGCGTCGAGTAGGCGCGTGCTGTCCGTCTCGACCGTTACACGCCCCACGCCCAACGCCCTTCGCACGTACTCCCCGACATCCGCCGATCCCTGTCGCACGATGATCCGCGTCGAGTCGATGATCCCCAGAGTCGCCGGCGCGTTGCCGAAGTACACCACATCGATCCCCACCCGCCGCAGCACGCGCGTTCCGACGCGCGCGTTTCCAGGTTTCCCACTGGCATTGAGGACTTCCACGACGATCGCGCGTCCGCGATCGCCGGGCACGGCGTGCGCGGGCGCGGCGTCGCGCCCGCAGGACGCGAGCGCCAGCACGAGGCCGGCTAGCGCGACGCCAGCGCGTTCCAGAAGGCCACCGTTTCAGGGGCGAGCGGCCATCCCGAGCGCAGAACCCACTCGAGCCGTCGGCGCGCCACCTCGCGCAACACGACGTCCCCCTCGCGCGGCACGCGGGCCGCGAGCTCGCGCCGTCCGTCGGAATCGAAATCCCGACCGGGTTCGAGGAAGTCGGCGAGGTAGAGCATGCGGCCGACGTCATCCCATCCGGCGTAGCCGATCGTGTGGTAGCGCACGGCGTCGAGCACGCCGCGATCGCGTTCGCCGTCCTGCGCGGCGCGATCCGCGGCGGCGGGGCCGTGGGCCATCAGATCATTGAGGGGGGCATCGCGCAACGCATCGTGTAGCCAGCCGGCCCGGATCCAGCGCTCGCGTTCCGGCGCGGCCACCTTCATCGCGTCGGCCCAGCCGCGCAATAATCCCACGACGCGCTCCACGTGTTGCTGCCGCGCCGGCGTAACCTGCGCCCAGGCGGGCAAACTCACGCGCGCACCGTGGGGTCGGCGGCGACGCCCTCGCCGAGCACGACGTTGTCGATGAGGCGCGTGGCGCCGACGCGCGCGGCAAGCACGGCGACGGTCCGCGGGTTCGCGCGCGTCACCGGGTGCAGGTTCTCGTCCACCAGCGCCAGGTACTCGGGCTCAACGCCGGGAGCCCGCAGCGTCTCGAGCCCGCGACGTTGCAGCACCACGGGATCGGCTTCCCCGCTCCGCCACGTTTGCTCCACGGTGCGCAGCGCGCGCGACAGCGCGACGGCCGAGCGGCGTTGGTCGGGGTTCAGGTAGCTGTTCCGGGACGAGAGCGCGAGTCCGTCGAGCTCACGGACGGTCGCCACCACGTCGACCGTGATCGGGAAGTCGAGGTCCTGGACCATGCGCTTCACGAGCGTCGCCTGCTGAAAATCCTTGCGGCCAAAGACCGCCACGTCGGGCGCCACGAGGTGGAAGAGTTTCGCCACCACCGTCAGGACCCCGCCGAAGTGTCCCGGCCGGGCCGCGCCTTCGAGCGTATCGGCCGCGGGGCCGCCCGTGACCCGCGCGACCGGCTCCCCCGCCGGATACATCTCGGCACCATCCGGAACGAACAGGCAGTCGACTCGGCGATCCTCCGCGAGCCGGCGGTCGCGCTCCAAATCGCGCGGGTACTTGGTGAAGTCTTCCTTGGGACCGAACTGGAGAGGATTGACGAAGATGCTGAGGACCACGCGCTCGGCGAGCTCCCTGGCGCGGTCCACCAAACGGAGGTGCCCCTCGTGGAGAAACCCCATCGTAGGGACGAACCCAATCTTGCGGCCGCGGGCGCGCTCGGCGTGGGACCAAGCGCGCAGCTCGGCGAGGCTCGCTAGAACTCGCGCTTCTTCATCTCCGAAAAGAAGTCGCGCCGCTCAAGGTCGTCGTCCGTGGTCTCGGCGGGCAGCGTCGGGTCGTACTTACGACGCGTTTTGGGCTTCGCCTTCTCCGCCTTGGCGATGTTCTTCTTGATCAGCTTCGCCATCCGTTCGTCTTCACTCTTGGACATTCGTGCGCTCCTGCCGCGGTGGTGACTGCCCCGAATTTACACTCTACCCCTGTCATTTCCCAAACGAATGCTCCGGCCCCGGGTACCGCCCCTCCCGTACCTCGGCGGCAAAGAGTTGGGCGGCCTCGCGGACGTCCTCGGCCATCGCGGCATAGCGCTTCACGAACTTCGCCGAGAAGCGGTCGTTCAGGCCCAACATGTCGTGCAGCACGAGGACCTGCCCATCGCACGCCGGCCCCGCGCCGATGCCGATCGTCGGGATCGTCAGCGCCTTCGTGATCTGGGAGGCGAGCGGCGCCGGAATCAGCTCCAGCACAACCGCGAAGGCGCCGGCGTCTTCGAGCGCCTTGGCATCGACTTTGAGTCGCTCGGCTTGGGCGTCTTCCCGCCCCTGCACCCGATAGCCGCCGAGCGCGTGGACCGACTGCGGCGTCAGGCCGATGTGCCCCATCACGGGAATCCCCACGTCCACGAGCCGACGCACCGTCGCCGCCATCGGCTGCCCACCCTCGAGTTTGATCGCGTGGCATCCGGTTTCCTGCATCGCCCGGCCGCAGTTCCGGATCGCCTCCTCGGGCGTCACCTGGTAGGTGAGGAACGGCATGTCGCATACGACCAGCGCCCGCTCCACGCCGCGGCGGACGATCCTGGTGTGGTAGATCATCTGGTCCAGCGTCGCCGACAGCGTCGACTCGGCCCCGCCGAGCACCTGATTCACCGAGTCGCCCACGAGCAGGATGTCGATGCCGCTGGCGTCGAGGAGTCGGGCGAAGAGCGCGTCGTAGCACGTCAGTGCCACGATGCGCTCGCCCTTCTGCTTCATCTCGATCAGGGACTGCGTCGTCACGTTAGACATGGCTGGGCGACTCGAGCTCGGCGATCTCTCGCAGCCAGAACTCACGCCGAGGGAGCTCGGGATGGGGGATTGTTAGGCCCGGCTCGTTTACGACGCGGGCGCCGAACCGCACGATGTCCAGGTCGAGCGTCCGCGGGCCCCAGCGCTCGCGCCGCTCGCGGCCGCGCTCGACTTCGATCGTCCGGCACTCCTCCAGCAACGCTTCGGGCGAGAGGGTGGTCTCGAGAAGCACCATCTGGTTCAAATAGGGCCCCTGAGCTACGGGCCCCAGCGGCGCCGTCTCTTCGACGCGGGACGCGGCAGCGAGATGCGTGCCGGCGAGCGCGGCCAACCGCTCGCGCGCATGCGCGAGGTGGGCGGTGCGGTCCCCGACATTCGAGCCGAGAGCGACGAACACGCGTTCTGGAATCACGTGGGAATGCTACGCAGGCTAGGCGACGCTGGCAAAGCCGCGCGTCAAATCCCGCAGCATCGTGGCCACTTGCTCGAGGTCCCGGGTGGCCCGCTCGAGGTCGGTCAGGCCCTGCGCCGCCTCGACGGCGCGCGTCGCGACGTCGTCCGCCTCGGTGCGGTTCTTCCCGGCGATCGACGCGACCGCGTTGATCCGTTCCCGCAACCGGCTGAAGGCCTGGTCCTGCTCGCCTGCCGCTTCGGCGATGCGCCCGGCGTGCGCGGTGGCCTCCGCCGTCGCGGCGACGATGGCATCGAGGGCCTCGAGCGCGGCTGCCGACAGTTCCTCCACGCCGCCGACGTTCACCTGTCCCTTGCGCATTTGCTCCACGACCTCGCCCACCTGGCGATGGATGTCCTGCACCAGGTCCCCCGCCTCGGCCGCCGCCGTGCCGCTCTGCTCGGCGAGGTGCCGCACCTCGTCGGCCACCACGGCGAACCCCTTACCGTGCTTGCCGGCGCGCGCCGCTTCGATGGCGGCGTTCAGAGCGAGCAGGTTCGTCATGTCCGCCAGCTCGCGAATCGACGCGATGAATCCGGTGATGCGGCGGCTCATCTGCCCCAGCTGTTGCACCTTGCTCGAGCTTTCGCCCACGAACCCCTTCAGGGCGACGAGACGCTCGATGGCGTCGCGGATTTGGGTGCGGTTGCGGCTCGCCACGTCGCTCGCCGCCGTCGAGGCGCGCGCCGCGCCCGCGCCATCGTCGGACACACGCCGCGACACCTGCGCCAGGCTCTCCGTGGCCTCGAGTCCACCGGACACCTCGCCCTCTTCCCGTCGCACGCCCTCGCGGATCACTCCCGTCGAGGTGGCGACGGCGGCCGCCGCCTGTTTGAGCGTCTCGGCGGTGCGCGCGATCGATGCGAGCTGGCGCGTCATGCGCTCGACGGTCTCGACGAGGGGGCGGCGCAGGTCCGTGATGTGCACGGCGGTCGCCAGCTGGTTCGCAAAGGTGGTGATCGTGAGGACGTCCTGGCGCCGGTAGCTGTGCTTCTTGTGGTGCTCGATCTCCAGGGTGCCGATGACGTGGTCGCCGAACTTGAGCGGCACGATCACGAGACTCTGCACTTCGAGCGGCGCATCGGCCACGCGCTTGTCCCGCGTGACGTCGTCGATCACCGCGGTTTCCCCGGTCGCGACGACCTGCTGGCGCAAGGAGCGCGTGTCTTCGGATGGCTCGCCTCGATTCTCGCGCCCCTGCGCGGAACGGTGCGCCAGCGACATCACGCCCTCGTGCAGTCGGTAGATGCGGAAATCCCCCCAGTCGACGAGGCGATGCGCCAGGCGCTCGATCCGGCGGAACGAATCGTCCAAGCTGACGTTGGCGGTGATCACGGCTTCCATCGCGTGAATCTTGTTCAGCTCCTCCGCGGAGATCGCTTCCTCCACCATCTGCTTGAGCAAGAGGCCCAGGAACGTGACGACGAGTCCAACGATCACCCACGCGTAGATGGACCAGGAGACGACCGCCGCGACCATGATCGTGGTAGCGAGCACGGTCGCCGCGTACCCGATCACCTCATAGCGGATGATCATCATGCGTTCGCCGGGCTCGAGCTTCGCCCGGATGATGAGGCTGAAGTAGAAGAGCAAGCGACTGAAGATGAAGTACGCGAGGACATACCCGGCGAACGCCGGGAGGAGATCGATGCTCAGCTCGGGGACCGGCATGTCGAGCCAGTGGAGCCCCGTGGCGTACACGCCGTACGCGGCCACGAGCGCGATCACCTCGCGCCCCAGGTTGATCCACGCGACCCGCAGCGGCTTGCGTTGCCACACCGAGTCGGCCACGAGCACCGAGCCGGTGATCGCCAGCACCGTGACGGGCACGCCGACGAGCAGGGTCCCCAGCAGCCCGATCAGGGCTGTCTGCGTGAGATAGGAGTACTTGCTCAGGGGGATCGCCATGCCGCGCATCACGACGCCACACAGAAACAGGACGAGGAGCTCCGGCATTTCGCTCAGCCACCGCGGGTCGGCCGCGACGACGCCGATGAGGACGAGAGTCCCCGCCCAGGCGAGCGCCTGGCTGTACAGCGCGACGAACCGTGTGATGCTCACGCGTGCACGGCGGCGGCGAGTTCGCGCGTGAGGCGCTCGGCGGCTGGGGCGCCGCCCTGCGCCACCGCATCCATCAAAGCGCTGCCAACCACCACGCCGTCCGCGGTCCGCGCCGCGGCAGCGGCCTGCGCGGGGGTGCTGATGCCAAACCCGACCGCGACGGGCAGCGAGGTGGCGGCGCGGACACGGCGCACGTGCGAGTCGAGGTCGGCGGGAACCTGCTCACGGGCCCCCGTGACGCCGAGTCGCGAAATCAGGTACACGAAGCCCGTCGCGTCGGCGAGCGCCGCCTTCAGTCGCGCGTCATCGGTGGTCGGTGCGACGAGTCGAATCAGGGCCAGGGGACTCTGGCGGACCGCCGTTTCGACGGCGGGGTCGGCGCCGGCCGGCAGATCGGTGAGGATCAACCCCGCCGCTCCCGCCGCGTGCGCGTCCGCGACGAAGCGCTCCACACCATATGACAGCACCGGGTTCAGGTAGGTCATGATGACGACCGGCACGGTGAGGGCCGCCTCGCGGATCAGGCTCAGGACGCCGGCGGCGGTCATCCCCTGCGCGAGCGCCGCCTGGGTGGTGCGCTGAATCGTGGGCCCATCGGCCAGCGGGTCCGAGAAGGGCACGCCGACCTCGACAAAGTCGGCCCCCGCGGCCTGCACCGCCCGCAGCACATCGCGGGAGACGGCCGGCGTCGGAAACCCGGCGGTGACGTACGGAATCAGCGCCCTCTTCCGGTCGCCGAGCGCCCGCCACCGCGCGGCGATCGGATGCTCAGACAAAGTAGTCGCTGACCGTGATGCCGTATTTGACGGGGTCGGTGACCTTGACGATGGTGCGCGGATAGTTGCCTTGCTCATCCTTGTTCGCGAGGTCGACGACGGTGCCGGGCTGGAGCAACGCCCCGTCGGGCGTGGTCACGACCCGCACCACGGGACGATGCACGTGGGTCACGTCGGGGTTCGCGGTGTGCACGATGGCGACCTCGTACGTGTCGAGAATGACGCACGTGCCGACGGGGTAGATGCCGATCAGGTTGATGAACGCTTTCACCACGACCGGATCGTAGCCGCGCCGCGGGTTCTCCCACATCTCCTTCAAGACCTGGTCGGGCTGAATCGGGACCGTCTGATAGACGCGGCGGCTCGTGGCCGCGTCGAAGCCGTCCGACACCGCGATGATCTTCGAGTAAATCGATAGCTCGCGCGGGCGGATCGACTTGGGGTAGCCCGTGAGGTCGGTCTTCATGTGATGCTCGTAGGCCGCCACCATACCACGGTACGGAATCTCGCCGTAGCCGCGCAGGCCGAACAGCGTCAGCACGCCGAGCCACGGGTGCGCCTGCATGATGCGCCACTCTTCGTCCGTGAGGCCCCCTTCCTTATTGAGGACCTCCAACGGCACCCGGGACTTGCCGACGTCATGGAACAGGGCCGACATGCCGAGATCGTAGAGTTGCAGCTTGGTGAGCCCCAGCTTGCGGCCCAGCGCCACCGAGAAGATGCACACGTTCACGGAGTGGGTGAACGTGTACTCGTCGTAGTCGCGCAGCGTCGTCAACCCGACGAGCGACGATTCGTTGTTCAGGACCTGGTCGACGATCGCCTGGACCGCGCGCTTCACCTTCTTGACGTTGGCGGTGCGGCCCATGCGGATGCTGTTGATGACTTCCTTCGTCACCGCGACCGAGCGGGCGTACGTGCGCTTCGCGGCTTCCTTCTGCCGTTCTTCTTCCTCGACGTCTTCTTCGCTCTCGAGGGGTGGCTCGACCGAGATGAACGACACGCCGCCGTCCACCATCTTCTGCGACAGCTCGAACAACTTGTTGGGAGACGCGTCTCTCGCGGCGTAGGCGAGGAGCAGCGACACGAACACCTGCAGCTGCTTGCGGTCGACCCCCTCGTCCAGGCGCACGGCGCCGATGCCGCACTGGCTGAACACGTTCAGGATGTGGGAGAACGAGGCGTAGTTGTCGAGGTCGAGACGCAAGCGCGTCGAGTTGACGAAAATGAATTCGCCCTGCAAGCGGATCTCGATCTCACGCTCGACGTCGAGCAGGTGTTTCGTGGTGCCCGCGAAATCGTCGAGCGCCTTCTGCACCTGCGCGTTCTCGATCGGATACAACTTGAGGGACCGGAACACCGTGTAGAGCACGACCAGGAAGTCCCGTCCGGCATGCCGCAGGAAGCCGTCCGTGGTCTGGACGGTCTCCATCATGGAAGGCCGTTTGGCACGGGGTTCGGTCATCCGCCCACCTCCCGCAACGCGCGGCTCACGGCGTTGCGCACCAGCGGCTCCTTGTCCTGCGCGACCTTCTGCAGCACCTCTCGCGCCGCCGGCGCCCGGATCTTCCCCAGGGCCATCGCCGCGCAGGCGCGCGTTTCCGGATCTTCCTTGCGCGCCAGGAGCCCGCCCTTCGGCACCAGGAGCTTCTCGAGCGTCGGAATGCCGGCGGTTCCGGCGAGGGCCCCGTAGGCCTCGAAGAACGTCATCTTCTCGGTCAGGTCCGTGTCCTTGAGTTTCGAGCCCAGCACCGCCGCCTCGATGCGCGGGAACGCGTTGCGGTGGCCCCGCTGCCCGAGGAATTTCACGGCGGCAATGCGTACGTCGCGGTCCCCGTCGTCGATCGCCTTCTCGAGCAGACGGACGGCGTTGGGGCTCGCGATCGTCGTCAGCGCCTCGACGACGACGAGCTTCAGCTCGCGATCGCCCTTCTCGAGCAGCGGCCCCATGCCGTCGGGGGCGCCCGGGAGCTTGAGACGGCCGGCGAGCCGCACCATCTCCAGCTGCACCGCGGCATCGTCGCTGCCCAGCGCCTTGAGCACCTCGGGCGCGTGCGTCGTGGCCAGCCGTTCGGCCGAGCCCTTCACCAGCTCGCGCACGCGCTCGTTGGTGAGCCTCGGCAACCATCCCATCAAGGTCGCCAGGGCTTCGGCCTTCAATTCCGTGAACAGTTCGCTCAGCTCCTCCTCGCTCGGATGCCCGGCCGCCTCGTCGAGCGACTGCAGCAGTTGCGACAGCGCATCGGCCTGTGACAGCCGTGCTGGCAGGCCTTCCAGCGTGGCACGATGCTCCGGAATGAGCTCGCGCGCACGCTGTTGGATGACCTTGCTCTCACGCAGGATGAACGCGACGGAGCGGAAGTCGCCCGCGCCGAGGAGGTACGGAATGAAGTTCTCGAGAATTGAGATCAACTCGCTGCGGACGGTCCCGTAGGTCTGCAGCTCGAGCAGGTCGAAGAGCATCGCGAGGACGTTGCGCCGCAGGTCCTGCGCGTACTCTCGCTCGACTTCCTTGTGGAGGTATTCGATCTCCTTGTCGTCGAGGAAATAGAGCGTGGTGTCGAAGTCGTCGACCGAGACCAGCCCCTCGCGCTTGGGCGGCGCCTCTTCTTCCACGTGCCGGCGGACGGTCGACGGATCGACGCCGCGCCCGGCTTCGCCCGCCTCGCCCCCCGCGCCGCCGGGGATCGTCGGCGCCTCGCTCCGCTCGATCGGCACCGCGTTTTCGCTCGCCAGCTCGCGGAACGTGTAGTTCACGAACTGGAAGTCCTCGGCCCAGAGCAGCGTCAGCAGATCGTCGGGAGCGTCGGCCTGGAGGTTCTTCGCCTGGTGCAGCACCGCGAGAAAGCGGACGATCTCGGCATCTTCGACGCCCGGCTTGAACGTCAGGGAGCGCACGCCGTCCTTGTACAACGTCCAGGCGATGCTCTCGTTCCGTTGGTCCTGGCTGTACACGACGTGGTCTTCCCACCGCATTTCCGTCTCACCGATATCGAAGATGAGATCGTCGGTAGCTTGCCAGACGCCGCGGAATGCGCCGCGGATGTTGTCGACGGCGCGCTGGTAGACGGGGTTGTTCGGCAGGTACAGCTGAGTGGCCCGCATCCCCTTGCTGATGACCTGCATCAGCTCCTCGACCTGCGAGGGCGGTAGCGCCAGTTCGGGGACGGCGGGTTCGGTCAGAGCGTTGCTCCCGTTTGCTCCGCGACCATGGCGACATCCTTGTCGCCGCGGCCACTCAAGTTGATCAGGATGACATCGTCGGTGGCCCAGCGCCCCCGATTCGCGAGAACCCACGCCACGGCATGCGCACTCTCCAGGGCCGGCAGAATGCCTTCGAGCCGAGACAGGGACGCGAAGGCATCGAGCGCGGCACGGTCCGCAACCGATTCATACAATACGCGACCCGAGTCTTTCAGGTAAGCGTGTTCGGGCCCCACGCCGGGATAGTCGAGCCCGGCCGAAACACTGTGCGCTGGTTGCACTTGGCCGTCCGCATCCTGCAGGAGGTAGCTCTTGCTCCCGTGGAAGACCCCCGGGCGCCCGGCAGCGAGGGTCGATGCGTGGTGGCCCGTCGAAATCCCTTCGCCGGCGGCCTCCACGCCCACCAGCTCGACGCCCGCGTCCTCGAGGAATGCCGTGAAGATCCCGATCGCATTCGATCCGCCGCCGACACACGCCACCACGGTGCGCGGCAGCCGCTTGGTCCGGTCCAGCACCTGGGCGCGCGCCTCGCGGCCGATCACAGATTGAAAATCCCGCACCAGGCGGGGGAAGGGATCGGGCCCCACCACCGATCCGATGATGTAGTGGGTCGTCGTCACGTTGGTGACCCAATCGCGTAACGCTTCGTTCGTCGCGTCCTTGAGGGTCCGCGTTCCCGAGGTCACCGGGACCACCTGCGCGCCCATCAGCTCCATGCGATACACGTTGAGCCGCTGGCGCCGCATGTCCTCCTCGCCCATGAACACGACGCAGTCGAGCCCAAATCGCGCGCACACCGTGGCCGTGGCGACGCCGTGCTGCCCCGCCCCGGTCTCCGCGATGATGCGGCGCTTGCCCATGCGTTGCGCCAGGAGCACCTGGCCCATCGTGTTGTTGATCTTGTGCGCGCCCGTGTGGTTTAAGTCTTCGCGCTTCAGGACCACGCGCGCGTTGACGGCCGCGGAAAGACGGGGGACGTCGGTGAGCGGCGTCGGCCGCCCGACATAGTCCTTCAGGAGTCCATCGAGCTCGGTCCAGAAGCGGGGGTCGGCGCGAGCGGCGTCGTAGACGCGCGCCAACTCCTCGAGCGCGTGCATCAGCGTCTCGGGGACATAGCGGCCGCCGTAGGGTCCGAACCGCCCGGAGGCTTCAGCCACGAGGGGTCCGTTCAACGCCGGCGAGTGCCCGCACCGCGGCTTCGGGGTCGCTGCGACGGGCCAGACTCGTACCGACGAGCACGAAATCGGCGCCCGCCGCCGCGAGGCGCTCGACGTCTTTCCGGTCCTCGATCCCGCTTTCGGCCACGACCGGGATCCCCGGAGGGACTCGACCGACCACAGCCTCGGCGGCTCGCAGGTCGACCTTGAAGGTCGTGAGGTCTCGCGCGTTCACGCCGACTGCTCCCGGGCGCACGGCGAGTGCCGCCTCCAGCTCACCGGCGGAGTGCACTTCCACGAGCGTCGCGAGCTGCTGGCGCGCCGCGGCGGCGGCCAAGGCGCTCAGACGGTCGGGCGGGAGGACGCGCACGATCAGCAGGACGGCGCTCGCCCCCGCAGCCCGGGCCTCGAGAATCTGGGTTTCGTCGATGATGAAGTCCTTACGGAGCACCGGGAGCGAGACCGCCGCGGCGACGTGCGACAGGTCGTCGAGCGAGCCGCCAAAGTGCGCCTCGTCGGTGAGGACGGAGACGGCCACCGCACCCCCTCGGGCGTACGCTCGCGCATGCGCCACGGGATCGAGGTCGCGGCGGATCGACCCCTGGGAGGGAGAGCGACGCTTAATCTCGGCCACGACGCCGACCGTCCGGCCCAGGGGTAGGGGCAGAAAAGGCCGTGGCGGCGGGGCTCCCGCTGCCCGCCGCGCCAGGTCCCCGGCGTGCCCCTGCAGGGCCGCCACGCGGTCACGCGTCACCTGCAGAATCTGCTCAAGCGTCGCTGCCGGCATCCTTGCGTTCGGGCCTTATTCGGGTAGATTACGCTTCGGTTTACCTTCGGGAGTCGTCAATGCCTGTCACGCGCCGCCAACGCGAAATCCTCGACTTTATCGCGGGTCACCTCGATGCAAAGGGGTACGCCCCCAGCTTCGAGGAGATTGCCCGCCAGTTCGGCTTCCACTCGCTCGCCACGGTGCACGAACACCTCACCAATCTGGAGCGAAAAGGCTACATCCGCCGGGCGCATAACGAGAGCCGGGCCATCGAGATCGTACCGCCCAAGGGTCAGACCGGGGCGACCGAATTGCCCCTCCTGGGTCTCGTCGCGGCGGGCCAACCGATCGAGGCCATCAGCGGGAACGATACCATCGCCGTCCCCGACGAGCTGATCCCGCGGCGGGGTCGCAGCTACGTGCTGAAAGTCCGCGGCGATTCGATGATCGATGAGCACATCAAGGACGGCGACTTCGTCGTCGTGCAGGAGCGCAACCAGGCCGACAGCGGCCAGACGGTGGTCGCGTTGGTGCACGGAGACAGCGCCACCGTCAAGCGCTTCTACCGCGAGCCGGGCGGGTGGATTCGGCTGCAACCGGCCAATCCGACCATGCAGCCGCTGCGCGTGAATGAACGCGACGTGATCGTGCAGGGCGTGGTCGTCGGCGTCATCCGGAAATACTAGCCGTCGCTTTGCGCAGGCGGTCGAGGGCGGCTCGCGCGGCGCCTGACGCCACCACTTCCCGCGCCCGCCCCAGTCCTTCGGCGTACGACAAAGCGATACCCGACACGTAGATCGCGGCCCCCGCATTGAGCAGCACGGCCGCGAGTCCCGCCGCGTCGCCGTCCCCGTTGCCGAGAATCCGCTCCAAGCGCCCCGCGTTTTCGGCCGGATCTCCACCCTTCAGCAGCCCGGCATCTGCAATCCCCAGGCGATAGCGCTCCGGGTCGATTTCCCACGACCGCACCGCTCCATCTCGCACTTCCCACACGTCGGTCACACCCAGGGGTGATATCTCGTCCATCCCCACGCGTCCGTGGACGACGAGGGCATGCTCCGCGCCGAGACGCACCAACGCGTCCGCGACGATCGGTGCGCGATCGGGATCGGCCACGCCGATCACCTGGCGCCGCACGCCGGCTGGGTTCGCCAGGGGACCGACCAGGTTCATGACCGACGGTACGCCCAACTCCCGCCGCACCGGAGCCACGTGCTTCATGGCCGGGTGAAAGTTGGGAGCGAACAGGAAAGCGACGCGCGCCTCTTTGAGGACCCGCGTTGCCGTGGGCGCGTCGAGCACGATCCGCACGCCGAGGGCCTCGAGGACATCGGCCGAGCCGCATTTGGACGTGAATGACCGGTTGCCATGCTTGGGAACGGTGGCCCCGGCACCCGCGGCGACGAAAGCGGCGACCGTCGAAATGTTGAACGTGGGGATTGTCCCGCCCCCCGTCCCGCACGTGTCGACGAGGTTGGGGCCCGTCGCCCCGACGGGGAGCATGGCGGCGCGCAGCGCGCGGGCGGCACCCGCCACCTCGTCGGCGGTCTCGCCTTTGGCACGGAGCCCCATCAGCAGAGCGGCGATCTGGGCGGGGCTCGCCTCACCCGCCATCACGACACCGAACACTTGGGCGGTGAGGTCTTCGGTGAGCGATTGACGGTGCGCGAGCGCGTTGAGCGCCTGGCGGAGCGGAGAGGAATCCATCGCGTTCAGGGTGCGGAAGCTATCTCGACGAAGTGGCCCTTGTCAAATAGTGACAACGGGTTGCATCTTTCGCGCGTGACGAGCCGCCCCCACCTCGCCGTGATCCAGTACGACGGGGCGCGGTTCGCCGGATGGCAGCGGCAGCCCGACGCGCGCACCGTACAGGCCGAGTTCGAGACGGTGTTGCAGCGACTCGACGGTGGCGACGAACGCATCGTGACGACGGGCGCGGGCAGGACCGACGCGGGCGTGCACGCCCTCGGACAGGGCGTGAGTTTCTCGACCGGCGCGCGCTGGGACGGTCAGTCGACCGAATTGCGTCGCGCGCTCAATGCGCTGTTGCCGGACGACGTGTGGGTCGAGCAGGTGCACGCGATGCGGCCGGGATTCGATGCCCGGCGCAGCGCCACGGCGCGACGCTATCGCTACGTGATCGGCACCGATGAAGCCGCCGCGTCGCCGTTCCGGCGACCGTACGAGTGGGCGTTGGGTGGCACCAAGCCCCTCGACATGGCGCTGCTCCGAGACGCGAGCGCGCTGCTCGCGGGGGAGCACGATTTCCGTGGTTTGGCCGCGGCGGGAGCCGCCACAGCCCACTACCGATGCCGCGTGGCGCTTGCTGAGTGGGCGCCGCGAACGGACGAGGGGGTCGGGGGGGGGGGCGTGACGTTCACGATCGAGGCCGATCGATTTCTGCACCACATGGTGCGCTTTCTCGTGGGCACCATGGTCGACATCGCCCTCGGCCGGCGTCCGCCGGCGGATTTCCCCCGTTTGCTCGAAGCGACTGATAATCTGGCGGCCAGTCCGCCCGCCCCGCCGCACGGGTTGTACCTGCTGTCGGTGCGGTATCCTCCGGAACTCTACGCCGAGGCCTGTTCATGAAATTCTTCCTCGACACCGCGAGCCTCAAGGACATCAGCTGGGCCGCCCAAGCCGGTCTGATCGACGGCATCACGACCAACCCGACGCTGCTCTCCAAGCAAGCCGGCGACCTCGATCCACGCGACGTGCTCAAGGAGATTTGCTCTCTCGTCGAAGGCCCCGTGTCCGCCGAGGTCGTCGCGGTGGACACCGACGGCATGATCAAAGAAGGGAAAGAGCTCGCGAAGATTGCCGAGAACATCGTCGTCAAGATTCCGATGCTCGAAGACGGCATGATCGCGGTGCGGCGGTTGGCGTCCGAGGGCATCCGCACCAACGTCACCCTCTGCTTCTCGAGCGTGCAGTGTCTCATCGCCGCCAAAGCGGGCGCGAGCTACGTGAGCCCGTTCATCGGCCGTCTCGACGACGTCGGGCAGGAGGGGATGGACGTGATCCGCGAGGCGCGCGTGATCTTCGACAACTATGGGATCGAGACGGAGATCCTGGCGGCGTCGATTCGCCATCCGCGTCACGTGGTCGACGCCGCGATGATCGGCGCCGACGTGGCCACCCTCCCGCCGGATGTGCTCAAGAAGATGTTGCTCCACCCGCTCACCGATCGCGGGCTCGATCAGTTCCTCAACGATTGGAGCAAACTGGTGGCCCGCGCGAAGGCCGCCGTTTGAGCTGGGTTTCGCCGCTGTCGGCGCGCTACGCCTCCCCGGCGATGCAGAACCTGTGGGGAGACCGCCGCCGCATCGGTTTGTGGCGCCGGCTCTGGCTGGCGCTGATGACGTGCGAGAAAGACCTCGGCCTCGACATCCCCGACGTCGCGATCACCCAGCTTCAGGCTCACCTCGACGACGCAGACCTGGCCGCCGCCGCCGAATACGAGAAGCGGCTGCGCCACGACGTGATGGCGCACATTCATCACCTCGGCGACCAGGCTCCGGCCGCGCGTCCCTACATCCATCTCGGCGCCACCAGCGCCTACGTGACCGACAACGCCGACCTCCTGGTGATGCGCGAGGGCCTCCAGCTGCTGCTCGGCCGCGTCGCCGCCGTGCTCGTCGCGCTCGGGAAACTGGCCCGCCGGCATCGGGCCCTGCCCTGCCTCGCGTACACGCACTTTCAGCCCGCCCAGCTCACCACGGTGGGCAAGCGCGTCACGCTCTGGATGCAGGAGTTCGCGCTCGACGCCGAGGAGCTGCTGCACCGCATCGAGACGATGCGCTTCCGCGGCGTGAAAGGTACGACGGGTACACAGGCGAGCTTCCTCGAGCTATTCGATGGCGACGACGCCAAGGTGCGCCAGCTCGACGTGCGCGTCGGTCGCCAGATGGGCTTCGCACAGATCTTCCCGGTCACCGGCCAGACATACAGCCGCAAGCTCGACGCGCAGATCCTCGCGTGTCTCTCGGGTCTGGCGCAGTCGGCGGCGAAGTTCGCGACCGACCTGCGACTGCTGCAGCACGAAGGCGAGCTACTGGAGCCCTTCGAGAGCGAGCAGGTCGGCTCGTCGGCGATGCCCTACAAGCGCAATCCGATGCGCGCCGAGCGCATGACCGGCCTGGCGCGGTACGTCATGGAGCTCGAGGGGAACGCCTGGCACACCGCGGCCGAGCAGTGGCTCGAGCGCACGCTCGACGACAGCGCGAATCGCCGCCTCGTGCTGCCGGAGGCATTCCTCGCGACCGACGCGATCCTCGTGCTCGCCACGAACGTCGCGGCTGGTCTCGAGGTGCGCGAAGCAGAGATCGCCGCTCACGTGGCCAAGGCCATGCCCTTCCTCGCTACGGAGCGCCTGCTGATGCGGGGTGTGAAGGCCGGCGGCGATCGGCAGCAGCTGCATGAGGTCATTCGCCGACACAGCCTGACCGGCGAGGAGACGCTGCTCGACCGGCTGGCGCAGGACCCGGCGTTCAAGCAGCTGGGCGTGCGCGCCGAGAAGGGCGAGCTCGATCCCGCCGCGTACGTAGGGCGGGCGCCGCGCCAGGTGGACGAGTTCCTGGACCGAACGCTTCGGGACTTGATGACGCAAATCCAGGCGGTCGCTCCGGCGGCTGCCACCGCTGAGGTGAGCGTATGACGGGTGTGTTGGTCGAGAGTCGGCTGCCCCTCCCGCTCCTTCGTCGCGGGAAGGTTCGCGAGGTTTACAAGGTTGACGAGGGCACGCTGCTCCTGGTGGCCAGCGATCGTGTGAGCGCGTTCGACGTGGTGATGCACGAGCCGGTCCCGCACAAGGGCGCCGTGCTCACGCAGATGAGCGCTTTTTGGTTCAAGCGGCTCGCCGGCGTGATCCCAAATCACTGTCTGAGCGCCGACGCCGACGAGATCGTGGACCGTGTCCCGGCGCTCGCGGAGCACCGCGCCGACCTGCGCGGCCGCGCGATGCTGGCTCGACGTACGACACCCACACCGTTCGAGTGCGTCGTCCGCGGCTATCTGTCGGGCTCGGCGTGGGCTGAGTACCGCCAGTCGGGGACGCTCGCTGGCGAGCCGCTCACCCAAGGTCTCGTCGAGAGCGCCCGGCTCGCGCTGCCGATCTTCTCTCCGGCTACCAAGGCCGAAGAAGGCCACGACGAGAACGTCACGTTCGATCAGATGGCGCGCTCGTTGGGCCGGGCGCCGGCGGAGCGCTTGCGCCACGCCAGCCTCGCGCTGTATGAAGCCGGTCGCGCCTATGCCGCCGAGCGGGGCATCATCATCGCCGACACGAAATTCGAGTTCGGGACCACGCCCGACGGGACCCTCCTCGTCATCGACGAGATTCTGACGCCGGACTCCTCGCGTTTCTGGCCCGCCGACCGGTATCAGCCTGGCGGCGGCCAGCCGAGCTTCGACAAACAGCCGCTGCGCGACTACCTCGCGGGCGTCAAGCGCGAAGGGCGTTGGGATGGCAATGCCCCGCCTCCGGCTCTGCCCGCGGAGGTCGTGGCCGCGACGAGCGCGCGGTATCGCGACGCCTACCGACGCATCACGGGCCAAGAGCTCGCGTGAGGATCGCCCCCGAGGGCTGGCCCTTCATCGCGACGGCGTGGACGCTCGCGGCCGGGGGAGCCCTGGTCGCCGCGCGTTGGGGGGGCCCGTGGTGGGTGATGCCGGCGTTGCTCGCGATCCTGGCCATCTGGGTCGTCGCGTTCTTTCGCGATCCCATCCGGCCGGGACCGCGCGGTGACCGCTACGTGCTGGCGGCAGCCGAGGGCAAGGTCTTGCAGGTGGTCGAAGTCGACGAGCCGATGTACCTGAAGGAACGGGCGGTGCGGATCACCGTGTTCCTTTCGGTCTTCGATGTGCACGTGAACCGGTACCCCGTGAACGGGACCGTCGAGCTGGTGCACTACAATCCCGGGAAATTCCTGCACGCTGCTGATGAGAAGGCGAGCCTCGACAACGAGCAGTCGTCCGTTGGCGTGCGTGGCCCGCGCGGCCGCGTCCTGGTGCGCCAGATCGCCGGCCTGATTGCGCGGCGCATCGTCACCGACAGCAAGCCCGGTGAGCGCGCGGCTCAGGCGGGACGCCTCGGGTTGATCCGGTTCGGCTCGCGCACCGACGTCTTCCTCCCACTCTCGGCCCGGGCCACCGTGCAGGTGAAGCCGGGCGACAAGATCCGGGTGGGCGGCACCGTGCTCGCGGAGTACCCATGAGACCGCCTCCATTCCCGATCCGCCGCGTCGTCATCGTGGTGCCGAGCCTCTTCACGCTCTTCAATCTGTTCTTCGGCATCTGGGCGATGGTCCTGGCGACCCGCGGCGAGTTCTACCGGGCGAGCTGGTTCATCGTCTTCGCCGGGATCCTCGACACCCTCGATGGCCGCGTGGCCCGGCTCTCGGGAACGGGCACGCGCTTCGGCGCCGAGCTCGACAGCCTCGTCGACATGGTGAGCTTCGGCGTCGCGCCGGCCTTTCTGCTCTATCAGATCGAGTTCTCGAGCGGCGGTCCCGCGGCGTGGATCTTCTGCTACTTCTACGTGATGGCGGTCGCCATCCGGCTCGCCCGCTTCAACATCACCCAGGCGGGGCGTGCCAAAGAGTACTTCATCGGCCTCCCCTCCCCGGCGGCGGGGATGACGCTGGCGACCTTCTATCCCTTCATGCAGACGGAGCTGTTTCAGTCGCTGCGCGGCATGCCGTGGCACCTCCTGCTCACCTTCCTCATGATCGTGCTCACGATCCTGATGGTGAGCAACGTGCATTACCACACCCTGCCGCGGGCCGGCTTCCGGACGGCGCGCGGGCTATTGGGCCTCACGCTCATCGTTGTTATCCTGGTATTCGGCATCTGGCAGCACGACGTCTTCCTGTTCCCGCTGGGGATCACGTACGTCGCTTACGGCGTCCTGCGAGCGATCCTGCTGGGCTTCTTCTCCGCCCCGGCAGAAGACGAGGAAGCGGAGATTGCCGGGCCGATCGTCATCAGCGAGCCGGACGACCCGGCGGACCGCGCACGAGGAGTCAGGTGAACGCGTTCAAGGTGCAGATCCGGGTGATGCCGCGCGCGTCGCTGCTCGACCCCCAGGGGCAAGCGGTGCAGCACGCACTGGAGTCGCTCGGATTCACGGGTGTGGCGGCCGTGCGGGCGGGCAAACACCTCGTCCTCGAGCTGCAAGCCGCCAATCGTGAGGACGCCGCCGCGCGGGCGCGCGCGATGTGCGACCGGCTGCTGGCCAACCCCGTGACCGAGGACTACCTCGTGGCGGTGGAGACTACCTGATGCGCCGCGTCGCGGTCGTCGTCTTCCCCGGCTCGAACTGCGACGCCGACACCCTCGACGCCGCGCGCGCCGGGGGGTCCGACGCCTATTATGTGTGGCATCGGGAGACCGACCTGCGGCAGCCGGATGCGGTGATTCTGCCGGGCGGCTTCAGCTACGGCGACTACCTGCGCTCCGGGGCGATTGCCCGGTTTTCACCGGTGATGCAGGCCGTCTCGTCGCATGCGCGCGCCGGGGGCGCCGTTCTGGGGATCTGTAACGGATTCCAGATTCTGTGTGAAGCGGGGCTGCTGCCCGGTGCCCTGATGCGCAACGGCCGGCTCAAGTTTCTGTCGCGGCCGGTGCGCGTGCGCGTCGAGGCGGTGGACACGCCGTTCACGCGGGAGTACGAGCGGGGCGAGGAGCTGATCGTGCCGATCGCCCACGGGGATGGCCGGTACGTGGCCGACGCCGAAACCGCGGCCCTGTTGGAAGCCGGAGGGCAGGTCGTCTGGCGGTACGTCGGCGACAACCCCAATGGCTCGACGAACGACATCGCCGGGGTGTGCAACGCCGGCCGCAACGTAGTAGGTATCATGCCACACCCGGAGCGCCGTAACGCTCGGGTCCTGGGCGGTGAGGATGGAGCCCGTGTCTTCCTCTCTCTGGAGGCTCGCAATGCGACGCAGCACGCTGGCGATATGCGCGCTGTTGATGGTCGCCACCTACGGGTGTGACTCGGTCAAAGAGAAGTTGAAGCTGGCCTGGGACAAGGTGCGCGGCAAATCAACGCCTACGGCGACGGCCCCCACTCCGCCGCGGCCCGCGACCGACACGTCGGCCGCCCGAGCGGCCGCGCAGCAGCCCGCGGGCCGAACCACGCCCCCGCCGCCCCCGCCACGCGTGCAGTCGGGCGGAGGCGGCGCACGGGTGCGTGACGTGCCGTACGTCTCTGAGGACACCGGCACGATCGCGCCCGGGATGAGCGAGCGCGAGATCTACGCGGTGTGGGGTGCCCCGGCCGCGGTGCGCCGCGCCGGCGAGTACACGTACCTGTTCTTCAATAACGGGTGCGAGCGCACGTGCGGCACGATGGACGTCGTGACGCTCCAGAACGGCAACGTGGTCGACGCCATCGTGCGTTGGGACGGCCACCGCTATTCGGGTGAGTCCTCGTCGCCGCCGGGGAAGATGCCGATCCCGAACCGCGGGGGCGACACGCTGCGCGTTCCGCCTCCATGACGGACAAGCCCAGCAAGAACGAGGACGAGTACTTCGCGCGCCGCGACGCCGAGCTGCTGCGCCAGCAGCGCGCGTCGGCGCAGCAGGCCGCTGGCCAAGCCGAACGCAAGTCGCATTACATGAAGTGTCCCAAGTGCGGCTATGACCTCATTACCGGCGAGTGGGACGGCATTCAGATCGATCAGTGCACGCACTGCCACGGCATCTGGTTCGATGCCGGAGAGGCTGAGATATTGCTCAAGCAACCGCAGTCGAACGTCCTGGCCCGGGTGTTCCGCGCCGTCGTGAAAGGCGTGACGCGGAAGTGATCCCGTTTCCCGGGGATCCGCCCGTCACGCCGCAGCTGGTCCAAGAGCACAACCTCACGCCCGAAGAGTACGCGCGCATCGAGGCCCTCCTCGGCCGGACGCCCACGTTCGCCGAGCTGGGGATCTTCTCGGCGCTGTGGAGTGAGCACTGCTCGTATAAGCATTCCCGCCCCATTCTGAAGACGTTCCCGACGACTGGACCGCAGGTCGTTCAAGGGCCTGGCGAGAATGCCGGAGTACTGCGCCTCCCCGACGGATGGGCCGTCGCCTTCAAGATCGAATCGCACAACCACCCCTCGGCGGTCGAGCCCTACCAGGGCGCCGCCACCGGGGCCGGCGGCATTCTGCGCGACGTGTTCACGATGGGCGCGCGTCCGGTGGCGATGCTCAACAGCCTGCGCTTCGGGTCGCTCGAGGAGGCCCGCAATCGGTACCTCTTCGCCGGCGTCGTGCGCGGCATCGGCGACTACGGCAATTGTGTCGGCGTCCCGACGTTGGGTGGTGAAGTCGACTTCGCCCCCGGGTACAGCGGCAATCCGCTCGTCAACGCGATGTGCGTGGGCATTCTCAAGGAGAAGGACCTCATCAAGGCGGCCGCGCACGGCGTGGGCAACATCCTGCTCGCCGTGGGCGCCAGTACCGGTCGCGATGGCATCCACGGCGCCTCGTTCGCATCTGAAGAGTTGACCAAGGAGAGCGAGCAGCGCCGTCCGCAGGTCCAGGTCGGCGACCCATTCACGGAAAAACTGCTCCTCGAAGCGAGCCTCGAGTTGATCGCGTCGGGGCACATCGTCGCGATCCAGGACATGGGCGCGGCGGGCCTGACGTCGTCCTCGGCGGAGATGGCGGCGCGCGGCGGCGTCGGCGTCGAGATCGATCTCGCGCAAGTGCCGGCGCGCGAGGCCGGGATGACTCCGTACGAGATCCTGCTGTCGGAATCCCAGGAGCGCATGCTCGTGGTCGCGAAGACCGATCGCGTCCCGCAGGTCCAGGCCATCGCGGCGAAATGGGACCTCAAAGCCACCCCGATCGGCCGCGTAACGGACGACGGGATGTATCGCTGCACGTGGGGCGATCAGGTGGTGGTGGAGATTCCGGGGCGCGAGCTCGTCGAAGAGTGCCCGGTCTACTATCCGGAGGCGAAGGAGGATCCGCGTATCGCGGTGTTACGGACGCAGACTCCCAGGCCCAACGCCGCACGCCCTACGCCGTCACAAGGGTTACTCGCCTTGCTCGATCATCCATCCATCGCCTCCAAGCGCTGGGTCTTCGAGCAATACGACTCCACCGTCCAGGCCAGCACGGTCGTCGCGCCGGGAGGTGATGCCGGGGTGCTGCGGGTGCGGCATACCGATTTCGCGATCGCGGTCACCGCCGACTGCAACAGTCGCTACGTCGCGCTCGATCCATACGAGGGGGGCAAAGCCGCCGTCGCCGAGGCGGCGCGCAACGTCGCGTGTACCGGCGCTCGTCCCCTCGGCATCACCGATTGCTTGAACTTCGGGAGCCCCGAGCGGCCCGCCGTCTTCCATCAGTTCAAGGAAGCCTGCCGCGGCATCTCGGACGCCTGCCGCGCGCTCGGCACGCCCGTCACCGGCGGCAACGTCTCTTTCTATAATGAGAGCCCCACCGGCGCCGTCGACCCGACTCCGGTCGTGGGCATGGTCGGGTTGCTGACCCGGGCTGACCGTGCCGTGCCGAGCCATGCGCGCGCCCCCGGCGACGCGGTGCTGATCCTCGGGGACACGGCTGCCGAGCTGGGCGGGTCGGCGTACTGGGAGGTCGTGCACGGGTTCGTCGGGGGGCAGCCGCCGCAGGTCGACCTCGACGTGGCGCGTCGCCTCGTCGAGCTCCTCGTCGCCGGCGCCGAGCGCGGACTGTTCCGGTCGGCGCACGACTGCTCGCAGGGCGGCCTCGGTGTCGCCCTCGCGGAAGTCGCGATGGGCGGTGCCTATCAGGCCGCGGGGTTTGGCATCGATGTCGATTTGACCGCGCACAGCGCACCGCTGACCGCGGACCAGTTGCTCTTCAGCGAGTCGCATGGTCGAGCCGTGGTGACCTGCGCACCGGAGCGAGTTGCGGCTGTGGAGGCGCTGGCGCGTGAGCACGGCGTGCCGCTCCAGCGCGCCGGAACGGTGGGCGCCCCGGACGGCGAGTATCGCGTCACCCTTGGGGACGCCCTGATCGCCGAGCCCGTCAGCCGGTTGCGCGAGGTATATTTCAACGCGATCCCCCGGCGCATGGGAGACTGACGGCAGATGTGCGGCATCATCGGCGTTTCCGGCGTTCCCGACGCATCCCGCGTCGCGTATCTCGGCCTCTACAGCCTGCAGCATCGCGGCCAGGAATCGGCCGGCATGGTGGCCGTGGACGGCGAGGGCGTCGCGCGTTCGCATCGTGGCATGGGACTCGTCTCGGACGTCTTCGGCGAGCCGGCCCTCGCCGGCCTCCAGGGCGACGTCGCGATCGGACACACGCGCTACTCGACCGCCGGGTCGTCGGTGCTCGCCAACGCCCAGCCGATTCTCGCCGGGTATCGCGAAGGCCCCCTCGCGCTCGCCCATAACGGCAACCTCACGAACGCGGCCGCTCTGCGGTCGGACCTGGTAACCAAGGGGTCGATCTTCCAGACCTCCTCGGACAGCGAGGTCTTGATCCATCTGATCGCCCGCTCCGAGGCGCGCGAGCCCGAGGATCAGTTGCTCGACGCGCTGGAGCGCGTGGAGGGCGCCTACTCGCTCGTCGTCACGATCGGGCGGACGCTGTACGCCATCGTCGACGCGCGCGGCTTCCGGCCCCTGTGGCTCGGCAGGCTCGGTGACGGGCACGTGGTCGCGTCGGAGACGTGCGCACTGGACCTGATCGGCGCCACGGTCGTCCGCGAGATCGGACCCGGCGAGTTCCTGCGCATTCAAGGGCACGACGTCGACCGCCTCCCTTCGCTGCCCAAGAAGCCTCACAAGCGCTGCATCTTCGAGTTGGTCTACTTCTCGCGCCCCGACAGCAACATCTTCGGCCGCTCCGTCGACCGCGTGCGCCGCGCGCTGGGCCGTGAGTTGGCCCGCGAGCACCCGGCTCCCGGGACCGACTGCGTCTTCTCCGTGCCTGACTCGTCCAACGCGATGGCACTGGGATTCGCCGAGGAAGCGGGCCTGAAGCTCGAGCACGCCTTGATACGCAACCATTACGTCGGCCGCACGTTCATCAACCCGACACAGGCGGGCCGCAACGCCAAGGTCAAAATCAAGTTCAATCCGGTGCGGGAGGTTCTGCAGGGGAAGAAGGTTGTGGTGGTGGACGATTCCCTCGTCCGCGGGACCACGAGCAAAGGCCTCGTGCAGATGATTCGCCAGGCCGGCGCCGCCGAAGTCCATTTCCGACTCGCCTCGGCCCCGATTACCGGCCCTTGCTACTACGGCATCGACACACCAACCAAGGGCGAGCTCATCGCCGCCACGCATTCGCTCGAAGAGATTCGCCGCCACCTGGGTGTCGAGTCGCTGGGGTATCTCTCCCTCGCCGGCATGCGCCGCGCGGCCGGCGGCAATTCGAGCGAATTCTGCGACGCGTGCTTCTCAGGCGACTACCCGACCGTGATCCCCGAGGAAACGGGCGCGCGGTACGCGGCACCCCTCCAGCCGTCGGTTGCTGTCTAGGGCGCTCTAGCACCCCCTTCATCTCATGCCGTCGCTCGAACGCCATGTCTACTTCTTCGGTAACGGCCGTGCCGACGGCTCCGCCGCCATGCGGGACATTCTGGGCGGCAAGGGCGCCGGGCTCGCGGAGATGGCGAACCTCGGTCTCCCCGTCCCACCCGGCTTCACGATCTCCGCCCGGCTCTGCATCACCTACCTCGAGCAAGGCACCTTCCCCGATGAGCTCCGGGAAGAAGTCGACCGCCATCTGAAACAGCTGGAGAAGGCGACAAAGAAGAAGTTCGGCGACCCTAAGAACCCGCTGCTCGTGTCGGTGCGCTCGGGAGCGGCGGTCTCCATGCCCGGGATGATGGAGACCATCTTGAACCTCGGTCTGAACGACGAGACGATCGAGGGACTGATCGCCGGCTCCAAGAATCCGCGCTTTGCCTACGATTCCTACCGCCGGTTCGTCATGATGTATGGCGACGTCGTGTTCGACCTCGGCAAGGAGCCCTTCGAGGAGGTCCTGACCGAGGCGAAGCAGCGGCGCAAGGTCAAACGCGACATCGACCTGCCCGCGGACGACCTCAAGGCCCTGGTCGAAGAGTTCAAGGCGATCATCCAGTCCAAGACCGACACCGCCTTCCCCGACGACCCCCAGCAACAGCTCTGGGGCGCCATCCAAGCCGTCTTCGAGAGCTGGCGGACTCGACGCGCCATCGACTACCGCCGCGTCCACAACATCCCGGACGACATGGGCACCGCCGTCAACATAGTGGCGATGGTCTATGGCAACATGGGCGACGACTGCGGCACGGGCGTGGCGTTCACGCGCGATTGCCGTACGGGCGAGCGGGTCCTGAACGGCGATGTGCTCACGAACGCGCAGGGCGAGGACGTAGTGTCGGGCGCGCGCACCCCGATGCAGATCACGCGCATGAAACGCGGCAAGCTCACCAAGATCTACCGGGACCTGGAACGCCTGGGACAGAAACTCGAGCGGCACTTCAAGGACGTGCAGGACATCGAATTCACGTTCGAGCATGGCCGGCTCTACATGCTGCAGACGCGGCGAGCGCAGCGGACGGGGGTCGCCGCCGTACGCATTGCCGTCGAGCTGGCGGAGGAAGGCCTGATCACGCAGGACGAAGCGGTGCAGCGCGTCCCGCCCCAGGACCTCGATCAGCTATTCCATCCGATGGTCGATCCGCGGGCGCCGGTCACCGTCCTCGCCAAAGGTCTCCCGGCGTCGCCGGGAGCCGCCACCGGTGAGGTCGTCTTCGACGCCGACGAAGCCGAGGCCCTGAAGAAGAAGGGCCGCGACGTGATCCTGGTGCGTCCCGAGACCTCACCCGAAGACTTCCACGGCATCGTCGCGGCGCGCGCGGTTTTAACTGCCCGAGGGGGAATGACGAGCCACGCCGCTGTCGTAGCGCGCGGTATGGGTAAAACGTGCGTCGTTGGAGCCAAGGACCTGGACGTCCAGCCGAGCCTGGGACGCTTCCGCGTCAACGGCCGCACCGTGAAGAAGGGTCAGATCATCACCGTCGATGGCACGCTGGGACGCGTGATCCTCGGCGCCGCCAAGGTCGTCCTCCCGAAGGTCGGTGCGCATTTCGCGACGCTGATGGCCTGGGCCGATGCGCGACGCCGGCTCCGCGTGCGCGCCAACGCCGATACGCCGGCCGATGCGCGGCGGGCGCGAGAGTTCGGCGCGGAGGGCGTCGGGCTCTGCCGCACCGAGCACATGTTCTTCGAAGGAGACCGCATCACCGCGATGCGGGAGATGATTGTCGCGCCCGACGAGCCGGGGCGGCGCCGCGCCCTCGCCAAGCTCTTGCCGATGCAACGCGACGACTTCGAGGGAATCTTCGAGGCCATGGCGGGGCTCCCCGTCACCATCCGGCTGCTCGACCCACCGCTGCACGAGTTCCTGCCCCACACGCACGAGGAGATCGCGGGACTCGCCAAGGCGATGAAACTCCCGGTGGCGACGCTGGAGCGCCTGGTCGAGTCGCTCGTCGAGGCAAACCCGATGCTGGGACATCGCGGTTGCCGTCTCGGGATCAGCTATCCCGAGATCACCGAGATGCAGGCCCGCGCCATCTTCGAGGCTGCCGGTCGCGTCGCCGGTCGCGGGAAGAAGGTCACCGTCGAGGTCATGGTGCCCCTGGTGGCACACGTGGAGGAGTTCAAGCGCCAGGAAGAGATCATCCGGCACGTGGCGGAAGAAGTCTTCCACGCCGAAGGGCGCGCCGTCCCCTACCTCGTCGGTACGATGATCGAGGTGCCGCGGGCGGCGCTCACCGCCGACGACATCGCCAAGGAGGCGGAGTTCTTCTCGTTCGGCACGAACGACATGACCCAGATGACCTTTGGCCTCTCGCGCGACGACGCGGGACGGTTCCTGCCGCTGTATGTGGAGCGCGGCATCCTCGCCGAGGATCCGTTTCAGGTCCTCGACCAGGAGGGGGTCGGCAAGTTGGTCGCGCTGGCGGTGCGGCTGGGCCGGGCCACGCGGCCCGATCTCAAGATCGGGATCTGCGGCGAGCACGGCGGTGAGCCGAGCTCGGTGAAGTTCTGTCATCACGCCGGCATGAACTACGTGTCGTGCTCGCCCTTCCGCATAGCGATCGCCCGCCTCTCCGCGGCCCAGGCGGCCCTCGAAGAGGCGGGCGTGATCAATCGGACCAAAGCTACTGTTTGACCGCCATGCTCAGGAACAAGAGCGGGATGAACTGGAGAAAGAGACAGAACACGTAGGCAACGCTGGTGATCACGATACCGGCCGCGCGCGAAACGCCGTGCGTCACCGAGATCCCCGTGCCGACGAGCCAGACGCCCCACACGGCGAAGGGGTTGATGGAGTTCAGGACGGCCCCCAGATACAGCCCAACCCCCGGCGCTAGCACGTCCAACCCGATGGGCGCCCGCAGGTCGCCAAAGTCCACCACCTGGCTGACACCACGAGTCATCAGCACCGCAAGCACGACAATGGCGGACATCGCATACGTGCTGCACGAGTAGGCCAGCACGCTCATCAGGGTCTTGTACCGTGCCTGGCCGCCGGTCATCAATACGCCCAGCGACAGGACTCCTGAGGCAACCGCCAAACCGATCAGAAAGAACACGGGAACGATGAGGAGGCCTAAGATCGAATTGCCCCCCGCACCCATCCTCGCCGCCTGCTCCGGAGGCAGGGTGGCTTTGAAGTGCTCCATCGCGGCATTCTGAAATGGCTGGAAGAAGTACGCGAAGACGATCAGGAAGACTGAGATGACCAACCACGGCACCAGAATCCGGGGCCGCTCTTTGACGCGAGTAAACACCGCGGTGGGCTCGTGCAGGACGTTGAACGAGTCCAGCACCGCACCCATGACACTCTGCTGCGCCGGTTGTACCGAGGGTTGACTCATACCTGCACCCATTCCGCCTCCCACGAGAGGGTTCGGCGCCCAATATAGCTACCGCCGCACCAACTGCGCCCCAGGCACCTTCCGCATCCTCTTCCGAACCTTCGTGGTGTGCTCGTTGAGCGCGATGACAAACCACTGGCCCGGCACGGGCACTTCCTGCACCAGCCGATCGACCAGCGCCTGCTCTTTGGCCTGGGAGCGGTAGCGGTACCACGGCAGTTTCATTTTCACGCCGAGGACGTAGAGCGGCACCTCCGGCATATGCGTCAGGTCCTTGCGGACGAAGTATGCCTCGGCAATGTCCGGCGTCGCCGCGACCACCGCACGGATTGGGGCCAGCTCGGATTCCGGAAGCTCGTGCGGGATGAACCGGTCTCGGTTCGTGACGTCCTTTCGCTCGGGCGCAGCCAGCTCCAGGAGATCCCCCTGCTGCCACGTCCGGCGTCGATACTCCGTGGCCTCGGCGGTCCGCCCCTCCGCCTCGTAGAACGCCCAAATCCGTTCGTAGCCTTGCGCCCGTGCCGACGGATCTCGCGTCACTGCTCGTTCGATGTGCGCAACGCCGGACTCGTCGTGGAGATCGAGGAGGATCTCGCCGAGGGCGTAATTTGCGGCCGCGTGGTCGGGCTCGAGCTGCAACACCGCGCGCAGCGGCTCGACGGCCGCCGCGTCGCCCCGCAGACTCAACGTGAGGTCGGCGCGCTCGGCCGCGTCTACGAGTGCGAGGCGCCCCGCGGCCGCCTTCGCCTCGAGCGCCGTGAGCCGCTTCTGTTGGCGGACATCCTGCTCGTGCTTCGCCCGCCACCCTGCCTCCACCGCATTGCGCCACAAGTCCTCAACGCGTTCTGCCAGCGGCGGCAACGCGGCGCCGAGGTATCGCTCGGCTGCGCTGGCGCCCGTCCTGGCACGCAACGCCACGTCCGGCGTGGGCGCGGCCACACCGAGCGCCTTGAGGCGATCGGCGAGGCTCGGATGAGTGTCCTCGTTGCCCGTGCGCCGGTTGAGCGCGGCCACGAGCCAG
>DASYRD010000102.1:0-2764 GCA_036004745.1 Gemmatimonadales bacterium | reverse complement strand
CGCTCTACATCGCCGTGGGCGACCCGGAGCTGAGCCGCACCGTGCACCCAGGGGAGCACATCGCCGTCCCGCTCTACGCCTCGTTTCTCACCGACAGCCGGGCGTTCGGCGACTCGCTCACGCTGCGCGCCGAGCTCAGCGGCTGGAACGCGCTCGGCGAGCGGAAGCGCTACGGCGGGTCCGTCACGCGTGTGCCGTACCGGCCGTGGCTATCGGCACCGCTCGCGCCGCTGCCCGTCACGATGCCCGAGGAGCGCGCGGTCGTCGTCCTCGCCGTGCGTCTCGAGGACGCGACGGGCACCGTGCTGCAGCGCAATTTCACCACGTTCGTGGTCGACGCCGAGCCGCCGGAGGTCGCTACGCTGGAGGACGGCCGGCGGGTGCGCGTCGCCCGCGTGCCGGCCGCTGCGGTGCACGACGGGCGCTGGTCGCTCAAGCAGTGGACCGTGCTGGGTGATCGCAAGCTGAACGGCGCGGGCAGCGGGTTTTTCGAGTACCGCATTCCCTGGCCCGATAGGCTCGACGTGCGCGACGTCGCCGGCGCGACCTTCATCGTCGAGGCTTCGGCGAAACGGCTGAACGGCAAGGATCGCGACTCGAGCGCCACAGACGACCAGGACTACATGCGCGGCGGGGGGTTCCACGACCCGAGCCGCAACCCGAACAGCTACCCGATGACGGGGACCACGCCGTTCCGGAGCGCTGTCACCGTGCGCGTGAACGGGTACGCGGCCGGGCGATGGGAGCTGGCCGACGACCCGGCCGACTCGCGTGGCATCCTGAGCTGGCAGGCCCAGCCGCACGACGGCCACCTGTACGAGGCCGGCTCTTATGGCCAGCTGCTGCGCGTGCCGATCCCCGCCGACGCGATTCGGGACGCCGCGCGTCAGGGCGCGGTGACCGTGCGGCTGGAGGTGGACGAAGCGCTGCCCGGAGGACTGGCGATCTATGGGGCGCGGTTCGGCCGATACCCGGTGGATCCGACGGTGTTATTCGCGCTGCGCGACAGCACACCGCAGAGCCAGCAGGCAGGCGTAGTGCGCGCTCCGTTCGGTCGTTTGCCCGATGGAAGGATGGTGGAGCGGTTCACCCTCACCAATGCGCACGGCGTCGAGGTCCGGGTGATGACCTACGGGGGAATCATCACCGGCCTGCGGACGCGGGACCGCGCGGGGCGGCTGGACGACATCGTCCTGGGCTACGACAGCCTCGCGGGGTATCTCGCGAGCTCGCCGTATTTCGGCGCCATCGTCGGCCGCTACGCGAATCGCATCGCCAAGGGGCAGTTCGCGATCGACGGCGCCACTTACCACCTCGCCGCCAACAACGGGCCGAACAGTCTGCACGGCGGGCTGCGCGGCTTCGACAAGGTGCTGTGGACCGGCGAGCCGTTCCAGGGCGACAGCGGCGTGGGCGTGACGCTGCGCTACACGAGCCCGGACGGCGAGGAGGGCTACCCCGGCACGCTCACGACGCGCGTCACGTACACCCTCACCCCGCGCGACGAGCTGGTGGTCGACTACGAGGCCGCAACCGACAAGGCCACACCGGTCAACCTGTCACAGCACAGCTACTGGAATCTGCACGGCGCGGCACGTGGAGACATCCTCGATCACGTCCTGACGCTCCACGCACGGGCGTTCACTCCGGTCGATTCGACGCTGATCCCGACCGGCGCGATCGCTCCCGTGGCGGGCACGCCGTTCGATTTCCGGACCGCGATGCCGATCGGCGCGCGCATCGAGCAGCCCGACGTCCAGCTCCGCTACGGGCGGGGCTACGACCACAACTGGGTGCTCGACCGCGGCGGCCGCGCCGGCCCCCTCCCCGCCGCGCGCCTCGAGGACCCGCAGAGCGGCCGCACCCTGGACATCAGCACCACCGAGCCCGGCATCCAGTTCTACTCGGGCAACTTCCTCGACGGCACCATCACCGGGAAAGGAGGGCGCGTCTACGTCCACCGCTCCGGACTCTGTCTCGAGACGCAGCACTTTCCCGATTCACCGAACCACGCGAGTTTCCCCACGACCATCCTGCGCCCGGGCGAGACGTATCGGTCGCGCACCGTGTACACGTTCGGCGTCACCCGTTAACAAGGAGCCGTCATGCATCGCCGTTCCATTCTCGCCGCCATCATTCTCGCGGGCCTCACCACGACCGCCTCCGCCCAGCAGCCGGCCGCCGGCATCAAGCCGTCCGACGTGGCCGGCGTGTGGGATGCGAAGTCGATGGTCGGTCCCAACGACAGCGTGGTCGCCACTTCCGTGTTGACCGCCACCGCCGACACATCCGGCTGGACGATGAAACTCGAGGGACGCGACCTGATCGCGATACGGGTGGTGGCCATGGGCGGCGACAGTATCGTCACCGAGGCGGGACCGTATCCGAGCATTCTGCGAGCCGGTCTGAGCGTCACCGTGTTGCGCAACGTCTCCCACTATAGAGGCGATACCATGTGGGGCACGTTCGAAGCGCTCTATTCATCCGGAGACAAGTTCAGTGGGAAGGTGACCGCGACGAGACGGAAGTAAGCCTTCCCCATGCCTCCCTATCGCCCGAACCCCGCCCGCTACGAGTCTATGACCTATCGCCGTTGCGGGGCCAGTGGTGTGCTGCTTCCCGCGGTCTCGCTCGGCCTGTGGCACAACTTCGGCGCCGTGGATCGGTTCGCCACCTGCCAGGCCACCGTGCGGCACGCCTTCGACCTCGGCATCACCCATTTCGACCTCGGCAACAACTACGGCCCGCCGCCGGGGTCGGCCGA
>DASYRD010000101.1:0-13472 GCA_036004745.1 Gemmatimonadales bacterium | reverse complement strand
GTCGGGCTCGCACCATTCAGCGTTCGGACCCGAAGCCTGGCCTCACGGACTACCCCACACCGAGGGTTGGCGGACCGGGAAGATATTCGTGATGACCGGCAGCTGCACCATGACGATCCCGTTGGTGGTCACGCCGAACAGCCACTGCCGCGTGTTGGCCAGATTGCGCGCCACGCGCAGCGGCCCGATGATCGGATCGCGTACCGGAATCGTCGCGATCTTCCCGTAGAAGAATGTATCGAACACGTCGATGTTGCCGTCGGGCCGGGCCGCGAACGTGATGCGGTCGGCCGGATTGCCGCCGCCCCCGAACGTCGGTGTCCCGGGATCACCCGCCAGGAAGGCGTGATTGTAGTTCATGTCCATCCCGAACGCGCCGAGCAGGCACCCGGAGCCAGGGACCGCCTCCGAACACGCCGTGCCCTTGAGCTTGAGGCCCTCGTCCAGGAAGTAAATCGAGTCGGCGTGCACCAGGTTCGTGCCGCCGTTGAAGTTCGTCGCGATGGCGTGGATGTTGACGCCGGTATTGCTGATGAAGTCGCTCACGTCGATGAACGGCGTGACGCCATAATCGCGTTCGTTCCGGCCGGAGTCGGAGATGATGCCGGCCCCGCCGTCGGTGAAGCAGAAGCGGGCCGTGGCGTCCCCCTGGACCAGCGCCGCCTTCGTCGTGTAGCCCACGACCCGCGCGAACTGGGTCGTGATGTTACCGCCCTCGCCCATGATCGCGTGGGTGAAGTTCCCGGAGTTGCGGACGTACGTCGAGTCGCCGAGCCCGAACGTGGCCAACTCGATCGTCACGCCCTGGCAGGCGCTGAGTTGCACCATCTGCTGGTTATATGGCCGCCCGCGCCGCATCTCGATGCGCAGCGTGTCCCGGCTTTCACTCGACAGCGTGCTGTCCCCCGCCAACTCCCAGAACAGGTGGCTGAACAACTGCAGGGTGTCCGAGGTGTTCTTGAGCTTCTCCATCCGCAGCGTCGCGCGCGGGCTGAACGGGTCCGTGCTGCTCACCGTCGGCGTGGTCGAATAAATCGCGAAGATCGAATCGGCGTTGCAGTTCGGCGTTCCCGACGTGACCCGGCACACGGTCGCGACGTACTGCGGCCGGTCCGAGACGTCGAAGACCTTGATCTCCTCGCGCAGCGGCGCCGTGAGAACCTTGTAGGTCTCGATGACGTAATCCGGGAGGTCCTGACGCCACGCGAGGCGTCGCACGCCCGGTCGCACGTCGATGATCGACAGCTCCGCGCCGCCCGCGTTGGCGACGACGATCGAGTCGCCGTAGTTGCCGAGCGTATCGCGCGGCCACAGCGCAATGCCCCAGGGCTGCGGGCCCGCGGTCGGGATGCCGGCGGCGACGAACGACGTGTTCGCCACCTGGAAGATTTCAACGCGCGACAGATCGGGGTTCGTCAGATACAGCGTCGAATCGTTGGCATTGAAGATCGCGTCCGCGATCCGCCCGCCGAACGGCAAGGGCTTCGTGATCCCCGCCACGACGATGACGGTGTCGATCAACCCCGCGCTCGAGCGGGCCGGTCCGCCGTTGAGCTGCACGGGCGGCGTCGGCAGGAGCGTGGTGCTGTTCGTGTAGTCGCAGTTACGCGCCGCCGCCGCGTCGCAGGCGTAGCCCTTCACGACGATCGTGCGTGGCAACGGTGTCAGCCCTTGGAGCCCGAGGCTGAAACGACGCGTCACGTCGGTCAGGTTCCCCGCCGCGACGTTGACGGTATCGAAGCGCATCAGCACGCTGTTCGTATCGACGCGGAATCCGATCCACGCGATCGGACTCGCGTCCGTGGCGCGCACCGTGACCGAATCGTCCACCTCGACCCGCGGCGCGACCTTGTGCGCCACGGTCGGTTTGGTGACGTCGTTCGCCGCCGATTGGATCGTGACGGTGACGACGTTCGAGAACCCGCGCCGGCCCGCCGAGTCCTCGGCGAATCCGACGATGTTGAATGTGCCTGTCGTGGGGAGCACGATCAGCGTATCGACGAATTCCACCGAGTCGGCGAGGGGCGCCGTGTACGCGATCGAGTCGATCGGCGGTGTCGTCGGGTCGCTCACGGACGTGCGTGGTGCGACGAGGAACCCGACCTTCGCGATGCCCGTGTTCTGGACGGCCTGGATGTCGACCGGGATGCCGCCGCCCTGCGAGGCCAGCGCGCCGGGTTGCGGCGAGATCAGCGTGACGCGCAGCGCCTGGACGTTCGACAGGAAGATGAAGAGCGTGTCTTCGTCGAAATTGCCGGCGCCATCGGTGGCGCGGCCGACGATCATGATGTTGCCGCCCGCCCCGGAGTTGCCGGGGAAGGTGATCGTGCGGGCCACGGCGTAGTTCTGCACCTGGCCGGTGAAGACGGTATCGAGCAGACCGATCAACCCGCCGGTGAACGTCAACCGGACGCTCTTCAAGGCGAGGTTGTCGACCGCCGAAACGTTGAAGCGGAGCCCGCCGCCGATGTCCTGCGTGTCGCCCGCCGTATTGGACAGGACGATCTGGGGCTCGGTGTTGTCCCGCTGAATGCCGCCCGGATTGCGTGTCGTCTCGCACCCCCACAGGGCGATGACGGAGACGACAAGCCCCCAGAGTACGGTGCCGCGTTGCGCGTGCCGCATGTGCTCTCCCGGCCTACTGCCCGGTGGGCGCCACCAGGTCGTCGATGATGTGTGGCGTGATCAGAATCAACAGATCGCGCCGGACCTCCTGCTGGGACGAGAAACCGAACAGCTTGCCCAGAATCGGGAGATCTACAAGGAACGGAATTCCCGACTTGGTTACCGTGACCTCGGTCACCGTAAGGCCGCCAATAACGGCCGTTTCGCCGTCATTGACGAGGATTTGGTTGTCCGCCTGCTGCGTCTGGAACGTGAACCCGATGTCGACCGCCGCGGGCCGCACGTTCGACCGCTCGGCGTGCACTTCCATCAGGATCTGGCGGTTCTGCGTCACGTGCGGCGTGACGCGGAGATTGATGCCGGTCTGTTGGAACTGCACGGTGGCGCGCGGCACGTTGCTCGCCGCCCCGCCGCCCTGCCCCGCCTGCGCGCTCACGTCGATGATGCGGATCGGCACCCGGTCGCCGACGAGGATCTCGGCCTGGCGGTTGTCGACCGTCGTGATCGTGGGCTCCGCCTGGATGTCGGCCAGCTCGACCCGCTGCAACGCCTGCACGAACGTCGTCAGATCGAAATTGCCGATCGCCGTGGAGAAGATCAGCTCGATGGCCGGATTGATGACCGCCTGGCTCGCGTTGCCGATCGCCGACAGCGAGTTGCCGCCCAGCGCGACGATGTTCGTGCCCTGGTTGAAGTTCTCGGTCGGGACGAGCGCGTCGGGGACGCCGTCCAAATCGGTGTCCACCGGCTGCGCGGTACGTGGATCGGGCCGCTGAATCAGCCGGTTGAAGAACTGCGTCGTGGAGCCGAGGTCGTATTTCACGCCCAGCTCTTCGACGTCGGTGCGATCGACGAAGATGATCTTCGCCTGGATCGATACCTGCGGGGTGCGCAGGTCGAGCCCCCGGACGAAGTCCGCGACGGCGTTGATGCGCGAGCTGACTTCGGTGATGACGAGCGAGTTGCTCGTCGAGTCGGCCACGACGGCGCCACGCTTCGTCACGATCGAGGAGACGGCCGGCACGAGTGAGGTCGCCTTGGCGTAGTTGATGCGCACGAGGCGCGTCTCGATCGGGACGGTCGAGTCGGCGCGCGCCAGCTCGGCCTTGCTCACGACGTTGAAGATCCCGCCGGGGAGCGTCACGACGTCGAGCCCCTGCGATTCGAGCACGGCGTGGAACGCGAGATCCCACGGCTGGTTCTTGATCTCGGCGCTCACAGTGCCCGTGATGCCCTTGCCGATGACGATGGTGCGGCCGCTGAACGCCGCGAAGCCGGCGACCACGTCCTCGATGCTGGCGGCGTCCCACTGCACGGTGATGCGCGGCGCGGGCGACTGCTGCGCCTCGGAGTTGTGCCGCGCCAGGTACTCGTCGATCGACATCGGCCGGCCGACCGTCGGCGTGCGGACGCGCGCCGCCTGATCGGGCCCGCCGGTAACCTCGGGCGGGGACGTCGGCATCGGCGCCGCGGAAGGCGCCGGATCCACCGCGACGTTCGCCGCGCTCAGGCTCGACCAGGACGCGAAGCCGGTGCGCTCGGTGACGATGCGCACGCGCACCTGACCGGCGCCGCGCTGCACCTGGTAGCCCTTGAGGACGTCGAGATCGATCACCACGCGAACCACGTCGGGCTTGAACTGCGCGTAGCGAATGTTGCGGATGCCGCCGCGATTTTCGCCGTCGTACAGGGTGGCCGGGGCCGCGAGACGCGCGCCGACGAGATCGAGCACCAGTCGTGCCGGTCCGTTCAGCGTAAAGTCCTGCACCTCGACAGCGCCCTGGAGGTCGATCACGACCTCGACGTTGCCGGTCGCCGCGCGCACGCTGACGGCACGGACTTCGCCGTCCCGTCCTCGGTCGCCAGCTGGCGCCGCGGCCAAGGCCGCGGGAAGGGCGACGGCGAAGAGCGTCGCGAGGGCGAACATGGGCTTCATGGCGTCTCCTCCTGCTTGGCGAGCGACAGGGTCTCCTGCCGTTCGAACCCGAATTCCTGGACGGTAAAGACGATTTCGCGCGGCCGGATTTGCGTGACTTTGAGACGGCCGATGATGTCGCCGACCTTTACGTGATAGATCCGCGACGGCTTGGTGGTGACGTCGCGCAGGACCGCGACGCTGCGCGCCACGTAGCGCGCGTCGTAGACGATGGTCGTGAGCCGCAGATCGGAAAGGAGCGGCCGCACGTCTCCGGAGCGCAGCAGCGACATGAACGGGTCGCGGCCGCCGCCTTCGTAGGCGAACACCTCGCGCAGCAGCGCCTGGGGCGGCGGCGGCGCCGAGTCGCGGCGCGTCGTGTCCGTCTGCGCGGCGGCCGACCCGGCGAGCGCGGTCAGCGCGAGGGCGACGCTAAGGACGCGCACGGTTCCCTCCGGCCGCGGGCTTGCCTACTGGCGGCGGTGGACTCGTGGACTTCACGAACGTGCGGATCGTGAGCTCCGCGAGCAGCAGCGAGCCCCCCGTGTCGGCGAGCAGCCGCGCCGTCGCCGGCGGCGCGGGCGACAGGACCACGTCCTGCGGCACGACGATGCGCGGCAGCGACGCGACGTCGGCGAGATACTCGCCGATCTGGTCGTAGTGGCCGTACACCTCGAGCCGGTAGCGATACGTGTCGAAAGGCGAGCCGATCTCGGGCGTCAGCGGCTGGATCTTGCCGAGCGTGATGCCGCGGACCTTGGCCTTGGTCGAGATGTCGTCGATCAGCGTCGGCACCTCGTTGCGGTCGGGGACCAGGCGCTTCATCAGCTCGAGCGAACCCGAGTACTCCTCGACCTTGCGGCGCAGATCCTCGACGGTGCCGTTCGCGAGGTCCGCTTTCGCCGCCTCGACGATCTTCTGAAGGCTGTCGGCCTCGGCATGCGCGGCCGCGATGCGATCGAGCTGCGGAGACCCCACCTTGGTCCAGAAAAAGTACCCGCCCGCCCCCGCGACGAGGACGAGGAGCATCATGATCTGACTGCGTTGGTCCGTCGGGATCAGGGCCATCGCGCTACCTCACCCCTTGCACGAGCGGCACCGTGCGGATGTAGACCGAATCCGCCACGCGATACCGCACCGTCACGTTGAACGACGTCACCGGCCGATCCGACTCGATGACGACCTGCGAGCTGGCGGGCGTCACGTCCGTGAACCACGGCGACGCGGCGAGCTGGCGCAGGAACGTGGTATACGCCTGGATGTCCACGGTACGGCCGTCGATCGAGACTTTGACGGTTGGCGCTCCGGTGGAATCGGTCTGCACGTTCACCTGCTGGCCCGGCGCGCCCGCGACGACCGCGCCCACCGACTGCACGCGGGTCACCCACGTGTAGGGGGGCAGCGCCTTCGTCACCTGGTCGAGCACGTGCGGCCACACGTAGCGGTCCGCGTCGATCGTGCGGATCACGTTGATCTGGTAGACCAGCGAGTCGCGCACCTTTTCGGCTTGACGCTTCTGCGCGATCACGATGTCGTAGCGCCGCTTCTCGCTCTTGACGGCGTCGAGCCGGCCTTCCGCGGCCGCGAGACGCGCGCGTCCCGTGATGAACAGCGCGGCCCCGCCGCCCCCGACCAGCACCCAGGCGCCGATCGCGCCGATCAACCACGGATCCTTGACCTGGGCGAGGATGTTGCGGAAGTCGGGCATCGACAACTTCATGCCCGCGCCAGCCGCCTTCTTCTTTTTTCCCGGCAGTAGGTTGATTTCGATCATGCGGCGCGCCTCAGCGCCAGACCAACCGACAGCATCAGGAGCGGCGCCACCTCATCCACCGACACCGCTTCGAAAACGTCATCCCGCACCCGCAGCCGCTGGACCGGATTCGCCAGCTCGACCGTCACCTTGAGCCGGCTCCCCAGGACGTCGTTCAATCCCGGGATCCGCGCGCCGCCCCCGATCGTGTAAACCCGCGAGAGGCCGCCCGCCGAACGCGACGCCGTCGCGAGGAATGCCGCGGCCCGCTCGACACCGACCGCGATTTCCTCGCCGCGTGCGTCGACGTACCCCGACAGGTCGGCGCTTTGCGCCGCCCCCTGGATCACCTTCTCGGCGTCCTCGCCCGACAGGCCTTTTTCCCGCTGCAGGTCCTCGCGGAAGCGCCGAGTCCCGACCGACAGGTCCCGGGTCAGCACCGGGACGCCGTCCTCGAGGATGTTCACGTTGGTGACTTCGTGGCCGATATTGACGAGGCCCACCACCCCCTGCATCGCGTCGGGGTGATTGAGCTCGAAGGCGTTGTGAATGGCGAAGGCGTCGACGTCGATGATGGCGGGCTCGAGCCCGGCCTCGGACAGGAGGCCCACGCGGCTCTCGACCAGCTCCCGTTTGGCCGCCACGAGGAGCACGTTCATCTGGAGCCCCTCGGCGTCCGGATCGAGGATCTGGAAATCGAGCTCCACGTTGGCCATGTCGAACGGCACGTGCTGCTCGGCTTCCCAGCGGATCACCTCGCGGGCGTCCCCTTCCTTCATCCGGTCCATCTGGATCTTCTTGACGATGACGTCCCGGCCCCCGACCGCGGTCACCACGGACTTCCGCTTGACGCCGGCGGTCTCGAACAAACCCCGAATGGCCTCGGCGACGATGCCGGGGTCCATGACCTCACCCTCGACGATGGCGTCGGCGGCGACCTCGGTCGTGGCCACCTTGATCAGCTCGGGCTCCGAGCCGGAGTGGTCGATGACCACCAGCTTGATGATGCCAGAGCCGATGTCCAAGCCAACCGAGGTTTTTTTGCCGCCCAAAAACCCAAAGAGAGCCATAGTCCCAGGGGTTAGAGACAAGGATGGGGCGAGGGCAAACTACAGTAAGCCCCGCCCCTTATCCTGTCAAGCCTCGAATCTACCTGAAGTCAGAACAACAAGTAGTTTAGAGGCTTACACTTAGGCCCCTTAGAACAGCTGCGCCCAAGCCCTCGACCGCACCGGCGTAACCACCTGCGTGCCCTCCATCGCGTTGGTAACAGCGCACTTAGAGTACTGCAGCGTGGCGTTACCGGCGAGGGTGTTGAGCTCGAGGTCGACGTTCCGGGCCATGACGGCCCCGTAGAAGTGGGCGTCCGTGGAACCACCACCGGCCGTCTTGAGACTCCCCTGGACCAGCACGATCCCGTAGAAGATGAAGCTGCCCTGGATGTCCAGATCGCCGTCTACGAGGAGCACACCCTGCCCCTGGTCGCCGTTGAGTGTGGCGTCGCCGGCGATGTGGATGATGGGGAAGTAGCTCCCGCACGGCTGGGTGGGGTTCATGCCGTCCCCCCAGTTCGTGAGCACGGCTTGGTTGCACGTCGTACCCACGGCGACCGGCTGAATCTTGTAGTTGCCGCCGCTCATCTGAATGTTGGCAGACGCGGCCAGCGACGCGTAGCTGATGTCGCCGAATTGGTTGAACGTGCTGCTGTTGACAGTCGTGTCCTGCTTGATCTGCGGATTGCCCTGCATCTGGTCGGGCTGCTGCATGCTGACTTGGGCCGAGTCGGGCGTACGGACGCCCGCCTTGGTGGTATCGCCGATTGTGTCGCAGTAAGCCGGATCCCACCCCTGCGGGATGGTGTCGCGGCCGCTGACGAGCGCATTACCCTTGAGGCTCACGCCGCCGCGCGTCGTGAGCGCAGCGCCGATCTTGAAGTCCACGAGCCGGATGCGGACGAGCTGCCCGAGGCGCTGGCGCGCGCCGCCAGTCGGCACACCCTGGCGAGTCTGCTTGTCACGCGCCGTGATGTCGACCAGGAAGACCTGGTCGTTCAGGCGGTAGACGTAGCCGCCGAACACGCCCGAGCGGTCAGGAGTGATGCTGTCGAAGCCCGCCAGGGCGAGCGGCACGCGCATCGAATCGCTCGGGTAGCGTTTCAGCTTGTTGAGCACCTGAGGCCTCCACAGCCGGATGACCTCGTTCAAGCCCATTTCGGCGGCGCCGAACGACTGCTGCAGGCGCTTCGTATTCTCGGCCACCCGTTGCTCCTGGGTGCCGGCGAAGAAGGCGCCCGCGACCAGGGCCCCGACGACCACCAGGGCGAAGATCGCGATTGCGAGAGCCATACCGCGCTCGTTCCGATTCCGGTTCATACGGCCACTCCTCCGATTCGCTCGAGGCGCTGAGTTACCAGCGCCGGTTGTTCCGCAGGGAGACGCGGACGGTCACGCTGTCGATGACGGCGGCGCTTCCCGCCGCGGTGGCGGCGTTGCGCACCACCTGGGCCGTTCGCGCCCTTAGCGTAAACAGCACCGACCCAATGCGAACGCGATCGTTCGCGAGGGCCGGGTTGAGAACTACGTTGTTCGTGTCGTTCAAGAACGTGAACTGCAGGCCGTTCGAAAGCACCGGGCCTACGACCGGCTGGATCGCGTTGACACCGCGCGTCAGACCGACGTACCACGAGGTGTCGCCCGCCGGCCGGTAGAGACTGTAGATCTGGGTGATGAACCCACGCACCGGAGCTCCGCCGTAGATCGCGTTCACCACATTCGGCGTCGCGAGCTGCGGCGGTGCCGCGACCTGTAGCATGCTGGCCGTGGCCGTGATCCGCAGGCCTGCGGTGCCGTTGTAGGGCAGACCTGCTGGACAGTTCTGGGCCAGCATGGCCGTGATGACGCCCGGAACCCAGCCATCGTCCGCGCTCGTCCCTTCGTCACCTTCGTAACGAAGGAGCACCGAGTCGCCCACCACGGGGGCGCGCTCGCCCATCAGCTTCTGGTCCATCACGGTGAAGACGAGCACCGGGTTGGTGACGGCGGGCAGCGGTCCCGTGATCGGCGCCGAGCAGATGACCCCCATCCACCGCATCGCGCGGAACGTGATGCTCGTGCTGCTGGCGGCCGAGATGTCGCCCTCGGACGCATCCAGCTCGCGCAAGTCGGCGGGCAGAATCTGCCCCGCGGCGCGGATGTTCTGCTGCATGTCGATGCGCTGCGTCTGCGCCTGGTAGATGCGCTGGTTGCTGACGAGTACGCGGTACAGCGCCGTAGACACGATGCTGAGGAGCACCAGGGCGACGAGCAACTCGACCATCGTGAGACCGCGACGGTTTAGAGCAGGCATGGGACCCCCACTTCGAGCGTGTCGGTGCGCACGCTATTCTTGACGGTTTTATAGGTGGTGACGATGCGGGCCCGGTAGTACTGGTTGCCCTGGTCGACCCACGTCCAGTTATTGATCGCCACCCAGGCGCTGCCACGGTACAGGGTGTCGGTGCCATTGGTGCGTTGCCCGTCGATGCAGGCAGAGGGACGGAGCAGCTCCATCCGTTGCGACGCGAACGTCGCGGCCACCGAGGAGCGTTGGCCGCGCGCGATCATCCGCGTCACGAGGGCGGCCGTCGACACCAGGCCGAGCAAGCCGACCGTGAGGACGACGATCGCGATGATGATTTCCACGATGGTGAAGCCTCGCTGGTCATTGCGGATCATCAGCGCACCACCTTCCCGACGGAGTTGACGATCACCGAATCGCTGTAGATGTCCGACACGAACGTGAGCACGGTGCCGGCGTTGTTGTTCAGCGCTAAGCCGTTCGGCATGAAGCGCACGGAATCAGTCGACGCCATGAACGTGATGTTGTAGCGGGCCGAGATGCGCTCCATCCCGCCGAGCGTATCGAGCCCCACGGTACTGTTTGTCTTGCACGTCGTGACCCAGATTCGGCCGCTCGCGCCGGGCGAGAAATGAATCGAGGACGCGCAGCCGCGCTGAATCGCGGCGGCGCGCGCTTTCACGACGAGCGTGCCGGCGAGCACGCGCGCCGAGCGCACGTTCTGCTTATAGATGGCCCCGCGAATGCGCGGGATGCCGAGCGATGCGATGATCCCGATGAGGACCATCACGATCAGAATCTCGACGAATGTGAAGCCGCGTTGACGCATAACTCCTCCTGTCCGGGCCGTCCTAGTACACGATGCGTGCCGCGTCGCAAGTCATTGTATAACAATCACTTAAACTAACATCCCGTACTCGCCTACCACTGCAGAATGCTGCACTCGTGCAAACCTCTGCACAACCGATTTCACTCCAATCCGTAGCGGCTCATCTTGTAAAACAGGGTCCGTAAACTCACGCCCAGCTTCTTCGCCGCCTCGCGCCGGTTTCCGTCTACCGCTTTCAAGGCGTCGCTGATCGCCTGAGTCTCGGCGGCTTCGACGACATCAGACAGAGAACCCGTCGATGGGGCGTGGGGCGTGGGGCGTGGGGCACGAGCGAAGTCACTGGGTTCCAACCCATCGCGATCCGTCAGCACCACCGCCCGCTCGATCGCGTTCTCGAGCTCGCGCACGTTGCCGCGCCACTCCTGCTGCTCGAGCCAGGCGATCGTTGCGTCACTCAGCGTCAGCGCCCTCCCGAAGCGCTGCGCCAGCCGCGCCACGAAGTGCCGCGCCAGGGGCGCGATGTCTTCATGGCGCTCCGCAAGAGGCGGCAGCTCGATGGCCACGACGTTCAGCCGGTAGAACAGGTCCTCCCTGAACTTTCCCGCCGCTGCTTCCGTAGCCAGGTCACGAGCGGTCGCCGCGAGGACGCGCACGTCGACGCGGCGCGTCTTCTGGTCCCCCACGCGGCGGATCTCGCCCTCCTGGAGGACCCGCAGCAGCTTCGCCTGCAATCCGAGGGGCAGCTCGCCGATCTCGTCGAGCAACAACGTGCCGCCGCTCGCCTGATCGAAGAGCCCTGCCTTGTCGGCCGTCGCGCCCGTGAAGGCGCCGCGCACGTGACCGAAGAGCTCCGATTCGAGCAGGCTCTCGGGAATGGCGGCGCAGTTGATCCCGACAAAGGGTCTCGTTGCACGCGGGCTGGCGCGGTGAATCGCCCGCGCGACCACTTCCTTTCCGGTGCCACTCTCGCCGGTGATGAGCACGGTCGTGTTGTGCTCGGCCACGCGCGCCACCAGATCGAGCGCTGCGCGCATCGCTCGGCTCTCCGCGATGAGGCCTCGTTCCGCCGGCCCCGTGGCCAGCTGGGCGCGGAGGCCTGCGACGTCGCGCCCGAGACGCTCCCGCTCCTCGGCCTTGCGCAGGGTGAGCACCACTTCGTCGGGGCGGAAGGGCTTGGGGAGGTAGTCGTAGGCGCCTTCCTTCATGGCGGCCAGGGCCGCGTCTTCACCCCCGTAGGCGCTCATCATGATCACCAAGCCGTCACCGCCGCGACTCCGATAGTTCCGCAGGAACGAGAGGCCGTCCATCTCCGGCATCCGGACATCGCACAACACCAGATCGAATGACTCGGCGAGCGCGCGATCGAGCGCTTTCTTGCCGTCGCTTTCGGCCGTGACGGCATAGCCGGCATCTGAGAGCAGGAGGCCGAGGCTCTGGCGGAGGCCCGGTTCATCGTCGACGACCAAGATCTTTTTCATGCGGCCGGGAAAAATATCTTGAAGACCGCGCCGCCTTCTCGGGCCGCATCGACCCAGACGACGCCACCCATTTCGTCCACGCTGCGCGCGACGATCGCGAGCCCGAGCCCCGTGCCGCGTCCCGGTTCCTTGGTCGTGTAGAACGGCTCGAACACCTTGTCGCGATCCTCGGGCGGAACACCGGGACCCGAGTCCGCAACAAACAGAAGCGTACCCAGCTGCCCGGCGGCGAACTCGATGCGGGAGGGCCGGCGCTCCGGAACTCTGGGGTGGGCGGCCTGGGCGGGGTCGCCGGCGCGCTTGGGAGGGGCATGCCCCGGCTCGTAGGCCCAGCGCCGCGCGCCGACGACGATCCGCCCCTCGGGCGCGGCATCCACGGCGTTCAGCACCAAGTTCACGAGCGCCTGCTCGAGCACATGCGCGCGGCCGAGGATCTGGGGCACGTCGCCCTGCACATCCACGTCAGCGCGGACGGCACGGAAGGCCCCTTGGGCCTTCAAGAGATCGAAGGCCCCGGCGGCGACCTGAGCGGCGTCGACCGGTTGCAGCGGGTCCTCGTGCGGACGGGCGTAGTCGAGGAGGCTGCGGACGATGTGGTCGATGCGCTCCAACTCGCGCGTGATCCCGGTCGTCAGCTCCAGATCGGCCCCACGCCGGCGCAGGACCTCGACGTACGTCCCGACGGCGCCGAGAGGGTTGCCGACCTCGTGCGCGACACCGGCGGCGAGGCGGCCGATGCTGGAGAGCTTCTCCGAGCGTACGAGTTGGCTCTGGGCGTCGAGGAGCCGGTCGGTCATGCGGTTGAGCCGCTCGGCGAGGGTGGCAAAGTCGCGGGTATCGGCGTCTGGAGCCCGGGCGTCGAGGTTGCCATCGGCGACGGAGTCTGCGGCGGCCACGACGCGGTCCAGGGGACGGAGCACCAGACGATTGACGAGTCCGCGGCCGTACAAGATGAAGATCGCGACCTCGAGGACGACGAGGGTCACGATCATCGCGACGCCTTGATCGGGAGCGAGAGCCAGCGCGAGGAGCGAGGTCGCCACGCCGACGAGCAGGGCGAAGGCCGCCAGGAACGACATGTAGAAGAGGAGCTCCGTGCGGAGCGCCGGCTTAGGTCGCATGCAAGAATATGCACTACGGGCCCAAGGACGCAAAAAGACGCTCAAAAAAAGAAGCGGCGGGGATTGCTCCCCGCCGCCCCCTGCGTTAGGCCAGAGGCCTTACGCGCACTTCGGCTCGCCCTCTTTGTTAGCCGGGGCCAGCGCCGTCGAACCCACGTACACCGCGCACGTCTTGGTGGTCGTGGTGTGTGACACGGTCGCGGTGAAACCGTCAGCCGTCACCGTGATGGTGGGGCCAACAACGCCGCTGGTCGTGTTGTAGTTCGTCCCAAGATTGCTCGTGTACTTGACCGAGTCGGCGAAATACGCCTCTTCGGCGGTGATCAGGTTACGCAGATCCGACTTCATCGAAGCCAGATACGCCTTCTCCTTCGTGTTCGCGAACTTCGGAATCGCGATCGCGGCCAAGATGCCG
>DASYRD010000100.1:0-22994 GCA_036004745.1 Gemmatimonadales bacterium | reverse complement strand
GCAGCAGCAGGTAATAGAGACCGAAGAACGCGATCGAGAGGTTCAGCGCGAGCCGCGTCGCCGTGCCGACGAGGCTGAAGGCGCCGGTGCCGAGCCAGCCCACGATGCCGCGGCCCAGGTTCGCGAGCTCGGGGCCGAGCTGCGTCCCGCCGATACGCAGCGCCGCCAGGCGCGCGAGGATCGGGCTCTTCACGACGCCGGCGGCGATCTGCTGCGCCTCGCTCACGATCACGCCTGCGAACGAGGCGCCCGGGACGACAATCAGGAAGATGCCGAGCAGCACGACGAGCGTCGCCGCAATCGACGCCTTCATGCGTCGCGCCAGCCAGCGGTGCACCGGCGCGAAGATCACGTACAGCACGGGGATCCCGATCAGGCCCGTCGCGTAGGGCGCGAGCGCCCACGCGAGGGCAAACCCCAGGAGCAGAACCACCAGCGCCGCGCGCTGGTGGTTCGTGTCCAGAAAGGCCATCAGCTACGGGTCATTCGGGTCGTCATCGTCGAACACGAACGTCGCCCCCGCACCCGAGCCGCTCACGCGCTCCACCCGGAGCACTCGGCTCAGCGTCTTGTCGCCGACCGTGATGGTGACGAGGTAGTCACCGCTCGCGACCGGCGCCGGGCCACCACCGCCAAAGCCGCCGCCACCTCCACCGGCCGGCGCCCGACCGAACGCCTGTGCGATGAAGCCGAGGGCACCGAACCCACCGCCGCCGCCTCCACCGCCGCCGCCTTGGCCGGGCCGGCGCAGCAAGTTGCCCAGCTGACCGAGGAGCCCTGGATCGGGCGCCGCCTCGCCGCCTTCGCCGGCCCCTTCTGCCGCAGGAGCGGCCGCCGCACCGGCGGCGCTGACCGCGCGCGGAGTGGTCTCGCCCGGGCGTTCGACGAAGCGACCGCCCGCCGCGGCGGCTGCACCACCACCGCCGCCTCCTCCACCACCTCCACCACCTCCAAATCCGAATCGCTGCGCCAGTCCCTGCACGTCACCGGCGAGCAGCGCCGTCTTGATCGGATCGAGGATCTGGGCATTGCCGCCCGCCTTGGTCAACGAATCGAACACGACGGTGATGCGCGCCACGAGCCAGGCGCTGTCGCGTTTCTGCGAGGGCGACAACGGCGTGGGCGGGGGCGTCTTGCCTGCGTAGTTCCAGACGACGCGGTGCAGGCCTGGGCCGGCGGGACCCTGAACGGTGCGCACCGTGTCGCCCATGACATCGCGAATCACCACGCGCGTGCGCGCGCGGCGGTCGCTGTTCGCCGCCGTCAGGCGATACACAATCTCGGCGCCGTACTGCGGGCTCTGCGCGCGGAACGCCTTGTGCCCCGGGCTCCCGCCGCCCAGCGGCGCCTGGCCGTACTGGTACGCCGTCTTCGGCTGGAACAGATACGCCGTCGCGGCGATCACGCTGTCCGACAGCTGCTCGAGGGGTGCGATGTCCACGACCCACAGCGCTCGGCCGTGCGTCGCCGCGATCAACTCCCGCTCGCGCGGGTGGATCTTCAGGTCGTGCACCGGCACCGTGGGCAGCCCGCTCATGAACCGTTGCCACGACGCGCCACGGTCGAACGACACATAGGCGCCGACGTCGGTGCCCACGAAGAGCAGGTTCTTGTTGGCGACGTCTTCGCGGATCACGTGGACGTAGTCGGGCCCGCCCGTCGGCAGGTTGTTGGCGAGCGAGCGGAACGTCTTGCCGAAGTCCGTCGTCACGTACACGTACGGCTTGAAGTCGTTGTTGCGATGATTGTCGAACGTGATGTAGAAAGTGGACGAATCGAAGCGCGACGGCTCGATCCGCGAGACATACGTCCCCGCCGGCACGCCGGGGAAGCGACCCGTCAGGTTCTCCCAGCTGCCGCCGTCGTTCTTGGTCAGCCACACGTTGCCGTCGTCGGTGCCCGCGTACAGCACACCAGGCCGGAGCGGCGATTCCGCCAGCGACACGATCGTGCAGAACGTCTCGGCGCCCGTCACGTCGGGTGTCACGCCGCCGGTCGTGCGCGTCGAGACGCGGATCTTCATGGTGTCGCGCGTCGACAGGTCGGGCGATATCGGATAGAGGTCCTCGCCGCGCCGCGTCGACTTCATCACCTTGCTCGCGCCGGCGTAGAAGATCTCCGGATTGTGCGCCGAGATCAGGAACGGCGTGTTCCAGTTCCAGCGCACATCGGTGTCGTTCGAGTCGGCCCTTTGGCGGGCGCGGAAGTCCGCGAGGCGGCGCTGCTGCGCTGACGTGGCCGGCTTGGTGGTATCGGGCCGTTCGATGACGATCGAGTCCTCGAACATCTGGTAGCGCGGACGCCAGTTGGGCTTCTGCAGCCCCGTGCGCTCGCCTGTTGCGAAGTTGAGGCGCGACATGTTGCCGCCCTGCGACTCGACGTAGACGATGTTCGGGTCGGTCGGGTCCTGGGCCGTGTAGAAGCCGTCGCCGCCGCCCACCGTCGTCCAGTCGGCGTTGGTGATGTCGCCCTGACGGCGGCGCGAGTAGCCGCACCAGGAGCCGTTGTCTTGGAGACCGCCGCAGACGCGGTAGGGGAAGCCCATGTCGTACGAGACGATGTAGAACTGGCCGATGGCGAACGAGTTCAGGAAGTCGTAGTTGCCGCCGCGGTCCCAGGTCTGCGCCACGCCGCCGTCGTCGCCGACGATGAAGTGATTGGGGTCGTTGGGATCGATCCACATCGCGTGGTGATCGACGTGGATCCCCTGCGTCGCGTTGCCGACCGTCTTGCCGCCGTCATTGGAGAAGTTGACGGGCGTGGAGGACCAATAGACGCGGTTCGGGTCCTTGGGATCGACGCGCACCTGTGAGTAATAGAAGGGGCGCACGTTGTTGCTGTTGGTTCTCTCCCACGTCGCGCCGCCGTCGGCCGAGCGATACAGGCCTGACGGGCGCGTCTGTGCGGCCTTCGTCCGGTCGGGGCGGGGGTTGGCCGTCGTGTCGGCCTCGAGCATCAGATAGATCACCTTGGCGTCCGACGCGGCGATCGCGATGCCGATGCGGCCCTTGGTCGTCGCCGGGAGGCCGCCGCCGGTGACCGCGGTCCACGTCTTCCCGCCGTCGGTCGTCTTCCAGAGCCCGCTGCCGGGCCCGCCCGAGTTCAGGAAGTAGGGCCCGCGCTGCCGTTCCCAGCTCGCGGCGAAGAGGACTTCGGGATTCGACGGGTCCATCGCGACGTCCACAAACCCGGCGCGATCGGAGACGAACTTGATGAGGCTCCAGGTCGCCCCGCCGTCGGTCGTCTTGTAGAGTCCGCGCTCGGCGTTGGGCGCCCACGGTTGGCCGAGGACCGCGACGTACACGATGTTCGGATTCGTCGGGTGCACCACGATGCGGCCGATGGCGCCGCTCTTCTCCAGGCCCATCGGCTTCCAGGTGAGGCCGCCGTCAGTCGATTTGTAGATCCCGCATCCCGGCGAGATCGTGTTGCGGGAGTCTTCCTCGCCGGTCCCCGCCCACACCTGATTCGTGTCCGAGCGGGCGATCGCCAACTCGCCCATCGAGACGCAGCGCTCGTTGTCGAACACGGGCCGGAACGTGGTCCCGTTGTTGGTCGTTTTCCAGATCCCGCCCGCCGCCGCCGCGACGAAGAACGTCTTGGAGGGGCTGGGGATCCCGACCACGCTCGAGACTCGGCCCATCATGTTGGCGGGGCCGATGTTGCGCCAGCGGAAGCCGGCGAGGAGCGTCGAGTCCAGCGTGATCTTGTTCTGCGCGGCGAGGGGGGAGCCGACCACCGCGAGGACGGCCAGCGCCGTCCACAAGCGACGAGTCATGACGGCCTCATCAAGAAGAAGTGGAGTGGGGAAACGGTGCAGCTAAAGAAGTACGGCCGCTAGGGGCGGGGTGTTGAGCCCCCCCGCCCCTAGGGTCATACCGTTGCGTTACCGCCGCGTTCTCGTAGTCCGCCGAGCGGGTGCTGGCTTGGGAGCGGGGGCAGCAGGCGTGGGCAGGGCCACGTCGCTGTTCCAGATGTCCTGCGCCATCAGCCACCGGCCATTCTCGTTTACCCAGCGAACGATGTACTTGCCGGAGTCCGCCGCGGGCATGCCCGGGGGCGGTGCGCCGGCCCACTTCCACCAATAGCGTCCCTGCTCGACGGCTGCCGCGCCGCTTGCCCACACCGAATCGGCGCGCAGGGAGAGCGTGGGCTTCAGGGCGTTGAGCTCCGCGAAGAAGGCGCGGATCGCCGTCTTGCCGCGGGTTGGGGCCATGTTGGGTGGCATGACCACCGCGTTTTCGGCGTAGAACTCCGCGATCGAGTCAGCGTGGCCCGACGACGTGAGCCGAGCCCAGCTGGCGTTGGCTGCGTCGATGGCTTTCTTGGCGTCAGCCGCGCTGCCCGGAGGCGGCATGCATCCGGCGAGGGCAAGCAACGCGAGGCAGGTGGCTTTGGTCATGGCGTGCGGGGCCGAGCGGTCGGGGGCAGGACACCGTTGAGCCGCAGGTAGTTCGCTTCCTGGCTGTAGTGATCGGCCCAGTCACCCACGGTGATCATCATCGCGGAGGCCATGGTGAACGGGTTCGGGCCAAAGAGCTGGACCGGCGCGCTGAGGTTCGAGTCGTCGAGCTTTGCGAATGCTTGCTCGCAGAACGCGAAACTCTCCTTGAGCCGGGCGACGAGGGCGTCCTTGCCCGCCGTCGTGTCGATCGGCGTGCGCGTGGGGGGCGCCATGCCGGCGACCTTGCCGCACAACAGATCGTTTCCTTCTTTGATCAGATGGACCTGGATTTCCGCGAAGCTCATCTGCGCCGGGGTGGGGCGGTAGTTGTACTTCTCCGCGGGCATCGCCTCGGCGGCGGCGGTCAGGATGCGCGTATAGCGTTGCGTCATGCTACGCAGCGCGTCGGCGACGGGGCTTTTCGAAGCCGCCGCCGGCTGGGCTGCGGCGGCCTGGAGAAGCAGCAGGGATGCGATCAGCATTGCGGTACCCTTGGTTTCGGGGAGGATGGAAGTCTGCCCCCGGCCGAGGCGCTCGTCCAGCCCTTGACGGGTTCTTGACGTGCCTGCGCGATCCTCCGCTTCGTTCTGAGACGTCGTCTCTTCCTCCAGGAGGTCGTATGCGCAGCCTGTGGCTCTTCCCGTTGGTCGCCCTCATAACGGCAGGATGCGACAAGGACATCTTCAAGCCGATCTTTCCCACCGCCGATGTGGACGGGCGTGTGCAGTCCCTGCCGGGGGCCGTTACGGTAATGACACAGAACCTTTATGTGGGCGCCGACGTCGACGCGGTGATCGTCGCCCTCGGCTCTCCCGACCCGATCGACGATCTTCCGGCGCTCCTCTTTGCCATCGAAACTGTGCGTAAGACCGACTTCCCGGCGCGCGCCAGCGCGATCGCCGACCAGATCGCTGCGCGGCGACCCCAGGTCGTGGGGTTACAGGAGGCGTCCCAGCTCGACATCGACCTCAACGGATTGGGCTTGCCGGTCGTCGTTCACCAGGATTTCGTGGCGATCCTCGAAGCCAAGTTGGCGGAACGTGGGTTGCACTACGGCGTGGCCGCCCAGGTGCAGAACATCGTCGCGGCGCCGCTCCCGGGGATCAGCCTGGTGGATCACGACGTCATGCTCGTGGACTTGGGTCGCGTGACCGTCACGGCGTCCGGAGGTCAGAACTTCACCTACAACGTCGGCGTCGTGGCGCCCGGCATCGAGCTGAAGCGGGGCTGGGTGTGGGCCGATGCGACGATCGACGGCGTGCCCTACCGGTTCGTGAGTACCCATCCCGAGGCTGACCTGGCGGGCAACACGTTCGACGCGCTGCGCGCCGCGCAGGTGGGCGAGATCGTCGCGACGCAGCCGACCGATCGGCCGGTGGTGATCATGGGCGATTTGAACGACGTGCCCGGATCGTCGATGTATCAGCTGCTCGGGAGCGCCGGTTTCACCGACAGCTGGCGGGCGCTACGGCCGGGCGTGATCGGATTCACCTGCTGCGAGGCGGCCGACCTGTCGAATGAGCTGCCGGCGCTCGACCAGCGCATCGACTACGTGTTCGCGCGCGGCTTCGGTCTGAGCTCGGCCGCCGCGGCCGGATTGCGCGGCCAGATCGATCGCTTCGGCGACGTGCCGGCCGATCGTGTGGCGGGCGTGGCGTATCCGGTGTGGCCGTCCGACCACGCGGGGCTCGTCGCGACGCTGCGCTAGGCGTGATGGCGTGGCTCGAGCCGCGGCCGTGATGGCGCGGCTGAAGCCGCGGCTCGGCACTGCCGCTGAAGCGGCGCCAACACGCCCGCTTACGGGCAGCGCCGAGCCGCGAGTTTACTCGCGCCCGTCGAGAATGCGCTGGGCCTGACCGGGGGTCACCATGTCGCGCCGCACTACGTCTCGCACAATGCGCGCGACGAAGGTGTAGCCCCGGCGCTCCGCCACGAGCCAGCGCCGCCATTCCAGCTCGTCGAGCGCCGCGTCCAATGCGGCGCCCTTGAGCCGGCTGGCGGCGCCGAGGCGTTTGGCGGTCACCCGCTCGCCCCCAAGGACGGCGGCGGCGGCGAGCGCGGCGCGCGCGTTGGCGGTGAGGCAGTGGAACGCCACCCGAATCGCGCGGACGATCGTGTCGGGCAAGTCCCCCGGCATCGTTTGATCGAGCGTCGTGAGCGGCCGCGGCCACGCGCCGTCCGTCAGGCCGAGATCGAGGCCCTGAGCGACGGCGTGGCAGATCTCGACCGCCAGCAGCGGGTTGCCGCCCGAGTCCGCGAGGATCCGACGGCTTGCGCGCTCGGCCTGTGCCGGCTTGTAGGCGGGAAGGGCCCAGCGCACGAGGGCGTGAATTTCCGATACGGTGAAGGGCTGCAGCCGCACGGCGACGCCACGCACGTCGCGGCCGATCCGCGACCGTAGCTCGGCGAGCGCGGGAGGCTTGGGCTCACCGGTCGCCGCGATGACGAGCAGCAGCGGCGCCCGGGCGAGATTGCGCAACAGCGCGCCGAGGGCTGCGAACGACTCCCCGTCGAGCCACTGCGCATCGTCACAGACGAGGAGCACCGGGTGCTCCTTAGTTGCCACCCGCAGGATCTCGGTCAACGCGGTCACGAGATTGGGCGCGGGCGCCGCCGCGGTGCGAACGGTGGGGAATCGCTCCGCCCACTCGCCGGCGACGCTCGCGAGGGCCGCGAGGGGCTGCTCACGATCGGCGGCGACGGCGCGCGTCCCGAGCGCGACACCCCCATCGAACACCGCGCGCGCCACCACCTCCTCGGCGAGCCGCGTCTTGCCGAACCCCGCTTCCGCCTCGATCACCACCAGGGCGGCGCGGCCGGTGCGGGCGTCGCGCCAGCAGCCGAGCAGCTTCACCAGTTCAGCCTCCCGGGCGATGAGCGGAGCGCGGCGCCATTCCACGCCGGCGTCCGTCGCCGTCGCGCGCACCGGGAGCCGCCATAGGCGGGCATTCCGCAGGCGCTCGGCGAGGGCAACCGTTTCGGGTTCGAGCGGGGTCCCGCGTTCTTTCCCCACCCTCGCGGCGAACTTCTTGTACGCGGCGAGCGCGCCGGCGCGGTCGCCGGCGATCGCGTGGCGGTACAGCACCGCGCGCAGGGCGCGCTCTGACAGCGGATCGATCCGCAACGCAAGCGTCACCGGCTTGTCAACGCCGAGCAGGTCGCCGGCGTCGAGCCGCTCCTCGGCGTGCGCGATCAGGGCATCCATGGTGCGACGATGCCAGTGTCCCCGCTCGACGAGCAGCCAGTCCTCGAACGCCGATGTCTTGGGCACCTTGAAGCCCTGGGCGAACTCACCGCGGACGAGGGCAGTGGCGCCGCCCCAGTCGTGCGCGGCCACTCGAGCGTCGAACTGCTCGGTGTCGAGCTCCACCGCGCCGGCGGCCAGCTCGAGCTGGTCGCCTTCAGTGCGTAGTTCATCCCCGAGGTAGCGGCGCAGCGTGCTGGTCGCTTCGCGCAGGGACTGACGCGCCGCTGCGTCGCTCTTCTCGGCCCAGAAGAGGCCGATGGCGTGATCGCGCGTGCAACGGCGCGCGGGCGCGCGCGCGAGGTAGAGGAGGAGCGCAATGTTCCTGCGCCACATCAGCTGCTTCGGCGCGCGCTTGCCGTTCACGGTGACGTGCAAGGGCCCGAGGGCCTGGCAGGAGATCATGCGGGCGCGCAGTGCAGCTCGACCGCACGCGATCGCGCGCTGTCGGCACGCGCCCGATAGCGCGGCTCCCCCCCCGACCAGAGACGCACGACCGCGCGATAGGCTGTGCACGCGGCGCCGTGATGGCTGCCGCTGCCGTCGTCCAGGAGCCGGGCGAGGCGCCAGCGCGCGATGGTGCCGAAGGCCCAATCGATTTCCGCTGCCTGAAGTTCGCGCGCCGGCAACCCCGAGAGGTCGGTGTTCTCGTGCCACAGGAGCGCGCGGCGGGCGCCTTCCACGTCACCGTGCGCGGCGTCTCGCTCGGCGCGGGAGAGTTGCAGGACCGTGCGGGAGAACGGATCCGTCAGCGCTCTGGCTTCGATCGTGGCGGTATCCGGGCCTGCGAGGCGGACGCGGGCCCCGGTCTCGGTGAACGCGATCGTTGCGTCGAGCTGCGTGGCGAACCGAGCCGTTTCGGGGTCGGGCGCGACGGTCGTCAGCGTCGTCAGGAGGTCGTGCGCTTGCTCGGGCCGGCCGAGCGCCACGTTGCCGAGCACTTGGGCGATGAGACCCGATCGGCGCAGGTCACGCGAGCTGCTGTGCGCCAGAATCTGAGCGAGGGCTACCTGCCCGGTGGGGACGTCGAAGGAGCCGAGCATGCGGGCTCCCGCGCCGAGGTCCGCCCGGACGGCGTTGGCCCTGTCGACCGCGCGCTGTGTAGTCGCGACGGCGACGGGCTCGGGCGAGAAGCGCCACGCAAAGGCCACGTCCAGCATGGCGCGAAGACCGGCGGCATAGGGATCGTGGCTTGAGCCGCGGCGGTCGAGCGCCTCGAGCGCGTCGGCGGCAGCTGTCGAGTCGCCTTCGGTGATGGCGACCCACGCCAGGTGCTCCGAGGCGGGACCAAAGTCGTGGCGGAGATGGACTGCCTTGTCGAGGGGCGGCATCGCTTCGGCGCGGGCGTGTCCCGCGAGCGGGCCCCGGTGGAACAGCTCGTCGCCCAACTGGAACCAGCCGAGGAAGACGTCGGGCCACTGTTTGGTCACGCCCTGCAGCGCGTCGAGGCGTTGGGTAAGGGGCATCTGCGGCGCGCGAATCAGCGTCGCGTACAGGGGACCGAACGAATCCGCATGGGCGCGGTAGCGCCGCACTCGCGCCGGGTCGTGCTCGAGACCGAGCCAGCGCTCCACTTCGGTCAGGCGCCAATCGCAGAGCCAGCAACTCGAATCGGTTTCCAAGGCGACCCGGTAGGCGTCGTGCGCGTTCTCCCACTGTGCCGCCGCCACGAACTGCTCGGCTTCGAAGAAGCGCACGAGTCCCGCGGCAGTGCGGGGCAGGGCGTGCACCGGCAGCGTGGGGGCGAGCGGGCTCTGCGCGTCCCACACGCCGAGGAGTACGCGATAGCTCACCGAGTCTCGGAGTGTGGGCCACTCGTGCAGGGGCGCGCGGAGCGCGTGCGCCGGCATGTCGCCCAACTCGACCGACACCGTCGAATCGTGCACCGTCAGCTCGCCGGTGATGACGAGGCCGCCGGCGGCGCGGGATGGTGCGCGCCGCGATGCCGTAAGGCAAAAGTCGGGGTGACTGCCCAAGTGGGCACGCACGAGGAGCGGCAGCGAATCGGCGATGGCGCGATACGCCGGTGGCCCGACATACTCGAAGCGCGGCAGCGCCACGGTGACGGTGCCACCGCAGTGTGGAGGTGGCCGAGCAATGATGATGTAGATCGCTATGGCCAGCGCGACAGCGATCATTGCGACGCTCGCGGGGCGCGGCACGCGGGGCGGCACGTAGGCTTCGCGCAGCGCGTCGTGGAACGTGCGGGCGTCGGGCCAGCGGTCCGCGGGGGCGGGGCGCAGGGCGCGCTGGAGCACACCGGCGATGCGATCGGGGACATCTTCCCACGAGGGCACTTCGCCGAGTTGCGGATGCCGGCGACCAGTGATCGCCTCGTAGACGACGGCGCCCGCCGAATACAGATCCGTTCGGTTCGTGACCGGCGAGCCGTCGATTTGCTCCGGCGCCTGATAGCCTCGCGTGCCCTCGCCGGCGTGCATGGGGCGGTTTCCCGGGGCCCGGGGCTCGCCCGACGGCGGGCGCGAGATGCCAAAGTCGGCGAGCAGCGCGCGCTCAGGTAAAAGGAAAACGTTGCTCGGCTTGACGTCGCGGTGCACGATGCCGGTGCGGTGGACCGCCCCGAGTCCCGCGAGGAGGTCCTTCCCGACGCGCACAGCGTCCTCGAGCGGGAGCTTGCCACCGGCTTCGAGGCGCTGGGCCAGAGTCGGCCCCCCGACCAGGTCCATGATGTAGTAGTGGAACCCGTGGCGTTCCCGAGAGATATGGATCTTCACGACGTTCGGATGGTCGATGCGCGCGATGATGCGGGCTTCGCGATGGAAGGCTTCGATCGCGTGAGCGGTCTCGAGGCCCGGTCGGATGATCTTGACGGCGACGTTGACGTTGAGGGTGACGTCGTGGGCGACATACACGATGCCCATGCCGCCGCTCGCGAGCTCGCGTTCTAACTCATAGTCGGGCAACAGAGCCCGGCGCAGCCGTTCGAAGAGGGGGTCGGGCGCCACTCTAGCCTCCGCTCGGCGGGTAACGTGGGGCGCGCAGCGGGTGGGGGCAAGGAGACCGGGTACAATGAGCCAAGAGACACAACCAGCCCACCAAAAAAACGGAGGGGCCCGACTGGGGCCCCTCCGCCTTGCGATTGCTTGTGCTGTCCTTAGTTGCTGACCACCGTGCCCGTGATCGTCACGTCGGCCTTCGACGAGACGTTGCCGTGCAGCGTGCCACCCGTCAGGGTGATGCCCGCGCCGGCCAGGATGTTGCCCTGGATGTTGGAGGTCGTCATCGTCACGGCGTCAGCGACGCGCCACGTGACGTTGGACGCCAAGCCGCCGCCGGCCATGGCCACTTCGAAGCCCGTACCCGTGAGGGCGCCGGTGCCGCTGGTGCCGATCTTGAGAATCCAGATGCCGTCCGCCGGTCCGTCGAGCGTCAACAGGCCCGTGACCGTCGCTGCAGCGTTGAAGCAGTAGACACCGGGCGCCAGGATCACGCCGGCGAGGGTACCCGTCAACATCGTGCAGACGTCACCCGCCTGCGGGGCGAGCACGGCGTACGTGTTGAGGAAGTCATTGAAGGCCTGCGTGGCAGCGCTGTCTCCGACGTGCAGGATCCCCGAGATGGGGCAATTGGTGCGCGTGATCGCGCCGGTGGAGCTGAAGGTGCCCACGTCGCCGAGGATGGTGCCGTCGGTGCACGTGGCGCCGGCGTTGGCGAGCACGCGGAAGTTCGACGCGGCGGCGACCGTGTCGATGGCCACTGAGTCGCTGAACGAGGGCGACGTCAAGCGGGACGAGGGGTCGCTGCAGGCTGCGGACAGCAGCGCCAAGGCGACGATGGCAAGACGATTGTATGAGAACATGGTGTGGTGCTCCGTGCGTTGAGGGACTGTAGGAACGAATCACTGCACAGAGGATAGGCCTAATCGCAGTGAACCCACATCGCACGAACGGCTGAAATAGTAAGTACGCCGGTTGAGCTATCCCTCCCGGTGGGAGTACGCGGCGATCTGCAACCGCGTGTGCAACGCCAGCTTCTCCATGACGTTCCGCACGTGACTCTTGACGGTATGCGTCGCGATGTTGAGACGCTGAGCGATCTCCTTGTTGCTCAGCCCCTCGCCAATGAGGTCGATGACCTCGCGCTCGCGTGGTGTCATCCGCACGGCTTCGAGCACCTGCGCGGGCTCTTGTCCGTCGACCTCCTTCGCGATCTGGGAAAAGAGCGATTCCGTCATGCGGGGCGGTAACACCTTCTTGCCCCCGGCGACCGACCGGATCGTCGCAAGAAACTCGTCGAAACTGGCATCCTTCAAGACGAACCCGGACACCCCCGCATTCACATACTCAATGATTTCCTCGTTCACGGGGAGGAGATCCATCACGATGATCTTCGCAGCGGGATTCTCCTGCCGGAGGGTGGCGGCGACGCGCAGGCTGTCTTGATCGCGCAGCCCCACGTCGAGGAGCAGCACGTCCGGCTTGGTCTCGGCCAACGAGGCCGAGTCGGCCACGTCCGAGGAGACGACGCGGATACCCGTGAGGCGATTGAGCATCGCGGTAAGCGCTTCGCGCACCAGGCGATTGTCGTCGATGATGGCTACGCGAATCATGTCCATCAAAGGTACCACGAATCTCTACCTCGATTGTGCGATACCCACGGTCCCCTGGCACCGCTAGGCTCCGGCTATGCCTGCTACCGAGACGTTCCGCATTTGCTCCTCCGACGAGGCGACGCGTGATGTGCCCGCCGCCCAGCGGCTGTTGCTCGATATCATCGATACGGTGCGGGAGCCCCTGATCGTCCTGGACGCCGAATTCCGCGTCACGCAGGCAAATCGGGCGTTCTTTGACACCTTCCAGGTCGAACCGGAGGACACGATCGGCGAGGTCCTCTTTACGCTCGGCGACGGGCAATGGGACATCGCGCCGCTCCGCGAGCTGCTGCGTGACAAGCTCGCGGTCGAGCCGCAATTGAATGATTTCGATGTCGACCACGAGTTTCCCGGCATCGGCCGCAAGATCATGCTGCTCAACGCTCGGCTCGTGTCGCAGGGACCCAACCTTCCCCGGATCATCCTGCTGGCGATCGAGGACATCACCGCTCGGCGTCTCACGGAATGGCGTCTGGCGGAGCAGCACCGCGAGCTCGAGCGCTCCAACGCGGCGCTGGACGAGTTCGCGTCGGTCGCGTCCCATGACTTGCAGGAGCCGGTGCGCAAGATTCTGTCGTTTGGAGATCTGCTGAACACGTCCGCGGGGCCGGCGCTCGACGGCGCCGCCCGGGAGCACCTCGCCCGGATGCTCGGCGCCGCCGCCCGCATGCGCACGCTGATCAGCGATCTGCTCCTGTATTCGCAGGTGACGACGCGGGTTCACGCGTTTGCCCGCACGGACCTGGCCCGGGTGGCGCGGGAGGTCATCGCCGACCTGGAGACGTCCATCGCGGAGTCGGGGGGCCGTGTGGAAGTCGGGGAGCTGCCGGTGATCGAGGCCGACGCACTCCAGATGCGCCAACTGCTGCAGAACCTGCTCGGCAACGCGATCAAGTACCGCCGGAAGGACGCGGCGCCGGTGGTCGGGCTCCGCTGCTCGAATGGCGGCCAGCACTGTACCATCACGGTGACGGACAACGGGATCGGGTTCAACGAGAAGCACGCGGCCAAGATCTTTGGCATGTTCGTGCGCCTGCACGGCCGCGCGGAGTACGACGGCTCCGGCATCGGCCTTGCCATTTGCCGCAAGATCGTCGAGCGGCACGGCGGCACGATCGTCGCGATGAGCACTGCTGGCCAGGGGGCGACCTTCACGGTCACCCTGCCGGTCACGCAGGCGGCGAAGGGGTTTCTGTCATGACCCGAGACAAGAACAAGATCCCGATCACGATTCTCATCTGTGATGACGATGCGGACGACCGCATGCTGACCCAGCAGGCGCTGAACGACGCGCACGTTGCGAACTCGGTGCACTTCGTCGAGGATGGCGAACAACTGCTCGACTATCTCTACCAGCGCGGCGCGTACGCGGGCGAGACCGGGAAGGCGCCGCGTCCCGGCTTGATCCTGCTGGACCTCAACATGCCGAAGATGGATGGGCGCGAGGCCCTGAAGGTAATGAAGGGGGATAAGACCTTACGCGACATTCCGGTGGTCGTCCTGTCTACGTCGGGGTTGGACCAGGACATCGTGCGCAGCTACCAGCTCGGCGTGAACTCCTTCATTCAGAAGCCCGTGACGTTCTCCGGGCTGGTGGAGGCGATGAACGTGCTGGGCCGCTACTGGCTCGAGATCGTCGAGTTGCCGCCGACGCCGGATTTGAGCGCCTTGGTCGGCGATGCTGCCGACTAGCATCCTCGGTCACGAACGACAACGGGCCACTCTGGAGAGTGGCCCGCTGTGCTTGGTGCCTCAGGAGGCACCAGATCCGCCTGGCACGCATCTGCAACTTAACAAGACCGTCCTTGAGCGCAAGAATCGCCAGTCACGCCTCGGGGGGGGGTGAGCGACGGGAGTCGAGCCCGCGTTTTCTGCGTGCCAGGCAGATGTCCTGACCCACTAGACGACACTCACCACCGCGGGCGGCGCTACCGCATGGGGCTGGCATGGGCCCCTTGTCCGTCCTCCCGAAGCACGTCGAATGGCGCGCAATCTGCGAAGCCAGGCGTGGGGGACCGTACCGAACGAGTGCGGGATTGAGCGAGAAAACGCGTGAGAGTGCGGGCTTTGCGGTCGTGGTCGGCGCGACTAGATTTTGGCCTCCCTGGCGACATGGGCTTGAGGCTGGAAGCCACTTCGCCGTCTGAGCAACTGGCTTCTGGGAGGCTTGCCGCAGTTGGCGGGCGAACAGTTAGTTGCGAAGTTGGGCAGACGGCAAGGCGGCGTGTGGTATGCGGCTGAGTTGCAAGACGGCAAGGCGGCGTAATATATCCGGCAAAGGGAAGAACGGGACGTAGCGCAGTCCGGTAGCGCACCTGAATGGGGTTCAGGGGGTCGCGGGTTCAAATCCCGCCGTCCCGACTCAAACGGCGAGCCGAAAAGGCTCGCCGTTTTTCGTCGGGCCCGCGGGCTTCTGCCGCCGCCGCTCGCCTTCGGCTCGCGGCTTTCCGGTCAAATCCCGCCGTCCCGATTGATTGAAGACCAAGTTTGTGGACTGTACCTCGAATTGAGCACCCCATCAAAAAGGCGCCTGGGTCAAGACCACCGCCACAGCCAGTTCTTCTCGAACCAGACCTTGCCGATGTGCCAATGCCAACCGGGAGAGCGGAGTTTCACCTCCGGCACGGGCTCCGCGTAGAAGTTGCCCTTACCGAACGCCGCCCTTCCGTCGCCCGTCTCGACGAAGCAGGCGCCCACGCCGTCGAATGCCGCCGGTGTGCCTCTTCCAGTGATGGCCCGCGCGATGTTCCGGGCGACGACCTTCGCCTCGGCGTGGGCGAAGACCCCGGCCTTCGGCAACGGCTTGCCGAGCTTCAGTGGGATGCTGACCACGTCGCCCAGCGCATACACGCGCTCGAACTTGGTTTCCATCGTGTGCGCGTCGACGCTGACCCAGCCGCTCTCGCCTACGAGACCGGACTCTCGCACGACGCGCGGTGCGCGGTGGGGCGGCACGTACGCGAGGAGATCGTAGACCACTTCCGCCCCGTTAGTGAACCGCAGGCGCCGAGCCGCCGGGTCAACCTCCTGCACCTGGTGCTCAGGGTGGTAGGCGATCCCCTTGGACTCGACGAGCTGGCGCACTCCCCTGGACACCTCGGGTCCGGCAACTCCCATTGGGCCCGGCTCGGCGGCATAGAGATCGAGCTGGGTTTGGTCACGAACCTTCCTGCGGCGGCAATAGTGCTCCAACAGCATCGCCGCCTCGTACGGAGCCGCCGGGCACTTGTAAACGGGCGCGGCCGTGAGGACGACGAGCCTTCCTCCGGTAAACGCGCTCACGGCATCGCGCAACGCCTCAGCGCCGGCCACCGTGTAGAAATTGTGGCCGGCCACGGCGAGACCGGGAACGATTTCGGGAGCGAGCTCCGCGCCGAGCGCGATCACGAGGTGGTCGGCCGCGAGCTTCTCCCCGCTGACCGTTACCACGCGGTGGACAGCGTCGATCCGCTCGATCTCTCCCTGCACCACCTCAATGCCTTGTCGTTTGAGCCGCGCCAACGGCCGCGAAATCCCTTCCGCCGTGCGGCCCCCGGTCATCAGCCAGAGCAGGGAAGGAGCGAAGACGAACTTGGGTTCCCGGTCGACGAGCGTGACGCGATGCTCCGGTGGCAGCAACCTGCGGAGCTCGTGAGCCGCGACAAGTCCACCTACCCCGCCGCCCAACACCAGAATGGTCTGAGATTCGCTCATGGGCCTCAGAACACCAAGATCTTGTCGGCCCACTGTGTCCAATCGGCCAGTTCCTCCAGGGTACTGCGCCGCGTGTCTGCGAGCAGCTCCGTTTCCTTGATGCCTCGGGCGTCCATGCAGCTGCCGCAAACGCCGACAGCGGCTCGCTGCAGGATCACTGCCTGGACCATGCGATTGATGTTGTAGTAGCCTTGGGGGACGGACTGCCCCGCCTTGGCGCAGGCGGCTGCGTCGCCCATCAAGAAGACGCGCACTCCTTCGCGTTCCCGTTTCGCAAGCGCGCCGGCGAGCCGCAGCGCGTTATAGCTGCGCTCGGTGCCATAGGGTGGGTCATTGAGAACGAACAGGTTCTTCAACCGACCTCCACGGGCGGAGCCTTGGCGGCGAGCACGGTACCGGCGAGGAGAATCGCGGCATCGAGGTAGATCAAGCCGAGATGGCCAAGGGTGGCGAAGCCATACGAGTAGTGGAGCGGCAGGGCCAGCCCCACGCCGACCACCGGAGCCAGGAACGCCGTCCCCAGCGCCCACCGCTGGCCCGTGCGGATGCCGTTCCAGGCCAGCGCGATCACGGCGATCCCGAGCGCGATGATGAAGGCCGCCACGGCGACCTGCAAATGGCTGATATAGTGGTAGAGGTGCGGGCTAAAGGCTCGGATTTCCTCGGGCGTGCCGCCGATGAGTTGGGGCGTAAGGCCGAGTTCGATGAACCCTGTGAAGTTGCGGACCAGGAACATCACGCCATAGCCTACCAAGCCGACCCCGGCGACGAGCACGAGGTTGGCGCCGAGATTCGTTCTGCTGCTGGACATAGGGCCTCCAGACTAGGGTGAATAGGGACTTCATGGATTCCTTTGCTGTTGCGCATCGCGGGCTCGCGGCCAGCCCAAGATTGACCGGTAGATCATCGATGGAATGCAGATGTCGGTCGTACCGACAAGCAGCGCCGCGAACGTGACCACGCCGCCCAGGGCATAACCGACGGCTGCGTGTCCGGCTGAAAACGCCCAGGCCGTGACCACCAGCAAGACGGCACCCATCCCGCAACCGAAACGCGACGGCGCGCCCCGCCGGGGCAACGGTCCGGTCCTGGTGAAGCGGCGGATACCATAGTTGTAGATGAGGTCGAAGGGGTGCACGGGCGACGGGCGCGAGCACCTGCTCCTCGACGCTGTCGAACCCCTGAATGTCGAGGCGACGGCATGTCCGCGGCGCCAAGCTCGTTCTCATGTCAACTTTCCTTTCCCGACGCAGTCTCGGCGTCGAGGCGCCAGCCGCGGCTGCGCCAATCGAGCACACCCTCCTGCATACGGTGCGCTTTGAATCCTTTCTTGCGGAGCAGCTCGACCGCCTCGACGGCGAACACGCAGTAGGGGCCGCGGCAGTACGCCACCACCTCACGGTTCTTGGGCAGCTCCTTGAAGCGAGCCTTGAGCTCGCCGAGCGGAATCGACACCGCGCCTGGGATGTGCCCGGCGCGGTACTCTTCCGGCGGACGAACGTCGAGCACGGTGACTTCACCGCTCTTCACGCGGCGCAGCAGCTCACCGCGTGCGACGGTTTCCATCGTGTCACGCTGACCGAGGTACTCGCGCGTGACGCGCTCGATCTCGGCGAGCCGACCTTCTGCGAGGGTACGGAGGGCCAGGAAGAACTCGCAGACATCGTCACCGGCCAGTCGGTACTCGACGTGCAGGCCCTGCTTCTCGGTCTCGACCAGCCGCGCCGCCCGCAGCACCTGGAGGTGTTGGGAGGCGTTGGCGACGGAGAGGGACGCCTGACCGGCGAGCACTTCGACGGTCCTGGGTCCCTGGCAGAGCAAGTCGAGCAACTCGAGCCGCTTGGGGGCCGAGACCGCCTTTCCCAGGCGCGCCAACTGCTCGTAGATGGCGTCCTTGAAGCCTCGCTTGGGCATTCCCATTTCAGGCTGCTTTGTAGATCCGGACGTCCGGCGCGGCGTCGAGCAGGGGACTGAGCGCGCCGACGACGTCGGTGGTAAACAACCCGGTCTTGAGGTAGGCATTCGCCTGCTCCGCCGTGTCGAAGCCGTGCAGCACCTGGACGTCGTCGTCGCGGACGAGGAGCTCCTTCGATTTTGCACCGGCAATCGTGGTGAGAAACGGCGCCTTGTAGCGCTGGTAGACACCAGCGGCCGCCGGCCGATTGGCGGGGGCGATCTTCAGGGTGATCTCCAGGTAAACCATCGGGCTCCTCCTTGTGTGGGCATGTGCGGGGCCCCCTTTCGTCGGGGCCATTGCTCAAGTATTATAGCGACTACTTTAATAGTCAAGGCCCCCATGAAACGACGAATCGTGGTCCTCGGTGCGGGGTTCGGCGGCCTCGAGCTCAGCACCATCCTGTCGGAGGCGCTCGCCGATCGCCTCGACCTGACCCTGATCGACAAGAACGAGGCCTTCTTCTTCGGCTTCTCGAAGCTCGATGTCATGTTCGGTCGTGCGGCACCGGACGCCGTTCGGGTCGCGTACCGTAGCATCGTGAAGCCCGGTGTGGTCTTTCGTCAGGAAACCGTCACCGCGATCGACCCGGAAGCGCGGCGCGTCACCACGAACGGCGGGACGTATCAGGCCGACGTGCTGATCATTGCTTTAGGCGCCGACTACGATCTGGCTGCCACACCCGGCCTCCTCGAAGGCGGCCATGAGTTCTACTCCCTTGCGGGGGCGGAGCGCCTGCGAGAAGTGCTGCCCACCTTCTCGTCGGGCCACGCGATTGTCGGCGTGACCTCGGCGCCGTTCAAGTGCCCGCCCGCACCGAGCGAAGCCGCCTTGTTGCTCCACGACCAGCTCACCACACGCGGCGTGCGCCACGCGTGCGACATCAGCCTGGTCATGCCGTTCGGTGTTCCGATTCCCCCAGCACCTGCAGCTTCCAAGGCGTTGATCGCCGCGTTCGCCGAACGCGGCATCACCTTCGTCCCCAACCGCGGCGTGCGCGCCCTCGACCCGGCGCGCCGCGTCGCCATTCTCGATGATGCCAGTGAGCTGCCGTATGACCTGTTCCTCGGCATCCCGAAGCACCGCGTCCCGGACGTGGTCGCGGCGAGCGGCCTGGCGGTGAATGGCTGGATTCCCGTCAACCCCACGAATCTCGAGACGCGGTTCCCTGGCGTGTATGCCATCGGGGACGTGACGAGTGTCGGAACCGCGAAGGCCGGCACGTTCTCTGAGGGAGCCGCGCGTGTCGTCGCCGCCTCGCTGCTAGCGGATATGCAGGGCGGTGAGCCGCCCTCGGCTTATGCGGGGGCAGGCACCTGCTACGTCGAGTTTGGGGGAGGCCACGTCGGGCGCGTGGACGTGGACTTCTTTTCTGGGCCCCGGCCCTCGGGGAGCTTCATGGAACCGTCGGTCGCCCTGGTCGGTGAGAAGCAGCGCTTCGGCTCCAGTCGCCGGGCCCGTTGGTTCGGACTCCAGCGCTGATTCCTTCACGAGCGTGTCGCAAACAATGTTTGCCGCAATGTTTGCCGGTCCATACCTATCAATGCATGCCAATACGGTACGTGGATACAGGTAAGCACCAATAAAAACAACGGCCCCGCATGGGGGCCGTTGAATTCAAATCCCGCCGTCCCGACTCAAACGGCGAGCCGAAAAGGCTCGCCGTTTTTCGTCGCCCTGGCGACGCAGACGCTGCTCGCCATATTTGCTCCCAGCGTCACTCCGTCGTCCCGCACATCCGGAGGTGGCCATGTCTTCCAACGCATCGCTGGGCCGAGCGTCCGTGTTGTTGCTCGCTGTATGCGCCGGCGTGACAGGCACCGCGTTCCGACGCGCGACGGAGCAGATACAGACCGCTGACAACACCCGCCCGGCCGGAACCCTGCGCGACGGCGTCTTGACGCTGCGACTCGACACGCGCGTGGGGCTCTGGCGCCCGGACGGCGATGGCGCGCCGAGCGCGAGCGTGCAGGCCTTCGCGGAAGGCGGGCGAGCGCCCCAGGTCCCCGGTCCGCTCATCCGCGTCCCCTCCGGCACCGAAGTCGTCGTGATGGTGACCAACTCCATACCGGATAGCGTGCTCACGCTCCACGGCCTCGTGTCGCGCCCGCTGTCCGCCGGTGCACCCGACAGCGTGCAGGTCGCCCCCGGCACCACGCGCGAAGTCCACTTCCGGGTCGACGCGCCGGGGACCTACTTCTACTGGGGCACGACGACGGGCCGGAGCTTCTTCGCGCGCACGGGAGAGGACGCGCAACTTTCGGGCGCCATTGTCGTCGACGAGCCCGGCGTCACGCCGCGCCCCGATCGCATTCTCGTCATCGGTCAGTGGGCCGACACCACGCCGTCCGAGGCGAATCCGGACGTCTTCCAGCGGCGGCTGCTCCTCGTGGTGAACGGCCGGTCGTGGCCGCACACCGAGCGTTTCTCGTACGCTGTCGGCGACTCCGTCCGGTGGCGCGTGATCAACGCCTCGGCCAACGTGCATCCGATGCACCTGCACGGGTTTTACTTCCGCGTGGACAGTCGCGGCGACGGCACCGGCGACACGACGTACGCCGAGGAGCGCCGCGACCACGTCGTGACCGAGCGGATGGCGTACCGCCAGACGATGCGGATCACGTGGGTGCCGGAGCGACCGGGGAACTGGCTCTTTCATTGCCACTTCACGTCGCACTTTGCGCGGCGCGACCCCCTCGGCATCCGCCTCGACGACCCGGCTCGCGTCTCGCCCGCACGCCACGTCCATAATCACGCGCTCGAAGGGATGAGCGGCCTCGTGCTGGGGGTCACAGTCAGACCCGGGCGCATCACGTCTCTCCCGCCCGCCCCTGATGTCGCGCGTCGCCGGCTGCGCCTCCTGATACGCCCCAGCGTGGGCGGAACCGAGCGTGCACCGATCTATACCTTCGCCCTGCACGAGGGAGGCGCCGAGCCTCCGCTCGACTCGGGTGTCCGCGCCGGACCGCCGCTGGTGCTGACGCGTGACGTCCCGGTCGCAATCGAGGTTGTGAACCGGACGCCCGAACCGACGGCGATTCACTGGCACGGCATCGAGCTCGAGAGCTACTTCGACGGTGTCGCCGGCTTCAGCGGCGGCGCCCAACGCATGTCGCCGCTGATCGCCGCGGGTGATTCGTTCGAGGTGCGGTTCACCCCGCCGCGCAGCGGAACGTTCATCTACCACACGCATGTGGACGAGCTGCGCCAGCAGCCGGCCGGCATGTCCGGCGCGATCATCGTCCTCGAGCCCGGCCAGCGCTACGACCCGGCGACCGACATCGCCGTGCTCATCACTACGCCGCGCGATTCGGCGGACCAGCGGCGCACGGTGCTCCTCAATGGACGCCTGACCCCCGCGCCGGTCGACGTCCGCGTCGGCGTGCCGCACCGCCTGCGCTTCATCAACATCACGATCGGGCGCCCCTCGATGCGGGTGGAGCTGCGCCGGGACACGACTCTGCTGACGTGGCGCGCGCTGGCCAAGGACGGCGGCGAGCTGCCCGCCGCGCGCCAGGGAACGCGCACAGCGCGCCAACTGATCAGCATCGGGGAGACATACGACTTTGAGCTCACGCCGGACGCGGTCGGGGAGTATCGGCTCGAGGTGCGGACGGGGACTGGCGTGTTGATCGCGGTGATGCCGCTGCGGGCGACGGAGGCAGGCAAGCCGGGGGGCCCGTAGGTCGCGGTTTCAAATCCCGCCGCTCGCTGGCGCTCGCGGCTTTCCGGTGGTCAAGCAGCCTCGTCACGAAGCAACGCGCCGGCCGCGCAACGCCTGGATCGCCAGGATAACAGAGAGCGTGCCGGTCACTCCGAGGACGTAGAGTGTCCAGATGAACAGCAGGGCGCCACTCTTCTCGAGAAACTCCGGGCGCAACCCATTCCGCATGTGCAGGGGCAGCATTCCGGCGGCCATCACGCCGCCAAGGAGCATGATCACCTTACCCCACCGCCGTTCTCGCAGCAGCACGGCGCCGCAAGCCACGACCAGCAGGATCGCGACGCCGACCAGTTGATTCAGGCCCGCGCGGTCGAAGCCGAAGACGATGTCCTGTGAGATGTGCAGCGCCAGCAGAAGCACGGAGAGGATCGTGGTCACAGTTAGGAGATCGCTCTGCTTCATAGGGGGCGCTCCGTGGAAGTTCGGTGGTGTAACCATACGCGGCCGGTCTGGTCGGGTTCCACCGGTTTGGGCCGGTGCTGACTGCCTACGGTGACGTGGACTGACCTATCCATGCTACGGGCAGCGATTCAACCCCGCTACTTCGTTTTCAGGGGGTCGCGGGTTGGGCTGCGGCCGCTCCGCGGCCTCGCCCCGCTTGACCGGCTGCGCCGGTCACCGGCGCTTCGCGCCGGACGCGTCAAATCCCGCCGTCCCGAAAAGGCCCCCGCCATGCGGCGGGGGCCTTGTCGTGACGGCGAGCTAGTTGGCATCAAGGAACGCCAACGCCTTTTTCACGAATGCCTCGTGGTACTGGAAAACCCCACCATGCCCCGCATCCTCATAAAGGACGAGCTCGGCGTTCGGAAGGCGCCGCGCCACGTCGACCGAGTTGCTGCTGGGCACCATCTTGTCGTGGTCACCATTCGCCACCAGCACCGGGTGATGAATGCGCGACAGATCGGCGGGACGCTGACGCCCCCAGGCGTGTATCGCTTTCAATTGGGCGTTGAGCGCCGCGATCCAAACCGGCTTGTCGCGATTCTCGGTGCGCTCTTTCAATCGTGCCAGGAATTCGCGCGCCGCATGGCGGCCGTTCGGGGTCTCGGTGAAGAAGAGATAGTATTCCGGGTGCCTGAAGGTCAGCACGCCCTTGACCATGTCGCGGATGGTCACCGACGTCACCTTATCAATGCCCGTGCCCCCGGCCGGCCCGGTGCCCGCGAGGATGATCTTCCGGACCAGTTGCGGTTCTTCTTGCGCGATCACCTGCGAGATGAAACCGCCCAGGGAGAAGCCAAGCAGGTCGACCTGCGCAAAACCGAGGGCCCGGATGAAGGCCACTGCGTCCCGCGCCATCGCCTCCACTGACGTGGGAGTCTT
>DASYRD010000099.1:0-9812 GCA_036004745.1 Gemmatimonadales bacterium | reverse complement strand
AAAAAGGGCGTTCCGCCGACCGCTCGAAACGCCCGCACCGGAGAATTCACCCCGCCGGGGAGGACCCCTTTCGCCCGGTCGAACAGCTCAGCCGACCGGGGGCCCGTCACGTCAGCGCGACCGCCCGGAAGTCGTAGTCCTCCGCCTCGGTCACCCGCGCGCGCACGAAGCTTCCGACCTCAGCCCACCCGCCCTGCGCAAGGTAGGTGACGCCGTCCACGTCGTCGGCCTGCCACTGTACGCGACCCACGTGCGTGGCGCCCCCCCCCTGCTCGTCGGGGTCGCTGATGCGATCGACGAGCAGATCGACCTCGCGCCCCACGAACCGCTCCAAACGCTCGCCAGAGATTGCACGCTGGACCTCGACCAGTTCTTCCAGACGCTCTCGCTTGACGCTGTCGGGCACGTCGTCTTCGTATTGAACCGCCCGCGTGCCCTCCTGCGGCGAGTAGGCGAAGGCGCCCAGCCGGTCGAACTGCGCCTCCTCGAGGAATGCGAGCAGAGCGCGGAAGTCCTCATCCGTCTCGCCCGGGAAGCCCACCAGGCACGTCGTCCGAATCGCGAGATCGGGAATCGCACCGCGCAGCCATGCAAGCTTCTCGCGCAGCGTGCGGACCCGCTCGGGCCGGCGCATGCGCTCGAGCATCCGGTCGGTGGCGTGCTGAATCGGCATGTCGATGTAGGGAACGATGCGGCGCTCGCCCGCGATCATCTCCACGAGCCGCTCCGTGATCCCCGCCGAATACACGTACAGCAAACGGTACCACGGCACGGTTGTGCCGGCGAGGAGCGCCTCGAGCAGCGCGGGAAGCTTCGGTCCTTCGCGGCCAAGGTCGCGGCCCCAATGGCCGAGGTCCTGGGCGACGAGGTTGATCTCCTTCGCGCCTTGTGCTTCGAGCGTCTGCGCCTCGCGCACCAGCCGCTCGAGCGGCTCGGAGCGGTGCTTGCCGCGCATCAGCGGGATGGCGCAGAAGGCGCAGGTGTGGTCGCAGCCCTCGGAGATCTTGAGATAGCGAACGTGGGGCTGGTCGCCGAGGAATTGCCTCACGCCGGGGTGAGACGCAACGGGATCGTCGATCAGACCGCGCTTCGCCAGCTCGGGCACGAGGTGATGCAGGTCGGAGAACCCGAGGAAGAGATCGACCTCAGGCATTTCCGCCTGCAGCTCCTTCTTATAGCGCTGCACGAGGCAGCCGACCGCCACGACGGCTTTGACGCCCTCTTCCTTGAGCTTGGCCGCGCCAAGTATCGCGTCGATCGATTCCTGCTTGGCGGCGTCGATGAAGCCGCACGTGTTGATCAGGATGACGTCGGCGCGCAGGAGGTCGGGCGTGACGACGGCACCGTGCCCCACCAGGTCGCCGACGACCCGTTCGGAATCGACGGTCGCTTTGTCGCAGCCGAGGGAGATGACGCCCAGCTTCATCCGCGGTAGTTCCCGAACTTCAGCTCGAGACCGAAGTCCTGGCTGCGCAGAAACGCGATCACTTCCTGCAGCTCGTCCTTCGACGGCGCCTGCACGCGGATCTCTTCGCCCTGGATCGAGGCCTGGGCCTTTTTGAACTTCTTGTCCTTGATCGCTTTGACGATGGCTTTGGCTTTTTCCTGCGGGATGCCCTGTGTCAGTTTGATCTCGCGGCGCACGGTGTCGTTGGCGGCGGGCGTGATGACACCCAGCTCGAGGTTCTTCACGGGCACGCCGCGCTTGATGAGCTTGGACTGCAGCACGTCGAACAACGCCTTCATCTTGAAGTCGTCGTCGGCGATGAGCGTCAATGTGAGTTTGGTGCGATCGAAGGCCAGGGATGCTTTGGAGCCTTTGAAGTCGTAGCGCTGGGCCACTTCTTTGGTGGCCTGATTGACGGCGTTATCGACCTCTTGGAGGTCGGCACCGGTGGAGATGTCGAACGAGGCGGTGGTGGCCATAGGGCGGTAAATCTACCCGCCCGGGGCCTACGACAGGAAGCTTTCCAGCGCCCTGGCCCGCGACACGTGCCGGAGGCGCGCCAGCGCCTTTTCCTTGAGCTGGCGGACCCGCTCGCGCGTGATCCCGAGCAGCGAGCCGATTTCCTCGAGCGTCATCGGCTCCTGGCCCTCGAGGCCGAAATAGAGCCGCAGGATCTTGGCCTCCCGCTCCTTGAGCGTCGACAGCACCGACTCGATCGACTCGGTCAGGGCGTGCTCGAAGATCTCGTCGTCGGGACCGGGATTCGTCGTGTCGGGCAGGTAATCGAGCAGTTTGTTGTCCTCGCCCGGCGTGAGGGGCGCGTCCAGCGACAGGTGCGCCTGCGAAATCGACAGGGTCTTGGCGACTTCTTCTTCGGAGATGTCCATCCCCTCGGCGATCTCTTCGACCGTCGGCTCGCGCCCCAGCTCCTGCAGCAGCGAGGCCGACCGCTTCCCGATGCGGTGCAGTGTGCCGGCGCGATTCAGCGGGACGCGGACGATGCGTGACTGTTCGGCGAGGGCCTGCAGAATCGCCTGGCGGATCCACCACACGGCGTACGAGATGAACTTGATGCCTTTCGTCTCGTCGAACTTGTGGGCGGCGCGGATCAGGCCGAGGTTGCCTTCGTTGATCAAGTCGGAGAGCGACACACCCTGGTTCTGATACTTCTTCGCCACCGAAACGACGAAGCGCAGGTTCGAGCGCACGAGCTTGTCGAGGGCCTCTTCTTCTCCCACCCGAATGCGCTGGGCGAGCGAGACCTCCTCCTCACGCGTGATGAGCGGGTATTGGCTGATTTCGCGCAGGTACTGGTCCAATGAGCCCTCGTCGAACGATGCCCGCTTCGCTGTGTTCAGTTGCATGGGGTGGTCACTCCTCCAGAAAGGAACGACGCCCTACGGAACGTGAACGCTGCCACGTCAATGAATCACCGAACCGAGTCGACCCCAGCGGATGTCCGTCAGCCACGGGAGCGGATCCCGCGTCCCGCGCTCGTAGCTGAAATAGACGACGAGGGGCCGCCCCTTCACGGCGCTCTCGTCAACGAATCCCCAATAACGCGAGTCTTCCGAGTTGTCCCGGTTGTCGCCCAGCACGAAGTACCGACCGGCGGGCACGCGCAGCGGGCCCCAGTTATCGCGCGTCGGATGGTAGGCACGCACCTGCTCCGCCTCCAAGCCGTCGAGGAAGCGACGCTGCCAGTTGAACTTGGAATCGTAGCCGTCATGTAGCGGGTCGGTGCGCTGTACGTACGGCTCGCGCATCGCCACACCATTCACGTACACCTGTCCGTGCCGCATCCCCACCACGTCACCGGGCGCGCCGATCACGCGCTTCACGTAGTTGAGCGTGGGATCCTTCGGATACTCGAATACGATGACGTCGCCGCGGCTGGGCCGCTGAAACCCCGGCAAGTGCGCGTTCGTGCCGGGAATCTGCGCGCCGTACACCGCTTTATTGACGAAGAGAAAATCACCGGCGAGTAACGTGCGCTCCATGCTGCCGGTGGGAATCTGGAATGCTTCGATGACGAAGGTACGAATGATGAGGAAGAGAATCAGCGCCATGCCGAGCGAGCGCATCCAACTGTCGAACCAACGCCCCAGTTTTGTGCGGAGCGTTTCGGGGGGTGGGAGGACCGGCGCCGCCGTTGGCGCGCTGTGACCTGCCCGTGGAGCCCCCAAGTCGTGCATGCAATTTACGTTAGCGAGGCGCCCTGCACGGCGCAACAGTCACTGCCCATCCCCGGGCTACTCCCCATTCCCGAATCCGGACTCGGAATTGGTCGGCGGGGTCGGCGTGTCGCACTCGGGCGGCGAGACACCGGGCACTGCCCTCCCGCTCGATGCGCACCCAAGTGACGACGGTCCCGTCGAGCGCGTCGAGGGCGTCACGTTCGAGCGGGACTGCGCTCCCACCCGTCGCCAGAATGACCACGACCGATTCGCGCTCCACGGCCCGACGCTAGCACCGCGGGGCGTGACCACCGTCACCATTTCATCGCAAGGACGACCGAATTGCGGCGCGTCTCAATAGCGCGGCTGCGCGGGATCGACCTCGTCGCGCCAACGGAGCACCCCCCCAGTCAGGTTCGCCACGCGCCGGAACCCGGCGTCGGCCAGGTGCGAGGCCGCGGCCCGGCTCCGGGTGCCGCCCTTACAGTAGACCACGATCTCCCGGTCCCGATCGAGCGTCTCGGCCACATCGGGCAACGTGGCGAGCGGGACGAGCCGGGCGCCCGGGATGCGCACGATGTCCCACTCGAACTGCTCGCGCACGTCGATCAGGTCCAGCTCCTCGCCCCGGGACAGGCGCGCGGTCAGCTCGCCGGGGGTGATCTCGACGAACCCCCCTACCGCCCGCGGCTCCGCCTCGGCGGTGCGCACACCGCAGAACTGTTCGTAGTCGATCAGCTCGCGAATCTCCCGCGTCCCGCACGCCGGGCAGAGCGGGTCCTTGCGGACCCTGACGGTGCGGAACTGCATCCCCAACGTGTCCACCAGGAGCAACCTGCCGGCGAGTGACTCTCCCACGCCGAGGATCAGCTTGATCGTCTCCGTAGCCTGAATGGTCCCGACGAGCCCGGGCAGGACGCCCAACACCCCCCCCTCCGCGCAGCTCGGCACGAGTCCGGGCGGCGGCGGTTCCGGGAAAAGACAGCGATAGCACGGCCCATCGGGAAGCGCGAACACTGAGGCTTGCCCTTCAAACCGGAAGATGCTGCCGTACACGTTCGGTTTGCCGAGCAGCACACAGGCGTCGTTTACGAGATAGCGCGTCGCGAAGTTATCGGTGCCGTCCACGACGATGTCGTAGCCACTGAGGATGTCGAGCGCGTTCTTCGACGTCAGCGCCGTCTCGTAGGTCTCGAGCCGGACGTGGGGATTCACATCGCGGATCCGTTCGCGCGCCGAGGCGAGTTTCGGCCGGCCCACGTCCTTGGTGCCGTGGAGGATCTGCCGTTGCAGGTTCGTGACGTCGACATTGTCGAAGTCCACCAGGCCCAGGTTGCCGACGCCCGCCGCAGCCAGGTAGAGCGCCGCCGGCGAGCCCAGGCCACCGGCCCCGATCAGCAGGACGCGCGCGGCCTTGAGTTTCTCCTGCCCCGGGACGCCGACGTCTGGCAGGATCAGGTGGCGGCTGTAGCGCAACAATTCGTCTTGCGCGAGGGTGGTCATGGTCAACCTCCCGCAATCGCTGGGACGATGATGATTTCGTCGCCGTCGCGCACGCTCGCGGCGAACCCGCCTTGGAGCCTGGCATCGTCGTCGTTCACATAGAAGGTGACGAACGCGTATGGCTTCCCGGCCTGGTCGCGCAGCCTCGGCGCCAACGCCGGGAACCGCGCCGCGACGTCGGCCACGACGTCGCCCAAGGTCGATCCTTGCGCTTGGAGGGACCGCTGGCCGTCAGCCAGCTTTGCCAGCACGGCGGGGAGTTGCAGGGTGACGCTCATGATAACTCCGAGGAAACGGGACGAATCAATTGAGACAGACGACTCACAGTGGCACCCGGGACGGGATGCGCGCTCCGGACCAGCTCGGCTTCCACTCCCACCGCACGCCACGCCGCGATCATCGCCGAACCGACCGCAGCGGCGCGATCGCGTGACGCGATGGCGAGGATCGCCGAACCGGCGCCCGAGAGTGTCGCTCCGAACGCCCCAGCGCCCTGCGCCGCGGCGACAACGGCATCGTAACCGGGAATGCGCGCACGCCGAAACGGTACGTGCAGCACATCGTCGAGCGCGGCGCCCAACAGTGCGCCATCGCCGGTCGCTAAACCCTGCACCAGCGCCGCGGCCCGGTTGGCCGCAACAACCGCATCCCTATGGAGCAACGTTTGTGGCAGCGCGGCGCGCGCGGCTTTCGTGTTGTTCGGAAATGGCGGCACCGCAATCAGCAGCTCGATCGCGGGCGAGACTCGCAGGGACGAAGCGACCAATCCGGCCGGCGTGTGGACGCTCAACACCGCGCCCCCGTGAATTGCCGGCGCCACGTTATCGGGATGACCTTCGATCGTGGTCGCGATCTCGAGGATTTTGTCGCTAGACAGACCCAGCTCGAGCGCCGCGTCCGCCAACAATGCGCCTGCCACGATCGCCGCCGCCGAGGACCCGAGCCCACAGCCGACCGGAATGTCCGATGTGGCCTCGATCGTCGCGCCCCCCCCCGTGGGCGATGCACCGCCCGCGGCGCACGCGGCACGGAAGCCGCGCGTGAAGAGATCCTGGTCCGCCCGTACGCGGACGGCGCTCAACGTCCCGCGGCGACGGATCGAGATCCCGGTTCCCCCGAGCGTGACCGACGCGACAAGCCAACGATCGATCGCAATGCCGATGCAGTCGAAGCCCGCGCCAAGATTGCTGGACGTCGCCGGGACGCGAACGCGCGCGCTCATTCGCCCGCCTCCTGCACGAGCGCACGGACCTCGGCGAGGCGTGGCGCGATGAGGGGCGCCACGGCGAGCGCGGGCGCGATGGCGTCGATGGTCTTCAGACCGTTCCCCGTGATGCACACCACGACTTCATCGTCCGCCCGCAGCCGGCCTTCCGCCGCCAGCGCGAGGGCGGCAGCGACCGTCACACCCCCAGCGGTCTCGGTGAAAACCCCGGTCTCCTCGGCGAGCAATCGGATCCCCGCGACGATCTCCGGGTCGGACACGGCTGCGGCCCAACCGCCAGAGTCGAGAATCGCGCGCCTGGCGAAAAGCCCGTCGGGCGGATTCCCGATCGCGATCGAACGCGCGATCGTCCGCGGCACGACCGGCTCGACGGCGTCCGCGTTGGTCTGCACGAGGCGGACGATCGGGGCGCACCCGGCCGCCTGAGCACCGAACAGGCGCGGCGGCGTGCCGGCCACGAGCCCGGCCGCGGTGAATTCCTGGAATCCCTTGCGCAACTTGGTGACGAGCGAGCCGCCGGCCATCGGGGCAACGACCGCCGTCGGCAGCCGCCACCCGAGCTGCTCGGCGATCTCGAAGGCCATCGTCTTCGACCCTTCGCCGTAGTAGCCGCGCAGGTTGACGTTGACGATGCCCCAACCGAACTGGTCGGCGACTTGAGCGCACAGCCGGTTGACGTCGTCGTAATATCCGCGCACCCGCACGAGTCGGGGGCCGTACACGGCGGTGCCGACGACCTTGGCGGCTTCGAGGTCTTCGGGAATGAAGATCCAGGCCTTGAGGCCCGCGCGCGCCGCCTGTGCCGCGACGGCATTGGCGAGGTTGCCGGTGGAAGCGCACCCGATGGTGTCGAGGCCGAACGCCGCCGCCGCGTTGATCGCCGTCGCCACCACGCGATCCTTGAACGAGAGCGAAGGATGCGAGACGGCGTCGTTCTTCACCCACGCGCGGGAAACACCCAGCCGCGCGGCGAGCCGAGGTGCCGCGACGAGGGGTGTGCCTCCCGTGTCGAGGGAGAGGGTGGGCTCCCCGTCGAAGGGCAGCCATTCGCGGTAGCGCCACAGGGAGCGCGGCCGCGCGGCGATGGCGTCGCGGGTCGGCAGCACCCGGCCCGGATCGAGCACGGGATCGAGGGGTCCGAGGCATTGCTCGCAGACCGCGACGGGCGCCGGGTCGTGCACCGTGCCGCAGGCGCGGCAGGCTTGCGGCCGCGGGCGAAATCCGACGGGCGGAGCGAGCGTGGTCGTCACGAGGTCACCTCGACGTGGCGCGCCGCCCGGATCTCCGCTTCGTCGGCGGGATCGATCGGATAGCAGTGCTCCGGGCCGGGGAACACGCCGGCGCGGACGTCGCGCGCATAGGCCGAGAATGCCCGCTCGACGTCGCCGCCCACCTCGGCGTAGCGTTTCACGAACCGCGGCGAGATCTCCCCGACGAAGTTCCCCAGGATGTCGTGCGAGATCACGAGCTGACCGTCCACGCACGGCCCCGCGCCGATGCCGTACACCAGGACACCGACCCGCTCGCGGACGAACGCCGCCGTCTCCGCCGGCACGGCCTCGAGCAGGATGGAGAACACGCCGGCTCGCTGCAACGCCTCGGCATCGCGGAGCAGGCGCTCCGCGGCGGCCAACGATTTGCCCTGCACCCGGTAGCCGCCCAGCTGCGTCAGGTTCTGGGGCGTGAGCCCGAGGTGCCCCATCACCGCGATTCCGGCGTCGACCATGGCGCGGACCCGGCGCGCGACGCGGGCGCCACCCTCGCATTTCACGGCGTCGCACCCGGCGGCGACGAACGCGCCGGCGCTGCGGATCGCCGTCTCGTCGGAAGGCTGATACGAAAGGAACGGCAAGTCGCCCACCACGAAGGCGCGCCGCGCGGCGCGCGTCACCGCCCGCGCGAAGACGAGCATCTCCTCGAGGCCGATACCGACGGTGCTCGGCAGCCCCAGCATCGTCATCGCCGCGGAATCCCCCACCAGAATCATGTCCACGCCCGCGCGATCGGCGAAGGTCGCGGTCGGGTAGTCGTAGGCCGTCACGAAGACGGCCTTCTCGTTGCGCGCCTTCAGTCCTGCCAGGGTGGCCACGGTCACTTTGCGGACGGACATGGATGCCTCCATCGAGTCAAACGGCGACGGCGAGCTCGCTGACGCACTCGCGGATCCGATCGAGCGCGAGATCGAGATCGCGCGGCGACACGGCAAACGACAGGCGCAGGTGCCCCGCCCCGCGCGGCCCGAAACCCGTACCCGGGAGCACCGCCACGCCGTGCAGCTCGAGCAGGCGCGCGGCGAGCTGCTCGGTCGAGAGCCCGGCCCGCCGCTCGATATTTCGGACGTTGGGAAACGCGTAAAACGCGCCGTCGGGTCGGCTACAGCGGACGCCCGGGAGACCGTTGAGCCCGTCGACCAGCCAGTCGCGGCGGCCTTCGAGCCGCGCGACGGCCGCCGTCACGCTCTCCTGCGATCCCGTCAGCGCGGCGAGCCCGGCGAGCTGCACGAACGGCGGCGTACACGACGTGCCGTTCACCACGAGCATCGTGACGCGCTCCACGAGCGCCGGCGGCAGGACCCCGTAGCCAAGCCGCCACCCCGTCATCGCATAGGTCTTCGAGAAGCTGTCCACGATGACGGTGCGGTCGAGCATTCCCGGCAACGCCGCAATACAGTCGGTGCGCCCGTCGTACCGGATGCGGCCATACACGTCGTCCGAGATCACGGTGAGGTCGTGGCGTTGCGCCAGGAGGCCGATCGCGCTCAGGTCGTCGGGCGTCGCGGCGCCGCCGGTGGGGTTGCCCGGGAGGTTCAGAACCAGCGCGCGTGTGCGGGGACCGATCAGGTCAGCGAGGCGCTCGACGTCCACGCCGCCCGCGACATCAAGCGGATACGGGACGGGCACCGCCCCCGCGAAACGCACGACCGACGGGTAGATCGGGAAGCCCGGGTCCGGGACGAGCACTTCGTCGCCCGGCTCGAGCACGGCGAGGAGCGCGTAGAACAGCATCGGCTTGGCGCCGGGCACGACGACCACGCGATCCGCGGTCGCGTGGACGCCCCGCCACGCGAGCGAGGCCGCAATCGCGTCGCGCAGATCGGGCAGGCCGGCCGGATTCACGTAGCGCGTGTGGCCGTCGCGCAGCGCACGAGCGCCCGCCTCGACCACGTGGGGCGGCGTCGCCCCGTCAGGCTCGCCGATCTCGAGGTGGACCACGTGGCGGCCCGCGTTCTCGAGTTGACGGGCGGCGGCGAGGACTTGGAACGCGCCTTCGCCCGAGAGGGCGCGGACTCGAGTGGCAGCGGCGACCGGCATCGTCACACTCCTCGGGGAAACGAAAACGGCCGCCCCTCGAGAGAGAGGGAGCGGCCGCGGAGAAAGCGAGTTCTCTTAAAACACTGTCGCCCGCAGAAAGACAGCCGCGGGCGAGTCGCTTTTTAGCACCTTGTTTAACGTGGCGGCAA
>DASYRD010000098.1:0-2525 GCA_036004745.1 Gemmatimonadales bacterium | reverse complement strand
TTCTGATCGAGGGCCCGAGGCAGACATGATCTTCGAACTGGAAGAAACGGTCGCACAGAACGCGCGCATGAAAGTCGTCGGCATCGGGGGCGGTGGCGGCAACGCCCTGAACCGGATGATCGAAGAAGGCGTCGCCGGCGTTGAGTTCATCGCGGTCAATACCGACGCGCAGGCGCTCGAGCGAAACCGGTCGGGCGTGAAAGTCCAGATCGGCAAGAAGCTCACGCGTGGCCTCGGCGCCGGAGCGCGGCCCGAGATCGGTCGCCAGGCGATCGAGGAAAACCGCGACGAGGTGCTGCACGCGCTGCAGGGCGCCGATCTCGTGTTCGTCACCTGCGGCATGGGGGGTGGCACCGGGACGGGCGCGGCCCCGATCATCTCGCAGGTCGCCCGCGATCTGGGCGCCCTGACGATTGGCATCGTCACCAGGCCATTCCTGTTCGAGGGGCGTAAGCGCATGCGGCAAGCGGAGATGGGGATCGCCGAAATGCGCAAGCACGTCGACACCATGATCGTCGTGCCGAACGAGCGGTTGCTCGCGGTGGTGGGCAAGGGCATCCCGTTCCAGGATGCACTGAAGAAGGCCGACGAGGTCTTGCTGCACGCCACGCAGGGGATCTCCTCGATCATCAGCGTGACCGGCGAAGTGAACGTAGATTTTGCCGACGTGCGGACCGTCATGCAGAACGGCGGCGCGGCGCTGATGGGCACCGGCACCGGCCGTGGCGACAACCGCGCCCTGGAAGCGGCGCAGCAAGCCATCAGCTCGCCACTGCTCGACAATATCTCGATCGGCGGGGCGACCGGCGTGCTGATCAACATCACCGGCGGCCCCGATTATACGCTGGGCGAGGTGACGCAGATCAGCGAGGCGATTCACGATGCGGCGGGAGACGACGCCGAGATCATTTTCGGTGCCGTGCGCGACCCGGCGATGCAGGGAGAGGTGCGGGTCACGGTGATCGCCACGGGTTTCGACAAACCGCCGGCGACGGCCGAAGCGCCCGCCAGCGCGCCGAGCGCGCGTCCCGCGGCCGGGGTCCTGCCGTTCGAGAAGCGGCCCGCGCGGCCCACACCCACGCCACCTCCGGGTTACGGGAAACCGGGAGAGGCTACGCCGCCACGGCGTCCGTCGGCGCCGGGAGGTCAACCGGAGGTGAACGAAATGGAGATTCCCACCTTTATCCGGCGGCAAATGGATTGATGCGGGCACGACGGATCTTCACGGCCGGCCTCCTCGTGGGGGCGGGCGTCTTGGGGTGGGTGTGGCGCGGCGCGAGCCACAGGCCGATGCGCGCGCCCGCGATTCGTGTGTCGACGGCGTACCGGGAGTTCGACGACACGCTGGGGCGCAGGGAAACACTCTCCGACGTGCTGGCACGAGCCGGAATGACGGGCTCGCGCTACGCGGCCTTCCTCGCGGCCGCCAACCGGCTCGACACGCGCCGGCTGCGGCCCGGCCTGGTGTTCCACTTCCGGCAGCCGCTCACCGATTCCGTGATCGACGAGCTCTCCGTACGCGTCGGACCGGACCGCCGCCTCTGGTACGCCCGGGACGCCCACAACTGGTCGGAGCGCGAACAGCAAATTCCCTGGGTGCCGCAGCGGCTGCGCTTGCACGGCACCATCAAGACCTCGCTCTACGATGCGCTCGATAGCGCACTCCCCGACAGCATCCTGCCGTCTGCGGAGCGCCAGGCGCTCGCATGGGCGATCGCCGACGTGTACGACTGGGAAGTGGACTTCACCCGCGACGTTCGAGCGGGCGATCAATTCGAGGTGCTGTTCGACCGTCTCCTCTCGGCCGAAGGAGAGCGTCGCTTCGGGCGCGTCGTGGCCGCGCGAGTCGACGTGTCGCACAATCCCAGTTACGCCTTCTTCTTCGAAACCGACACGCTGTTGGGGCAGGGCGGATTCTTCGACGACCAGGGACGTTCGCTCAAGCGCTCCTTCCTGCGTGCGCCGCTGCAGTTCCGCCGCATCTCGAGTCGCTTCGGCGGGCGCGTCCATCCCATTCTGGGCACGTACCGGATGCACCAAGGCGTGGATTATTCCGCCGCCTACGGAACGCCGGTGCGGGCCACCGCCGACGGCATCGTGACCCACGCGGGCCGCGAGGGCGGCTACGGCAACATGGTGGAGATCCGCCATGTGAACGGGATTCGCACGCGCTACGGTCACCTGTCCGGATTCGCGCGCGGCCTGCACGTCGGTGAACGCGTGAAGCAGGGGGAGACGATCGCGTTCGTCGGTTCGACGGGCCTGTCGACCGGCCCACACCTGCACTACGAGTTCGTCATCAACGGTCGCCCCACCAACCCGCAGCGCACCAATGCGGGAGCGGGCGCGCCGATCCCGCGTTCGCTGCAGTCCGCATTCGAGTCCGTACGCTCCGAGCTTTCCCTCGAGCTCGAGCCGCCGCGGGCTCCGCCCCCGCCCGCGGGCGCCGCCGTCAAGGTCGACTAACTTCCGCTTTCCAGGTGGACCTCTATCCCGCCGTTGACGTTCAGGGCGGGCGCGTCGCG
>DASYRD010000097.1:0-16315 GCA_036004745.1 Gemmatimonadales bacterium | reverse complement strand
CGCCGGAGGATAGAAGTACGCGTAGCGCACCACGGGGGTACCGCCGGCGAGCGTCGTTCGCTGGATCGCGCGCGCGCACCAGCGATCGTCGCCCTCGAGCACCAGGCCGCGCTCGAAGCGCACCAGACTGTCGGTCGGATGCGCGCGCAGCCAGGCGGCGGGCGTTGTGGCGGCGCGGAGCGCGGCGAGCTCTTGGACGACCTGCGCCGGGAAGTCCGGCGCCGCCTGGCCCGTTCCCGCGCACGACGACGGCGCCATGAGCAGCGCGGCGGCGACCACGGCCACGGGCTTTCGCACGGCCCTGAGCCCTACGGCGCGTTCGCCAGGTCGCTCACCGCGGCGGCCAGTCTGCGCACCTTCTCCTGATCGCTCGATCCCGCGGCGTCGCCGTTCAGCTGCGCCGCGACCCGGGTCAGGGCGTCGCGCCGCGCCTGTCCCGAGCGCCCCTCGGCGCGCGCCAGATCCTGGCGCACGGCCTTGAGCCGCTCCGGCGCCAGCCCGTGCGACCGGTCCAGCTGATCGAGATAGGCCCGCGCGACGACGAAGCTGCGCGGCCACACGAACTTCGGCTGGCCCTGCGTATTGAAGTAGTCGAGGTGCACCAACTTCGCGGCGGCGATCTCGTCCTTTGAAATGAACGCGCTCGGCGTGAGCTCGAAGACGTCGAGGCCGCGAGCGATCTCGGAGCTGTAGATGTAGCCGTTGTACCAGTACGCCGACCACGACCCGGCGCCGACCAGTTTGGTCGAGTCCATCGGTCCGCGATCGAAGAAGGCGATCTCCCGCGGGTGGTTGGGATCGGTCCAATCGAACACCGAGATGCCGCCCTGATACCACCCCTGCGCCATGATATCGCGCCCGGGGATCGGGATGAGCGTGCCGTTGTGCGCCACGCAATTCTCGTTCGACGTCTGCGGCGCGGACAGCTTGTAGTAGCTCTTGAACGTCATCGTGGTGCCCGACAGCGTGAAGATCGCGTCGGCGCCCCACTCGGGCTTGTCGGTCACGCGGCAGCGCGGCTGCAGGCCCCCGCCCCACTCGTCGGTGAACAGGATCTTGCTCCCGTCGTTGTTGAACGTCGCCGAGTGCCAGAACGAGAAGTTGGAGTCGGCGACGGCCCCGATGCGGGTGGGATTCTTGGGATCGCGGATGTCGAGCAGCAGGCCGTAGCCGCCGCAGGCGCCGCCCGCGAGGCCGATCGCCGGATACACCGTGATGTCGTGGCACTGCGTCGGTCCGGTGGGGGGCCGGCGGTTCGCGTTGACTCGGGCGTCCACGATGCCCTGGATCGCCGCCCGCAGCGTGGCGGTGTCGGCCGCCGTCGGCGTTCCGGTGCCCCCGCGTGCCTTGACGATGCTGTCGAGCTGGGTCGTGAGGAACCCGCGTCCGGCGATCTGGTCTCGGCCATCGACCTTGACGATGAACCCGCCGGCGGTTCGCGCCGAGTCGACGGTGCGTTGCCGGGCCGCGACGTCCTCCGGCGCCTCCCCGTGCCGCGCCGGCGCCGCCAGGTTCTGGAAGATCCGGGGCGAGCTGACGATGTGCGCCTGCTCGGGATGGGCCAGCGGCACCTGGATGACCTCGATCCGAAACAGCGCGCTGTTCGGGTTCGAATCCGGGAGCGCGTCGGAGCACCCCGCCAGCTCACTGGGCGAGCGCACCGGCGCCGAACCCGACACGTAGATGTAGACGTTGTCGGTGTCGGCGGGGGCCGTCACCACCGTATGTGTATGCGAGCCGCGACAGGTCTGCACCTCGGTGATGTGACGCGGATTCGCGATGTCGGTGATGTCGAAGATCCGGATGCCGCGCAACCGGTCGTGACTGACCGTGTCGCTCACGCCTTGCGTGCCGCAGTCGGTGCGCCCGTTCAGGGCTTCACCCGAGACGAACAGCAGCTTCCGATATACGGAGACGTCGCTCTGGGACCCCGGGCAGACGAAATCCTTTTTCAACACCGGGCGCCGCACATCGGAGGCGTCCCACACCTGCACGCCCGAGAAGTTGCCCTGAATCACGTAGGGCCCCGCGAACGACAGGTCCGAATTGATCAAGGCGAAGTCGCCCGGATTCGCGCGATTGATGAAGTGCGCGGAGGGCGGCGTGGTCGAAACGAGCCTGACGTTCCAGGCCGCCTCGGCCGCGTTCATCCACCCGGCCCGCAGCCCCACCCGCGGATCGGGGCTCGGCGCCGTCGTCGACATGCTGACCTTCGTGCTGCCGCAGGCCGCGAGACCCAGCGCCGCAGCGGCGAAGAGTGGTGTCGTTCTCACTTGGCCAACTCCGTGACGGCGGCGATCAGGGTCCGGACCTTCGCCGCATCGGCCGCGGTCGTCAGGTCGCCGTTCAGCTGTGTCACGAGCTGGTTCAAGGCGTCGCGGCGCTGCTGCCCCGACCCCTTCTCGGCGCGCGCCAGCGCATCGCGCGTAGCGGAGACGCGCGCGGGGGCGAGGCCGTTCGACCGCGCCAGCTGATCGACGTAGGCGCGCGCGACCACGAAGCTCGCGGGCCATTTGATCTTGGGCTGGTCCTGCGTGTTGAAGTAGTCGAGGTGGACGAGCTTCGCGGCGTCGATCTCGTTTTGGGAGATGAAGCCGCTCGGCGTCAATTCGACGATGTCGAGCCCGCGGCCGATCTCGGAGCTGACGATCACGCCGTTGTACCAGTACGCCGACCACGTACCGGCGTTGCCCATCTGAGTCGAGTCGGCCGGACCGCGGTCGAAGAAGGCGATCTCCTTGGGATGCGCCGCGTCGGTCCAGTCGAACACCGAGATCCCGCCCTGGTACCAGGACTGCACCATGATGTCGCGACCCGGAATCGGGATGAGAGACCCGTTGTGGGCCACGCAGTTCTCATTGACCGTCTGCGGGGCGAGCATCTTGTAGTAGCTCTGGAACTGCAGCGTGCTGCCCGACACCGTGAAGATCGCGTCGGCGCCCCACTCGGGCTTGTCGGTGGCGCGGCACTTGGGCCCGCCGCCGCCGCCCCACTCATCCGAGAAGAGCAGCTTGGTGCCGTCGTTGTTGAACGTCGCCGAATGCCAGTAGGAGAAGTTCGAGTCGGCCACGGCGGCAATGCGCCGCGGATTCGCGGCGTCGCGAATGTCGAGCAGCAGCCCGTACCCGCCGCACGCGCCTCCCGCTAGACCGATGGCCGGATACACCGTGATGTCGTGGCACTGCGACGGTCCGGGGCGAATGCCGTTCTTGGTCCCCGGCGGAGGCGCGTTGAACCTCGCATCGATCAGGGCCTGAATGCCACCGCGCAGCTGCGCGCTGTCCGCAGCGGTCGCCTCGCCGGTCCCACCGCGCGTCCGCACGATGCTGTCGAGCATCGGCTTCACGAAGTTCGGGCCCAACGTGTACTCCATGTCGCCCAGCTTCGCCGTGTAGCCACCCTTGGCGCGCCACTCGGCCGCGGTCTTGGCCGCTTCGGCGATGTCCGCCGCCGGCTCGTGGTGCGCCGGCGCCTGGGTCAGATCGTTGAAGATCCGGGGCGAGGTGACGACGCGCGCCTGCTCGGGATGCGCGAGCGGGACCTTGATCACCTCGATGCGGAACAGCGCCGAGTTCGGATCCTCGTCGGGCGCCAGCCTCACGCACCCCGCCAGCTCGTTGGGCGAGCGCACACCGGCCGACCCGGAGACGTACACGTAGACGTTCTCCTGGTCGTTCGGGTCCTCGACCACCGTGTGCGTGTGCGAGCCGCGACACGTCTGCACGTTGGCGATGTATTTCGGTGCCGTGATGTCGGTGATGTCGAAGATGCGGATGCCGCGCAGCCGCGCCGTGCTCACGGAGTCGTGCACGCCCTGGTCGCTGCAATCGAGCCGGCCCGACTGCCCCTCCCCCGATACGAAGAGGAGGTTCTTGTAGACCGACACGTCGCTCTGCGACGCGGGGCAGAAATACCCGATCTTCAGGGTCGGCTTCGCGGGGTCCGAGATGTCCCAGACCTGGAAGCCGTTGTAGTTCCCCTGGATCGCATAGATCCCGGAGAACGATAGATCGGAGTTGGTCGAGCCGGCGAACTTCCCCTGCGATGGATTGCGCGACACGACGCGCATGTTCCAGGTCGCCTCCGCCGCGTCGAACATGCCAGCCCGCAACCCGACCCGCGGGTCGGGCGTGGGTGCCGTGGTCGACATGTTGACCTTCGGTGCGGATGACGCGCAGGCGGCCGTGATGATACCGACGGCGAGTGACAGCAAGCGGATGGCGATTCGGCTCGGCATTGGCAGGTTTCCTATGAGTGAGCGGACGAAGGGATCACTCGCGGCCCTGGAAGAGCTGGGCGGCGAGCATCTTCTGCATGCGATCGATTTCAGTGGTTTGGTCGGCGAAAATGTCGGACGCGAACTTGTAGGCGACGTCTTCTTCGCCGCCGCCCGCCGAGAACAGGTCGTTGACCATCGTAATGGCGCCCTGATGGTGTTGGATCATGAACGTCAGGAAGAGGCGGTCGAATTCGGTCCCGCGCGCACGGTCCAGCTGCCCCAGTTGCTCGGGGGTCAGCATGCCCGGCATCAGCATATGATCCATGCCCGGCATCATGTCGTGCGAGGCGTCGGTCTCGGGCACGGGCTCATTGCGCGCCCGCAGCCAGCGCGACGCCAGCGCGATTTCGTCGCGCTGACCGACGACGATGCGCTCGCACAGGGCGCGCAGCGACGCGCTCGCACCGTGGGACGGCGCCCACCCGGCCATCAAGACGGCCTGCGCGTGGTGGCGGATCATCCCGGAGAAGAAATGGATGTCGGCCGCCGTCGCCGGCGGTGGCGCGCGGCGCGCGGGGGCCGCGGCCGCCGGAGCCGGTGCGGCGGTGCGCACTGAGGGAGTCGACGTCGCGCACGCCGCCAGCACGACGACTGCGAGAATTGATTTCATGTGACAGCCCGATTGGAGGTGTTGGAGGAGGGTGATCCAATCCTCATGTAGACGATTTTACCGAAGACCGCGTCGCCCCGCTAGGAAGGGGTTCAGTTTAGCAACATGATCCGAGCTTCCGACGGCACGCCGGCCTCATTCACCAGGAACAGCAGGTACGGACCCGGGGGCGCGATCGTGGGGCCCGACGGCAGCGTGACGGTGACCGACCGCCCCGACGGCGAGAAGGTCAGGGGCACGAGCCGCGCGGCCTGATCGAACGCGTGCGTGACAGAGGTGAAGCGCAGCAGCGTGACCTTGGCGATCGTGGCGACACCCCGGGTCTCGACCGTGAGGGTCTGCCCGTACGTCACGTTGCGCGGCAGGGTGCCGGTGATCTCCGGGCGCCCGCCGCGGAACAGGTAAGGCGGCGAATACACCTCGTAGTTCTTTTCGTCCTTCGCCCCCGACGCATCGCCACTCCCCGTGAACAGCACGCGCGCATCGGGCAGCAGCAGAGTCGCCCCATGATAGATGCGCGTCACGGCCGAAGTCGCGACCGGATTCCACACGCCGGTCGTGGGGTCCCAGATCTCGGCGCGGCGCACGCCCCCCGCTGGGTTGTTGAATCCGCCACTCGACGTGCCGCCGGTCACCAGTACCTCGCCCGTCGGCAACAGCGTGGCGTCCATCTGGCGGCGCGCGTAGATCATCGAGCCGGTCCATTGCCACTGCGGATTCGGCTGATTGAGATCGATGATCTCGGCGGTATTCGTCGGCGGGTCGCCGCCGCCCACATAGAGAATCTTGCCGGGTGCATACATCACTGCGGACCCGTAGTCGCGCTTGCCGTATTTGCGGACTGGTCCGTCCGTCCAGTGACCCGTGCCCGAGACATCGAGATAGCGAGACAAGGGGTCTTCGCCCGCCAGGAAGATGCGCCCGTCGGGCGCCACGAAAACGCGGGGATAGAGGGGCAGCGCCAGGCTCGCCGTCGTGAGCCGGCGCCACGACGAGCCGTTCCAGATCTCGGGGACCGTCACGATGTTGCCGCTCTGGTCGGTGCCGCTGAGCGTCAGCACTTCACCGTTCGGCAGCGTCGTGTTCGTCGGGTACCACCGCCCCGCCGCCATTGGCGCCACGGCCTGCCACGTCTCCGTCCGCGGATCGAAGATGTTCGTGGCCGAGAGGCCGTGCACGTCGCTGATGTGCCCGCCCGCCACGAGCAGCCGGCCGTCGGGGAGCCAGTCGTGACCCGCGCAGAACACGAGCACGGGAGATGGCACCGCGGTGAACGCGCCGGTCGCGGGATCCCAGACCTGAGGATCGCCGTAATGGCCCCACGTGAGGACCTTGCCCGTCGTCAGCAGGTGCAGCTGCAGCTGCACGATGGGCGCGGGGCGCAGCAGCGACCACTGCCCGATCTGCTGCGGGGTCGGAGGGGGGGGCGGCGGGGGAGGTGGCGGCGGAGGCGCGGCGCTGTCGCCGCACGCACAGATCGCCAACACCACCACGAGCGCTCCCAACGCGCGGAGTCTCACGATACACCCTCGAAGAAGTCGACGGCGCCCACAACCGCGAGGCCTTGGTCCTGAATCAGCTGCTCCACCTTACGGTTTCATGACGCCGGCCCGCGCCAGGCTGTCCCCGACCTGCGCGCCGAGGAGGGCTCCCCACCGTTGGCCCACCTGCATGCTCTCCTGCGCGATGAGGGGTTGCTGTTCCGCGAGGCGCCGTCCCAGTGGGCTCTCGTAGAACCGCACCAGCTCCTGCAGCTGCGCCAGCGTGAAATGCGCAGCGTAGACGGGCACCAGGGAATCGACCAGTTGCGGGATATCGCGGCGCGCGTGGGCCAGGAACGCGTCCCAGAAAGCCGCGGGGACCTGCGGCATGGCCTGGCGTTGCGCCGGCACCATCGCCTCCATCGCCTGTAGCGCCATTCGGGCCGCGCCGGTCAGCTCGAGCAAGCGCCGAACCGTCTCGGCGGTCGCCGGGTCCACCGGCTGCTTCTGCGCGCGCACTGGAGCGGCGAGCGCCAGCACGAGGAATGTGAGCAACGTGATCGGGCGGGCCGAGAAGGTCATAGGTCGTGCCCTGCGTTGGAGGTTGGGGATACTAACCGCGCTCACGAGTGCCGGTCCAGTCGCAACTCGAGGTAGCGCCGGAGGTCGGGCCATTCGCCCGCCAGGATGCTGTACATCACGACATCACGTGCCGTGCCGTCGCGCCGGATGCCGAAGTGGCGAATGACGCCGTCACGTTTCGCGCCCAGGGCCTCGATGGCCCGCTGCGAGCGGAAATTGAAGTTGTCGGTTCGCAGACCGACGACCTTGCAGCCCAGGGTGTCGAACGCGTGGCCGAGGAGTAAGAGCTTGCAGGTCGTGTTGACGTGCGTGCGCTGACGGCTCTTGCCGTACCAGGTATGCCCGATCTCGACGCGATCAATGGCCGGCTGGATGTCGTGATAGCGCGTCGATCCGACGATCGCCCCGCTCGCCAGGTCGCGCACGACCCAGGGGAGCATGTGGCCCTCGCGTTGCCCCTTCAGCGCATCGGCCACGTACGTGCGCATGCCCTCGGGGGGCGGCACGGCGATGAACCAGAACTCCCAGAGCCTCCCGTCGCTGGCAGCGGCGACGAGCGCGTCGTGTTGATCGTCGGTCATCGGCTCGAGGCGAATGCCGCGGCCTTCGAGCGTGACGGGCTGAGTCTTGATCACCGCGTGCTCCCTAGAAATGGACGAGTCGTTCGCACGTCATGGTGGTCGCCTTGCCGCCCTTACTGAGGGTCGGCAGCGTTTCGATCGACCGGTAGACCCGCAAGCGCTGGTGTATGTCGTCCGCGGCCGACAAGGCTTCGACGCAGCGGCGCCGGGCCGCATCGAAGGCCAGCTGGCGCCAGAGGCCGAACCCGAACATGCCCAGCCCGATCACCAGCACGTACAACGCGATGCCACGTTCCCCCCAATTTGCCATCCCGCCCGTTCGCAGGTGCCGCGCCCAGCCCAGCAGCGCCGCCAGTAGGCACAAGACGCCGGCACTCATCCAATAGGCTGACTCGCCCTCGAGATGTAGCAGCGCCGTGGCCTTGACGGCCACGAAGCTGTAGGCGACGAGGCCCGCGAGCACGACGAGCCCCAGCTTCGCGGTGCGCGCCAGACCACTAAGGGTGATGTCGTTCGGGCCCGGTTTCTTCTGGCCGAGCGCGACGTGGTATTGTGTCACGCTCGCCTTCCCTGGCGATAAAGATCCCACCACATCGCGATCGGCCCCACGATCGCCAACGCAAGGAGCGGCGGCGACGGGTAGAAGGGGCGCAGCAATGCCACCTGATAATCCCCGGCGAGGCGAATGACCGTCTCCGTCAACGCCACGATCGCCACCACCACCATCCGGCCGCGCCGCGTGCTGACCGTGGTGCGCGGGTCCGTGACCATGAAGAATACGAACAGCTGGTACATCGGCCCCGTGATCGGCGCCAGCTCGGCGAGCAACGGGCCCCCGACGATGGCGTTGCGCGCCACCGCGAGGAAGACGAAGCACGCGACGTACGTGAGCGTCACGTGCAGCACGCGGGCGCGCCACGCGACCGCCAACCCGAAGGCCCAGATGATCAGGTTGATGCGGACGTCGTTGCCCCACTGGTGACTCAGGATGGCGACGCTGTCCGAGGCGACGAGCACCAGCAGCGCGATGGCGAAGTTGCTCGGATTCCACAGGTGGCGGCCGTGGTAGGTGAGCACGTACTTCGAAGCGATCGCTAAGAACGCGCCGAGCGCGAAGGGCCACAGGATGTTCGCCTGCGGCTTGGTCAAGAGCGCCAGGCTGATTCCCGTGATGTACGCGCTCGCGATGTTGGCCACGCGGCCCCGCAGCCACCAGGAGAGCACGACCTCAGTCGCGATGCAGACACCGAGCGTCGTCGCTAACCGGTCATAGCCGCCGAGGATGTTGTAGCGCGCCTCGCCGACGACCAGCACCAGCGTGATGAGAAAGACGATGAGGTACTTCGGGTCCGCCCAAGGAGGGGTCTTCGTCACTTGGGCTCCGTGATCACGTGGAGCTGGTCGCGTGCGAGATCACCCAAGGTCTGCTCCGCACCCGAGGGCCAGCGAATCGTCACGCGTCCAAGCCGATTGTTGCCCAGGCCGAAGTGCAAGCGGCGATCGTTCTGACTGCAGAAACCCGAGCCTCCATCCACCACCTGCCGTTGGTGCGCCGCGCCCAACTCCACGGTCACCTCGGCGCCGATGGCGCTGCGATTGCTGCGTGTCCCAATGAGCTTGAATTCGACCCAGTGGCCCCCCCCGGCGTGAGGGGCGTTCCGGTAGAGCAGTGCCCTCCCCTTCTCGTTCGCTACCACGACGTCGAGCGCCCCGGTGTTCGAGAGATCGGCCAGCGCGACCCCGCGCCCGTCGAGCAGATCGGTGACCCCCGCTTCCTTTGCCACATCGACAAACTCTTCAGAACCTCCAGAACCTGTATTCATGAGGACCCGCGAGCGCTCGTACCCGGAGAGGCTCGCCGTGCCGATCGCGGGCCAATTCTTCGCGTCTTCAAAAATGTCGCCCTGGGCGCCGGCGATCTTGGACATGGCATACCAATAGTCGCGCCCGCTGTCCGCCGAGATGAATCCGTTGACGACCACGAGATCGAGGAGCCCGTCGTTATTCAGGTCGCCGAACTGCGCGCCCCACGCCCAACCCGCATCGGCGACGGGTCCGGTGGCGACTTCATCGAAGCGCCCCAGCTCTTTCAGGAAGTTGATGCGCAGGTTGTTCCCTTGAAACAGAAAGCCGCGCTCCGAGATGTTGGTGACGAACACATCGTGGCGGCCGCGGTTATAGACGTCGCCGATGGCCACCGCCATGCCGCTCTTGGAATCGTCTTCGAGTCCCGCGCGGGCCAGCTCGAAGTGTTTCCCCTCGCGATTGAGAAACAGCTCCTCGGGTCCGTAGTCATTGGCCAGGTAGAGGTCGGGCCAGCCATCGTCGTTGAAGTCGGCCGCCGCGGCGGCCAGAGTCCACCGCGTGCTGCCCACCCCCATCGCGTCGGTCACGTCCTCGAAGCGGCCGTTCCCCAGATTCCGGAACAGCAGGTTCTTCCCGCCGTTGGCCGCGAACTCCCAACTGTGTTGCATGATGCGCGTCGAACGAAGATGCCAGAAATCGATGTCGGAGCGGAAGTATCCGGTGACGTAGAGATCGAGGAGGCCATCGCGGTCGAAGTCGATCCACACCGCGCCGTTCGAGTTCATCCACCGCCTGAGCCCGGATGCCGCGGTCACATCTTCGAAATGGAGGTTGCCGAGGTTGTGGAGGAGCTGGAGGTACCCCCACTTGGAGACCAGGAGGTCCTCGAAGCCATCGTTGTCGTAGTCGCCCCACACGGCGCCCATCGACACGCCCTCGCCGGCGCGGTTCAACGCCCCCACGCCCGCCGCGGCCGCCACGTTGCGGAACGTGCCGTCTTTCTGGTTCAAGTAGAGCGCATTGTCGACGCCGAACTGCGACGTCGTGAAGTACAAGTCGGGCCACCCGTCGTTGTCGACGTCGGCGACTGAAACACAGGCGCCGAGGGCGCCGACGTGCGGCGCGACGTTGGCGATCTTCGGGTCGAGGGTGGGAGCGCGATGCGTGAAATCGATGCCGCTCTGGTGAGCGACTTCCGCCAGGCGGAGGTCGCTGGGACTCCCGCGATCGCCGCTGGTGCCACGGTAGCCGAGCACCAAAACGGCGGCGATGGCGGCCGCGAAGGCCACGATCACGACGAATCGGCGTTGTGAGGGCTGGAGCATCGGCCTGAACGATATAGTTTCCGTGCCCATGCGTCGACTGATCGGACTAATAAAGGAAGGCCTGGGTGTCGCGAACTGCTTTTACAAGCGCCACGTAGCATCTCCTTCAGAGAACGTACTGGTCCAGCTTAGAGGATGCTGACAGGCGAGCCTTCTCGCCGGCTCCCTTCGTGATCCCTTCGTAAAAACGGGTTATGACTTTTAGTGCGCCCAGTATTGCGGCCTCGAACGGAAGAGAGAGATTCCTGCCGATGTCGAGCCGTATCTGAGTCATGATTCTCCTCCATGTTCCACCCCTCGTCGGTTGTTCCGCGGCCCTCCGAGCCGCGCTCGAACTCGCGCGTCAGTTTGCACCACTTTGTCACCCAGTTCTCGTCATCGGTCCCACCGGTGTCGGCAAGAGTACCCTCGCACGCATCCTCCACGAATGGAGCGGGCGCGCTGGCGACTTCGTGTCCGTGGCGGGCGGCGAGCTCGTCGATTCGCTCTTTCACAATCAGCTCTTCGGCCACGAAAAGGGGTCCTACACGGGGGCGACCGACCAGGCCCCGGGAGTATTCGAGCGCGCCGCTGGCGGTACTCTGCTGCTCGACGAGCTACAGCACTGGTCCCGTGACAAGCAGGCGGCGATCCTCTCACCACTTCAAGATGCACGCGTGACGCGCGTGGGCGGTCGTCGCGCCATCCCCACGACTTGTCGCGTCATTCTCGCCTCGACGATTGAACTCGAACGGCTCGTACAGGACGAGCGGCTGCTCCCCGACCTCCGCTACCGCATTGGCGAGTTGGTGATCGAATTACCTCCTTTGGCGCAGCGACGCGTGGATATACCGGCCCTCGCCTACCGTGCATTGGATCGCGAGCGTGACGCCGGAGGTGCCGCAACACCGGTCCAGTTCGATCCCGAGGCTTTGGAGCGACTACTCGCCTACGAATGGCCGGGTAACGTGCGCGAGTTGGAGCGCGTCGTGCAGTATGCGGTCGTCCGAGCCACAGGACACGAGCGCATCGATGTAAAGCATCTGCCCGTTCGTGTGGCCACGGCACAGGGACGGCAAGGATGGACGACGTTGAACGGCGCCGAGCGCAACGAGATGGTTACGTGGGCGCTCTCCCGGTCGCGTGGGGGCCGCAAGGTGGCGGCCGCCTTGCTCGGCGTACACCCGAATACCATCGACAATCATCGTCGGCGTACGGTGCCGTCACAACCAGCCATGGCGTCCCCCTTGTTCGAGGCTCCTTGCGTTGTGACGCGAGAGAAGTCTGACAACGACGGACACAAACGACAGACCAAGACGACGGGAGCACGGGGGGCGGGGGTCTCGCCTTGTGACACCGCACCAGTCCGATCGCTGTCCCCGAGGTCCGAAACCGTCTGATGACACTGTCTTAGGGCCAACTCCGCTACCCGGCACGGTCCCTGCCTAGGTGCTTCAAGACAAATCGGCAAGGGACCGACATGCTTCCGCCCCTCCTGTCAAAGCTTGACCTACCAGACGCCTTCGAGGCCGTCTACCTCGAGGCCAATGGTGTCTTTCCCCTCGAGATCGCCGGCGACCACGTCCGGGTAGCCGTCACGGGCGCACCCGCCGTCGAAGTACTCGATGAGATCGAGCGTACCTACGACGCCGCGGTCGAGATCGTGCCCGTCCCTCGAGAAGAGCTGGTCGATGCGATCCGCCGCACCTACGCGGCGGCCGAGTCAGTCGTAGAGCTGATCCGCGACCTCGACGGCGAGGTGCATCCCGTCGGCGAAGCGGCCGACGCCCCCTTCGCCGACACCCGCGAGCTCATCAACCAGGCGCCTGTGATCAAGTTCGTGAACCTCTTGATCCGGGAAGCGCACCAGGCGCGCGCCTCCGACATCCATCTCGAGTCCACCCGCGAAGGCCTGCGCACGCGTTTCCGTGTGGACGGAGTCCTCACGGACGTGCCGAGCCCGCCCAAAGGACTTCAGAGCGCGGTCGTCAGTCGCGTCAAGGTGATCGCGGACCTCGATATCGCCGAGCGGCGCGTGCCGCAGGACGGGCGCATCCGAGCTCGGCTCGAGGAGCGTGAGCTCGACCTCCGGGTCTCTACCGTGCCAACCCTGTACGGGGAATCGGTCGTGCTCCGGCTGCTCGATCGCGGCGGCCAGCAGGTCGGGCTCGATGCCCTGGGGATGCCGCCGGAACTGCTCGAGCAGTTCCGGCACCTCGCTCTCAAGCCGAACGGGCTGCTCCTCGCTACTGGACCGACGGGGAGTGGCAAGACGACGACGCTCTACGCAGCCCTGGCATTGCGCGACTCGCTCAGCGAAAAAGTGATCACGGTCGAAGACCCAGTCGAGTATCACCTCGAGGGTGTCACCCAGATGCCGGTCTCCCGCAAGGCCGGGGTCACATTCGCGAACGCGCTCCGCAGCATCCTGCGGCAAGATCCGAACGTGATCATGGTGGGCGAAATGCGCGATCCGGAAACCGCAGCCATCGCCGTCGAAGCGGCGATGACTGGGCATCTCGTGTTCTCGACCGTGCATACGAATGACGCGGTCAGCGCCGTACCACGACTCACCGATCTCAGAATCCCGCGCTACGAGATCGCCGCCTCGCTTGTGGGAGTCCTGGCACAACGCCTGGTTCGCCGCATTTGCAGCGACTGCTGCGAGCGCTATCGCCCCGATCCGCAGGCGGCCGCGCTCCTCGCGCAGGAACCTGTCGGCGCGATCACCCTGCACCGTGGGCGAGGGTGTCCCGCCTGCCGCGAGACCGGCTATCGCGGGCGAACAGGGATCTTCGAGTTGCTCACCATCACCGAAGAGCTGAAGGACGCCATCGCGCACGACCTGCCTCTCACGCGCCTCAGGCAGATGGCGCGCGAAGACGAGATGCAGACGCTGCGCGAAGACGGCTGGGCCAAGGTCCAAGCGGGGATCACGACCGTGGAGGAGGTGCTGCGTGTCACGGAGCAATAGCGGGTTCACGCTGATCGAATTACTCGTGGTGATCGCAGTGATAGCCGTCCTAGCGAGCCTCGTCGGCCCGATGGTCTTCCGCAACGTGGGCGACGCGAAGGTGACCGCCGCCAAGGCGCAGCTCGAGCTATTTGGTTTAGCCCTCGATCAGTACCGGCTCGACAACGACTACTACCCGAGCACCGCGCAGGGTCTCGAGGCGCTGCGCGCGACGCCACAAGGCGAGCCCGCCGCTCGCAACTGGCGTGGGCCCTACCTCAAGAAGCCCGTGCCCCTGGATCCCTGGGGTCGGGCCTACACGTATGCCGTCAATGCGACAAGCTATTCCCTGTTCTCACTCGGGCGCGATGGTAAGGACGGCGGCGAGGGGGAAGACCACGACATTGGGCGAGAGCCGTGACGGCGTTTCGCTACGAAGCCGCGCGCTCCGACGGTGCCATCGTCCGTGGCCTGCTCGAGGGCACCTCCGAACCTGCCGTCGCGGCGGTTCTCTCGGCGCGCGGGCTCTACCCCTTGCTGGTGGAACCATCCCCCCTGACCGTTCGGCGTCCGTCGCGTCGCGTACAGGCGACGGTGTTCCAGAGTCTCGCCGCGTTTGTCGACGCCGGAGTGCCCCTTGAGAAGGCACTGCAGGCCACCGAGCGCGTCGTCACGGGACGCTTCCGTGACGCACTCGGCCGAGTGGCGCAGCGTGTGCGCGAAGGATCGTCCCTGGGGGCCGCGTTGGTAGCTGAAGGGGTTTTTTCCCCAGTTACTGTCGGCCTGGTACGCGCCGGCGAGCGGGGCGTCGGACTCGGGGCGGCGCTGGGGCAAGCCGCGGCACAACTCGAACGCGAGGCGGAGACAGAGGCGCGGGTGCGCACCACCCTCACGTACCCAGCCCTGCTTGCGCTCGTCGGATCCGGCGCGATCGCGCTGATCGTGTTATTCGTCATCCCACGTTTTGCAGCACTCTTGAGCGACCTCGGACAAACACTCCCGACCGCCACTCGCATCCTCCTCGCGCTCTCGTCGGGCGCGCGGAACTACGCGCTTGTGCTAGCCGCGGCCGCTGTTGGCCTCACCGTCATCGCAGTCCGCACCATCGACGAGCACCGCGTATCCTGGCACCGCTGGCTGCTACGAGTGCCCGTCGTCGGCTCCCTGCGACACGCACTCGCGAGCGCACGGGCGTCGCGAACGCTGGGCGCCCTGCTCGGCGCCGGTACCCCGGCGCTCGCCGCGCTCGAGATCGCGCGCGAGGCAGCGGGCGACGCGGCCGTCGCGGCTCGCATCGCTACGGCCCGGGTCCGGGTGGCAGAGGGACAGGGGCTCACTGCCGCTCTCGAAGCCGCAGGTGCACTGACCTCGAATGCCATCCAGCTGGCTACCATCGGAGAAGGATCGGGACGTTTGCCGGCCCTCCTCGCCAAGGCTGCGGAGCTGGACGATCACGAGGCTGAACGGCGGCTAAAAGCTCTCGTATCGCTCCTCGAGCCGGGGCTGATCCTGCTGTTCGCGGCTCTCGTCGCGTTTGTGGCTGCGGCCCTGCTACAGGCGGTTTATGCGCTGCGTCCATGATCGCGGCGTGACCCTCGTCGAGCTGCTGGTCGTGCTCGCGCTGCTCGGACTCGTCTTCGGCGTAAGCGGGCTCGCGCTTGCGAGTCTTGCGGAGCCGCGTGACTCCGCCGCAGTCAGTGAACTGCGCCACGCGCGCGCCGAGGCCATTCGCTCGGGCGAAGCGGTGGGTGCGGACAGTGTCCTCTTCCTCCCTGACGGACGGGCGATCGGGCCCGGTGTCGATCCGCTCACAGGCGCGCCCAATGCCCGGTGAACGTGGCGTTGCGCTGCTCGAAGTCCTCGCGGCGGTCGTCATCCTCGGCGTCGCGGGGCTGGCGCTCGTGGAGTTGGTCGCGGGCGGCACGCGCGCGGTGGCAGTAGCGGAAGACCGCGAGCGGGAGCTCGTCGACGAGGAGCGACTGCTCACCGCGTGGAGCCTGCTCAAGCGTGAGGAACTCGACCAGCGTATCGGCGACCGTGTGGTCGGGTCCTACGTCGTCCGTGTCCAGCGCCCAGAACCTGGACTCTATCGGCTCGCGGTCGAGCGCAGTCTCGCCCCGAGCGTGGAGGACTTGGTGACCGTCGTCTACCGGGCGGGGACCCCGTGACCCGCACCCGCGGCTTCACGCTGATCGAGGTCATGATCGCGCTCGCCCTATCGGCGCTCGTCGTGCTGCTCGCGCACCGAGTCTTCAGCGGCGTCGTCGATGGCGTCGAGCGGCTCGGGAATGCTCGCACGGCGCTCGACCGCGAGGCGAACGGGCGACGAGCGCTGGCGGAGATGTTCGGTTCGCTCGATGTCGGAACGGAAGGAGCCGGAGGCTTCGCTGGGCGCTCGTCTCAAGTGGAGTTCACCACCTGGCAGCGCGTGCCCGGTGGGTGGCTCGAACGCCGCCCGGTAGTCTTGCGTGCGGAAGACGGAAAGTTCGTTGCATGGAGCGATGTGTCGAGCGTCGAGTTCGACTACATCCTCGAGCCGGGCGCCAACGCCACGTGGGTGCGGGAATGGATCTCGCCCGTCTCGGCGCCCGTCGCGGTACGAGTAAGGATTGCGCGTGGAGCCGCAGTGGACACGCTGTTGTTCATCGTGGGGTCACGCGGATGAGTCGTCGAGGCTTCGCGCTCTTGACCGTCCTTTGGCTGATCACCGCGCTCTCGG
>DASYRD010000096.1:0-1867 GCA_036004745.1 Gemmatimonadales bacterium | reverse complement strand
CATCTCGGCGAGGCCGTCGGCCTCCCCGCCGGCGGTCCACCAGCTGAAGATCTCCAGCTCGTTCTTGCCGCCGGTCGTCGTGCCGCCCGCGCACGCCGCGAGAAACTCCGCGAAAGCGCCGCCGAAGACCAGAGCGCCGGCGGCGGTTCCGGTGTTCCGCACGAACTCTCGACGAGTCCACTTAGGGTTCATTCACTGCCTCCAGGCTGCTTCCTGCGGCCTTCTTCCCGCGGCATCGCGGGGCGAGAGTGCGCCGGCAGCAGGTCTTACTCAGAACTTATTGAACATTTGGCATTGTGTTGCCATGCCGAATCAGTGTCAAGCCGCGCCTATCATCCTCACGTGACGAATCGGCGTTTCGTCTGCCTCCTGGCGGCGGTCGCGCTGGTCGGGTCGCAGGCCGGGCACCTCGTCGCGTACGGGCTCCGCTTCGGTCCCGCTTCGTTCCAGATCGAGGGCGCGGGCGCGCATTCCTACTTCCCGTCGATCGCCAAGACGGGGTTTGGATTCGCCGGGCTCGCGCTTCTTGCCGCCCTGCTCGTCATCGGCGCGGCACGCGTGGCCGGGCGCCGGCGCCTCGATGGCGCGACGGCGCCATCCCTTCTCCGCATGCTGGCCGTGCTCTACTCGCTGCAGCTCGCCTGCTTCGTCGTGCAGGAGAGCGCCGAGGCCATGCTCGGCGGGGGTCGCCTCAGCTCCGCGGCGACGCTGTTGCTGTGGGGCGCCGCGGGGCAGCTGCCGGTGGCGCTCATCGCGGCGCTGGCGCTGCGGTGGCTGGGCACGCGATTCGGACCGGCGCTCGCCGCCATCAGGTCGCGATTCAGGCGCGCCAGGCCAAGCCCCGCGCTTGCGTTTGCGGTTCCCGCCTGGCCCCTCGCGGTCGACGTGGTGAGCGGACCGGCGAGGATTGCCTTCAGCGTCAGCCGTCGAGGTCCGCCGCCCTCCTTCTAGCGCTCAGCTCTCGACTGGACGCAAAAATGCGCGCGCAATGCGCGCGCCAAAGGGAGGAACCGTCTTGAGTCGAACCCGGACGTTGATGCTTGTTGTGCCGCTCATCATCTTTGCCGTCGCCGGCGGCGTGCTGATCTACACAAACACACGCGACCGAGCAGGAGTCGATAAGACGTTCCTCGTCACGGTGACGAGGGGTGAATCGATGACTCCCACGAGCTTGGAGGCGCGCGTGAACGACCGCGTGACGATCACCGTGACGAGCGATCAGGACGGTGAAGTTCACGTGCACGTGTACGACATTGCCATCGAGGCGAAGGCAGGGCAGACTGTCAGTCGCTCCTTCACCGCCGACAAGACGTGCACTTGTGAGATCGAGTGGGAGGAGACGAGCACCGAGCTCGGTTCCCTGGTGGTGAGCCCTTGAGACTCACCGCGGAGGTCCTCCTCCACGGCTTCGGCCAGCGCTTCGACCTGCAGGTCCCGCTCTACCTCTACCTGTTCGCGGCCTGCGGAGTCGTCTTCCTGTCGTTCGTGCTCATCGTGCTTTTCGCCGGCGAGCCCAGCGGAACCGCGGGGACGAGATATCCCCGCCGCGTGGTGCCGTGGCTGACGCGCGTCGCCCGTTCTCCCTGGCCGCGGACCATCGGCGGGGCGATCGGGGTCATCGGCCCCTTGATCGTCGTCGTCGCGGGCTTCTTCGGCTCGAGCGTCGCGTTCTACAACCCCGCCGAGTACGTCGTCTGGATCTACTTCTGGGCGGTCGCTGTGATCCTTTCCGGCCTCGTCGGCAACCTCTGGTACCTGCTCAACCCGTGGGCCGCGCTCTACGACCTGGTGGCCCGGCTCGTGCCGGTGCGCCCGGCGTGGAAGCTCCCCAACGTCGGCGTGTGGCCGGCCGCGGCCGCCTACTTCG
>DASYRD010000095.1:0-4398 GCA_036004745.1 Gemmatimonadales bacterium | reverse complement strand
CAGCCGCTGCGCCTGGACTGCGCCCAGCACCGCCACGCGCCCCTTTGCGCGATCGAACTTCGGCAGGGTGTTGCTGAGCAAGGTGACGGCGGGTCGCAGCCGCGCGGCGCCCGTCGCCGCGGGCGGGAAATTCAGCGTCGCGACGCCGAAGCTGCGGTAGACGTCGGAGTCAAACGCGCTGTCGACCGACTGCATGTCGCTCGTTACCGCAACGGGATCGGAGAAGTCGCCGGGAGGACCGGCGGAATCTTTACACGCTGCTACGAAAAGGCCGAGCAACAGCCCGGCACGAAGAAATGATCGCATTGTGACCTCCAGAGGAGCCGGCCTCAGGCGATGAGGCCACCGCCAAGGACCCGGTCGTCCGAATCATACAGGACGCCCGATTGCCCAGGTGTGATGGCCCTCACCGGCTCCGCGAGGCGGAGCGCGAGGCGGCCGTGTGCGAATGCAACCACTGTGCCGGGCACCGCGCGCGCGCGGTAGCGGCACTGCACCCACACGGGGTCACCGGCGCCGACGGGATCGGCCAGCCAGTTGACCTCCTCCAGGGACACTTCGTGTCCGAACAACTCCGCACCCGGACCGATCACGACTTCGCGCGTCTCGGGGCGGATGGCTACGACGTACATCGGTTCACCGAAGCCGCCGGGCAAACCCTTGCGTTGCCCGACCGTGTAGCGCGCGAAGCCGGCGTGCTCGCCGATGACTGAGCCACTCGTGTTGACGAACGACCCAGGTGTGAGCGCGGGTGCATCCGCGGGCAGGTGACGCTCCAAGACGCCGACGTAGTCGTCGTCCGGTACGAAACAGATCTCCACCGACTCGGGCTTCTCGGCGGTGACGAGGCCGAGCCGTCGCGCCGCCGCGCGCGTCTCAGCCTTCGTGCTCGTCCCGACCGGCGTGAGCATCCGCGCGACGACGCTGCGGTCGATGCCCCACAGGAAGTACGACTGGTCCTTCTGCGGGTCCTCACCCCGATACAGCGCGCCCTCGCGCGCGATCGCGTAGTGCCCCGTCGCGATGTACGCGCAGTCGAGCGCGTCAGCATGATGCAGGAAGTCGCGGAACTTGGTGAAGGAGTTGCAGCGCACGCAGGGGATCGGCGTGCGGCCGCGCGCGTACTCGGCCACGAAGTTGTCGATCACGTCGCGTCCGAAGCGGTCCTCGAGATTCAGGACGTAGTGCGGAATGCCGAGCTTGTGCGCGACCAGCTTCGCGTCGGTAATGGAATCGAGCGAACAGCAGGGACGGTCGGGCACGTCGTCGCCGTAGCAGAACAGCTTCATCGTCGCGCCGATCACCTCGTACCCGGCCTGCACCAACAGTGCAGCGGCGACCGAGCTATCCACGCCGCCCGACATCGCCACCAGGACGCGCTGCTTCATCGGTGCAGGACGGCCGACAGGGACCGCACCTTCTCCACGACCTTGGGCAGGACCGCCGCGACCGCCTCGACGTCCTCGGCGGTACTGTCCTTGCCGAACGAGAACCGCAGCGCCGCCACGCCCAGGTCGCGCGGCACCCCCATCGCGGTGAGCACGTGCGACGGCTCGACGGCGCCGGTGCTGCACGCCGAACCGGAGGAGCAGGCGATCCCCGCGAGGTCCAGGTGCATCAGCAGAGCCTCGCTGTCGGTTCCGGGGATCGAGGCGTTCGAGACGTGCGGCGCCCGTTCGCCCTGCCAGCCGTTGATCACGGCGTCGGGCACGATCGCGACGAGGCGGCGCTCCAGGTCGTCGCGCAGCGCGGCGAGACGGGGCCCGAGCGCGGCCTGCTCCTTGACCGCCAGCTCGGCGGCGGCGCCCAGCGCGATGATGCCGGGCACGTTCTCCGTGCCGGGCCGGATGCCGTACTGCTGTCCGCCGCCGTGGATGATCGCCTCGACCGCCTTGCGATCGCGCACGATCAACGCGCCGATGCCCTTGGGGGCGCCGATCTTGTGGCCGGAGAGTGTGAGGAGCGTGCAGGGAACGTCGCGCAGCGAGACGGGGACCTTGCCGAATGCCTGGACGGCGTCGGTGTGGAACAGGACGCCGGCCTCGCGACATCGCTCCGCGATGCGCGCCACCGGCTGCACCGTCCCCACTTCGTTGTTCACCCACATCACGCTGACCACGGCGACGCCACTCGCCAGCGCGGCGTCGAGCGCCGCGTCCTCGAGGATCCCCGAGGCCGTCACCGGCAGAATGATTTCGTCGCCGCCGAGGTGCTTCACCGCGTGCGCGGCGGCAAGCGCGGCCTTGTGCTCGGTGGCCGACACGGCGACGCAGAACGGACCCCCGCGGTCCTTGGCCGCTAGTGCGCCACCGATGATCGCCAGGTTGTCGGCCTCCGTGCCGCCCGACGTGAACACCACCTGATTCGGCTCGGCGCCCACAGCCTCGGCGACTTGACGCTTTGCCCCCTCGATCCCCGCGCGCGCCGCCCGCCCAAAACGGTGCGCGGACGACGGATTCCCGAAGGCGTCGCTCCCCAGGTAGGGCAGCATCGCTTCGAGGACTTCGGGCCGCACCGGCGTGGTGGCCGCGTTGTCGAGGTAGACGGCGCGCTTGGTCATGAAGGGGGCAATCTATCGACTAGAAGGACTGGACGCCAAGCTCCAGCACGTCGTCGACCACGACCGTCTCGTGCGTGAAGAACGGCTCGCCGTAGGGCCGCCGGATAAGCGACCCATAGTGGGCCGATTGCACCCGGATCAGCTCGTAGAGGTCCTGGCCCGTCGGGAAGATTTCCCCCGCGGCCTTCGCGCCGTCGAACTGCGAAGCGTAGCAGCGGATCGCCTGCATCTTCGCGTCGAAGGTATCGGAGATGTCCACCACGAATGACGGCTTCACGGGGTCTTCCCGGTAGGCCAGAGCGTGCAGGACCTTGAAAGGCCGGTGCGCGTCGCCCGTGCCGTACTTAGCGAGGCCGGCGAGGAAGCACGCATCGCGACCCAGCTCAGAGGCCACCCGGTGGTCGGGGTGCCGCCCGACAGGGTAGGGGAGAATCACGACCTTCGGTCTCGTTCGACGGATCAGCTCGACGACTTTTTCTCTCGACGCCTCATCGTTCTGTATGTGCGCGTCCGGCATCCCGGCGTTGAGACGAACGTGCACACCCAGGGCCGCGGCCGCGCGCACCGACTCCACGGCGCGCGTGGCCGCATCGCCGCGCGTCGCGGTCTCGCCCTGCGTCAGGTCGACGATCCCGACACGGTGCCCCGCCCGCACCGCCTTCGCCAGCGTGCCCCCACAGGTCAATTCGACGTCATCGCGGTGCGCGGCGAGTGCCAGCAGGTCGACGCGTTCGTCACTCATAGCGGAGCGCCTCCACGGGGTCGAGTTTCGCCGCCCGCGCGGCCGGGGCGATCCCGAACACGACCCCGACGAGAATCGAGGCGAGCGTGGCGATCAGCGCGGGGACGACGGGCACGGTCGTGTTGAACGCGAGCATCGCCTTCAAGAGTTCCCCCGCCACGAGGCCCAGGAGGATCCCGATGATGCCTCCGAGCAGCGTCAGCGTGGCCGCTTCGACCAGGAACTGCCACAGGATGGCCTGGCGCGTCGCGCCGAGCGCCTTGCGCAGGCCAATCTCCCGGGTCCGGCTCGTCACGGACACCATCATGATCGCCATGACCCCGATGCCGCCCACCATCAACGCGATGCTCGAGAGCACGAGCATGACGAAAAAGAATGCAAAGGTCAGGCTGTCGAAGATACTCAGCACCTGATCCGACGTGAGCAGATCGAACGTGTTGGCGTCGCCGACGCGCAGGCCACGCTGGCGCCGCAACGTCACCGTGGCGGCATCCATCGCCCGGCTCACGCTGACCTCGGCCTTGGGTTTCACGAGAATGATGAGGCCGTTCCACTCGTCGATGATGAAGCTGCGACGCGCGCTTTCAAACGGCACCACCGCGGCGATCTCCGGCGCTCCCGGCACCTCGAAGATGTTCGTGGGGCGTTGCCACACGCCGACCACGCGGTACGGGTTTCCACCGATGCGGAGGACGCGGCCGAGCGGGTTGACGGTGCCGAACAGGCGGTCGATGGTCCGTTGCTCGATGATCGCGACGGGCGCGCCGCCGCGCAGCTCTGCGGCCGTAAACGAGCGACCCAACACGAGACCCCCACCGAGGATCTCCATGAACCGGTCATCCGCGCCGAACACGCCGAGGATACGCGTGTGGTTGCCGCCGTACTCGAACCGCTGGAACACCTGCGTCCAGATCGCGGCATAGTGGATCTCGGGAAGCCGCGCGACCGCCTCGGCGTCTTGCGGCAGCAACTTCGGCCGCACGCGGATTTCCCGTGGGACCGCGTCGGGATTCACGCCGGTCGTGGAGAAATACCGCAGCACGCGGAACGTCGTCGGGCCGACCACTTCGAGCGTATTGACGATTTGCTCGCGAAA